>NZ_JAXCFU010000004.1:0-438728 GCF_055362685.1 Micromonospora sp. SYSU B005 | reverse complement strand
ACGAAGAGTCACCCAAGTGATCATCGATGCCGAACCCTAACGGCAACCAACCGAACCGATCACCACACACATAGAAGCGTCTTGGAGTTGTGGCACCTCACAAATCCCGCCGAACGGACATCCTGGGCGCCACAACTCCAAGATCGACGGCCACCACCGGCGCGAGGACGAGCGCTGTCCACAGGGGCGGACGGGAAGGACGATGGGGCGGGAAGGTGGGCGGGTGTGGCGGTACGGGGAGTTGCTGGCGGGTGGGATGAGCCGCGGGGCGGTACGGCACCAGGTGGGGGCGGGACGGCTGGGCCGGCTGTCCCGGGGTGTGTACGGCTGCACCGACGACGAGAAGAGCCGGTTGCGCGCCCTGTTCCGGCGACTGCCGCCGGGAACCGTCGCGGGGTTCCACACCGGCGCGAGACTGCACCGGTTCGGGGCGGTTCCAGGCGACCGGGTGCACGTGATCGTGCCGCCCGGCGTGAGCGCCCGGCGCATCCGGGGCGTGGTGACGCATCAGACGGTGCTGCCGGTGCCGGACGCGGTGGAGATCGCCGGCATCCCCTGCGCGCCCGCCGCCCGCTGCGCCGTGGATCTGGCCCGGGTGCTCCGGCGGGCGGACGCGCTGCCGGTGCTCGACCTCTGCCTCCGCGCCGGCGCCTGCCGCCGCGACGACCTGCTCACCGAGGTGGCATGGCACGCCGGTCTGCGGGGAGTACGGCAGGCAGGGGAACTGATCGCGCTCGCCGACCCGCGCCCGGAGTGCCGGCAGGAGAGCCAACTGCGTCTGTTGCTGATCGACGGCGGGCTGCCGCCGCCGGAGCCGCAACTGTGGGTTCCCGACCGGGACGGGATCCCGATCTACCGCCTCGACCTGGGCTATCGTGACCGGCGCATCGGCCTGGAGTACGACGGCGCCTCCCACCTCGACCCCGGCCGGCTGCACCACGACCGTTCCCGGCTCAACTGGCTGGCCGAGCACGGCTGGCGCATGCGGGTCTACACCGCCACCGACCTCTACCGCCGCCCCCGGCACATCGTCGCCTCGGTGCGGAGCATGCTCACCGCTCCCGCCTGAGCCGGCGGCACTCGAGCAGGGGCCGTGTCAGGAGCGGGGGCGGTCGCGGTCCTTCGACGGCTGGACCCGCTTCGGCTCGCCGGGCATCTTCGGGTATTCAGGTGGATAAGGCATGTCGCCCAGCCCGTCGGCGGCGTCCCGCTCGGCCCACTCGAGCAGCGGCGTGATGTCCCACGGGGCGTCGTCGATGCCGGCGTGCGGGTCGCCGCGCTCGGCGAACCGGGCCGGCACCGTGCCCAGGTGGAAGTCGTCCGGGTCGACCTCGGGCAGCTCGTCCCAGTCGACCGGGGTGGAGACGGTGGCGCGGGCGTTGGCGCGCAGCGAGTACGCGCAGGCGATGGTGCGGTCCCGTGCCATCTGGTTGAAGTCGACGAAGACACGCTCGCCCCGCTCCTCCTTCCACCAGGCGGTGGTGACCAGCTCGGGGCGGCGGCGTTCCAGCTCCCGGGCCAGCGCGATGGTGGCGCGGCGCACCTCCACGAACGTCCAGCGCGGCTGGATGCGCAGGTAGACGTGCACGCCCCGGCCGCCGGAGGTCTTCGGCCAGCCGGGCACGCCCAGCTCGTCGAGCAGGCCGCGCAGCTCACCGGCGGCGGTCACCGCGTCGGCGAAGTCGGTCCCGGGCTGCGGGTCGAGGTCGACGCGCAGCTCGTCGGGGCGGTCGGTGTCGGCGGCGCGCACCGGCCACGGGTGGAACACCACTGTGCCCATCTGCGCCGCCCAGGCCACGTGGGCCAGGTCGGCCGGGCACAGCTCGTCGGCCGGGCGGCCGCTCGGGAAGGCGATCCGCGCGGTGCTGACCCACGGGGGCACGCCCCGCTGCGGCACCCGCTTCTGGAAGAACATCTCCCCCTCGATGCCGTCGGGGAAGCGCTGGAGCGTCGTCGGCCGGTCGCGCAGGGCGCGCATGATCCCGTCGCCGACTGCCAGGTAGTAGCGGAAGACGTCGGCCTTGGTGAAGCCCCGCTGCGGGAAGATCACCCGATCGGGGCTGCTCAGCCGCACCGTGTGCCCGGCTACCTCGATCTCCTCGACCGCACCCTTGCCCGCCATCACGCGACCATATGCGATGCCACCGACACCCGACGTACCGTTGAGGGGTGAGTCTTTCCGACAACGAACTGCCCCGTACCGAGGACGAATGGCGCGTGCGGCTGAGCCCCGAGGAGTTCCGGGTGCTCCGCGAGGCCGGCACCGAGGCGCCCTGGACCGGTGAGTACGTCGACACCAAGACCCCCGGCGTCTACCACTGCCGGGCCTGCGGGCTGGAACTGTTCCGCAGCCAGGACAAGTTCGACTCGCACTGCGGCTGGCCGAGCTTCGACGACGCCATCCCGGGCGCGGTCAAGGAGATCCCGGACAACACGCTCGGCATGCGGCGCGTGGAGATCCGCTGCGCGCGCTGCGACAGCCACCTCGGGCACGTCTTCGAGGGTGAGGGCTTCACCCCGAAGGACACCCGGCACTGCGTCAACTCGATCTCGGTACGGCTGGAGCCCAGCGCCGGCTGACGGCGGCGTCACAGCCGCAGCAGGCCGCCGGCCTCGTCCACCTGGTCGGCGGCCTCGTCGTCCAGCCACACCCCGCCGGTGGCGAGGTAGCGGAAGCGGTACTCCCCCGGCTTCAGCCGGACCGTCACGGTACGGGTGCCGTCGCGGCGCGGCACCAGCTCGTGCCGGCCGGGCTCCCAGCCGTTGAAACAGCCGACCACGCTCACCGTGCCGGCCGGGGCGTCCCGGGGCAGCGAGAACGTCACCCGGGTCTGGTTGCCGAAGAGCTTGTTGCGCTTGATCACGAATCCTCCGGGGATGTTCGGCGGTCACCGGGGTCAACGCGCGACACGCCGGGAGCGACTCGCCGTGGGGCCGGATCAGGTTCGCCGGTTCCGGTTGCTCGAAGGTGTCGTCTGCGCAACTCTCGGATGACAGGTCCGTTTTCGGGGGGTTTCGCATGGCAACCTGCGAGGTTTGCGGTAACGACTACTGGATGGCGTTCGAGGTGCGCACCGTCGACGGGTCGCGGCACACGTTCGACTGCTTCGAGTGCGCGGTGCACAAGATGGCGCCGATCTGCGAGCACTGCCAGATCAAGATCGTCGGGCACGGCGTCGAGGTCTCCGGCCGTTTCTTCTGCTGCGCCCACTGCGCCCGCGCCGTCGAGGGCGAGCAGGGCGCCGAGGTACGCGACGCGGTCGGCGCCCGCCCCGCCTGACGCGGGCGCTCCCGGGGCGCCCACCGGCGTCGATCTCCGTCTAGCATCCCTCCGGTGTCCCGACGGATGATCATCGCGGCGGCTCTGACCGCCGCCCTCACCGGCTGCTCTCCCGCCACCGAGCCCGCCCCCGCCACCGATCCGGCCCTCGTCGCGCCCTCGCCCACCGACGGCGGCGCCGCCGCGGCGCTGCGCGACCGGTACGCGGCGACCGGCAGCCTGGCCGGCCTGGCCGAGAAGCCCGAGAACGCCAGCGAGCAACTCGACTCCGACGGCGTCGCCTGCGGTCGCCCGCTGCCCCTGCTCGACCGGCGGCTCGTCGTGTCGACCCGGGTCTTCGGCACGCCGGAGGGAACACCGGCCGGCGAGTTCGTCGAGGTGGCCCAGGAGACGGTGGTCTATCCGGACGAGGCGACCGCCGCGGACGCGGTCCGGCAGATCTTCGGCGTGCTGGAGGCGTGCGAGCGCGACGAGGAGGCCGGCCAGGTCACCACCGGCCACACCGCCGGGAAGCTGCCCGCCGGGCTGGGCGTGCCGGGCCGGATGGTGTCGGCCACCATGACCCTGTCCGACGGCACCCGTTTCCCGCACCGTTACGGCTGCCTCCAGCAGGGCCGGGTGACCCAGTGCGTCTGGGTCTGGACCCGCTCGGCGGCCGACACCGGCACCTGGTTCGAACGCGCCGTCACCGCCACCGCAACCGGGCTGCGCGCATCGAAGGGCTGAACCGGCGCGCCGGACCGCGCTGGCCCGGCGCGCCGGACCGCCGCGCGCCGGGGTGTGCGCGACCGGCCGCAGACGCGCCGCCTAACCTGGGCCGATGCCCGTCGAGTCCCACCTGGCAAGCTTCGCCGACCTGGACACCAGCACCTTCCACGACCTGCTCCGGCTGCGCATCGACGTGTTCGTGGTCGAGCAGTCCTGCCCGTACCCGGAACTGGACGGCCGGGACGTCGAACCCGGCACCCGCCACCTGTGGCTGAGCCGCGACGGCGCCGTGGTCGCGTACCTGCGGATCCTGGCCGACCCCGGCGGCGTCGCACGGATCGGGCGGGTGGTGGTGGCGCCGGCGGCCCGCGGCGCGGGCCTGGCCGGCGCGCTGATGACCGAGGCGCTCGCCGTGGTGGGTGACCGGCCGTGCGTGCTCGACGCGCAGACGCACCTGGTCGGCTTCTACGCGGGGCTCGGCTTCGAGGTCAGCGGCCCCGGTTACGTCGAGGACGGCATCCCGCACACCCCGATGCGCCGCGACCCGACTCATTGACGTTTGTCGCTTTTTGTGGCAGCGTGCGGGCGGAGCCGCCACGCGGGAGAGGGCAACTCCCGACAGTCCGGGCGTCGTGCACCGACATCCCATCCCGGAGGCTTCCATGTCCACTCCGTACCGCCGCCCCTTACCGCTCGCGGCGGCGATCCTCGCCGTCTGCGCGGTCGTCGCGGCGTTGCTCACCACCGCGTTCTCCGGCCCGGCCTCGGCGCACGGGTCGGTGGTCGACCCGGCCTCGCGCGCCTACAGCTGCTGGCAGCGCTGGGGCGGCGACTTCCAGAACCCGGCCATGGCCACCCAGGACCCGATGTGCTGGCAGGCGTGGCAGGCCGACCCGAACGCCATGTGGAACTGGAACGGCCTGTTCCGCGAGGGCGTGGCCGGCAACCACCAGGGCGCCATCCCGGACGGGCAGCTGTGCAGCGGCGGCCGCACCC
Organism: Micromonospora sp. SYSU B005; assembly: GCF_055362685.1. Taxonomy (NCBI): domain Bacteria; kingdom Bacillati; phylum Actinomycetota; class Actinomycetes; order Micromonosporales; family Micromonosporaceae; genus Micromonospora; species Micromonospora sp. SYSU B005. The sequence goes on along the minus strand of NZ_JAXCFU010000004.1, from coordinate 433,744 downwards.
AGAGCGGCCGGTACAACGCGCTCGACACCGTCGGCGCCTGGAAGACCGTGCCGGTCACCAACAACTTCCGGGTCAAGTTCTTCGACCAGGCCAGCCACGGCGCCGACTACATCCGGGTGTACGTGACCAAGCAGGGTTTCAACGCGCTCACCTCGCCGCTGCGCTGGAGCGACCTGGAACTGGTCGGCCAGATCGGCAACACCCCGGCCAGCCAGTGGACGCGTGAGGTGGACGGCGTGTCCATCCAGATCCCGGCGAACGCGCCCGGCCGCACCGGCCGGCACATCGTCTACACGATCTGGCAGGCCAGCCACCTGGACCAGTCCTACTACCTGTGCAGCGACGTGGACTTCGGCGGGTCCGGCCCGACCACCCCGCCGACCAGCACGCCGCCCACCAGCACCCCGCCCACCAGCACCCCGCCGACGAGCACGCCGCCCACCAGCCCGCCGCCCACCAGCCCGCCGCCGACCACGCCGAACCCGGCCGGTGGCTGCACCGCGACGTACGCGATCACCGGTTCGTGGGGCGGCGGCTTCCAGGCCGACGTGAAGGTGACGAACAACAGCGGTTCGCCGATCCGCGGCTGGTCGGTGAGCTGGAACTACCAGAACGGCCAGCAGGTCAACTCGGCGTGGAACGCCACCGTCACCACGAGCGGAACGCTCGTCACGGCACGCAACGTGGCCTACAACGGCTCGCTCGCGCCGGGTGCGAGCACCTCGTTCGGCTTCACCGGCTCGGCCGGTGCGACGAACCCGGTGCCCGGCATCCTGTCCTGCACGACGACCGCTTGACCCGGGATCCGGCCGGGGCCGCACTCACGGCCCCGGCCGGGCACCCTCAGACCAGGCAGTTGACGATGTCGGCGACCGGGCGGCGGCGGCCGGTGTAGAACGGGATCTCCTCCCGTACGTGCCGGCGGGCGCCGGAGGCGCGCAGGTCACGCATCAGGTCGACGATCCGGTGCAGCTCGTCGGCCTCGAACGCCAGCATCCACTCGTAGTCGCCGAGCGCGAACGAGGCCACCGTGTTGGCCCGCACGTCCGGGTAGCCCCGGGCCATCTTGCCGTGCTCGGACAGCAGCTCCCGCCGCTCGGCGTCGGGCAGCAGGTACCACTCGTACGAGCGCACGAACGGGTAGACGCACAGGTAGGCGCGCGGCTGCTCGTCGGCCAGGAACGCCGGGATGTGGCTCTTGTTGAACTCGGCCGGCCGGTGCAGCGCCATCTGCGACCAGACCGGGGTCAGCGCCCGGCCCAGCGTGGTGCGGCGGAACCGCAGGTACGCGTCCTGCAGCGCGTCGCTGGACGACGAGTGCCACCAGATCATCAGGTCGGCGTCGGCGCGCAGCCCGGACACGTCGTACGTGCCCCGGATCGTGACGTCCTTGCCGGCCAGCTCGGTGAAGAGCGACTCGACCTCGTCGACGACGTTCTCCCGCAGCGACGGCAGCGGGCTGGTGGCCCGGTACACCGACCACATCGTGTAGCGGATGGTCTCGTTGAGCTCCCGCAGCCGCGCCGCGTTGGTCTGCTCGGTCATGCTGCCGATCCTCCCAGTGCCGTGATGATCTCTTCGGCCGCCGTCTCGCCGGAGCGGACGCAGACCGGAATGCCGACGCCGTCGTAACCGGCGCCGGCCACCGCAAGCGTCGGGTGGGCGGCGCGCAGCGCCGTCCGGACCGCCGCCACCCGGGCGGTGTGCCCGGGCGTGTACTGCGGCAGCGCGCCACCCCACCGCTGCACGTGCCGGGCCACCGGGGCCGGCAGCGGTGCGCCGAGCACCGCCGACAGCTCCCGGTGCACCGTGTCGGCCAGGTCGTCGTCGGTGAGCTGCAACGACGTCTCGTCGCCGTACCGGCCCACCGAGGCGCGCACCAGCGCCAGCCCGTCCGGCCGCCGCAGGTGCCCCCACTTGGTGGTGAAGAACGTGGACGCCTTGATCGTCAGCCCCTCACCGGCCGGCACCAGGAAGCCGGACAGCTCCGGCAGGGCCGGGCCCGGCAGGGCGAGGGTGATCAGGGCGACGCTGGCGTAGTCGAGCGCGCCGACCGTGTCGGCCGCCTCGGGCGCGGCGGCGGCGAGCAGCCGGGCGGCCGGGCGGGCCGGCACCGCGAGCAGCACCGCGTCGGCCTCGACGTGCTCGGCGTCGCGGGTCGGCCCGACGGTGAGCCGCCAGCCGGACGGGGTGCGGCGCAGCTCGCGTACCGCCGCGCCCCGGCGGATCGTCGCCCCGCTCGCCGTCGCCGCCGCCTCGACGAGCGTGCTCAGCCCACCGGCCAGGGTGCCGAAGACGGGGGCGCCGGGCGCGCGCGGCGCGGCGGCCTGCGCGGCGCGTACCGCACCGACGAGCGTGTGCTCGGCACGGGCCGCGCGGGCCAGCGCCGGCATCGTGGTGACCAGCGACAGGTCGTCGGCCCGCCCCGCGTACACGCCGCCGAGCATCGGGTCGACCAGCCGGTCCACCACCGCGTCACCGAGACGCTTGCGGACCAGCTCACCGACCGAGGTGTCCTCGCCGTCTGCCAGCAGCGGCCGGCCCGCGTCGCGGTCGGCGTCCGCGGCCGGCGGCGCGACCGCCGCCACCTTGTCCAGATCCCCGGGTACGCCGACGAGCGTGCCGCCCGGCACCTGGTGCAACGTGCCGTCGACGAGCAGGGCGGCCTGCCCGACTGTGGGGTGCACGATCGAGGCGTCCAGGCCGAGGCGCCGGGCCAGCGTCACCGCCGCCGACTCGCCACCGGCCGGGTCGCGCATCAGGAACGACTCGGCGCCGAACTCGACCGGCCCGCCTGCGATCTCACCGGTGAACAGCTTGCCGCCGAGGCGGCCGGACTGCTCGTACACGGTGACCTCGGTGCCCTCACCAGCGCGGTCGCGCAACCGGACGGCGGCGGCCAGCCCGGTGATCCCGCCACCGACGATCGCCACCCGCCACGGTCGCACCACTGTCTCCTCCTAGCGCTCCGGTCGCGCGGTCAGCTCGTGCACCAGCGCGACCACCCGGGTCAGCACCTCGGGGTCGGTCTCCGGCAGGACGCCGTGACCGAGGTTGAACACGTGGCCGGGAGCGGCCCGGCCCTGCTCGACGATGCGCCGCACCTCGGTCTCCACCGCCGGCCAGGGGGCGAGCAGCACGGTCGGGTCGAGGTTGCCCTGCACCGCCTTGTCCGGGCCGATCCGGCCGGTGGCGACGTCCAGCGGCGTACGCCAGTCCACGCCCACCACGTCGGCGCCGGCCTCGCCCATCGCGCCGAGCAGCTCGCCGGTGCCCACCCCGAAGTGGATCCGCGGCACACCCGCGTCGGCGAGCCCGCCCAGCACGTACGTCGAGTGCGGCAGCACGAAGCGGCGGTAGTCGGCCTCGGAGAGCGCGCCCGCCCACGAGTCGAACAGCTGCACCGCGGAGACCCCGGCGTCGACCTGCACCTGGAGGAACGCCAGCGTCACCTCGGCCAGCCGCGCGCACAGCGCGTGCCACAGGTCCGGGTCGCCGTACATCAGCGCCTTGGTCTTGGCGTGGGTCCGCGACGGGCCGCCCTCGACCAGGTAGCTGGCGAGCGTGAACGGGGCGCCGGCGAAGCCGATCAGCGGGGTGTCGCCCAGCTCGACGACGAGCCGGCGGACCGCCTCGTCCACGTACGACACGTCGTCGCGGCCGATCGGGGAGATCCGCTCGACGTCGGCGGCGGTACGGACCGGCTCGGCCACCACCGGCCCGGTGCCGGGCACGATGTCCAGGTCGACGCCGGCCGCGGCGACCGGCACCACGATGTCGCTGAACAGGATCGCCGCGTCCACGCCGTGCCGGCGCACCGGCTGGAGCGTGATCTCGGTGACCAGGTCGGGCCGGCGGCAGGACTCCAGCATCGGCACGTTCGCCCGGATCTCCCGGTACTCCGGCAGCGACCGGCCGGCCTGGCGCATGAACCAGACCGGGGTGTGCGGGCCCGGCTCGCGCCGGCAGGCGCGCACGAAGGGCGAGTCGGCCGGCCCGCCGCGGCGGGGTTCTCCGTCTCGGGCGGCAGTGCCCGTGGTGTCGGTGGTCATCGCGGCCATCGTGCCACGCCCCCGGCGCGCGCCCGCGCTCACCGTCCGCATTTGTGACGTAGAAGGAAGGCCCTCAACCGTCGATCACCCGGCGCGCCGTCGCGCGCCGTGCGGTGAGCGCGGCATAGGCTGCCCGCATGGCCCCCCCGATCGCGCTCCCGGAAACGTTCGCTCGCGCGGTCGCGGGGCTGCGATCGGTGACACCCCGCCCGGAGATCGTCCTGGAGGAGGTCGGCGCGCCACAGCGGCTGGCCCCGTACGCGTTCGCGCTCTCCGCCGCCGTGATGCGCGACGACGACGAGGTGGCCACCGGCCGGCTGATCCTGCTGCACGACCCGGCCGGGCACGAGGCGTGGCAGGGCACGCTGCGCCTGGTCACGTACGTCACCGCCGAACTGGAGGTCGACCTGGCCAGCGACCCGCTGCTACCAGGCGTCGGCTGGACCTGGCTGACCGACGCGCTCGACGCCCAGGGCGCCGGGCACCGGGCGATCGGCGGCACCGTCACCCAGACGCTCTCCACCCGGTTCGGCGAGCTGGCCGGGCCGCCCGCCGCCGGGGACATCGAGATCCGCGCCTCCTGGACGCCGCTGCGCGCCGACCTGGGTCCGCACCTGCTCGGCTGGTGCACGCTGCTGGCCTCCACGGCCGGCCTGCCGCCGCCCGGCGTCACCGCGCTACCCACCCGCCGCGCAGCCGGCGCCGCCTGACCGCGCCCCGCCCCGGGACACGCGAAAGGCCGCCCCGGACGAACCGGGACGGCCTTCGGTGGACACCGGTCAGAGGTAGTTCTCGGCCTCGTCGCAGATCTTGTCCAGGCCCTTGCTGGCCGCCTCGAAGGCGGCCCGGTCGCCGCGCGACGCCGCCGACATGGCCGTGGTCAGCTTGTCCAGGCAGCTCGCGATGACCTTCTTCTGCCGGGCCTGCTCGTCCCTGTCGTTCTTGGTGCCGGTCAGGTCCTGCTGGGTGTCCGACAGCCGCTCCTGGACCGCCTTCAGCTCACCCTTGAGCTTCTCCATCTCCTGCTGGTTCGCCGAGATCGTGCCGTCCCGCTGGCTGACCGTCTGCCGGGACTCGTCCAGTTCGCCGTTCGTGGAGACGTACAGGAAGGTCATCACGCCGCCGAAGACGAACAGCAACGCGGCCACCAGGCCGAGCACCAGCGGGGCCCACTTCCGGCGGCCGCCGGCCGGCGCGGCGCCCACCGGGCCGTACGGGCCGGGTGGCCCGGACATCGGCGGCGGCGCGAAGCCGGGGCCGGACACCGGCGGAGCGGACGCCGGCGGGACCGACATCGGCTGCGCGTAGCCGGGCCCGGAGACCGGCGGGACGGAGACCGGCGGCGCCGACATCGGCTGCGCCGGCGGGGGCACCGGGGCGGCGCCGGGCGCGTAGCCCGGCTGTCCCGGCGCGGTGGGCTGGTATCCGCCGTACCCGGGGGCGCCGTCGGGCGCGGCGGGCTGGTGCAGGGTCGGCGCGGGCTGGTTCGGGTCGTACTGCTGGGGCGCGGGCCGGCTGCCGTACACGTTGCCGTAGACCGTGCCCCCCGGCGCCGGGGGCGGGTTGTCGCCCCCGGCCGGTGGGTAGGACATGTCGTTCCTCCAGATGTGCTGGTCCCCCGCGGGGTGGCCCGGTGGGCCGGGGTCGATGCGGTGCGGCCGGGCCGGTGTGGCCGCCGTCAGCAGAGCCGGAACCGGTCGCAGGCGGTCTTGATCGGCACCGCCAGCCCGATGCCCTCGGCGTTGCGGGCCTTGGCCGTGGCGATGCCGACGACCTCCTTCGAGCCGTTGATCACCGGGCCGCCGGAGTTGCCCGGGTTGATCGGCGCGTCGAACTGGATCACCGGACCGCCGCCGCGCTCGTCCTCGCGGAACGCGCTGACCACGCCCGTGGTGACGCTGTCCTGCAACCCGAGCGGCGCGCCGACCACGATGATCTGCTGGCCGGACCGCACCGGGGCGCGGGCCGCGACCAGTCCGGTGAACTTGGCGCTGGTCTGCAGCTGCGCCAGGTCCTTGTCCTTGTCGGTGGCGATGATCGTCGCCTCGAACCGCTGGTCCTTGCGCTCCAGGAACACCTTGCGCTCACCGGCGGTGAAGACCGACTCGACCACGTGGAAATTCGTCAGCAGCGTGGTGCCGCCGCCCGACGGGGCCTTGCCGACGGCGAACGCGGTACCGGTGAACTGCCCGGCCCGCACCCGGAACACGCTCGGCAGGACCGCGCTGGCCACCGCCTCCGGGTTGAAGGCCGCGTCGGCCTGCTTCTCCAGGCTGCCGGCGCGCTGCTCCAGGCCGTCGAGCCGGTCGGCGTCCGCGCCCTGCCCCTCGGCCATCCGCTTGTCGGCGGCGGCGAGCCGGTCGTCGAGCCGGTAGATCTGGTACGCCTGCACGCCGGTGACCACCGCCAGCACCGCGGCCAGGGCCAGCGCCACCACAGCCACCCGGCTGCGCCGCGCCGGCTGCGCGCCGAAGCCGGCCGGGCCGCCGACGGGGGCCGGCTGACCGGGGTACGCGGAGCCGGGCTGGGACGGCGCGGACACCGGCTGCCCCGGGTAGGCGGGCGCGGACACGGGCTGGCCGGGGTACGCCGGGCCGCTGCCGGACGGGCCCGGGTAGGCCGGTGCGGCGGGCGCCCGGTCCGGGTACGACGACGAGCCCGGCCCGCCCGGATAGGACGGTGACGCGGAGACCGGCCGGCCCGGATACGACGGCGAGGCGGCCGGCTGGCCCGGGTACGCCGGAGCGGCGGACCGGGAGGTCTGCGCCGGTACGGAGCCGAAGGACGACGGCTGGGCCGGCGCGGAGCCGTAGGACGGCTGGGTCGTGGCGGGCGGGGTCGTGGCGGGCGGGGTCGCGACGCCGGACGAGGCCGCGTAGGGCGTCGCCTGCGGCGTCCCGGCCTGGTCCGGGCGGTTCGGGTAGCCGGCGGGCGGCTGGACGGCGGGCGGCTGGACGGCGGCCCGCGCCGGGTAGCCGGGGCTGCCGGCCCACTCTGACCCACCGGGGAACGAGCCCGGCACCGCTGCCGAACCAGCGGGCGGGGCGAAACGCGGCGGCAGCGGTCCCGGCCGGTCGGCTGCCGGTTCGCCGCCCTGCCCCGGCACGTCGTCGCCGGTTCCGTACCCGCCTGTCATGCTCGCCCGTCCTCCCCGTCGGCCTCGCCGACGCCCCCCGACCCGCTGCGGCACCCGTACGCCGTTCGCGGCTCGATGGACCGTACCGGCGGGAACGGGCTTTGTCTTCCCCCTTGTCCGACCCTCTCACGGCCCCGCAACCCGCACCTTTCCGGTCACCTGACGGCCATCGCGCCGACACGCGCCGGACCGGCTGCGCACACCGGATCGTCCGGCCTACTAGGGTTGTCAGGTGACCGACGAACCACCCCTGCGCCGTCGGGCCGCCGAAAGCCGTACCGGAGAGGCGTCCGCCGCTCCGACGTCGGCCCTGCCGGAGCCGGCGGACGCGGGGACCGAGACCGACACGGGCGCGGCCGTCCCCCTCACCGCGCCGCGCGACGGCACGCCCGCCCCGGTGGCCACACCCGCCGAGTTGGACGAGGTGGTGGCCCGCTTCGCGTCCGGCACCGGCCCGGTGGCCCTGGATGCCGAACGTGCCTCCGGCTACCGCTACAGCCAGCGCGCCTACCTGGTGCAGCTGCGCCGCGGCGGCGCCGGCACCGCGCTCATCGACCCGCTGCCGCTGCCCGACCTGTCCGCCCTGGACGCGGCGATCGCCGAGACCGAGTGGGTGCTGCACGCGGCCAGCCAGGATCTCGCCTGCCTGGCCGAGGTGGGGCTGCGCCCGCGCCGGTTGTTCGACACCGAACTGGCCGCCCGGCTGGCCGGTTTCGAGCGGGTCGGCCTGGCCGCGCTGACCGAACAGCTGCTCGGGTTCAGCCTGGAGAAGCACCACTCCGCCGCCGACTGGTCCAGCCGGCCGCTGCCGGAGTCCTGGCTGACGTACGCGGCGCTGGACGTGGAACTGCTGGTGGACCTGCGCGACGCGCTGGACGAGGAGTTGCAGCGGCAGGGCAAGTCCGGCTGGGCGGCGGAGGAGTTCGACGCGCTGGTGCGCAACGGCGCCCGCCCGCCGCGCGTGCGCGCCGAGCCGTGGCGGCGCACGTCCGGCATCCACCGGGTACGCGGCGCGCGCGCCCAGGCCCGGGTGCGTTCCCTCTGGTACGCGCGGGACCAGATCGCCTCCCGCCGGGACGCCGCGCCGGGCCGGGTGCTGCCCGACTCGGCCATCGTGGCCGCCGCCGAGCTGGACCCGAAGGACGAGAAGACGCTGCTGACGCTCCCCGGGTTCGGTGGGCGGTCGGTGCGCCGGCTGGCGCGTACCTGGCTCGCGGCGCTCGACGACGCGCGCCAGTTGCCGGACGACGCGCTGCCGGTCAGTCCGGCCGTGGAGGGGCCGCCCCCGCCGCACCGATGGGCCGAGCGCGACCCGGTGGCGGCCGGGCGGCTGGCCCGGGCCCGGGAGGTCGTGGTCGGCACCGCCGGGGCGCACCGGCTGCCGGCGGAGAACCTGATCGCGCCGGACTCGATCCGCCGGCTGGCGTGGCAGCCACCGGCGGAGATCACCGACGAGACGGTGGCGGAGACGCTGCGCGGGTTCGGGGCGCGCGAGTGGCAGATCGGGCTGCTCCTGCCCGCGCTGACGGAGGCGTTGCACACCCCGCAGTCGTGACGGCGGCGGGCGGGGTGTGAGGTGGGCCACGCGGGGGGTGGTGCCACGTTTGGTTACTGGCGAGTAGCATCCGGGGAAATGCCCGTGCCGAGGGAGGCTCCAAGTGCCCCGTGAAGTTCGGGATGTCGTCTTCGTCGACGGCGTCCGTACCCCGTTCGGCAAGGCGGGTGGGATGTACGCCAACACCCGCGCCGACGATCTGGTGATCCGCTGCATCCGCGAGCTGATGCGCCGCAACCCGCAACTGCCGCCGGAGAAGGTGGAGGAGGTGGCCATCGCCGCCACCACCCAGATCGGCGACCAGGGCCTGACCATCGGCCGCACCGCCGCCCTGCTGGCCGGCCTGCCCAAGACCGTGCCCGGCTTCGCCATCGACCGGATGTGCGCCGGCGCGATGACCGCCGTCACCACCGTGGCCAGCGGCATCGCCATGGGCGCGTACGACGTCGCGATCGCCGGCGGCGTCGAGCACATGGGCCGCCACCCGATGGGCGAGGGCGTCGACCCCAACCCGCGCATCGTCGCGGAGAAGCTCGTCGACCCGTCCGCCCTGGTGATGGGCTCCACCGCGGAGAACCTGCACGATCGGGTCCCGCGCATCACCAAGGAGCGCACCGACGCGTTCGCGCTGGCGTCGCAGCAGAAGACCGCGAAGGCGTACGCCAACGGCAAGCTCCAGGGCGACCTGGTGCCGGTGGCGGTCCGCGACCCGGAGGCGGGCTGGGGCCTGGCCACCGTGGACGAGGCGCCCCGCGACACCTCGATGGAGAAGCTGGCCGGGCTGAAGACCCCGTTCCGGCCGCACGGCAAGGTCACCGCGGGTAACGCGGCCGGCCTGAACGACGGCGCCACCGCCGCGCTACTGGTGGCCGAGGACACCGCCCGCGAGCTGGGCCTGCCGGTCGGCATGCGCCTGGTGTCGTTCGGCTTCGTCGGCGTCGAGCCCGAGGTGATGGGCGTCGGCCCGATCCCGTCGACCGAGAAGGCGCTGCGCATCGCCGGCCTGAGCATCGACGACATCGGCCTGTTCGAGCTGAACGAGGCGTTCGCGGTGCAGGTGCTCGCCTTCCTCGACCACTTCGGCATCGCCGACGACGACCCGCGGGTCAACCCGTGGGGCGGTGCGATCGCCATCGGTCACCCGCTCGCGTCCTCCGGCGTCCGGCTGATGACCCAGCTCGCCCGTCAGTTCGCCGAGCACCCCGAGGTCCGCTACGGCCTCACCGCCATGTGCATCGGCATCGGCATGGGCGGCACCGTGATCTGGGAGAACCCGCACTGGGAGGGCAACAAGTGAGCGCGCTCGCCGCACCGAACGAGGTCGTCACCAAGGCGCTGCTGCGCCAGGTGTCCGTACCCGGGCTGGACCGGCCCGCCGCCCTCATCACCCTGGACAACGGCTTCGACCACACCAAGCCGAACACCTTCGGCCCGGCCGGGCTGACCAGCCTGGACGAGGCGATCACCGCGGCGCTGGCGGCGGAGCCGGCGTTCATCGCGGTCACCGGCAAGCCGTTCATCTTCTGCGTGGGCGCGGACATCGTCGGCCTGCCCGCGCTGGAGAACCGCGACCAGGCGCTGGAGATCGGCCGGCTGGGCCACCGGGTCTTCGCCCGGCTCAAGGACAGCACCGTCCCCACCTTCGCGTTCGTCAACGGCGCGGCGATGGGCGGCGGCCTGGAGCTGGCGTTGCACTGCCACTACCGGACCCTGTCGGCGGGAGCGGCGGCCCTGGCGCTGCCCGAGGTCTCGCTCGGCCTGATCCCCGGCTGGGGCGGTACCCAGCTGCTGCCGAACCTGATCGGCATCCCGGCCGCGACGCAGGTCATCATCCAGAACCCGCTGATGCAGAACAAGATGCTCAAGCCGAAGCAGGCGGCCGAGATGGGCATCGCGGACGCGCTGCTGGAGCCGGCCGACTTCCTGGAGCGGTCGCTGGAGTGGGCCGCCGGCGTCGTCCGGGGCGAGGTCGCCGTGACCCGTCCCGAGGTCGACAAGGACATGTGGGCGGGCGTGCTCTACTTCGCCCGGCAGACCCTGGACCAGCGGCTGCACGGCGCGGTCCCGTCCGCGTACAAGGCGCTGGATCTGCTGGAGACGGCGAAGGACGCCGACTTCGCCACCGGCACCGCGGCGGAGGACGAGGCCCTCGCGGACCTGGTCTTCTCCGAGGAACTGCGCAGCGGCCTGTACGCCTTCGACCTGGTGCAGCGGCGGGCCAAGCGCCCGGCCGGCGCGCCGGACAAGGGCCTGGCCCGCCCGGTCACCAAGGTCGGCATCGTCGGTGCCGGCCTGATGGCCAGCCAGCTCGCGCTGCTGTTCGCCCGGCGGCTGCAGGTGCCGGTCGTGATGACCGACCTGGATCAGTCCCGGGTGGACAAGGGCGTCGGCTACGTGCACACCCAGATCGAGAAGGCCGTGAGCAAGGGCCGGATGGACAAGGGCACCGCGGCCAAGCTGTACGGCCTGGTGTCCGGCTCGGTCGACAAGTCCGTCTTCGCCGACGCCGACTTCGTCATCGAGGCCGTGTTCGAGGACCTGGGCGTCAAGAAGCAGGTCTGGGCCGAGCTGGAGAAGATCGTCAAGCCGGAGGCGGTGCTCGCCACCAACACCAGCTCGCTGTCCATCACCGAGATGGCCGCCGAGCTGGAGCACCCGGAGCGGGTGGTCGGTTTCCACTTCTTCAACCCGGTCGCGGTGCTGCCGCTGCTGGAGATCGTCCGCGGCGAGCGGACCGACGATGCCACGCTGGCCACCGCGTTCGCTGTCGGCAAGCAGCTCAAGAAGTCGTCGGTGCTGGTCAAGGACGCCCCGGCGTTCGTGGTGAACCGGCTGCTGACCCGCTTCCTCGGCACCGTGTTCGCCGCCGTCGACCAGGGCACCCCGCTGGACGTGGCGAACAGCGCGCTGGACCCGCTGGGCCTGCCGATGCGTCCGCTGGCGCTGCTGCAGCTCGTCGGGCCGGCCGTGGCGTACCACGTCGGCGGCACCCTGCACGAGGCGTTCCCGGACCGGTTCGGCGTCAGCGAGAACCTCAAGCGGATCGCCGACTCGGGCCAGCCGATCGTGGTCGACGACCAGATCAACGACGAGGTGGCGAAGCTGCTGGTGGTCGGCGACGAGCCGCTCACCGCCGAGCAGGTCCGGCAGAACGCGCTGGACGCGCTGGCGCAGGAGATCCGGCTCATGCTCGACGAGGGCGTCGTCGCCGAGGCGCAGGACATCGACCTGTGCATGATCCTCGGTGCCGGCTGGCCGTTCCACCTGGGCGGCGTCACGCCGTACCTGGATCGGACCGGCACCTCCGAGCGGGTGACCGGCAAGCGGTTCCTGCCGCGCGGCGCGGCAAGCCTGCGCTGAGGCGACCGCAACGCATCGATCGCGGTGGTCGGGCTGTCCGTTCCGGACGGTCCGGCCACCGCGATCGGCGTCTGCGGCCCAGGTCACGGGTAGGTCGCGGTTTGGTGTCGCCGCCCTTGTGCGGACAGCGGGTTGTCGGTGGTGCTGGCTACGATCACGCGTCCAGTTTTCTCACAGGAGCTGCCTACATGTCCCAGCCGCCGTCCAGTCCCTACTCCGGCAACTACCCCTCCCCCCAGCAACAGCCCGGTGGCTTCCAGCCGCCGCAGCAGCCGCAGTACGGCGGTGACTACCCGCAGACTCCGCAGCAGCCGCAGTACGGTGGCCAGCTCGGCGCGCCGGTCCCGCCGAAGAAGAAGTCCGGCGTCGGCAAGGTCCTGCTGATCGTCCTCGCCGTGGTCCTGGTGCTCTGCGTCGGCGGCGGTGTCGCCGCCTACTTCGCCACGAAGGACACCGTCGACGAGGTGGTCACCGCCACCAAGACCCGGGTGGTCGAGCCGCAGACGCTCGGCGGCCGGGCCAAGGTCACCGACCCGCAGCTGCAGTCCGCCGCGGCGCAGATGAAGTCCGAGCTCAGCAAGGACGTGCCGGACGCGACCAGCACCGTCGGTGCGTTCTACGGCGACCCGGCCAAGAAGGACCTGGTCATGATCGTGGCCGTGTCCGGCGTCATGGCGGACCCGAAGAAGGAACTGGCCGACGCCACCGCGGCGGTCACCCCGGACCTGGCCACCAAGGACTTCAAGACTGTCGACGCGGGCCCGCTGGGCGGCGACGCCAAGTGCTCCGACGGCAAGGCGTCGGACGTGCCGGTGGCCGTCTGCATCTGGGCCGACCGGGGCAGCCTCGGCATGGTGGTGGTCTACTTCAAGTCCGCGGCCGAACTCCAGTCGGAGTTCGTGGCGATGCGCGGCGAGATCGAGAAGCAGGACTGACACCGGTTCACGCACCGGGCCCCCGCCGTGACGGCGGGGGCCCGGTGTCGTTTCCGGATCAGGCGGACGCGGCCCGTTCCGCGGGGCTCCGGCACACGCAGAACTCGTTGCCCTCCGGGTCGGCCAGCACCACCCAGCCGGTGCCGTCCGGCCGGCGCCGGTCGGCCACCAGCGTGGCGCCCAGCTCACGCAGCCGCGCCACCTCCTCGTCCCGGGTGCCTTCGGCGGCATGCAGGTCGAGATGGAACGCACCCTTGCCGTGCCGCTCGCCCACCTGGACGAACAGCAGGTCGGGTCCGTGCCCGCCGGGTGCGACGAGGACCGCCTCCGGGTCGCCCGGCTGGTCGTCGTCGGCGAGCCGGCGGTCCAGCACGCGGGCCCACCAGACTGCCAGGGCGTACGGGTCGTCGGACTCGACTGTCACGCAGTGGATCTGTGCACTCATGGTGCTTCCTCCTGTGGGGAGCGCGCCCCGGCGGAGTGGGAACGTCAGCGGGAAACGCGGGGCGCGGGACGGTTCACGACGGACATCGACCACACCCCCTTCCACCTCTCGGGCTGACCGGTTGATCATTCCATCGCCCGCGCCGAGCACACAACCCCGCTCGTGCAAGGAAGGGCCCCTTGTTAACAGCGAGGTGTTAACAAGGGGCCCTTCCTCTACCGCAGGCGTTAAGAAGGGGCCCTTCCTTACGGGCCGACGAACACCGCCTTCGCGCGCCAGTCGACGCCGTCGACCGCCGGGCCGCTGCGCACCGTGAACGTCGTCGACGGAGCGGCGCCCGTCCAGTCGGCGGCGGACAGGTCACCGGTGCTCCGGTTCACCTTGTAGAGCGTGGTGCCGGCCGCGAACAGCGCGCCCGCATCGGCGAACCCGCTCGCCCCGGCCACCGTGAACCGGTCGGCGCCGACCACACCGCTGTCCGGCGTGAACCAGCGCCAGAACAGGCCGTTCTGCCCGCTCAGCGAGTAGTAGAGCCGCCCGTCCCGGTAGAACATGCCGGTCACGTTGGGGATCTCGGCGTAGAAGCCGGTGGTCGCGCCGACGTACGTCTGCCCGGTCGGGCCGGAGTTGGTCACCACGGTGTCCCAGTACGGGTCGTGGTACGGGTCCACCAGCTCGGGAGTGCCGAACGTGGTGCCGTCGAACGTACGCCGCCACAGCGCGCCCTCGGCACCGTAGAACAGCGTCCCGCCGACCCAGAACGCGTTACGCGTGGCGGACCACACGGTCTCGTCCGGGTTCGCCACCGGGCTGGGCGTGCCGACGCCGGTCAGCCCGTCGTACGAGCGGACCTGCACCTCCTCGCCGGTGCCGGCCGGCGGTGGCCCGGTCTTGACGATCTCGACGGCGTCGACGAGCGGGTTCTCCTTGACGTGGCGGAACTCGATGTCGACGGTGCCGTCGCTGGTCACCGTGAACTCCCGCATGGTGCCCACGTTGTGCCCGACACTGGCGGACAGGTCCAGGTCGTCGAGGACGACGGTGCCGTCCAGCGCCACGTCGAAGACGCGGGTGTTCGGGGCGGAGGTGCCGTCGTACCGGTTGGCCAGGTAGAGCCGCACGTGCACCTCGGTGCCGGTGGGCACGGGGAACTGCCAGAGCATCTCCGCGCCGCCGGCCGGGTCGTACCGCTCGTCGCTGTAGAGCGCGGCCGGGGTGCCGGCCGGCACCGTCGCGTCCAGGCTGCCGACCGTGTTGAAGCTGGAGGTCGAGCTGCCGGTGTTGTGGTACGGGCTGGGGCTGGAGCTGGTGTCGGCCGCCCAGTCCGGTCCGCCGTCGGTGGCGGCGACCAGCGGACCGCCGGCGTTCACCCGGTACAGCACGTTCGTCGGCTTCGGCAGGCCGGCCTGGTAGACGTTGCCCGGCAGCGTGGCGGTGCCGGTCGGGTGCGGGGCCTTGCCGCCGGCGAGCGGGAAGAACGCGATCCGCTCCCGGCGGTACTGGAAGTTGCCGATCCAGAGCGTGTCGCCGCCGACCCAGAGACCGGACTCGGTGACGAGCATCTCCGAGGCGCCGATGCCGCGCGGGTGCCGGCCCGGGTTCCAGGACAGCGGCAGGCCGTTGACCGGGTCGAGCGCGGCGATGCTGGCCCGGCCGACCGCGCCGGCCCGGGCGTTGTCGGCGCCGGTGCTGTTGTTGAGCCAGCGGAGGTGACCGCCGACGTAGACCGCCTGCTCGCTGATGCCGACGGACAGGAACGTGTCGCCGCCGCTGTAGTCGACCCAGGTCGGCTGGAGGTTGTCGCCGGTCGCGCCGGCCTCCCAGCGGGCCGCGGTGTCGCAGAGCGTCCCGCCGTACGGGGCGCCGGTGGTGACCACCACGAAGTAGCTGTTGTCCGGGGAGAACGCGACGTCGCGGACGTACGAGTCGAACGACTGCCACTTGCAGCGTGGCGTGTAGCGGGCCGTGTTCCAGTCCGCGACGGTGGCGGCGGTGGCACCCAGGTCGATCTTGACGATCTGGTCGTGCAGGACCCCGTCGGCCTTCTTGAAGTTGCCGATGACGACGAGCTGCGTGCCGTCCGGGGAGACGGCGAGCTTCTCCGCGCCCACGCCGGCCTTGGCGCCGCTGACGCCGTCCCAGTTGTGGTTCTCGGTCAGCGTGGTGGTGAGGTAGCTGTCGACCGCGCCGGTGGTGGCGTTGAGCGAGGCGAGCCCGCCGCGCGGGTTGAGGTTGCCGGCCGTGGTGAAGATGCCGCCGACCAGCAGCCGGTTGCCGACCAGCGCGATGTCCTTGATCAGCCCGTTGAACGCCGGCGGCGCGAAGCTGGTGACGACCGCCCCGGTGGCGACGTCGAGCAGTGCCACCTTGCGCCGGGTCACGCCGTTGACGGTGTTGAACTTGCCGGCCACGAAGACCGTGCCCGCCGTGGGACCGGCGACGACCGCCGTCACCTCGCTGTCGAGCGTGGGCGCGAACGCGGTGTCCACCTGTCCGGTGGCCTTGTCGAAGGCGAGCAGGTAGTCCCGGGGGATGTCGACGTCGGAGTTGCGGTTCTGCACCCGGGTGAAGGAGCCGCCCGCGATGATCTTCGTACCGGCGTCGTGGATCGCGTCGACCGAGCCGTCCTGGACGTCGGGCGAGGCGGCGGAGGGGACGGTGTGGACCACTTTGTCGTGGCCGGGCGCGGCGGCGGCCGCCGGCGTGGCCGGGGAGAGGCCGGCGACGGTGAGGGCGCCGGCGGTGAGGACCGCGAGGATGCGGCGGCGGCGCGAGGCCGAGTGGTGGGTCACGGGCAGCTCCGGTGGGTGAGCAGGGTGAGGCGTCGCTGCGCTTACTCTCCGTTGATCCCCGGCTCCGCGTCCAGCGCGGGCGGCGCATTCTGCCCGACCACCGTGCGCCGGGGGCCGACCACCGTCGGGTCCGGCCAGGACAGCCGAGGCCGCCCGCACGAAAAGGTGAGGCCGTCTCACCGGCCGGGCGGGCCGGCTCGGCGGTCAGGTGGCCGCCGCCGGGTCGGCCGACGGAAGCGTGACAGTCACCTCCAGGCCGCCGCCGGGCTGGGCGACCGCCTTCACCGTGCCGCCGTGCGCGTCGCTGACGGCCCGCACGATCGACAGGCCGAGACCGGAGCCGCGCGCGCCGGTGCGTTCCTGGCCGCCGCGCCGGAACGGTTCGAACAGCCCGGGTACGTCGGCCGGGGCGACCTCGAAGCCGGTGTTCCCCACCACCAGCCAGGACCGCTCGCCGTCGGTGCCGGTGCGTACCCAGATCCGGCCGTGCAGGTGGTTGTAGCGGACCGCGTTCTCCACCAGGTTGCCGGCGAGCCGGTCGAGCAGGCCCGGGTCGCCGACCACCGGCGCCGGGCGCAGCGAGGTGTGCACCTTCAGGCCGATGCGCTCGACCTCCCGGGAGACCGCGGAGAGGGCGTTGGCGGTGCCGATGGCGAGGTCCGACTCGGCGCGCCGGCCCAGCCGCCGGCCGGTCTGCGCCTCGCTGCGGGCCAGGACCAGCAGCGCGTCGACCAGGCCGTTGGCGCGCTCCGAGGCGTCGCGCACCACGCCGGCCATGCGGCGGTACTCGGCGAGGTCGGCGTCGTCGTCGCTGAGCGTCACGTCGATTTCGGTACGCATCACCGCCAGCGGCGTCCGCAGCTCGTGCGAGGCGTTCGCGACGAACCGTTTCTGCGCCTCGAAGGCGCCGCTGATCCGGTCGAGCATCGCGTCGAACGTCTCGGCCAGCTCGGCCACCTCGTCGTCGGCGCCGGACCAGCCGATCCGCTCGTCGAGCGTGGCCTCGCCGAGCCGGCGGGCGGTGGCGGTGACCTGGTGCAGCGGGCGCAGCGCCCGCCCGGCCACCAGGTACGCCCCGGCCACCCCGACCACGCTGATCGCCGCCAGCGCGAGCAGCCCCTTGACCAGCAGTTCCTGCGACGCCGCGTCGACGAGCTGCCGCTGCCACTCCCCGGCGTCGAGGGTGCGCCCGTCGCTGAGCACCACTGTGGTGCCGGGCAGCAGCTCGTCGGTGGGACGCAGCGCGTCGCGGACCAGCAGCCAGGCCAGCAGCACAAGGATCGCCCCGGCGCCGACCAGCAGCACGCCGTTGAGCAGGGTCAGCCGCAGCCGCAGCGTCGGCCGTACCCGGCGCGTGGCCGGCGCGCTCACTGCCGTACCCCACCGATGCGGTACCCCGCGCCCACGACCGTGTCGATGAGCGGCGGGTCGCCGAGCTTCTTGCGCAGCGTCATCACGGTGACCCGGACGATCGTGGTGAACGGGTCGGTGTTGGCGTCCCACACCCGTTCCAGCAGTTCCTCGCTGGACACCACCGCGCCGCGCGCCTTGAGCAGCTCGGCGAGCACGCCGAACTCCTTGTTGGTGAGGTCGAGCGGCACGCCGCCCCGGCTCACCACCCGGCGGGCCGGGTCGAGCACCAGATCGGCCACCTCCAGCACCGGCGGCGCGGCCGGGGTGGCGCGGCGGCCGAGCGCCTGCACCCGGGCCACCAGCTCGTCGAACGCGAACGGCTTGGCCAGGTAGTCGTCGGCGCCGAGCTGCAGCCCCTCCACCCGGTCGGCGACGGTGCCGCTGGCGGTCAGCATCAGCACCCGGGTCAGCGCGCCGGAGGCGGCCAGGTCGGCGCAGATCCGGTCGCCGTGCACGCCGGGCAGGTCACGGTCCAGGATCACCACGTCGTAGCGGGTGACGAACGCCGCCTCGTGCCCGGCGTCGCCGTCGTAGGCGACGTCGACAGCCATGCCGCGCTTGCGCAGCCCGCGCGCGATCGCGTCGGCGAGGTTGCGCTCGTCCTCGACCACCAGTACCCGCATCCCGGCCTCCCACCTCGTGACCCCTGACAACCTAGTGCGGCAGGCAAAACCGGCAGCCGCAGGAGCCGACGGCCACCTCCACGCGGATCACGATTGTCACTCGCCGTAACGCCGAGGCTGATTCGGCGTGGCATCACGCACCGTGATGGACGCCCGCAGGGCACATCGAACGCCCCGTCGATTCGAATCGGCTTGAACAGGGGAAACAGTCGACCGCTCCTCAGCGCCGGGAATACCCCTCCGCGCCCTTTGCTCTGCAGCCGCATACGCAGCGGTGGCCGTCAGTAACCGCTGCGCCGATGGCTGCAGAGCAAAGGGCGCGGGGTGACCATGCCGGGGGCCGGGCTGCGACCACTGTCGGTGACCGCGGGGCGGGTCGGTGGGTTGCGGCCCGCGGCGCGTGCGGCCGTTGCAGAAAACCTTCGGGTACGCGATGCTCGGCGGCGATGATCGACAAGCACTCCAGCCGGCCGCCACGTCCGTGCCGGGCGGGTTCCCGATGACCGGCCGCGACATCGCGTACCGCCGGTTCCGCTTCCCGGCGGACCGCGACCTGGGTCGTGTGGACGGACTGCGCGACGGGCCGGACGGGCTCACGCCCGACGGCGCGGCCGGCCCGGTCGCGCACACCGACCCGCACTCCGGGACCACAGCCGAGTACGCGGCCGGCACCTGGACCTCCCCCGTGACGTCCGCCGGCTTCGCCGTCACCGAACTGGTGCCCTCGTGGACCGCCGACACCCCGCCCGGCTGCTGGCTGCGGGTCGAGCTGCGCGGCTGGGCCGACGGCACTGCCACCACCGGCTGGTACGACCTGGGAAACTGGGGGGCCGACGACAGCGCCGTGCACCGCGCCTCGGTACCCGGGCAGGAGGACGACCGGGCGCGGGTCGCCGCGGACACGCTGCGGGTGACCGGCGCGACGGTGACCGGCTGGCAGGTCCGGGTGACCCTGCTGCGCCGCCTCGACGCGCCCGACGGCCCGGTGCTGCGCACGGTGGGCGTGGTCGCCTCGGCCGACCCGCCCAGCGACGCGGAGGCCACGGGCGTCGACGCCACCGCGAAGGCCGGCAGCCGGAAGACCACCGTCGGAGACGCGCGCGCGTGGGGGCGGGTGCTGGACGTGCCGCGCTACGCGCAGCGGCTGCACGCCGCCGGGGAGACCCGCTGGGGTGGCGGCGGTGACTCCTGGTGCAGCCCCACCTGCGTGTCGATGGTGCTCGACTTCTGGGGCACCGGCCCCGCCCCGGACCGGTACGCCTGGGTGGCGCCGCCCGGCCCCCGCCCGCAGGTGGTGCACGCCGCGCGGCACTGCTACGACCACGCCTACGGCGGGCCGGGCAACTGGCCGTTCAACACCGCGTACGCGGCGACGCACGGGGTGGACGCCTTCGTCACCCGGCTGCGCTCGCTGGCCGAGGCGGAACGGTTCGTGGCCGCCGGCATCCCGCTGATCGTCTCGGCCGCGTTCACCGCCGGTCAGGTGCCCGGACTGGACTACGACACCCGGGGACACCTCATGGTGCTGGCCGGTTTCACCGCCGACGGCGACCCGGTACTGAACGACCCGTACGCGCCGGACGACGAGCGGGTTCGCCGCACCGTGCCGCGCGCGCCGTTCGAGCGTGCCTGGCAGGTGGGCAGCGGCGGGATCGCGTACGTGCTGCGGCCCGAGTCGGCGCCGCTGCCGCCGGCCCCGGCGCAGGCCAACTGGTGATCAGCGGCCGGCCGGCCAGATCGCCATGCCGCCGGTCGGGCGCAGGCACACCAGTTGCGTACCCGTGTCCGCGCACTCGGACCAGGCGCCGGGCAGGATCCCCCGGATCCGCACCTGCCCGGCCGCCACGTCGAGCGCGCCGACGAGCGTGCGGTCCTCGGTGAGCGTGCGCAGTCCGAGCAGCGGCCCGGACGGGAGGTCGTTGCCGGAGACGCGCCAGCGGCCCAGCCGGGCCAGCACGCGGCCGGTCGGCGGGTCCAGCGCCGACAGTTCCAGTTCCTCCCCGACGCCGCGTTCGGCGGCGATGAGCCGGTCGCCGACCGGTCCCATCCCCAGCCAGCGCTCGTCCGTCCAGGCCGGACGACCGGTGGCCGGGTCGAGGGCCTGCGCGCCGCCCACCTGGTCGCGCAGGCACACCATCCCGGCGCAGTCGGCGAACCAGAGCCCGGCGCGGGAGCCGACCGGCAGGCTCCACCGCTCGTCGAGCCCGTCCAGGCCGTACCCGGTGACAGTGCCCCGGGCGTCCTCGACGAGCAGGAGATCGGCCACCACCTGCGCGTACCGGTAGGCGGCGCGATCGGCCGCGGGCGCCACCCGGCCGGTGTGCGCGACCGCGCCGGAGTCCGCGTCGTACACGGTCACCCGGCCCTGCGGGGTGACCAGCACGAGCTGCGTCACCCCGTGGTCGTCGCGGCGGTACCCCACCTCCTGGCCGGGTACGGGCAGCGTCCACCGCACCTCGCCGGAGGCCGGGTCCACGGCCCGCACCGTGCCCGCACCGGGCGGGCGGGGGTTCTCCAGCAGCAGCCCGCCCGATGCGGTCCGGACCGGGTAGCCGGGATGCCGCCAGCGCAGCGTGCCGGTGGCCGGGTCGAGCATGGCCGAGACGGAGTCGCCGTCCCCGGCCGGGCTGCTCGTCACCAGCAGTCCCCCGGCCACTGCGGTGAGGCCGAGCACATGGTCGCCGTCGGTCAGCGCGAACCGCCACGCCGGGTCCCCACCGGGCAGCCGATACGCGGCTACCACCCGCCCACCCCGGCCGATCGCGCCCGGGCCGTCGGCCACCACCACGCGGTCCGGCAGGACCACGAACGCCGCGCCCTGCGGGGCGGGCACCCGGATCGGCTCGGGCCGTCGCGGCGGCCCGGCGGCGGCGGTGACCACGAGCAGCACCAGGCAGCCGAGCAGTGTCACCCGCGCCGTCGGACCCGGCGGCCGGCGGGGCGGCGCGGCGGCCGGCTCGTCGGCGGACTCGCCGTGCCGCATCTCCCCCAGCTCGATCACCGGGCTCACGTCAGCCGCCGCACCATGTAGTCGCCGCCGGGCCGGCGGCAGACCAGAAGCGTCACGCCGGTGGTGCAGTGGGTGCCGGTGAGCGTGCCCCGGATCGAGGGTGGATCGCCGGACAGGGCCACCTCGGCCAGGAGCCGACGGCCGCCGCCCAGCGGCCGTGTCGCCAGCAGCGGCCCGCCCGACTCGTGCTGCGGGACCGGTGTCCAGCCGCCCAGGTCGGCGATCAGCCGCCCGTCGTCCTGGTCGAGCACCGCCAGGCCGTCGTCGATGGCGGTGTCGGGGACGCCGACGAGCAGCCGGCCGCCACGCTCCGCCGCCACGCCCGCCCACCGGTCCGCGCTCCAGCGCACGGCGCCGGTCGCCGGGTCGAGCGCGGTCATCCCGCCGGCCGGCCCGACGGCGCAGAGCAGGGCGCCGCAGCTCTCGGCGTGGCCGACGAGCTTCCGCGCGACGGTCCAGCGCGACCGGAGCGTGTCCAGGTCGTACGCCTCGATGGCCCCGTCGCCGTCGCGGAACTCCAGCAGCAGCCCGCGGGCGATCTGCAACCGGCGCGGGCCGGGCCGTCGTACCGGGTACAGGTCGCGGGCCACGAGCCGCGCGCCGGTGCGCACGTCCACGACCACCGTCTCCCCGGTCGCCGGGGACAACACCATGCGTGCCGGCCCGGCCGGCTCGACGTCGAACCCCAGCGCGCCCGTCATCGGCGCCGTCCACACGGTACGGCCGTCGGCCGGGTCCAGCCCTCCGATCGACGTCGTGGTGTCGGAGGTGGCCGACTGGATCAGCAGCACCCGGCCCACCGCGAACGCGATTCCGGGCCGGCGCCAGACGTCCGCGCCGGTGGCCGCGTCGTACGTGACCGTCTGCCAGTCCGTGTCGTCGACGCCCCGGCCGGCCACGATCACCCGGCCGTCCTGCTCCCACACCGACACGGCGGTGCCCACGCCTGGCAGCGGGCTGCGCCACCGCTCCCGGTCGCCCCGGTACGCGAGGAGTTCCCGCCCGCCGCCGGCGCCTGCGCGGTCCGGCCGCACCACGTACACCACGTCACCGGAGACGAACACGGCCGATCCCAGGCCGCCGGGCAGCGTCCACTCGACCGGGCCTCGCGGCGGCGTCGCGGCGGTGAGCGTGAGCAACGCCACCAGCAGCACCACGAGAAGGCGGAACGGCCGTCCGACGGCACGCGGGGGGCGGGGCGCCGGGCCGGGCGGCGCGTCGTCGCGCAGCTCCCCCAGATCGATGACCGTCACGACCATCCTCTCCCGCGCGCCGGGCCGCCGCCCGACCGTGACCGGCCGTGTGACGAACCGCCTGTACGATGGCGCGTCGTGGCCGTGCCCGTGGTGGACCCCTCGTTGAACCCCTCGTCCGTCGAGGCGGACGCCGTCGTGGCCGACCCGCCACGCCGCGCCCGTCGCCGGCCGGCCCGCGCCGACGTGCTGGCCATCGGAGCCTATGTGCTCCTCGGCGTTCTCGTCTGCCTCAACTACTGGGGCGACGTGGAGCACCGGGTCTCCTCGCACCTGCCCACCGACCACAGCTGGTTCGAGTGGCTGTTCGCGCACGGCGCGTACTCGGTGCAGCACCTGGAGAACCCGCTGTTCACCACCCGGCAGAACGCGCCGGACGGGGTGAACATGATGGCGAACACCTCGCTGCTCGGGGTGACGCTGCCGCTGGCGCCGCTGACGCTGCTGCTCGGCCCGCAGGTGATGTACGCGCTCTACCTGGGCGCCGCGCTGTCCGCGACCGCCGCCACGTCGTACTGGGTGCTGTCCCGGCACCTGGTCCGGTCCCGGGCCGGGGCGTTCGTCGGCGGCGCGTTCCTCGGTTTCGCGCCGGGCATCGTGCACCACGCCAACGGCCAGCCCAACTTCGTGTCGAACTTCCTGCTGCCGCTGATCGTGGCCCGGGTGCTGCGGCTGGGCGAGCCGGGCCGCTGGCGGCGCAACGGGCTGGCGCTCGGGTTGCTTGTCGCGTACCAGATCTTCATCAACGAGGAGATGCTGCTGCTGACCGCGCTGGCCTGCCTGGTCGTCGTGGTGGCGTACGCGGTGCAGCGGCCCCGCGCGGCCCGCGAGCGGGCCGGGTCGTTCGTGGCCGCGCTCGGTCTCGGTGGCGGCCTGGCGCTGCTGCTGACCGCGTACCCGATCTGGTTCCAGTTCAACGGCCCGCAGTCCTACCGCGGGTTGCAGGGCGGCGTCTTCCACAACTGGGGTGAGGACCTGGTCGCCTTCGTCACGTTCGCCCGGGACACGATCGCCGGTGACGAGGCGGTGGAGAAGACCATCGGCCTGACCGAGCAGAACACCTGGTTCGGCTGGCCGCTGGTGCTGGTGGCGCTGGCCGCGCTGGTGCTGCTGGTCCGCCGGTCGGTGCCGGCCCGGATCCTGGCCGTGCTGGTGGTCGTGTTCACGATCGCCTCGATCGGCCCGGTCGTGCGGTTCAACGGCGCGGAGACCGACATCGACGGTCCGTGGGCGTACGTGCCGGACGACCTGCCGCTGGTCGAGATGATGATGCCGACCCGGTTGAGCCTGGTCGTGGTGGCGGCAGTGGGCGTGCTGCTCGCCCTGGCGTGGGACGCGCTCGCCGGTGCCGGCCGCCCGCCGGTGCCCGCCCCCCGCTCCGGCGACGACGACGGCGGTGACGACGACGGTGACGGCGCGACGGCCGCGCGCGACACGCGTCGCCGGGTGCTGCGCCTGGCCGGGCTCGTGGCCATCGCCGCCGCCGTGGTGCCGCTGATCCCGCGTCCGCTGCCGGCCGAGCGGATCGACCCGCCGCCGCACTTCATCACCGCGGGCGGCTGGCGGCCGTACGTGCCGGAGGGCCGCACGCTCGTGCCGGTGCCGATCCCCAGCAACGTGCACGGGCTGCACACGCTGCGCTGGAGCGCGCTGACCGGGCAGGAGTTCCCGATCCCGGGTGGCTACTTCATCGGCCCGAACGAGCGCGGCGAGGGCGTGTTCGGCGCCCCGAACCGGCCCACCAGCACGCTCATCTACTCCACCATGGACGCCAACGAGGTGCCGGAGATCACCGAGGAGAACCGCCGCCAGGCCGTGGACGACCTGCGCTTCTGGCGGGCCTCGGTGGTGGTGCTCGGGGCCGGCCCGCGTGAGGCGGTGCTGCGCGACCTGATGGCCGAGCTGCTCGGCCCGCCGCAGCGGGTCGACGACGTGTGGATCTGGGACGTCCGCGACCGGGTGTGACACCCGCGCCGGTCAGCCGACGAGCGGGCGGACGTCCCACAGGTAGCCGCCGGGCACGTCCCGGCCGGGGCCGACCAGCGCGTCCACTGTGGCGCGCACCGGATCGGCCGGTGACGAGTCGGCCTGCACGAGTGCCGCCGCGCGCCAGTGCCGCAGGTCGTCGACCGCCTGCCGGCGTTCCGTCTCGCCGACCGGCGGCACCCGGCCGGTCTCGGCGGCCCGGCGCAGCAGCAGCGACGTGGGCCGGTCCGGCGCGCCCCAGCGGGCCGCCGGGTCGCCTGCCGACTGCGGGCCGATGAAGTAGCCGCCGGGCGCGTCGAACGCCAGCCCGGTGCGCGCCGACCAGAACATGGCGGGGCTGACCGCCGCCCCGGTCACCGGCGGCACCGGCACCAGCGTCCGGCCCGCCGGCACGTACTCCCGCCAGCCGCCGCCGGACACGACGGCCGGGACCGGCGGGACCGGCACCGCGCGGATCGGCGTCGGCGCCAGCGGCAGCAGCGCGGCGGCGACCGCGCCGGCCCACGGCGCCCAGGTGCGCGCGGCGCCGTGCCGGACCCGGTCCACTGCGAGCGCGAGCAGCACCCCGAGCACCGGTACGCAGACCAGCGCGAACCGCGCCGGCACCACCAGGTCCAGCAGCGGCACGCCGGCGAGCAGGCGGTACGGGCCGGGCAGCCCGGTGTCGTGCCGGTTCACCACCACCGGGGAGCCGAGCGACAGCAGCGCGAACAGCAGGCCGCACGCGGCGAGCGCGCGCACCAGCGGCCGCCGCCACAGCCGCACCACCACGAGGACGGCCAGCAGCGGCAGGAACGGCCCGAAGAACGAGTTCTGCTCGGTCGGGTTCGGCGACAGCAGCCCGGCCCGGTGGGCGTCCCCGGCGACCGTCTGCCGGGCGGTGGCGGCGAACGAGACCACGTCCAGCCGGTAGCCCTCGGTGTGGAACGGCATCCCCCGGTAGTGGCCCGGCCCGGCGAACTGGAACCACAGCGGGTACGCCAGCAGCACGCCCGCCACCAGCGCGCCGACGCCCAGCCGGCGGGCCACCACCGGTGCCAGGCGGCGGGCGGCGGCCCGGTCGGCGAGCGCGTACGCCCCGGCGAACACCCCGGCTGCCAGCGCCAGGAAGACAAGCACCTCCTCGCCGAGGAACACCTGGTACGCGACTGCGAGCCCGAGCAGCACGCCGTCGCGCCGGACCCGGTCGATGGCCGGGCGGAACACCAGCGCGAGGATCACCGGCACCAGGAACTGGGCGGCCATGTGCAGGTGCGCCCCGGCCTGCGCCACCATGCCCGGGGCGAAGCCGCAGAACAGGCCGCCCACCGCGGCGGCGGCCCGGGAGCGGACCAGCCGTCGGGCGAGCAGCGCGTACCAGGCGGTGGCGGTGCCGGCGAGGCTGAGCGTCACGGCGACGAGGAAGGCCGCCTGGGAGCCGAAGACGACTGTGACCGGGGTGAGCGGCACGCCCAGCCCGAGCACCGACGTGTTCGCCATCAGGTTCACCCCGTCCGGGGCGTTCAGCGCGCCGCTGTACAGCGGGTTCTCGCCGCCGGTGACCGCGCGGGCGGCCCGGGCCAGCATCCACTCGAACAGCATCTGGTCGCCGGCCTGGTGGAACAGCCGTTCCGGCCGGCGCCACTGGCCGGTGGTGAGCAGCACGGCCAGGCCGAGGTAGCCGGTCACCACCAGCACGTCGACCGGGCGGGGCCGGCGGCGGCGGGGCGCGGGGGCGGGGACCGCCGGTTCGGTCAGGCGGACCGGCTGGTCAGTTTCCGCACGTCCCACAGCCACACGTCCAGCTCCTGCCGTCCGGGGCCGACCAGCTGCTCCACGGTGCGGCGCAGCGGCTCGGCGTTCTGCTCGTCGCGCGGCAGCACCACCACCGCCGCGTTCCAGTGCCGCAGCTCGTCCAGGTAGCGGCGCCGCTGGCGGTCGTCCAGCTTCGGCATGCGGCCGGTGGACGATACCTCCCGCAGCATCTCGCCGATGCCGCTGGGGCGGCCGCCGAAGCGTCCGGGATCGCCGGTGACGCCGTTGCGCGGCGCGAGGAAGTAGCCGCCGGGGATCTTGAAGTCGAGGTTGGTGCTGGCCGCCCAGCGCATCGGGTCGGTGTTGCCCATCGCGGGCACCGGCACGGACACGAGCGTCTGGTCCGGCCCGACGTACTTGCGCCACCTGTCGGCGGTGATGAACTCCGGCACCGGCTCCCGGGTGGTGACCTGCAACGGCATCGGCGCGATCGGCAGCAGCGCGAGGACCAGGCCCGCGGCGGTGAGCCTGCGGGCGGTCCGCCGGTCCACGCCGCGCAGCGCCCAGGCGCGCCGGACCGCGTACGCGAGCAGGATCGCCACCGTCACGCCGGTGATCAGGCCGAAGCGGGTCGGGACCACGGCGTCGAGCAGCGGCAGCCGTACCAGCAGCTCCCACGGGCCGGTGGCGATCTCCCGGTCCCACCAGGAGATCCGCTCGCCCAGGGAGAGCACGGCGAAGAACAGCCCGGTGGCGGCGAGCGCGCGGACGATCACGTCCCGCCGCAGCCACACCACGATGCCCACGACGAGCAGCGACAGGCTCCAGCCGAAGAACGCGTTCTCCTCCGAGTAGTTCGGCGCGAGGTTGACGTTGGCGCGTTCGTTGCCGCCGAACGTGGGCGAGCCGGGGGCGAAGAACGCGGCGATGTCGTTGCCGTAGTCGCGCACCGCGTCGCTGAGCCCGTGGTACGCCATCGGGCCGGCGAACTGCACCCACAGCGGGTACGCCAGCAGCGCACCGGCCAGC
This sequence comes from Micromonospora sp. SYSU B005, assembly GCF_055362685.1. Lineage (NCBI taxonomy): Bacteria > Bacillati > Actinomycetota > Actinomycetes > Micromonosporales > Micromonosporaceae > Micromonospora > Micromonospora sp. SYSU B005. The sequence continues at coordinate 406,421 of NZ_JAXCFU010000004.1, read as the reverse complement.
GCCGCGCAGACCGCCAGCCCGGCGCCGAGCGGCCGCCACGCGGTGCTCCACCGCTCCCGCTGCTGCACCACCACGGCGATCAGGAACACGCCCAGCGCGAGCGCGGTGAAGAGCAGGATCTCCTCGTTGATGAACGCCTGCGCGGTGACCAGCAGCGCCAGCAGCACGCCGTCGCGGACCCGCCGGGTCGAGCGGGTCAGCACCAGCACCCGCCACACGATGAACGGCGGCAGGAACTGGCTGATGATGTTCGGGTGCCAGTTGGCGTGCGACAGCATGGCCGGTGAGAAGCCGCAGAACCAGGCCGCCACGGCGGCGGCCGGGCGGTGCCGGATCAGGTGCCGGGACAGCACCCGGTACCAGGCGGCGGCGGTGCCGGCCAGACCGAGCGTGACCAGCGTGACGAACGAGACCGCCGGTCCGAACAGGAGGGTCACCGGCACCATCGGGATGCCGAGCGCCAGGATGGCGGTGTTCGCCATCAGGTTGACGCCGTCGGGGTAGTTGAACTGCTCGGTGAAGAACGGGAACTCGCCGTGCAGCACCACCCGCACCGAGTGGGCGAGGAAGAACTGCACCTGCGCCGGGTCGCTGCTGTAGAGCGCGGCGACCCGTCCGGCCGGGTCGACCCAGATGCCGCTGGTGACCCAGATCGCGGCGAGCAGGAATCCGCCGTACACGGTGAGGTCGATCCGGCGGCGCGTCCACCGCCACCGGCGCGCGCGCCGTGCGCCCGGCGTGGCCGGCGCCTCCGGCTCGGCCGGCGATTCGGGCGGCGTGGTGGTCGCCGGCTCCGGCTCGGCGGTGATGGTGACCGATGGTGGGTCCAGGGTGACGGCGCGGTGGCCCGTCGGGGCGGCGGCGTCCGGCGTCGAGGCGCCGCGGGTCTCGGCAGGCGTCACAGTCGGCGGAGTCTACCGGAGCCGGATATTGGTACCCGAATCGCCCGTCACGTTCCGCAGTGGCCGATCGGCCGAAAGGGTGAGCCGGGCGCGGCCGGGTGACCGGTCGTCTCGTACCATGTGGGCTTCCGACCGACGACCGGCGAGGGGATCAGGGTGCTTTCAGCCCGCCGAGGCGCTACGACGGGCATCGCGCTGGCAGCTCTGCTGCTGGTCACGGCCGGTTGCGGACCGGTCGCCGAACGGCGGCCGGCGGACCTGCGGGTCGGCTACGACAGCCTGGACGGCACCCTCGCGGTGTGGCCGCCGCGCGGCAGCCTGGCCCGCGACGCCGAGGCTACCGCCGCGATCACGACAGCGGTACGCGACTGGCGCTCCCCGGTGGACGACCGGGTGCACGTGCCCACGTCCGGCATCCTCTTCTCCGGTCAGGTCGCCGGGTCGGCGCTCGCGCTCGTCGCCGCCGACGTGCCCGGCGAGTCGGCCTCCTGGCTGCTGCAACTCGACCGGGACGGGCAGCGCTGGCGGGTCGTCCACGCCACCGAGTACACCGACCCCGGCTACCTGGTCTACTCCGACGTGCTGCCGGTGCGGGAGCCGTCCGGCCGCCGCTACCTCACCTCGGCCCGCGTCGAACGCCTGACCGGGCCCGACGGCAAGGTGCTCGGCGGCACCGACGGCGTCAGCGACCCGGTCGCCGTACCGGCCTGCCGGGCCGTCGAACTGACCGCGACGCTGCGGGCCACACCGTCGCTGCCGCGCGGCAAGGCCGCGGACCGCGTCCTCGACCTGGGTACGGCCACCGAAGCGCCCCGCTACCCCCTGGTACGCGACGAGACGGGCGCCGGCAAGCGCGCGCTGACCGGGCTGGACACCTGTGTGCTCGCCGGTGAGCGGGGCCCGTTCGGCAGTGTGCCGCGCCGCATCGGCGACCGGGAGGCGCCCCGCTCCGCGCCGGAGTCCTGGCCGATGGCGAAGATCGCGACGCGTTCGCTCGGTTCGGTGGCCCTCGGTGACGGGGAGCCGGGCGAGTTGGAGCAGCTCAGCTGGGAGACGCCGGGCGCGACCATGACGGCGGTGGTCTACCGGCCGGCCGACGGCGGCACCCCGGTGGTCTCCCCCGCCGACCGGTCCACCACGCTTCAGGCGTACCACCTGCCGATGCCGGGCCGGCCGCTGGCGGTGCTGTCCTGGCGTACCCGGGACGCCTCGTTCTCCGCACCGCCCGGCACGACGCGCCTGGTGGACCGTCCCGGCCTGGTGGTGGTCGAGCACACCGACGCCAGGCAGACGTTCAGCCTGGCCGGCACCGAGAAAACGTGGTACCGCTCCCTCCCCACCCCCTGACCCGCGTCCCGCCCCGCGCGTTGGCCCGGCCCCGCCTCGCGCGTTGGCCCGCTCCCGTCGATCATGAACTTGACGGCGACAAACCGGACACCCCGCACCGCCAACCTCATGATCACCCACCCTGCTCGGTGATCAAGGAGTTTGTGCCATCCGGAGGGCCCTCCACGCACCCAAACTCCTTGGTCAACAGGACGGAGCCAGGCGGGGCGGGGCTGGCTCGGCTCGGCTCGGCTCGGCTCGGCTCGGCTCGGCGATCTTGCAGTTGGGGCCCCGCTGAACAGGGCATAACCGGCAATCTGGGGGCCGGCGACGAGGTCGGGGCGGGCTGAGGGCTGGGTGGGCTAAAGGCGGGTCAGCCGCATGCCCAGGTAGGGGGTTTGGGCTGGGCCGGGGCGGAGGTGCCGTCGGGGCGCCAGCCGTGGCGGGTGTAGAACGCGCGAGCCCGGGTGTTGCGCTCCCACACCTCCAGCACGCCCAGCACCAGTCCTTCGTCCGCCAGGTGCCGTACGAACAGCGCGTGCAGCGCACTCCCCACGCCTCGTCCCCACATCTCCGGGTCGACGTGGATCTGGTAGAGCTGCGCCGTCGTGCGTGGATCCAGGCCGGACGAGGGCGGCGGTCCCATGGCCAGCACGCCGGCCACTGCACCGTCCACGATGGCGACTCGCACCTGCTTGTGCGCCGAGGTGATCGCCGCCGCCCAGCCCTCCCGCTGTTCCCGGGCCGGCTCCGGGGTGAGGATCTCCCCGACCGGCAGCCCGCCGGCCCCGTAGTAGGCGACCCGCGCCCGGCTGTGCAGCCCGACGATCCCCGAGAGATCCCCCGGCACCGCCTCGCGTATCTCCACGAGGCCCTCCTTCCACGTCAGGCCCCGCGATCTTGCGATTGCGGCCCTCCCTGATCGGGCGAAACCGACATCAGGAGGGCCGCAAGTGCAAGATCGACGAGGCGGGCTGGACGGAGGCAGGCTCAGCTCTGGGCTCGGGCTCCGTTCGTGGCCGGGTCCACCGGGGCGGCGTCCAGGCCGGAGATCCAGCCGGTGACGTCGCGCGCCACGTCCTGCGCCGTCAGCCGCAGGTCGGCCAGGATCTGCGCGCGGCTGCCGTGCGGGTGCCAGTCGGCCGGTACGCCCATGTCCTTGACCGGTACGCGGACATCCGCGTCGCGCATCGCCTGGGCCAGCGCCGAGCCGACGCCACCGATGCGTACGCCGTCCTCCACGGTGACCACGAGCCGGTGCGCGGATGCCAGCTCGACCAGCTCGGCCGGCACCGGGCGCACCCAGCGCGGGTCGACCACAGTCACGCCGTAGCCCTGCTCGGCGACCCGGGCGGCGACCTCCACGCCGAGGCCGGCGAACGAGCCGACCGCTACCAGCAGCACGTCGGTACGCGCCGACTCGGCCAGCACGTCGACCGGGCCGACCCGGCGGACAGCCGGCAGGTCGGCGGCGACGGTGCCGGTCGGGAAGCGCAGGATGGTCGGGCCGTCGTCCACGGCGACCGCCTCGCGCAGCTCCTCGCGCAGCGTGGCCGAGTCGCGGGGCGCGGCGATCCGCAGGCCGGGCACCACACCGAAGACCGACATGTCCCAGATGCCGTAGTGGCTGGGCCCGTCCGGACCGGTGATGCCGGCCCGGTCCAGCACGAACGTGACGGGCAGCTTGTGCATGGCCACGTCCAGCAGGACCTGGTCGAACGCGCGGTTGAGGAACGTGGCGTAGACCGCGACGACCGGGTGCAGCCCGCCCATGGCGAGGCCGGCGGCGGAGGTGGCGGCGTGCTGCTCGGCGATGCCCACGTCGTACACCCGCTCCGGGTACTTGCGGGCGAGCGTGGCGATGCCAGTGGGCTCGGCCATGGCGGCGGTGATGCCGACCACGTCGGGGCGCTCGTCGGCGATCGCGACCAGCTCGTCGGCGAAGACGTTCGTCCACTTCACCGACGGCACGGCGAGCAGCTTGCCGGTCTCGGCGTCGAACGCGCCGGGGCCGTGCAGGCAGTCGGCCTCGTCGTCCTCGGCGGGACGGTAGCCGTAGCCCTTGCGGGTGACCGCGTGCACGATCACCGGGCCGCCGAAGTTCTTCGCGGCGCGCAGTGCCGCCTCGACGGCCGGTACGTCGTGGCCGTCGACCGGGCCGACGTACTTGATGCCGAGGTCCTCGAACATGGCCTGCGGGGCGACCGCGTCCTTGATGCCCTTCTTGACCGCGTGCAGCACCTCGTACATCGGCTTGCCGACGAACGGGGTGTTGCCCAGCGCGTCCTTGACCGTGTCGAGCACCTTCTCGTAGCCGGGGTTGAGCCGCAGCGACGACAGGTGGTCGGCGAGGCCGCCGATGGTCGGCGAGTAGGACCGGCCGTTGTCGTTGACGACGATCACCAGCGGGTTGCCGGCGGTGGCGATGTTGTTCAGCGCCTCCCAGCACATGCCGCCGGTGAGCGCGCCGTCGCCCACCACGGCGACCACTGAGCGCTTCTCGCCGCGCAGCGCGTACGCCTTCGCGAGGCCGTCGGCGTACGACAGGGCGGTGGAGGCGTGCGAGTTCTCGATCAGGTCGTGCTCGCTCTCCGCCTGGCTGGGGTAGCCGGAGAGGCCACCACGCTGGCGGAGCTTGTCGAAGCCCTCCTGCCGGCCGGTGAGGATCTTGTGCACGTACGCCTGGTGACCGGTGTCGAAGAGGAGCCGGTCACGCGGGGAGTCGAAGACCCGGTGCATCGCCAGGGTCAGCTCGACCACACCGAGGTTGGGGCCGACGTGGCCGCCGGTGCGGGAGACCTTGGCGATCAGGAAGTCACGGATCTCGGCGGCGAGGATGTCCAGCTGCTCGGCGGTCATCCGCTTCACGTCCTGCGGGCCGCGGACGGTGCCCAGCAGCCGACCGTGGTTGGCCGTGCCCTCTTCAACACTCATGACCGGAGAGTCTATCGGCCGCGGAACAGTCCGCAGCCCGGCCGTGCATCGACCCAGGTCAGGCGTCGACCACCAGCCGCCGGGGCGCGGGTGGGCGGGGTGCTGTGGCGGACGGGCCCGCAGGGGTCCAGGAGCCGAGCACGGCGGCCCGGGACGCCCCGGTCACCGAGGGCACCGCGCCTGGCAGCCCGTGCCAGGACAGCCAGCCGAGCAGCGCGAACGCGTACGCCTCCTTGGCCTGGGCCGGTACGCCCAGCTCGTCGGTGGTGCGCAGCCGCCAGCGTCCCGCGCCCAGCGCGGCCAGCCGCGCCCGGAGTGTGGGATTGCGCACTCCCCCGCCGGCGGCCACCACCTCGGTGACCCGGTGCCGGTCGCAGGCGTCGGCCACCGTGCGGGCGGTCAGCTCGGTGAGCGTGGCCAGCACGTCGTCGGCGGCCACCGGCTCGCCCAGCCCGCTCAGCGCGGCGTCCAGGTAGCCGCCGTGGAACAGCTCCTTACCCGTCGACTTGGGCGGCGGCGTGGCGTAGTACGGCTCGGCGAGCAGCCGGGCCAGCAGCGCCTCGTGCACCCGCCCGGCCGCGGCGCGGGCCCCGTCGACGTCGCAGGGCCGGTCCAGGAACCGCCGGGCGGCGGCGTCCAGCAGCGCGTTGGCCGGGCCCACGTCGTACCCGAGGACCGGCGTGCCGGGCGCGACCACGGTGAGGTTCGCGATCCCGCCGAGGTTCAACGCGGCGCGGGGTGCAGCACCAGCGGCCGGGTCGAGCAGCAGCGCGTCGAACGCCGGGACCAGCGGCGCGCCCTGGCCGCCGGCGGCGACGTCCGCCGAGCGCAGGTCGTGCAGCACCGGTACGCCCACCCGGGCGGCCACCCGGGCCGGCGCGCCGAGTTGGAGCGTGCCGCGCACCCGGCCGTCCTCGACCCAGTGGAAGACCGTCTGCCCGGGCGACACGACCGCGTCGGCGGTGCCCCCGGCCAGCTCGACGCCGGCCGCGGCCGCCTCGGCGAACACCTCGCCGAGCCGGTTGTCCAGCCGGCAGACCGCCTCGATCGTGGTGGCCGCCGGGGGCAGCAGCGCGCCGATCTCGGCCCGCAGGTCGTCCGGGTACGCCAGTTCCCGGTGCCCGAGCGGCCGCAGCCGCAGCGTGTCGCCGTCGGCGGTGAACTCGGCGGCCACCACGTCCACCCCGTCGTAGGACGTGCCCGACATCAGCCCGACGATCTTCATCGGGTCAGGCTAGCCAGGCAGGAACAGGCCCACCAGCTCCACGTGCTGGGTCATCGGGAACAGGTCGAAGCCGCGCAGCGCGGCCAGCCGCCAGCCCGCCTCGGTGAACGTGCGCACGTCCCGGGCGAACGCGGCCGGGTCGCAGGCCACGTAGGCGACAGCGCGCGGCCCGGCGCCCGCCACCGCACGCACCACCGGCGCGCCCGCGCCGGAGCGCGGCGGGTCGAGCACCACCAGGTCGACCGGTCCGGCGATCCGGCGCCGGGACAGCGCCGCCTCCACCCGCGCGGCGACCACCTCGACGGCGCGCAGGTCGGCCAGGTTCTGCCGGGCCGCGGCCACCCCGTCCGGCGCCGACTCGACGAGCGTCACCCGGGCCCCGTCGACCCGTTCGGCGAGCGCGGCGGCGAACAGGCCGGCCCCGCCGTACAGGTCCCAGGCCGTCTCGCCCGGCTGCGGGTCGAGCAGGTCGAGGACCGCGCCGGTCAGCGCGTCCGCCGCGGCCGGGTGCACCTGCCAGAACCCGGAGGCGGGCAGCGTGAAGGACCGCCCGGCCGCCGTCTCCCGGACCCGCTCCGGCCCGCTCACCGCCGTCGGAACCCCATCGGTGTACGCGACCACGGCGACGTCCCTGCCGGTGCTGGCGACCGTCTCCACCGCGTCGGCGTCGGGCCAGCGGGCACCGGTGGGCGGGAGCACCGGCAGGTCCTGGATCGCCGGGTGCGCGATCAGGCACCTGTCGATCGGCACGACCTCGTGCGAGCGGTGCTTGAGCAGCCCGGCCCGCCCGGCCGCGTCGACCGCGTAGCGGACCCGGGAGCGCCAGCCCAGCGGCCCGCCGGGCAGCGCCTCGACGTGGACGCCGAGCGCGTCGATCTGCTCCGCGGTGAGGCCGCCCAGCCGGGTGAGCTGCTCGCGCACCACGGAGAGCTTCCAGTCGAGCTGGGCGGCCGGGGCGACGTGCTGGAGGTCGCAGCCGCCGCACCGGCCCGGCCGGGCGTACGGGCACGGCGGGGTGACCCGGTCCGGCGAGGCGTCCAGGATCTCCACCGCGTCGGCGCGGGCGAAGCCCCGGTGCAGCTCGGTCACCTCGGCGATCACCCGCTCGCCGGGCAGCGCGTGCCGGACGAAGACCACCTGGCCGCCGACGCGGGCCACGCAGTGCCCGCCCGGCGCGACCGCGTCGACTGTCAGCTCGACCCGCTCGGCCTCCTCCAGCCCGGGCCGCTGCGCCGCCGGCACAGGAACGGGACGCTCGTCGGCGCTCACGACCGCTCCTCCCGTTCGGCAGAGGGCGCGGACGGCGTGGACGCCACCGGCGGCGGCAGCGTGCTCTGCGGCGCCACCCGGGGGCCACGCGCCGGTCCCCGGCTCAGCGTGGCGTCCAGCCGGTCCAGGTTCTTGCTGGCGGTGGACGCGAGCTGCCACGGCACGCTGGTCACCATCACGCCCGGCTCGAACAGCAGCCGCCCCTTGAGCCGCAGCGCGCTCTGGTTGTGCAGAAGGTTCTCCCACCAGCGGCCCACCACGTACTCGGGGATGAAGACGGTGACCACGTCGCGCGGCGACTCCCGGCGCACCGACGCGACGAAGTTGAGGATCGGGCGGGTGATCTCCCGGTACGGGGAGTCGATCACGGTGAGCGGCACCGGCAGCTCGCGGCGCTCCCAGTCGGCCTGGAGATCGCGGGTGTCCTGCTCGTCCACGTTCACGGTGACGGCGGTGAGCGTGTCCGGCCGGGTGGCCCGGGCGTACGCGACGGCCCGCAGCGTCGGCTTGTGCAGCTTGCTGACCAGCACGATGGCGTGGTTGCGGGCGGGCAGGACGCCGCGCTGCTCGGTCGGTTCCAGTTCCTCGGCGATCCGGTCGTAGTGGCGGCGGATGCCGAGCATCACCACGTACATCACGGCCATCGCGACGATCGCGATCCACGCCCCGAGCAGGAACTTCGTGGCCAGCACGATGATCAGCACGACGCCGGTCATGACCATGCCGAACGTGTTGATCGCCCGGGAGCGGATCATCCGCCGGCGCGCCTCCGGGTCGCGCTCGCGGCGCAGGTGCCGGTTCCAGTGCCGGATCATGCCGGCCTGGGAGAGCGTGAACGAGACGAACACCCCGACGATGTAGAGCTGGATGAGCTTCGTCACCTCGGCCTGGAAACCGACGATCAGCACGATCGCGAAGACGGCCAGGAAGAGGATGCCGTTGGAGAACGCCAGCCGGTCGCCCCGGGTGTGCAGCTGGCGGGGCAGGTAGCGGTCCTGCGCGAGGATCGAGCCGAGCACCGGGAAGCCGTTGAAGGCGGTGTTGGCGGCCAGGAACAGGATCAGCGCGGTCATCCCGGCGACCACGTAGAGCAGCACCGAGCCGCCGCCGAACACGGTCTCGCCGAGCTGGGTGGTGACCGTCTTCTGCACGTACCCGTCCGGGCCGGAGACGATCTGCCTGCCCGGGTCCTCGACGAACTGCAGGCCGGTGAGGCGGGCCAGCCAGATGATGCCGACCAGCATCGCCACCGCGATGCCGCCGAGCAGCAGCAGCGTGGTCGCCGCGTTCTTCGACTTCGGGCTCTTGAACGCCGGTACGCCGTTGGAGATCGCCTCCACGCCGGTGAGCGCGGCGCAGCCGGAGGAGAACGTGCGCAGCAGCAGGAACACCAGCGCGAACCCGGTGACGCTGTGCTCGGCCTGGATCTCCAGGCCGGCGCTCGGCGCGCGCAGGTCGTCGCCGAGCACGAAGATGCGGACCAGCCCGGTCAGCAGCATGCCGCCGATCACGATCACGAAGCCGTACGTGGGGATGGCGAAGGCGGTGCCGGACTCGCGCAGGCCGCGCAGGTTGATCGCGGTGAGCAGCACCACCGCGCTGACCGCGATGAGCACCTTGTGGGTCGCCACGAACGGCACCACCGAGCCGAGGTTCGCCACGCCGGAGGAGACCGAGACGGCGACGGTGAGCACGTAGTCGACGAGCAGCGCGCTCGCCACCGCCAGGCCGGCCTTGGGACCGAGGTTGACCGTCGCCACCTCGTAGTCGCCGCCGCCGGAGGGGTAGGCGTGCACGTTCTGCCGGTAGCTCGCCACCACGGTCAGCATGACCACGACGACCGCGAGCGCCACCCACGGCGAGAAGAAGAACGCCGAGGCTCCGGCGATGGACAGCGTCAGGAGGATCTCGTCCGGGGCGTACGCCACGCTGGAGAGCGCATCCGAGGCGAAGACCGGCAACGCGATGCGCTTCGGCAGCAGGGTGTGCTGGAGGCGGTCGGACCGGAACGGTCGACCGAGGAGGAGTCGCTTCAGCAGCGAGGTGGGTCGGGCCACAACCGCCAAGCGTACGACCACCGGGTCCGGGGCGCGGGGGTGGTCGATCTCCCCCGCGTGCGGCCGCGCGGTACGGTTCGGTCCCCCGTCCCGCGGGGGGACGTGGCAGGCTCGCAGGCGACGGGTCGGCGGGCGGCGCCGTGGGAGGAGCGGACACCGTGCATGTGGTGATCATGGGCTGCGGCCGGGTCGGATCGACCCTGGCCCACAGCCTGGAGTCGCGTGGGCACTCGGTGGCGGTGATCGACCAGGACGCGGACGCGTTCCGCCGTCTCGGGCCGGACTTCGCCGGCATCACGGTCACCGGTGCGGGCTTCGACGGCGAGGTGCTGCGCCAGGCCGGCATCGAGCGGGCCGACGCGTTCGCGGCGGTGTCCAGCGGCGACAACTCCAACATCATCTCGGCTCGGCTGGCGCGGGAGACGTTCGGCGTGTCCCGGGTCGCGGCCCGCATCTACGACCAGCGCCGCGCCCAGGTCTACGAGCGGCTCGGCATCCCGACCGTGGCGACCGTCCGGTGGACCGCCGACCGGATGCTGCGCCACCTGGTCCCCGAGGGCAACGTGGAGATCTTCCGCGACCCGACGAGCACCGTCTCGATCATCGAGGTGCCGGTGCACAAGGAATGGATCGGCCGGCCGCTGCGGCAGCTGGAGCAGGCCGTCGGTGCCCGGGTGGCCTACCTGAACCGGTTCGGGATCGGCACCCTGCCCACCGCCTCCACGGTGATCCAGGAGGGCGATCAGGTCTACATGCTGGTGACCGACGACATCAACGGCCCGGTCACGTCGGTGGCGGCGGCGCCGCCGGAAGGGGGGCACTGAGCCATGCGGATCGCCATCGCCGGCGCCGGCAACGTGGGCCGCTCGATCGCCCAGGAGCTGATCGACAACGGCCACCAGGTGATGCTGATCGAGCGGCAGCCGAAGATGCTGCGGCCCGACCGGGTGCCGGCCGCCGACTGGGTGCTCGCCGACGCGTGCGAGCTGGCCAGCCTGGAGGAGGCCGACGTGGCCGGGTGCGACGTGGTCGTGGCCGCCACCGGCGACGACAAGGTCAACCTGGTGGTGTCGCTGCTGGCCAAGACCGAGTTCGCGGTGCCCCGCGTGGTCGCCCGGGTCAACCGGGCGGAGAACGAGTGGCTGTTCACCGAGCAGTGGGGCGTGGACGTCGCGGTGAGCAAGCCGCGGGTGATGGCGGCGCTGGTCGAGGAGGCGGTCACCGTCGGCGACCTGGTCCGGCTGATGACGTTCCGTCAGGGCGAGGCGAACCTGGTCGAGATCACGCTGCCGCCGACAGCGCCCTACGTGGGGCAGCCGATCCACGCGGTGCCGATCCCCCGGGACGCGGCGCTGGTGGCGATCGTGCGTGGCAAGCGGGTGCTGGTGCCCACCCCGGACGACCCGATCGAGGCCGGCGACGAGCTGGTGTTCGTCTGCACCGCGGCGGTGGAGGACGACGTGCGCGCGGTGATCCTCGGCCCGGCCAGCGCGGACCGGCACCGCGACCGCGCCTGAGGCGGGGTCAGGAGCCGGGTAACGGGGTGGGTGCGGTCTCCCGGGTGACCCGGCGCACCACCCACACCGTGATCAGCAGCAGCAGCGCGTACGGCGGGTAGCCCAGTGCGAGCCGGGCCACGCCGAGCGCGGTGTCCTGGTGGGCCAGGTAGAGCCCGGCCTGTACGCCGACCTTGGCCAGCCACACCACGCCCCAGAGCACGGTGAGCTGGGTGAAGGTGCGGACCAGCTTGGGGTCGTCGCGCCACTCGGAGCGGCCCTTGGCGACCAGCACCGACCAGATCCAGCCGACCAGCGGCTGCCGGATCGCGGCCGACAGCAGCAGCGCCAGGCCGTACCCGATGCCGTAGAGGATGCCCGGCAGGTAGAAGTCGCGCTCGTCGCCGGTGCGCAGCGCCAGCAGCGCGCCGATGCCGACGCCGAACAGCCCGTTGACGGCGTGCCGCACCGGCTTGCGCTGGGCCAGCCGCAGCCCGGCGATCAGCAGCGCCACCGCCACCGAGGCGTACACGGCGGGGCGCAGCTCGCCGATCACGTTGGCGATCACGAAGACCACCACCGGGATGCTCGACTCGACCAGCCCGCGCCATCCGCCGAGCTGGTCGGCCATCTGCTCGGCGAGGCTGGGCAGCCGCTCCTCGTCCTGCGGGCCGAGCCCCGACGGGGTGTGCTGCTGTCCGGTCGTCACTTCGGCGACTCCAGCTCGTAGTACGGGTTGTAGATCACCTTGCGGTCGTCACGCACCGCCACCCGGCCGCGCGCGGTCAGGTGCCGGCCCGGCTCGATCCCGGCGATGTGCCGGCGGCCCAGCCAGACCAGCGTCACCACGTCGTTGCCGTCGTAGAGGTCGGCCTCCAGCGTGGGCAGGTTCGTGCGGGGCGTGTAGACGACGGTACGCAGCCTTCCGGCCACCGACACCACCTGACCCCTGTTGCACTGGTGGGCGGGCGTGCCGCCGGACTCGGCGCTCTCCCGGCGCAGCTCCTGCGCCTCGATCTCGGCCTCGCTCGCGGTGAGCCGGTGCAGGAGCCGCCGCAGCGACCCCCGGCTCTCGTCGGTCGTCATGACCTCCGCGTCACCCTCTCCACAGCGGGGCCCCGCGGGCGGCGGAACCGTCCCGCCAGCGTACGCCGGTGTGGCCCGCCGGCGGGAGCGGCGTGTCGCGCGTACCGCCGCCGGCGAACCGGACACGGCGCGGGCCCGGCGCCGATCGGCGCCGGGCCCGGGCACGTGTGGCTCAGACCTCCTGCTGGTCGGCGGCCTGCTGCTCGGCGACCTCGCGGGGCAGCCGCAGCGGCAGCGGCTCGCGCACCGGCTTGGCCTCCTGGCCGCGGTCGACGACCAGGCCGTCCAGGCAGGCCGCGAGCGGGCCGGCGGCGGCCGGGTCGGTGGCGGCCGCGCCCTGGAAGACGCCGCGCACCATCCAGCGCGGGCCGTCGATGCCGACGAACCGCAGGTCGGTCGGCCCGTCCGGGGTAGCCACGCGGGCGCGCAGCTCGGGCCCGTGCTCGCCCTCGACCTCCCGGGCGGTCGCGCCGTCGTTCACGAGCGACTGGCGGATCTCCTCGCGCACCTCGTCCCAGATGCCCTCGGACCGGGGCGCGGCGAAGACGCCGAGCTGGAGCGCGTTCTGCCCGTGCACGAGCACGACCTGCTGGATCACGCCCTGCGGGTCGGCCTGGACCCGCACCTCGACGTCCGGCACCGCCGGGATCTGCAGGCTGCCCAGGTCGAGGCGAGGCGCGTCCGGCGCCTCGCTGACGTCGTACGGGCCGCGGTCCGGCGCCGACGGGGTCTCCTCGGCGTCGAGGACCCCATTGTCACGCGCCTCGTCGGCCCGCTTCCGGGAGAAGATCACTGCGCCCACCCTCCGCTGTTCACACTCACCCTGCCACCTCTTCGCTCTGCCCGCCGGACGGCGCCGGGACCAGCCCGGCGTGCCCGCCGGTGGATCCGTGCCCGCCGGTGCCACGCCGGGACCCGGGCAGCTCGGCCACCGGCCGGAACTCGGCCCGGGCGACCCGCTGGACCACGAGCTGCGCGATGCGGTCACCCCGGCTGATCCTGGCCGGTGTGTCCCGGTCGTGGTTGATCAGGTTGACCAGGATCTCACCCCGGTAGCCGGCGTCGACCGTACCGGGCGCGTTGAGCACCGTCACGCCGAGTCTGGCCGCGAGTCCGGATCGGGGGTGCACCAGCCCGACGTAGCCGTCCGGCAGCGCCACCGCCACGCCGGTGGGGACCAGGGCCCGGCCGCCGGGGGGCAGCTCGACGTCCGCGGCGGCCACCAGGTCCGCCCCGGCGTCGCCGGGATGGGCGTACGCCGGCAGTGGCAGCTCCGGGTCGAGCAGCCGCACGGGCACGGGTACGACGTCTGTCACGGTCATCCTCTTCCGTCCGGTCCTGCGGGGTGCCCCTGCCATCCTGCCGGTTGCCGGGCCGCCCGCGCGCCGTACCCTCGTCTGTGTGCGTCAGTCGTCATCTCCGGCCGCCCCGACGGCCACCGCCGCGCCGTACGCGGAGCGCCTCGGGCTGCCCTGGTGGGCCTGGCCGGCCGGGCTGGCCGCGGCCGTCCTGCTCGCGGTCGAGCTGTGGATGGGCGCGACCGGGGCACGCGCCTGGCTGCCGTTCGTCCTGCTGATCCCCGCCGCCGTGGCCGGCCTGTGGTGGCTGGGCCGGATCCGGGTCGAGGTGCGTGACGGCGAGCTGCGGGTGGACGACGCCCACCTGCCGGTGCGGTACGTCGCGGACGTGGTGCCGCTGGACGCGGCCGGCCGGCGCGAGGTGCTCGGTGTCGGCTCCGACCCGCTGGCCTTCGTGGTGCAGCGGCCGTGGATCGGCGGCGCGGTGCAGGTGGTGCTGGACGACCCGGCCGACCCGACCCCGTTCTGGGTGGTCAGCACCCGGCATCCGGTCCAGCTGGCGACCGCCCTGCTGGCCGCCCGCGACGCGGCCTGACGGCCCGGCCCGGCGCTGCCGCCGAGGCTCGGCGCAGCCGGTCAGGACGGCTTGTCCGGGAGGGCCCGCGCGGTACGCCGCAGGTCCTTGCGCAGCTGCTCGCCGAGCGCGCGGGTGGCCCGGCGGTTGAGGTAGCCGGCCACGGCGGCGCCGGTCAGGAACGGCCCGAGCGTGGTGAGGTTGCGCCCGAAGCGACGCATCAGGCTGTCGCGTAGTTCGCGGCGGGCGGCGGTGCCGAGCACCGCGCTGACCCCGACACCGGGCATCATCGGGTTGATCCCCCGCTGGGTGGCCCAGGACTGCACGAGCGCCACGGCACGGCCGGTGCCGCCGGCCGGCAGCGCCACCCGGTGGACCTCGTGCAGCTCGCCGATCAGCTTCAGCTCGATCGCCACCACGGCCACCGTCTCGGCGGCCAGCAGCACGGGTGCGGAGAGCAGGGTGGGCGTCACCGCCCACTCGACGGCGGCGACCCCGCCGCCCGCGGCGCCGACCCCGGCGGTGGCGCGGGACGCGTTGCGGACCAGCCGGTCGGCGAGCGCCTCGTCGTCCAGGCCGGGGAAGTGCCGCCGCAGCGTGGCGAGGTCACGGATCGGCACGTGCGGTGCGACCTCGGCGACCGTGTCGGTCATCCAGCGCACCGCGGCACGGGGCTTGAACAGGTCGCTGATCCCGCGGGCGCGGGCCTGCCCGACCAGCCGGGTGAGCAGTTGCCGCCGGCGGGCGGGCGCGATGTCGTCGGCGGTCAGGGCGGCGACGGTGGCGCCCAGCTCCACGGTGTCCGGGCTGTCCGGGCCGGGTACCTCCGGGCCGGGCGTGTCCGGGCCGGCTTGTTCGCTGCGCTCGCTCACCCGTCCGCCCTCCTGCTCCGCGCGGCGTGGCAGCCGCCCGTACGAGTCAAGCAGCTCCCGGCCACGCGCGCACGGCGGCGGCTCGAACAGCGGCGGCCCCGTCGAGGAGGCCGCCGCTGGTGTCCCCGGTCGGGATCAGACGCACTCGCGGCAGATCAGGTCGCCATTGCGCTCGACCGCCAGCTGGCTGCGGTGGTGGACCAGGAAGCAGCGGGCGCACCGGAACTCGTCCTGCTGCATCGGGAGGACCTTGACCGTGAGCTCCTCGTCGGCCAGATCGGCGCCGGGCAGCTCGAAGCTCTCGGCCACCTCGGCCTCGTCGACGTCCACGGCGCCCGACTGTGAGTCGACCCGCCGGGCCTTGAGCTCTTCCAGGCTGTCCTCGCCGAGGTCGACCTCGTCGCGACGCGGGGCGTCGTAGTCGGTGGCCATCGGTTTCACTCTCCAATATCGATATTGTCGCTGCCGGTTGTAACGCCGGACGACGCCGTTTCGGTTCCCCTGACCGGCCACCATCTCTGTCGGGCACCCGACCCGACGAGCGGTGGGCCGGGCCCGCCGGTGCGAAATGCCCCCGGTGAGCGCGGAACCTTACCCCCCCTGTGGGCGAGGCATGTATACCGCCCTTGCGGGAGAGATGTACGCCTCTGCGCCCGAAGTTGTTCCCAATGTGACTCAGGCGACACGAAGATAGGGGTAGTCCTACCGGTTCACCGCCCGGCGCGCCGGTATGTCGGACTGTTTCCACGCCTGAGCCGGACAAGCGTTAACCTCAGCGGCGTACTGGACGGCCGACCGGTCGCGGCCCGACCGCGTCGCCCGCCACCACCCAATCACTGTCCGGGGAGCGCCCAGGATGAGTTTTGCGCGAGTGCGAGCACTCGTTGTCGTCGGACTGCTGGCGGCTGTCGCCCTGGTCGTCGTGGTCGTCGCCGTGTTGAAGGACAGTCAGGGCACAGCCGGTACGGCGGCCGCCTGCCCGGACGGCTGGCCGCTGGTCGACCTGCGGCTGCGGGAGCAGAAGGACGTCAAGATCAACGTCTACAACGCCACCGACGAGGCCGGCCGGGCCGGCAGCGTCGCGGACGACTTCCGCAACCGCAAGTTCCAGGTCAAGAAGGTCGGCAACGAGAAGAAGGCGTTCGACGGCGTGGCCGAGCTCCGGTTCGGGCCCAAGGCCGTGGGCTCGGCACACCTGCTGCGGGCGTACTTCCTCAACGAGGCCAACCAGGCTTTCGACGCGAACCGCAAGGACGACGTGGTCGACGTGGTACTGGGCAACCAGTTCCAGCAGCTCGCCACCACCACCGAGGTCAACCAGTCGCTCGGCGACCTGGGCGCGCCGCAGGCGCCGCCCGAGACCTGCCCGATGCCGATCGAGAAGTAGCCGACGGCGGCCCGGCGACGCGGGGCGGTCTCCCTCCGGGGAGGCCGCCCCGTCGCGTGTCCGGCGCCGGTCACGGCCCGCCGGAGGCGTCCAGGTCGGCCAGCCGGTCGTGCAGCGGCCCGTGCAGCGCCGGCGGCGCGGCGAGCACCATGTCCGGTCCGGCCGGGCGGCCGGTCAGGCCGGTCACCAGCAGCCCGGCCTCCCGGGCGACCAGCCCGCCGGCGGCCAGGTCCCAGTCGGCCAGCCCCTTCTCGTAGTACGCGTCCACCCGCCCCTCGGCGGCCAGGCAGAGATCGAGCGCGGCGGCGCCCATCCGGCGGATGTCCCTGATGTGCGGGATCAGCTCGGTCACCACCCGCGCCTGGTGCGCCCGGCGGCCGGCGTCGTAGCCGAACCCGGTGGCGACGAGCGCCTGCCCGAGGTCGGTCGCGGTGGAACCCTGCAGCCGCTGCCCGTCGCGCCACGCGCCGCCGCCGAGCGTCGCGGTCCACTCCTCGCCGGTGACGACGTTGCGGACCACCCCGGCGACCACCTCACCGGCCACCTCGGCGGCCAGCGAGACGGCGCAGTAGGGCAGCCCGTACAGGTAGTTCACGGTTCCGTCGATCGGATCGAGGATCCAGCGCACGCCGTCGTCGCCGGCCGGGCCGGTCTCCCCCGCGCCGTACTCCTCGCCCAGCACCGCGTCGCCGGGCCGCCGCTGCCGCAGCGCGGCGACCACCTGCCGCTCCACCGCCCGGTCGGCGGCCGTGACCACGTCGGTCACCGTGCTCTTGGTCGCGGCCACCGAGACACCCTCGACCCGCATCCGGTACGCGGTGGCGGCTGCCTCCCGGGCCACGTCGACAGCGATCGTGAGCAACTCCCGCGCCGTGGGCGTCGAGGTGATCATGTTTCTCCCCTTCCCGCACGATCGGGACCGGCCGTCTCGCGCGCGGGTATCATCCTTACAAAGTCCACATCTGCGCCGAATCTGCGGTCCCGGACCGCGGGTCCGCCGTGCGGCGCGGGATGATCGCGGCAGACGGCGTTACAATTCACCCTGCCCACGCGCCACGGACCGCCAGCGACCGGACGGGCCGGGACACGGGGGTCCTCAACGACTCGCCCGGCGCGGCCGTCCCATGCTGCGCCGGACGACCCGGCCGTGCTCGCTCTTTCGCCTCCGGAAGGTCTTCGTGACAGATCCCCGCCAGACCGGCGCCGACGTTCGCTCGCTCACCGACACCCTGATCGCCCACGCGCAGAGCGCCGGCGGCCAGCTCACGTCGGCCCAGCTCGCGCGCACCGTCGAGTCCGCTGAGGTGACCCCGGCCCAGGCCAAGAAGATCCTCCGCGCACTCTCCGAGGCGGGCGTGACGGTGGTGGTGGACGGCTCGGCGAGCACCCGCCGCCGCGTCGCCGCCGCCCGGTCCGCCACCCCGGCCTCCCGCGCGACCACCGCCAAGACCACCAAGAAGGCCGCCGCGCCCGCCCCGAAGCAGGCTCCGGCCGCCGACGAGTCGCCCGCCCCGGCCCCTCGGAAGGCGACCGCGCGCAAGGCCACCACCGCCGACGTGGCCAAGGCCGCGGCCCCGGCGAAGGCCACCAAGGCGACCCGCGCCACCAAGGCCACGGTGGCGGCGAAGACCGCCGCGGCCAAGCCGGCCAAGGCCGGTGGCAAGGCCGAGGGCCCCGACGGTGAGATCGACCCGGAGGAACTGGCCGCCGAGATCGAGGACGTGGTGGTCGAGGAGCCGGCCGAGCTGACCCAGGCCGCCGAGGCCGACGCGGCCAGCTCCGCCACCGACAACGACTTCGAGTGGGACGACGAGGAGTCCGAGGCGCTCAAGCAGGCGCGCCGGGACGCCGAGCTGACCGCCTCCGCCGACTCCGTGCGGGCGTACCTGAAGCAGATCGGCAAGGTGCCGCTGCTCAACGCCGAGCAGGAGGTCGAGCTGGCCAAGCGGATCGAGGCCGGCCTCTACGCCGCCGAGCGGCTGCGCGCCGCCGACGAGGGCGAGGAGAAGCTGGTCCGCGACCTCCAGCGCGACCTGATGTGGATCTCCCGGGACGGCGAGCGCGCCAAGAACCACCTGCTGGAGGCCAACCTCCGCCTGGTGGTCTCGCTGGCCAAGCGCTACACCGGCCGCGGCATGGCCTTCCTCGACCTCATCCAGGAAGGCAACCTCGGCCTCATCCGCGCCGTCGAGAAGTTCGACTACACCAAGGGCTACAAGTTCTCCACCTACGCCACCTGGTGGATCCGCCAGGCCATCACCCGCGCCATGGCCGACCAGGCCCGCACCATCCGCATCCCGGTGCACATGGTCGAGGTGATCAACAAGCTCGGCCGTATCCAGCGCGAGCTGCTCCAGGACCTGGGCCGCGAGCCCACCCCGGAGGAGCTGGCCAAGGAGATGGACATCACACCGGAGAAGGTGCTGGAGATCCAGCAGTACGCCCGGGAGCCCATCTCGCTCGACCAGACCATCGGCGACGAGGGTGACAGCCAGCTCGGCGACTTCATCGAGGACTCCGAGGCGGTCGTCGCCGTCGACGCGGTGTCGTTCTCGCTGCTGCAGGACCAGCTCCAGCAGGTCCTGCAGACGCTGTCCGAGCGTGAGGCGGGCGTGGTGCGCCTGCGTTTCGGCCTCACCGACGGCCAGCCGCGCACCCTGGACGAGATCGGCCAGGTGTACGGCGTGACCCGGGAACGCATCCGGCAGATCGAATCCAAGACCATGTCCAAGTTGCGGCACCCCTCGCGTTCCCAGGTGCTCCGCGACTACCTGGACTGACCGCGCACGTCAACAAATCGTGCCGGTTTGATCACCAACCGTAGAACACTCTTTGGTGATCGTTCGGTTGCCTGTTTGTGATCGTTGACGTGGCACCCTTGGTGCACGGCACACTGTCCTCCACGCCAGGTGTGACCTCGGTCCCCCGCGGGCACACAGGGAAGGCAGGGCCCGAGATGGGTGTTGCACGATAGGTGAGCAACCGAAGAGAGTGTTCATCGGTGACGACCAGAGGAGGAAGGCGATGACCCCGACCCTCACGCCGCCGCCCGAGACGGTGAGCCCCCCGGCCGCCGATGAACGGTGCGACCGCTGCAATGCTGCCGGCAAGCTCCGGATCACTCTGGCGGGTGGGAGCGAGCTGGTGTTCTGTGGGCACCACGCGAACAAGTACGCGGAGGATCTGATCAAGATCACCGTGCGCTACGCGTCGGACCCGGAGTTCAGCTGGCGAGGCGCCGATCTCATGGCGAACTGAGGTCCGACAAGAAGTCCACAACCCGACATGACCGGCCGGAGGCACCCGCAAGGGGAGCCTCCGGCCGGTTTTTCGTGCGGGTGCCGCCTGATGCCGCGCGGTGCCGCCCGGTGCTAAGGAGGGGCCCCTGCTCTACCGGAGGCGTTAACAGGGGGCCCTTCCTTACAGGGTCTGCACGGTGGCGATGCGCTCCTCGAGCTGCTCGATCGTGGCCTGCGCGCTGGGCGGGCCGCCGCAGATCCGGCGCAGCTCGGCGTGGATCTTCCCGTGCGGCTGGCCGGTGTGGTGGTGCCGGGCGGCCACCAGGGCGTTCAGCTGCCGCCGTAGCGCCACCCGACGCTGGGCGGCACTCATCGGTGGGGGCGCCGCCGCCGGGGCCGCAGCGGCCGGCTCAGCGGTCCGCTGGGCGGCCCGGCGCTTCTGCGCGGCGAGCTGCTCGGCCTGCCGCTTCGTCAGCAGCAGCGAGACCTGGTCGGCGGTGAGCAGACCGGGCAGACCGAGGTATTCCTCCTCCTCGGGCGTGCCGGCCTGGGCGGCGGTGCCGAACGAGGCGCCGTCGAAGATCACCTGGTCCAGCTCGGCGGTCGCGGAGAGCGCCGCGAAACGCTTCTCCAGCTCCCCGCTGGCGCCGTCGTCGCGCTGGGCGCGCTCCAGCAGGTCGTCGTCGAAGCCCTCGCGGTCCTTCGGCTTGCCGAGCACGTGGTCCCGCTCGGCCTCCATCTCGCTGGCGAGCCCGAGCAGGTGCGGCACGCTGGGCAGGAAAACCGACGCGGTCTCGCCGGAACGGCGGGCCCGGACGAACCGGCCGATCGCCTGCGCGAAGTACAGCGGGGTGCTGGCACTCGTCGCATACACGCCGACGGCGAGCCGGGGGATGTCGACGCCCTCGGACACCATCCGCACCGCGACCAGCCACCGCTGCTGGGAGGCGGCGAACGTCGCGATCCGCGCGGACGCGCCCTGGTCGTCGGAGAGCACCACTGCGGCCTTCTCACCGGTCACCTGCTCCAGCAGCTTCGCGTACGAGCGGGCCACCTGCTGGTCGCTGGCGATGACCAGGCCGCCCGCATCAGGCATGCCGTTGGCGCGCAGCACGCTCAGCCGGGCGTCGGCGGCACGCAGCACCTGCGGCATCCAGTCGCCGGCCGGGTCCAGCGCGGTACGCCACGCCTGGGCGATCAGGTCCTGCGTCATCGGCTCGCCGAGGCGGGCGGCCAGTTCCTCACCGGCGTTCGTGCGCCAGCGGGTCTCCCCCGAGTACGCCAGGAACAGCACCGGCCGGACCACGCCCTCGCGCAGCGCGTCGGAGTAGCCGTAGACCGAGTCGGCGCGCGAGCGCAGCAGCCCGTCGCCGCCGCGCTCGTAGCTGACGAACGGGATCGGGTTGTCGTCGGAGCGGAACGGCGTACCGGTGAGCATCAGCCGGCGTACCGCGGGCTCGAAGGCCGCCTTCACGCCGTCGCCCCAGGTACGCGAGTCGCCGGCGTGGTGGATCTCGTCCAGGATGACGAGCGTGCGCCGGGTCATGGTGCGCCGCCGGTGCACCTGCGGCGCCATGCCCACCTGGGCGTAGGTGACCACCGCGCCGTGGAAGTCGGCGGCGGAGTGCAGGTCGGCGTTGCGGAACGCGGCGTCGAGCTGGATGCCGACCCGGGCGGCGGCCTGTGCCCACTGGGTCTTCAGGTGCTCGGTCGGCGCGACCACGGTCACCGCCTCGACGGTGCCGTCGGCGAGCAGCTCGGCGGCGATGCGCAGCGCGAACGTGGTCTTGCCGGCGCCGGGCGTGGCGACCGCGGTGAAGTCCTCGGTCCGGCGGCGCAGGTATTCGACGAGCGCCTTGCGTTGCCAGGCGCGCAGGGGCGGGAACGTGTCGAGCGTCGGCATCCGCGGTGGCACGCGTAGCTCCTCTCCGCCGCGGACGGCGGCGGGCCCGACCGGGGCCACGGGAGCCGCCGCCCATGAAAACGCCCTCGCGCATCCGGTGCCGCGAAGGCCGGTTCAGCATAACCAGCGCGGGCCGTACGCCCCACTCGACGCCACGCCTGTCACATCCGCCCGCCCCGGCGCAGGGCGGGTCAGGTCAGTGGTCCCCGGGTGCCGGTGCGTGGCGGCCGCATCGTCGCCACCGGGGCGGACCAGCGCCGGCGCAGCGCGATCAGGCGCAGCCCGAACACGAGCAGCACGGCGCCGGTCAGCGGCACGGCGGTGGCCTGTCCGCACGCCGACAGCAGCGCCACAGTGATCGCTCCGGCGAGCGCCGCGAGGGCGTAGATCTCGCGGCGCAGCACCACCGGGATCTCGCCGGTGAGCAGGTCCCGGCCGAGACCGCCGCCGATGGCGGTGAGCATGCCGATCATGCAGGCGCCGACCGCCGGCACGGCGGCGTCGAGGGCCTTGAGCGTGCCGGTGACGGTGAACAGGCCGAGGCCGGCGGCGTCGAGCACCAGCACCGTGGTGCGCAGCCGGGCGAGCTGGGGGTGCAGCCAGAACACGGCCGTGGCGACGACCGCCGCGGTGGCGGCGTAGCGCCAGTCGGCGAACGCCAGTGGGGGCACCTCGTCGATGGCCAGGTCGCGGAAGATGCCGCCGCCGAGCGCGGCGACCACGCCGACGAAGACCACGCCGAACAGGTCGAGCCGTTTCGCCACCGCCGCGGAGGCGCCGGAGGCGGCGAAGACCGCCACGCCGGTCAGGTCGGCGAGAAGCAGGGCGGTGGAGGTGGTCACCGCCGCAGGTTACGTCCAGGGGCGGCGGAGCCGCCCGCTGTCACTCGGAGTACGAGTCGTAGATCTCCTTGCACTTCGGGCAGACGGGCGAACCCGGCTTGGCCGCCTTGGTGACCGGGAACGTCTCGCCGCAGAGTGCGACCACGTAGGTGCCCATGACGGCACTCTCGGCGATCTTCTCCTTGCGGACGTAGTGGAACATCTCCGGACCAGTGTCCGCGTCCTTCAGCTCGGGACGCTCGAGAACCTCTGTGCTCACGACTACACCTCCGGCGTTCCAGTTTTGCAGGTCGGTCCGCCCCGGTCCACCTGGGCCCCGGCCGGAAGCGGCCCGTACGGTAACCGACGTGACCAACTTTCACATCAGTCTCGGTAGTGAGGTGGCCGACGCCCTGCGGGACGGCCGCCCGGTCGTGGCGTTGGAGAGCACGATCGTCTCGCACGGGCTGCCCCGCCCGGACAACCTGCGGGTGGCGCGCGAGATCGAGCAGGCGGTACGGGACGCGGGGGCGGTGCCGGCCACCATCGGCATGGTCGCCGGCGAGCTGCGGGTGGGGCTGGACGACGCCCAGCTCACCCGGCTCGCCACCGTCGACGGCGTGAGCAAGCTCTCGGTCCGCGATCTGGCCCCGGCGGCGGCAACCGGCGCTGACGGCGCCACCACCGTGGCGGCCACGAGCGCTGTCGCGGCGGCGGCCGGGATCGGCGTGTTCGCCACCGGTGGGCTCGGCGGCGTGCACCGGGAGGCGGCGCAGACGTTCGACGAGTCGGCCGACCTGGTCACGCTGGCCCGGACGCCGATCGCCGTGGTCTGCGCCGGGGTGAAGTCGATCCTCGACGTGGGCGCCACGCTGGAGCGGCTGGAGACGCTCGGGGTGGGCGTGGTCGGCTACCGCACCCGCCGCTTCCCCGGCTTCTACCTGACCGACTCGGGCTTCGACCTGGACTGGTCGGTCGAGTCGCCGGAGCAGGTGGCGGACGTGCTGGCCGCCCGCGCGGCGCACGGCGTGCACCACGGTGGCCTGGTGGTGGCCAACCCGCTGCCCGCCGACGAGCAGCTCGACCCGGCGCTGCACGACCGCACGCTCGCCGAAGGGCTGGCCGCGCTGGCCCGCGAGGGGATCACCGGCAAGGCGGTCACCCCGTTCCTGCTGTCGCACTTCCATTCGGCGACCGAGGGCGCGAGCCTGGCGGTGAACGTCCGGATCATCCTGCGTAACGCCGACCTCGCGGCCCGGATCGCGGTCGCCGCGGCGACCCGCCGCGCCCCATGAGCGCCACGCCGCGAATAGTCGTCGTCGGCGACGTGATCACCGACGTGCTCGCGGTGCTGTCCGGGCCGCTCGCCACCGGCTCGGACACCGCGGCCGGGATCCGGTTCAGCGGCGGCGGGCAGGCGGCGAACACCGCGGCCTGGCTCGCCGGGCAGGGCGCCGCGGTGACGCTGGTCGCCGCCGTCGGCGACGACGAGACCGGCCGGGAGCGGGTGGCCGAGCTGACCCGGATCGGTGTGGACTGCGCGGTGGAGCGGCACGAGGGCTACCCGACCGGCACCGTCATCGTGCTCGCCCACGACGGGGAGCGCACGATGATCAGCCAGCGGGGCGCGAACCTGCGGCTGACCGCCGGGCACGTGGACGCGGCGCTGGCCGCCGCGCCCGACGCCGGGCATCTGCACCTGTCCGCGTACACCCTGTTGGACGTCGGGTCGCGCGGCGCCGGCCTGCGCGCGCTGGCCACCGCCCGCGAGCGCGGGCTGACCGTCAGCGTCGACGCGGCGTCCGCGGCGCCGCTGCGGCGCGTCGGCGGGGCGTTCCTGACCTGGGTACGCGACGTCGACCTGCTGCTGGTCAACACGGACGAGGCGACGGTGCTGGCCGGCGGGCTGGACCCGGCGGCGCAGGCGCGGGCGCTGACAGCCGTGGCGCACCGGGTGGTGGTCAAGCGCGGCGCGGCGGGCGCGGTGTGGGTGGAGCGCGGCGGTGTGGTGGAGTTCGCGCCGGCGCCCGGGGTGGACGTGGTGGACGTGACCGGCGCCGGCGACGCGTTCGCAGCCGGGCTGCTCACCGCGTGGCTGGCCGGGGCCGACCCGCGTGCCGCGCTGGCCCGCGCCGGTGACCTGGGCGCGCTCGCCGTGACGACTGTGGGCGCCCGCCCGGCGCCCTGACGGGCGGTGGCCGGTCCGGGCGGTGCTCCGCCCGGGCTGGTCAGGGCTCGGCGTCGATGATCTTGTGCGGGTTCTCCTCGGCGGTCACGGCCGTGGGGGCGGGCTCCTCGCGGCGCCGGTTCTGGAACCGGTTCGCCAGCCGGTGCTCCTCCTTGGGCGGCCGGTCGTTGGCGAGCAGCACGGCGAGCCAGGGCACGAGCACCATGCCGAGCGCGCACAGCGGCAGCCAGAGCCAGAGCAGTGGGGCCTTCGCGCCGACCAGGATCGCGCCCGCCACCAGACACGCGACCCGGATGGCCATCATCAGCACGTATCGCTTCTGCCGGCTGTTGAGCTGGTCGTCCTGGCTGCGCGGGGCGTCGGTGATCAGTATCGGCTGGTACGCCTGACGCTTCACCACGGACCTCCTACGAGGGGATAGGGCCCATCCTGTCACTCCGGACGGATGATCGGCGAAATTCGTGACAGCCGGACGCGTGTTACGTGCGTGGTACGCTTCGCCCGTGGCCAACCGGTTCAGCTTCACCGACGAGGCGCTGGCGAACCTGCGGGTCTACGACGTCACACCCGGGGAAGTCTGGGAGGCCCTGCACAGCAACCGCCGGGTCATCCGGCACCTCGGTGACGACGTGATGGTGGTCTACGCCACCGACCACCGGGGCCGGCGGCTCGCCGTGCTGCTGGCCGAGGCCGACGGCACCGACAACGACTGGGACATCCTCTCCGCCCGCGAGCTGAGCGACGTCGAGGCCAAGCGCTACGACGAGGCGGTGCGGAGATCACGCCGACGAGGAGGCGGTCACGATGCATCGTGACGAGGCGACCAAGCGGTTCCACGCCGGAGGCGACGCGTTCGCCGAGCTGATCGACGACACGTCACCGGCGCAGCTGCCCACCCCCGACACCGACGTGCCGATGGTCAGCCGGTCGGTCCGGCTTCCGCTGGAGACGTACGAGCGGGTCCGCGCCGCCGCCGACGCGCGCGGCATCGGCGTGACCACGTTGATGCGGCAGTGGATCGAGGCCGGCCTGGCCGACCTGGACGACTCCGCCACCGTCTCGCTGGCCGACGTGCGCCGCGCGCTGGCGTCGCTGTCCCGCCCGACCGCAGCCTGACCGCTCACGCCTCGGGGCCGGCCTCGCCGAGCGCCTCCCGCCCGATCGGCGAGGCGGGGGCCTCCGGCGGCCGGTGCCAGGCCCGGCGGGCGTCGGCGAACGCGACGATCGCCAGCACGACTGCCACCGCACCGAGCGCGAACATCGCCGGCACGGCCGCCAGCGCGGGCAGGAGCAGCACCAGCACCACCAGCTCGGCCGGGCCGTGTCGTACGGGTGGGTGATGACCAGCTCGTAGCCGACCGCCGCGCCGATCACGCCGAGCACCATGAACAGGTGGGTCTGCGCCGCCGACTCGGCCAGCCGTCCCGGCGTGCCGGCCACCCGCAGCGCCTCCGCGAGCAGGTGACCGGCCCGGTAGAAGTAGATCCGCCAGAGCAACGCCGTGATCACGAACGAGATCGCGAACGCCACCGCCGCGTCGCCGGAGAACTCCTTCCCGCTGAAGGTCACGCCGATCACCAGGATCGACTCACCGAGCGCGATGAGGAAGATCTGCTGGTAGCGCTCGGCCAGGTGCTCCCCGGCGACGAGCCACTGCCGGATGCGCGAGGCCCCGATCCACGGCAGCGGCCAGCCCAGAATCGTGCCGAGGTGGTCCACCGCCAGCGCGACGACCCACAGCGCCAGGCGGGGACCGGGCATCAGCGCGCCGGCGATCCAGAGCGGGGCGCTGAATCCCGCCCAGGCGGCCAGCCGCAGCGGCACCAGGCGCCGCGGGTGCGCGCGCAACGCCACCAAGATCAGCAGCGGCCGGCCGACCATCACCACCACGTACGCGAGCGCGAACGGCAGCGCCCGCTCCTCCAGGGCGCGCGGCAGCGTCACGCCCAGCACCAGGCTGCCGAACATCGTGCCGACCACGACGACCTGGATGACGGTGCGCTCCGGCTCGTACCGGCTGGTCACCCAGGTGGTGATCGTCCAGACCTGCCAGAGCACCAGGAACAGCAGCAGGGTCCTGCCCACGTCGGCGGCCACCGCCCCGGCGGAGCCGTCCAGACCGCTGATCAGCCGCTGGGAGACCCGGGTCAGCGCGAACACGAAGACCAGGTCGAAGAAGAGCTCCAGAAAGGTGGCCCGCCCGGGACTGGACGCGGTACGCAGCAGCGCCCCGCCCCGCTGCTCGGTCATCGTCCGCCCCCGTCCCCCCGTCCTGGCAACAAACGACAGGGACGGCGGGCCGGTTGCGGCGGCGGGCGGCGGATCAGCCCTTCGCGGCCTTCGCCTCCGCCTTCATCCGCTGCTTGAACTCGCGTACGCGGCGCAGCGACTCCGGATCGGTCACGTCCGCGACCGACCGGTGGGCGTCCGCGTCGCCGTAGTCGCCGGCCGCCTCGCGCCAGCCGTCCGGGGTGATCCCGAACCGCTTGCCGAGCAGCGCGACGAAGATCTGTGCCTTCTGCCGGCCGAACCCGGGCAGCTCACCCACCCGGCGCAGCAGCTCCCGGCCGTCTGTCACGTCGGACCAGAGCCGGGCCGGGTCGCCGTCGTAACGCTCGACGAGCGCCCGGCACACCTCCTGAACGCGGGCCGCCATCGCCTTGGGGAAGCGGTGCAGCGCGGGCGGCCGGGCGAAGATCTCCACCAGCGCCTCCGGGTCGTACCCGGCCAGCTCCGCGGCGTCGGGCTCGTGGCCGAGCCGCTGCGCCAGCACGTACGGGGAGGAGAACGCCTTCTCCATCGGCACCTGCTGGTCCAGGACGAGCCCGAGAACAAGGGCCAGCGCATTCCGATTGAGAAGTTCGTTCGCCGCAGGATCTATGGGCAAGGACAGTGTCATGGCAGTCATGGTCCCTCACCAAACTCCGCCACCAACGATTACCTGACGTGTCGAAGGTGCCACCAAGTCGAACCTCCACCCGATGGCACCGGAAGGAGAAGATCCAGACATGGGCCACGCCGACCTGATCGACAACGAAGAAGTGCAGACTCCCCGGCTGTCGCTACGCCGCCCGACCCACGCTGACATCGACACCATCTATCGAATCCACAGCGATCCAACGGCATACGCCCACAATCCGGCTGACGCGCTTGCCACACGTGCAGAAGCCGAGGAGCGCTACCAACGCTGGAACGAACACTGGAACCAGCACGGCTTCGGCTACTGGACCGTCCACAGCCAGCTGCGGACCCATCAGCCGCTCGGCTTTTGCGGCATCAAGCTGATGCAGCTGCACGGCCGCACCATCTTGAACCTCTTCTACCGCCTTGACCCGCTGGCCTGGGGCAACGGAGTAGCCACCGAAGCCGCCACCGCCGTCGTCAACTGGGCAACCGCGCACCTGCCCGACTATCCGATCATCGCGAGAGTCCGACCCGACAACGCGGCGTCGCTGAAGGTCGCGGCACGCGCCGGCCTGCGTCGCGCTCCCCATCTGGATACGGACGGGGAGGATGGCCTCGACTGGATCTTCACGTCGAACTGGCCGGACGACGCCGAGCCAGTCCACAACCCGCGCCCCTGAATCCGACTCCGCGCGACCTAGAACGCCATTTTCCCTGGTTGGACGATCTGCTGGTCCAGCACCATGCCGAGGAGCAGGGCCAGCGGGCTGCGGCCCAGCAGTTCGTTCGCCTGCGGGTCGATGGGCAGTGACAGCGTCATGGGGACCATAGTGCCGCGCCGCCCGCCGGTCAGGGGCGGCGACTCCCCGACCACGTGACGCGGCCCGGCGGACCCCTGGGAGGTCCACCGGGCCGCGGCCCACGGTGTGGTCAGGTCACCGGTGTCGTCAGTTGACGACGAAGAGCAGCCGGTTCGGCGAGCCCGAGCCCGGGCTGGTCACCTTGCCGGTGGTGGCGTTGCTGGTCAGGTAGCTGGCCACCTGAGCCGGGGTGTAGGAGGTGTTGGCGGACAGGACGAGCGCCGCCGCGCCGGCCACGTGCGGGGACGCCATCGAGGTGCCGCTGATCGTGTTGGTGGCGGTGTCGCTGGTACGCCACGCCGAGGTGATCGACGAACCCGGGGCGAAGATGTCCACGCAGGAGCCGTAGTTCGAGTAGGAGGCACGGGCGTCGGTGCTGGTGGTGGCGCCCACCGTGATCGCCGAGGCGACCCGGGCCGGCGACGAGTTGCACGCGTTGGCGCTGGAGTTGCCGGCCGCGAGCGCGTACGTGATGCCGGAGTTGATCGAGTTGGCCACCGCGTTGTCCAGCGTGGTGCTGGCGCCGCCGCCGAGGCTCATGTTCGCCACGGCCGGCTTCACCGCGTTCGAGGTGACCCAGTTGACGCCGCTGATCACGCCGGCGGTGGTGCCGCTGCCGGAGCAGTTGAGCACCTTGACGGCGACCAGGCGCACACCCTTGGCCACGCCGTACTTGGTGCCGCCGACGGTGCCGGCGACGTGGGTGCCGTGGCCGTTGCAGTCGGTGTTGTTGGTGTCGACGGTGTTGGTGCCCCAGGTGGCCCGGCCGCCGAAGTCGCTGTGCGTGGTGCGGATGCCCGTGTCGATGATGTAGGCGCGCACGTTGCTGGCGGTGTTCGGGTAGGTGAAGGTGCTGTTCAGCGGCAGGTTGCGCTGGTCGATCCGGTCCAGGCCCCAGGTGGCGCCGGTCTGGGTGCCCTGGGTGGTCATGACGCGGTCCTGCTCGACGTACGCGACGGACGGGTCGGCGGCGAGCCGGCGCGCCTGGGCGGGGGTCATCTTCGCGCTGTAGCCGGTGAGAGCGGAGCTCCACACCGTGCCGACGTTGCCGCCGTAGCGCTTGGCCAGGCCGGCGGCCCGGTCCGGCACGGCGGTACGGGCGGCGAGGGTGTTCGCGGTGCCGACCGCGTCGCCCTTGAGCACGACCACGTAGCTGCCGCTGACGGCGTCGGCGGCACCGGCGTACCGGATCTCCCCGGTGGGTGCGGCGAGAGCGGGCGTGGAGGCGGCGGCGGCGAAGGCCGCGGCGGCGGCCGTGACGGCGAGCGCACGCAGCGCGCGGCGCCGGGGAAGGGACACGTCGGGCATCGTCTGGCTCCCTACCGGGGCAGCCCGGTTTGTGGCCGGATCACCCCATCGACGGATGTTGGCAGGAATGCTAACCAGAGATCGATAAACATGAAAGAGATAGTTGCCGATAGATACGGTCCACGTTATGGATCGGCGGGTGCGCGCCACGCCGGACGACGCCCGAGGCAGGATGAGCACGTGGACCGTCACGACATGCTGCTCTCCCCCGCCGGGGTCGACGCGCTGCGCACCGCGCTGACGCTCGCCCGCTTCACCGCCAACGGGATCGCCGACCGCCTGGGCCCGCAGACCACCGGCGCGGTGGCCCGCAACGACTACCGGGCCGCGCTGCGCGCCACCGAGGACCGGGACCGGCTGGCCACGCTGATCCGCGTCTTCATCTGCGACCAGACCGAGCCGGAGGCGGCGGTCGCCGACGCGCTGGCTCCGCTGGCGCTGGACGAGGCGCTGGCCGGGGGCATCGTGGAGCGGCACGGCGACGGCCTGCGCGCCGGGGTCGACCTGGAGCCGTACGGCGACGACTGGTGGGTGCTCGCCGACGTGCCCGCCAGTGCGCGGCCCGGGCGCCCGCTGCACTCCGAGCACGTGCTGGGCATCGGCGGCGCCACCCAGACGCTGATCTCGGCCGCCGTGCGCCCGGTCGTGGACACCGCGCTCGACCTGGGCACCGGTTCCGGCGTGCAGGCGCTGCACCTGGGCACCCACGCCCGCCGGGTCACCGCCACCGACGTCTCCGAGCGGGCGCTGCGGTTCGCCGCCACCACCGCCGCGCTCAACGGTCAGGACTGGGAGCTGCTGCGCGGCGACATGGTCGCCCCGGTAGCCGGGCGCCGCTTCGACCTGGTGGTCAGCAACCCGCCGTTCGTGGTCGGCCCGGGCACCACCACGCACGTCTACCGGGACTCCGGGCGGGTCGGCGACGCGATCGGCGCGGAGCTGGCCGCCGCCGCGCCGGACCTGCTCACCGAGGGCGGCACCATGCAGTACCTGGCGAACTGGGTGCACGTCACCGGCGAGGACTGGGCCGAGCGGGTCACCGGTTGGTTCGCCGGCACCGGCCTGGACGCCTGGGTGATCCAGCGCGAGGTGGCCGACCCGATGGCGTACGTGAACCTGTGGCTCACCGACGTCGGCGAGAGCGCCGACCCGCAGCGGATGGCGGCCTGGCTGGACTGGTTCGACGCGTACAAGGTCGAGGCGATCGGCTTCGGCATCGTCTCGCTGCGCCGCTCCGGCCACGACCAGCCGGTCGTGCGGGTGGAGGACCTGCGCCAGCGGGTCGAGCCGCCGCTGGGCGACCGGATCGGCGAGTGGTTCACCAGGCAGGACTGGCTGCGCGCCCGGGACACCGAGGGCCTGCTCGCCGCCCGCTACCGTGCCGCCGAAGGGCTCCAGCTCCGGCAGGAGGCCACCATGGGCGACGACGGCTGGGCGGTGGACCGGCAGGTCCTGGCCGTGCCGCGCGGCCTGCGCTGGTCGGAGGAGATCGACCCGCTGGTGCTCGCCCTGGTCGGCGGCGCCGACGGCCGGCTGCCGCTGCGCGACCAGCTCGCCCTGCTGGCCGCCGCGCACGACGTGGCGCCGGACGAGCTGGCCGAGGCGGCCGGACCGATCGTGGCGCACCTGGTCGAGCGCGGCATCGTCGAGCCGGTGACCGACTGATGCGGGCGGTGGTGCAGACCGTCGGCCGGGCCCGGGTGACTGTCGGCGACGAGGTGACCGGCGAGATCTCCGACGGGCTGCTGGTGCTGCTCGGCGTCACCCACACCGACACCCCCCAGGTGGCCGCCACGATGGCCCGCAAGCTGCACGAGCTGCGCATCCTCGACGACGAGCGCAGCGCCGCCGACGTCGGGGCGCCGCTGCTCGTGGTCAGCCAGTTCACGCTCTACGGCGACGCCCGCAAGGGCCGGCGGCCGAGCTGGACCGCCGCCGCTCCCGCCGAGGTGGCCGAACCCCTGGTGGACGCCGTGGTCGAACAGCTGCGGTCCCGGGGCGCGAAGGTGGAGACCGGCCGGTTCCGCGCCCACATGCTGGTGGAGAGCGTCAACGTCGGTCCCCGGACCCTCGTGCTCGACCTCTAGAAGAACAGGCCCCGGCGGGACAGCGACTGCCGCAGCCAGCCGTCGAGCTGGGCGGCCCAGTCCGTGTGGTCCGCGGTCGCGTGGTCCACAGTGAACCGGCCGAACGCGTCGCGGCCCTCGGTGAACAGGCCGCCCCGCTTGTCCAGCTCCAGCACCACGTGGACCTGGCGCGGATCGGTCACGAAGGTGACCTCCAGCTGGTTCATCGCGCCCGCGTACTGCGGCGCCGGGTAGAACTCGATCTCCTGGTAGAACGGCAACTGCTGGTGCAGGCCGTAGATGTGTCCGCGCTCGACGTCGGCACGGGCGAAGCGGAAGCCCAGCCGCAGCAGCGCCTCCAGCAGCCGCTCGTGGGCCGGCAGCGGGTGCACCGCCACCGGGTCCAGGTCACCCTTGTCCATCGCCCGCGCCACCTCCAGCTCGGTACGCAGACCCATCGTCATGCCGTGCAGGTGCTGGCCGTACAGGTCGGTCAGCGGGGTCTCCCAGGGCACCTGGAAGCGGAACGGCACGTCGTGACGCTGCCCCGGCTCCAGCCGGAACGGGCCGGTCATCTGGGCCCGGCCGAACTCCTGGTTGACGTCGTACTCGCTGTCGGAGCTCTCCACCTCGACCCGCGTGACCAGGCCGAGTGCGATGTAGCTCACGTCCACCGGGTGGTCACCGCCGACCACCTGGATCCGGCCCTCCAGAACGCCGCCCGGGCGGCAGTTCGGGTTGGCCAGCACCGTCTCCACCGACGGTCCGCCCACACCCATCGCCTGCATGAGCCGCTTGAAGACCACCACGTTCTCCGATCGTCAGTGCCGGGCCGGCCCCGACGGCCGGTCGGTGGCACGGTAACCGCGCCGGGCAAGGGAATGCCGGATTCCCACGTGGATTCCTGTCGGGTCCCCGATCGCCTCACTCCCGTCTCACGCCCCGACCGCCAAGCTGTTTGTCATCGGCCACCACCGCGTGGGCGGCACGGGACCGGTAGGCACGTCGGACACGGGGAGAACAGAGATGACCCAGCAGATGATCGAGCACCAGGACATGGACATCACCCTCACGGACCTCGACGCCACCGACGAGCGCGGCGTCTCCACCGACCTGGTCCGGGCGTACCTGAACGGCATCGGCCGCACCAAGCTGCTCACCGCGGCGCAGGAGGTCGAGCTGAGCAAGCGGATCGAGGCCGGCCTCTTCGCCGAGGAGAAGCTGGCCACCTGCACCCCCGTCTCCGCCGAGCTGCGCGCGGACCTGGCGCTGATCGCGGCCGAGGGCCGCGCCGCCAAGGACCACCTGCTGGAGGCCAACCTGCGGCTGGTGGTGAGCATCGCCAAGCGCTACACCGGTCGCGGCATGGCCTTCCTCGACCTCATCCAGGAAGGCAACCTCGGCCTCATCCGCGCCGTCGAGAAGTTCGACTACACCAAGGGCTACAAGTTCTCCACCTACGCCACCTGGTGGATCCGCCAGGCCATCACCCGCGCCATGGCCGACCAGGCCCGCACCATCCGCATCCCGGTGCACATGGTCGAGCAGGTCAACCGGATGGTCCGGGTACGCCGCGAGCTGTCGGTGACGCTGGGCCGCGAGCCCACTGTGAGCGAGGTCGCCACGGCGCTGGAGATCCCGGAGTTCCAGGTGATCGAGCTGATCTCCTACGACCGGGAGCCGGTCAGCCTGGACCAGGCCGTCGGCGAGGACGGCGAGAGCGCGCTCGGCGACTTCGTCGCCGCCGTCGACCCGCGAACCGAGCCGGGCGACGCCGCCACCAACGGCGAGCTGCGCAACGAGGTCCGCATCGTGCTGGCCACGCTGTCCCAGCGGGAGCAGGCGGTGATCCGGCTGCGCTTCGGCCTGGACGACGGCCGGCAGCGCACGCTGGACGAGGTCGGCCGCGAGTTCGGCCTGTCCCGGGAGCGGATCCGGCAGATCGAGAAGGTCACGCTGCTCAAGCTGCGCGACCCGGAGCGGGCGAACCGGCTGGAGGCGTACGCCTGCTGATCCATCCCTGCCCCGACAGGCCCCGGCGGTTCGCCGGGGCCTGTCGTGCTTGACCTGCGCGCTCCCACCGTATACAACCGACTGGTTACACAACCAGGAGGTTATGAACGTGTCCGCGGATCTGCTCGACGCCACCTTCGCCGCGCTCGCCGACCCCACCCGGCGCGCCATCCTCACCCGGCTGGCCGCCGGGGAGGCGACTGTCACCGAACTGGCCGAGCCGTTCGCGATGAGCCAGCCGGCCGTCTCCAAGCACCTCAAGGTGCTCGAACGCGCCGGCCTGGTCACCCGGGGCCGGGACGCGCAACGCCGTCCCTGCCGGCTCGACGCCCGGCCGCTGCGGGAGGCGGTCGCGTGGCTGGCGGACTACCGGGACTACTGGGCCGAGAGCTACGCGCGACTGGACGAGGTGCTCGCCGAACTGACCGCCGGGGAGCAGCGGTGACCGGCCTGACCGTGAGCCTGCCCGGCGACCGGGAGATCCGGCTCAGCCGCGACTTCGCCGCTCCGCGCCACCTCGTGTTCGCCGCCTTCACCCGCCCCGAGTTGCTGGTCCGCTGGTGGGGCGCCCGCGGCTGGCACCTCGTCGAGTGCGAGGTGGACCTGCGGGTGGGCGGACGGTGGCGGTTCGTCTCCCGAGGGCCGGACGGCGACCTGATGGGCCAGGGCGGCACGTACCGGGAGGTCGACCCGCCCGCGCGACTGGTCTGCACCGAACTCTTCGACGGACAGTCCTATCCGGGCGAGACGCTGGTGCGTCACGACTTCACCGGTCCGGCGGACCGGACCACGGTCGTCACCCACCTGCGGTACGCCACCGCGCAGGGGCGCGACACCGTCCTGCGCTATCCGATGACCCGCGGCCTGAGCGAGGCGTTCGACCGGCTCGCGGCAGTGCTGCACACCGATTCGACGACAGGAGCGACGACATGAACTGGACGCTGGAAGTGGTGGTCGTACCGGTCTCCGACCTGGACCGGGCCAAGGAGTTCTACGCGCAACGGCTCGGCTTCGACCTCGACCACGACACCGATCTGGGCGGCGCGGGGCGGATCGTCCAACTCACTCCCCCGGGCTCCGGCTGCTCGATCGTCCTCGGCCGGGGCGTCGTACCGGAGATGCCGCCGGGCTCGCTCAAGGGCGTGCAACTGGTCGTACCGGACCTGGAACGGGCGCGCGCCGAACTGGTCGAGCGGGGCGTCGAGGTGAGCGAGATCCAGGTGATGGGCCAGAACCCGTACCCGGTGCCGCACCCGCTGGACAACGTCGGCTTCGCGTTCTTCCGCGACCCGGACGGCAACGAGTGGTCGGTGCAGCAGATCTCCGCGCGCGGCTGAGGTCTACAACCTTCGCGGGCCGGTGTCCGGGCGGGCGGCCTCGGCGCCGGTGCGCACGGCGGCGTGCAGCACCGAGATGCCGTCCGGCCGGGCCAGCACCGGATTCAGCGTGAGCGACCGCACCCGGGGCTGCTCGTCGGCGAGCCGGCCGACCCGCACCAGCAGGTCGACAAGGGCCGCCCGGTCCACCGGCGCGGCGCCCCGGTGCCCGCGCAGCAGCGGCGCCGCGCGGGGCTCGTCGACCAGCTCGGCGGCGTCCCGGTCGGTGAGCGGGACCGCGCGCCAGGCCCGGTCGCCCAGCAGCTCGGTCGCCACGCCACCCAGCCCGAACCCGACCACCGGCCCGAACGCCGGATCCTCCACCAGCTCCACCACGCACGCCACACCCGGCGCGACCATCGGCTGCACCAGCACCTCCGCGCCGAACACCGGGGCCATCTCGGCGTACGCGCGGCGCAGCGCGGCGGCGTCGGCCAGGTCGAGGCGTACCGCGCCGAGGTCGAGGCGGTGCCGCAGCCCGGGCGCGGCGGCCTTGAGCGCCACCGGCCAGCCGAGCCGGTCGGCCGCCGTCAGCACCTCGTCGGCGCTGCCGGCCGGCACCGACTCCACCACGTCGATCCCGTACGCGCGCAGCAACGCCGCCGAGTCGGCCCCGTCCGGGCGCAACGCGGCGTGCCCGGCCGCCCGGTCCACGTCGGCCAGTTCCGGCAGCACGCCCGGTGGCCGGCGCAGCCAGTCCGCGTACGCGGTCACCCGGCCCAGCGCGCGTACCGCCTCCTCCACGCTCGGGTACGCCGGCACCCCGGCCGGCACCAGCCCGGCCAGGAACGTCGCCACCACCGGCTTGCCGGTGACCTTCGCGTCGGGCAGCGCCGCGGCGAAGTCGGCCACCGGGTCGGCGAGCTGGCCCGGCAGCGGCGGCGCGAACACCGCCACCACGGCGTCCACCCGCTCGTCGGCCACCGCGTCACCGAGCGCGGCGGCGTACGCGGCGGCCCCGGCGCTCGGCCCCACGTCCTGCGGGTAGCCGTCGGCGACTGCCAGTCCCTGGGCGGCGCAGGCGGTCGCGGCCAGCCCGGTCAGCGCCGACGAGTTGCCCACCACCGCGACCCGCCGCCCGGCCGGCAGCGGCTGGTGGGCCAGCAGCACACCCACGTCGAGCAGTTCGGACACGGTGTCCACCCGGATCACACCGGACTGGGCGAACAGCGCGCTCACCGCCGCCGCGTCCAGCGCGGGTGCCTCCCCCACGCCCGGCGGCCGCGCCAGCGAGGCGAGTGCCACCACCGGCTTGCTGCGGCCGATGCGCCGGGCCAGCCGGGCGAACTTGCGCGGGTTGCCGAACGTCTCCAGGTAGAGCGTGATGACGTCGGTGGCCGGGTCGTCCTGCCAGTACTGGAGCAGGTCGTTGCCGGACACGTCGGCCCGGTTGCCGGCCGACACGAAGCTGGACAGGCCGAGCCCGCGCCGGGACGCCTCGGCCAGCAGCGCCACCCCGAACGCGCCGGACTGGCTGAACACGCCGACCCGGCCCGCCGCCGGCAGCACCGGGGCGAGCGTGGCGTTGAGGCGTACCGCCGGGTCGGTGTTGGCGACGCCGAGGCAGTTCGGGCCGACCACCCGCATGCCGGCCAGGTGCGCGGCGCGGACCAGCGCGCGCTGCGCCGCCGCGCCGGCCGGGCCGGACTCGGCGAACCCGGCCGAGATCACCACCAAGCCGTGCGCGCCGGCGCGTGCGGCGTCGTGCACCACGTCGGTCACCGCGTCCGGCGGGACCGCCACCACGGCGAGGTCGACGTCCTCGCCGGCGTCGGCCGCCGACGGGTACGCGGGCAGCCCCGCCACCGTCGCCGCGCTCGGGTGCACCGGCACGATCGCCCCGGCGAAGCCGCCGTCGCGCAGGTGCCCGAGCAGCGCCGCGCCGACGCCCTGGCCGGTGGTGCTGGCGCCGTACACGGCGATGCCACGCGGCGCGAGCAGCCGGGCGATCGACCGGGCCTCGGTGCGGTGCTCCCGGCCGCGCTGCACCGCAAGCGTCGCCTCGGTGGGCGCGATCGGGAAGCTCAGGTGCACCACGCCGTCGGCGTACTGGCGCTGGACCTGGTAGCCGAAGTCGGCGAAGACCCGCAGCATCGTCCCGTTGGCCGGGAGCACCTCGGCGACGAAGTGCACGATCCCGTGGCGCCCGGCCGCGTCGGCCAGGTGCTCCAGCAGCACCGAGCCGATGCCCCGGCCCTGGTAGGCGTCCTCGACCACGAACGCCACCTCGGCCTCGGGCGAGGCGGGGCCGAGCCGCTCGTAGCGGCCGACGGCGACGATCCGCTCGCCGGCCAGCACCACGAACGCCTCCCGGTCGCGGTGGTCGACGTTGACGAAACGCTTCAGGTCGCGTTCCGGGATACGCGGGTACGGCGAGAAGTACCGCAGGTATCGGGTGCGCTCCGAGAAACGGCCGTGCATGGCCACGATCTCGGGCGCGTCCTCCGGACGGATCGGTCGCAGCTGGACGGTCGTGCCGTCGCTGAGCAGCACGTCCAGCGGTTGTTCGACGGTGGTCACCGGTCGGTCCTCCCCTGCCGCCGGCTCAGTCGCGCGGGTCGTGCGGATCGAGCCCGAGCAGCGGGAAGACGGCCTTGCGGGTGGCCGCGACGGCCCGGTCCACCGCGTTCGGCTCGCCGCTGGGCTGCCACGGCAGGTACGACGGGTCCACGTCGTCGGTCATCCGCAACGGCACGTCGTGCCCGGGTAGCCGCCGCGCGGCCAGCTCCCGCCAGCCGGGCGGGGTCAGCATCGCCGGGTCGACCGGCTCACCGGTGGCGATCGCGAGCAGGTGCGTCCACGCCCGGGGCACCACCTCGACCAGCGCGTACCCGCCGCCGCCGGTGGCGACCCAGCGACCGTCGCACAGCTCGTCGGCGAGCGCCCGCAGCGAGCGGTACGTGGCCCGCTGCCCGTCCACCGACAGGTGCAGGTCGGCCAGCGGATCCTTGCGGTGCCCGTCGGCGCCGCACTGGGTGACGAGCACCTGCGGCCGGAACGCGCGCAGCACCGACGGCACGATCGCGTGGAACGCCCGCTGCCAGCCCGCGTCACCCACACCCGGGGGCAGCGGCACGTTCACAGCGGTGCCCTCCGCGCCCGGGCCGCCGGTCTCGTCCGGGAACCCGGTGCCGGGGAACAATGCGAGCGGCGTCTCGTGCAGGCTGATCGTGAGGACCCGCGGGTCGCGGTAGAAGATCTCCTGCACGCCGTCGCCGTGGTGCACGTCCACGTCCACGTACGCGATGCGCTGCGCGCCGAGGTCGAGCAGCCGCGCGATGGCCACGGCCGGGTCGTTGTAGACGCAGAACCCGGCGGCGCGGGCGGGCATGGCGTGGTGCAGCCCGCCGGCGACGCTGACCGCGCGCCGGGCGTCGCCGCGCCACACCGCCTCGGCGGCGGCCGTCGTGGCGCCGGCGATCAGCGCGCTCGCGTCGTGCATCCCGTCGAAGACCGGATTGTCCGAGGTGCCCAGACCGAAGCCGGCGAACAGCGGGTCACGCGGCGCGGACCGGACCGCGTCCAGGTAGGCCGGATCGTGTACGCGGGTGAGCAGCGCGTCGTCGGCCGGCTCGGGCTTGACCAGCCGTACGCCGGGCCGGTCCAGCACACCCAGTTCACGGGCGAGCGCCATGGTCAGCTCGACCCGCACCGGGTCGAGGGGATGGTCGCCCATGTCGTAGGCGAGGAGAGCCTCGTCCCACACCACCACCGTGTCGTCGGCCATGCGGCCATCGTCGCACGTGGTCCGGGACGCGCCCACCAGTCGTACGCTCACCGGCCGGACGTGCCACCTGTCGCGACCGGACGGTCCGGGTCGGCCACCCACTCGCTCCACGAGCCGACGTACAACGCGGCGTCCGGGCGACCGGCCAGGTGCAAC
The DNA here is from genome assembly GCF_055362685.1 of Micromonospora sp. SYSU B005. Lineage (NCBI taxonomy): Bacteria > Bacillati > Actinomycetota > Actinomycetes > Micromonosporales > Micromonosporaceae > Micromonospora > Micromonospora sp. SYSU B005. The sequence goes on along the minus strand of NZ_JAXCFU010000004.1, from coordinate 367,434 downwards.
GCGAGCACGGCCTGCGCGGCGGTCACCCCGGAGCCGCAGTACGCACCGACCGGCGCGTCCGCGTCCACCCCGGCGGCGGCGAACCGCTCCCGCAGCGCACCGGCGTCGGGGAACCGGCCCTGCGTGACGTACTCCGGTGCGGGCACGTTCACCGCGCCCGGCACGTGCCCGGCGACCGGGTCGACCGGCTCGTGCTCGCCCCGGTAGCGCGGCGCGGCCCGGACGTCGATCAGCACGCCGGGTTCGGCGGCGGCGAGCCGGGCGGCCTGCGCGGCGTCCAGTACCGGCAGCGCGCCGGGCGCCACGGTCACGTCGCCCGGCGCCGGGGCGGGCACACTCGTGTCGACCGGCAGCCCGGCGGCCGTCCAGGCCGGGAAGCCGCCGTGCAGCACCCGCACCTGCCGGTGCCCGGCCCAGCGCAGCGTCCACCAGGCGCGGGCGGCGGACATGCCGTCGCCGCCGTCGTACACGACCACCGGATGACCGGTGCGGACGCCGGCGGCCCGCAGCGCGGCCTGCAACGCCGCCGGGTCCGGAAGCGGGTGCCGCCCGGCGGCGCCGGGCGGTCCGCACAGCTCGGTGTCCAGGTCGACGAAGACGGCGCCGGGCAGGTGGCCTGCGGCGTAGTCGTCGCGCCCGGGCGGGCCGGTCAGCCGCCAGCGGACGTCGAGCAGGGTCGGCGGGTCGGCGTGATCGAGTTCGGCGGCGAGCCGGTCGGGCTCGACCAGCAGGTCTGCGGTGGCGGACATACGGTCCAGTCAACACCATTCGGCGCGCCACCTCCGGCTTCGCCTCCGTCGATGGTCGGTGGTAACGGGTACCATCGGAGCCCAGGAGGCCGCAGACGTGAAGCACGACCTTGTTGACACCACCGAGATGTACCTGCGCACCATCCTCGAACTCGAGGAGGAGGGGGTGCCGCCGCTTCGTGCCCGCATCGCCGAGCGGCTGAAGCAGAGTGGCCCGACCGTCAGCCAGACCGTCGCCCGCATGGAGCGCGACGGCCTGCTCACCGTCGAGGGCGACCGGCACCTGACCCTCACGCCGCAGGGCCGCAACACCGCCGTGTCCGTGATGCGCAAGCACCGGCTGGCCGAGCTGCTGCTGGTGAACGTGATCGGGATGCCCTACGAGGAGGCCCACGAGGAGGCCTGCCGGTGGGAGCACGTGATGAGCGACGCGGTGGAGAAGCGGGTCTTCGACCTGCTCAACCGCCCGACCCGCTCGCCGTACGGCAACCCGATCCCGGGCCTGGAGGAGCTGGGCGACCCGGGCCAGGTGCCCGCCGACGCGGTCGAGGGTGAGCGCAACCTGGCGTTCCCCGGCCTGTCCGGCACAGTCGTGGTGCGGCGGATCTGCGAGAGCGTGCAGACCGACTCGGACGTGCTCCGGCAGTTGCACGCCGCCGGCGTCGACCCGGGCGCGACGGTGACGGTGGCGCAGGAACGCGACGCCGTCTCCATCGACCGCTCCGGTGACCGGGTCCGGCTGCCCCGCGAGGTGGCGTCCCGGGTGTTCGTCGCGGCCCGCTGACGCGGCTCCCGGTCAGAGCTGCCTGGTGTCGATCACCTTGGCCAGCGTGACCAGCTTGCCGGCCGTCTTGTCCGCCTCCGCCTTCGCGGTGCCGGTCGGGGCGGTCCAGCGCAGCGTGGCGAGCCGCCCCTCGGTGGCCAGCCAGCCGACCTCGGCGGCCGGCCCGGACTTCGCGGTCTTGGGCAGCGTGCGCCGGTAGGCGGCCTTGCCCAGCTTGCTGATCTTCGCCGCGCCGCTGGGCTGCACGTCCAGGGCGAACGTGGCGGCGTCGATCGACGTCTCGGTCACCGACAGCGTCAGCTCCGGCAGCACCGCCCCGGCGGCGCGGACCACGCAGGTGTGGGTGTCGCCCCGCTCGGTGGCCGCCGCCACGTCGAACGTGCCGCCGGTGTGCTCGGCGATCACCGCGAAGTCGAGCAGCCGGCACGCCCCGCCCGAGGACGCCGCCGCGACCGGGACCGGCGGAGGCGGGGGCGGCGGCCCGGCCGCCGTGGGCGCCTCGTCGGCGCAGCCGGCGGCGAGCAGGACGGCCGGAACGGCCAGCCAGAATCGGGCACGCACGGGAGACCTCCGCGGTCGGCGGCGGGTTCGACCCGCCGGAGTTCCGTCGGACACCGTACGGCGTGCCCCAGCGGGGACGGAAGCCCTCTAATCGGCCACGTACGGACAGTGCCGGCAGCCTCGCCCGCAGCACGTGCCACGCCGGGCGAGAAATCCCGCGCTGAGCACGAACAGCCCGGTCTCCGGGTCCAGGTAGCCGGCCTCCCCGGCGGCCAGCGCGGCGGCGTGCGCGGCAAGGATCCGTTCCCGTCCGGGGTGATCCGGCGACAGCCGCGACGGGTGCGGTTCGGTAAGGGGCCGGTCGGCCGGCTCGTCACGCACCGCTGGAGTCTACGGAGTGGCCTCCCGTACCCTCGCGCGGCGCCTGGGTGCTTACGCTGGTACCTCCCGTCGCGCCGGCTGTCCGGGAGGGACACCAAGACCGGGTGCGGTTCCGCCGTGAACCGGTCCGCGCCGACCGGGCATGAACGGGTGTGACAAACAAGATGCACCGGGCCGAGGCCCACGAGCGGGGACATCCCGGGGTCGGGCCGCCCGACGAGCCCTCGGACGACGAGGTGATCCGCGCGTCCGTCACGGAGCCGGAGCGGTTCGGGCCGTTGTTCGACCGGCATGCCGTCCCCGTGCACCGTTATCTGGCTCGTCGCATCGGCCCGCCGGCCGACGACCTACTGGCCGAGACCTTCCTGGTCGCATTCCGGCGGAGGGCGTCCTACACCTCGGACGTCGGCGTACGGCCGTGGCTGTTCGGGATCGCCACCAACCTCGTGCGCCGGCACGTGCGGACCGAGGAACGCCGCTACCGCGCGCTGGCCCGGCTCGCCGCCGGCGAGTTGGCACCGCCGGTGATCGAGGACGCGATCGACCGGCTGGACGCCGGCGCCCTACGCCGGGACCTGGCCCTGGCGCTGGCCTCGCTGCACCGGCGGGACCGGGACGTGTTGCTGCTCACCGCGTGGGCGGACCTGTCGTACGAGCAGATCGCCGCCGTGCTCGACATCCCGCTCGGCACCGTCCGTTCCCGCCTGCACCGTGCCCGCCGACTCACCCGACTCGCGCTCGCCATCGAGGAGCCGACATGAACGAGATCAACCTGCTGCGGACGCACGGGCCGGATGCCCCGGAAGCGTCCACCGAGACGCTCCGCCTCGCGAGGGAACGCCTCGCCGGCGAGTTCACCGCCGCATCCGTACGCCGGACCGTCCCGCCGCTGCGGCGGCGGACGCTCCTGGTGGCCGCCGCGGCCGCGGTGGTAGCCGGGGCGGGCGTCGGCCTCGCGGTACGTCCGCTCGATCGATCGGCGGAGCCGTTGACCCTGGTGGCTGCGACGATCCCGGAGTTTCCGTTGACCCTGCGGTCGCGGCCGGCGACGCTGAGCCCACCTCGCTACAGCTACGCTCCGGGCCAGTTCCTCGCCGTGTACCTGTCCCGCAGCACCACCGACGACGTCCACCTCTTCGTCTGGGACAGTGCACCGGCACAGATCACGAAGACGTCGCGTCCGGTGGCCGTCGCAGGCCGCCCGGCCGAGATGTACGAGGAGCCGAATCCCGGCGGACCGCGTCGGCTCGTCGTGTCGTGGGAGCGCAGGCCCGGTCAGTGGGTGACGCTGACCGGCCACGGCGTGTTCGCCGACAACGCGGCGCTGCTCCGGCTGGCCGAGCACGTCGTCGACGAGCCGCAGCAGGTGCCGCTGCGGGTCCGGGTGGCGCCGCGCGGTTGGCGGGTCGCCATGTTCAAGGACGACACCATCCTTACCCTGCGGGGCGACTCCCCCGACGAGACGCTCACCGTGCAGGTGGTTCCGCGCCGTGACCCGGACCTGCTGCGCACCGTGATGGGAGCCCGGGACGAGCGAAGGGTCACGGTGGGCGGCCGGGAAGCCCATCTGATCCGCACCGACGAGCTCTGGTTCCTGCAGGCAGAGGTGCCCGGCGGGGCCGTGGTCAACCTGCAGGCGCCGCTGCGGCTCTCCGCCGGCCAGGTCGTCGCGATCGCCGAGCAGGTATCCGTGACTCCGCGCCGCCCCTGACCGGCCCCCCTGCCGGCACCTGTCCGAGTGGCCTCCTGCCTAGTTGCCGCCCGGGCCGCCGTCGCTCCCGAGGCGTTCCAGGTACGGCAGGAACGCCTCGGGCCGCTCGAACATCGAACGGTGCCCGGCACGCGGGATCACCAGATGGTCCTTGCGCGGCGCTTGGAGCTGCGCGTACCACTCGTCGAACAGGCGCAGCCGGCCCGGCACCTCCTGCGCGCCGTCCACGAAGTACGCCGGCACCGCGAGCTGCCGCACGTCACGCCGGAAGTCGATCTCCTGCAACCGGGGGTAGAGCACGTCCCAGCCGTCCAGGAAACCGAACAGGTGCACCTTCTCCAGCAGGCTGTACTCGGACACGCCCAGGTTGCCGACGGTCCCGGTCTCGTCCTCGCTCGCGCCTTCCCGGTCGACCGGGAAGGCCCCGGCCTCGTTTGTCAGCAACGGCTCGTACGCCCAGACGTCGCGGTAGGGCGGCGGACCCTGCGCGGTCATCCGGTCCGCGAGTGCCGTCCGGCCAGTGCGGCGGGCCCAGGCCACGGTGTCGGAGTACTGACTGCGGTCGGCCTCGCGCAGGCTCACCACCTGCCCGACGCCGACGTACGCGGCGAACAGTTCCGGGTGCTGTCGCACGGCGAGCAGGCCGGCGATGGTGCCGCCGGAGTGCGCGACCAGGTGGATCCGATCCCGGCCCAGCCGTTCCCGCAGGTGCCGGGCCACCGCGACCAGGTCGTCCACCTCGTCGTCCAGGCGCCAGTTCGACGGAGCGCGGAAGCCCGACCAGGAGCGTGGCCCGCCGGCACGGTCCCACACGGCCACCACGAATCGGCGCTCCAGCTCGGGCAGGTGGCGACGGACCGAGCCGATCTCCGAGCCGCCGGGCGGCCCGGGCACCACGAGCAGCACCGGAGCGCTGCGGTCCGTACCCCTGATCAGCAGGCCCAGCTCGCGCCCGGAGGACTCGACGGTGTCGAAGCGGGCGATGCCGCCGGGGATCGGGTCGGTGCGGCCCGGCACGGCCGCGCCGACCGTGACGAGCGCGAGCAGCGCGGCCAGCAGGCCGACGCCGATCCGGCCCGCCCAGCGCGGCACCGGCCGGCGCGGCGGCACCGCGTCGAGGCGGCGGGCCAGTCCGGCGCCGTAGGCGGCGCCGACCAGCAGCGGCAACAAGGTCAGGAGTCCGTGTACGCCCCGGCCGGCGAGCAGTGCCACGACGCCGAAGCCGGACAGGTGCGGACGGTCGACGGTGGGCCCGCGCAGCCGCAGCCGGACCAGTTCGACGGCCACCGCGAAGATCACCGGCGCGACGAGCATGAACCAGCGGGACCGGCTCAGCCACCCGGCGGCCAGCCCGACGGCGAGGCTCACCGCCACGGAGGCGAGTGCCGCGCCCACAGTGCCGGGCCCGCGCGGCGTCCACCAGCCGACGACAGCGCCCCAGAGCAACGGCAGCGTCGACGCGAGGAGCATCCGGGTGCGCATGACGTCTCCCTCCGCCGAGATCGTCAACCCTAGCCAGGACGGCAACTCTTCGCTGCCCCGTCATCACGTGCGGTACAGGCCGGGTGTCGGCTGTGGTGAGTGGTGCCGGAGAGTTCAGTCGGCCGGACGCTGCGCGAGCAGGAACGCCTGGGGCTGCCGCTCCCGGCCGACCGGCGCGCGGACCATCGTCGCCGACACCACGAACCCGGCCGTCGTGAGTTGTGCGGCCAGCCGATCCGGGGACAGCCAGTAGACGTCGAAGGCGACGGAGTGGCCGTATGCCTGTTCCCGTCGGTCGCGCCGGTCGCCGGCCTTCACCGCGAGCAACAGGTGACCACCCGGAGCGAGAACCCGGTGGAAACCGGCGAACACCTCGGGCAGCAGCTCCGGTGGCAGGTGGATGACCGAGTACCAGGAGACCAGCCCGGCCAGCGACGCGTCGGGCGCGGTCAGCTCGATGAGCGAGCCGACCTCGAAGCGCAGGTCCGGGTACGCGCGGCGGGCCACCGCCACCATGCCGGGCGACAGATCGACGCCGCTGATGTCGAGGCCGAGCCGGTGCAGGTGGGCGGTGACGCGGCCGGTGCCGCAGCCCGCCTCCAGCACGGACCGGCCCGGCCCGACCGTCTCGGCGAACGCGGCCAGCAGGGCCCGGTCCAGCGGCGGCTCGACCACGTCGGGCAGCAGCCGCGCGTAGTCCTCGGCGACGGCGTCGTACGCCGCACGGGTCTCGGAGAGCCACCGCGGTTCGGTCACCCCGCGACCCTAGTAGCCGGCCGGACCGCCGCCCGCCCTCGCTCCGTCGATCATGAGGTTAACGGGGGCGAGGTCGGCGTGTCGCCCCGTCAACCTCATGATCGACGGGGCGGAGGGCGGGGTTGGCGCGGCGCTGCTACGGTCGCCCGGCGCTCAGCCCAGCGCCTCGGCGAACCTCGGTGACCGCAGCGGCTCCAAGGAGTGCGCGGTCGATCTGACCAGCGGCACCTCCATGCGCGGCGACCTGGTCGTCACCGTGGCCGTCGATACCGATGGCAGGTACGACGCGAAGTGGCGGCGGGACCGGTGCGACCGCATCGCCGCCGAACCGAGCGACGCCGGACCGGGCGACACCTCCTGTACGGCGGTACGCCCGTGGGACGGCGGGGAGACCCGGTTCGACGGCTGGGCCTGGCGAGGTGACCACTACGAGGTACGCGTGGCGTACCAGGTGGTCAAGCCCCAGACGTTGCCGGCCGGCGCGGAGGCCGACCTGCGCGGCGTGCTCGCCTCGGCGGTCGACTCGCTGCCGGACTGAGCCGGGCCGGGCGGTCCGGCGGTCTTCACGGCCGCGCCGGGCCGAGCCAGGTGAGCGCCTGCCCGTGACCCCGGGTCCAGGCCAGCGGGCGGCCGTCCAGGGCCAGCACGTTGTGGAACCCATCGGCAGAGGGCTCTGGCAGATCGGCGTGCGGCAGAACTGACGGGTCCTCGTTGGCGATCCAGTGGCCGGGCAAGGTCCGCACCAGCGCGGTGAAGGCGTTCCGGCGCTGCGGCGGCACCTGGTAGAGCACCGAACTGTGGAACACCACGAGCGTCGCCCCGGCCGGGGCCCGCGCCGCCAGCGCCGGCAGGTCGTCGACCAGGTCACCGCGTACCAGCAGGGGCGGATCGGCCGCCGCGACAGCCGCCGCGGCGCGCAGCCGTTCCCGGCGGTGCCGGTGTTCCGGCCAGATCAGCGCGTCCAGCCAGGCCACGTCGGCCGGGTCGGTGACGTCGAGCGGGTTCACGTCCAGCCCGGCCCGCCACACCACCTCCGGACGACGCCGCGGCGGATCGGTGCCGGTCAGGTCACAGTCGAGCACCGGCTCGCCCTCGCCGATCTGCCGGTCGCCGTAGCGGTAGGCGTACCGGTCCGGGTAGAGGCACAGCCCGGCGGACGCGCCCACCTCCAGCAACGCCAGCGGCTGCGGCAGGGCGGCGAGCACCGGCAGCAGCACCGCGCAGCGCCCCGCCTCGTTCGTCTGCGTCGCCCGCACCCGCATCTGCGCCGCGACGTCCGGCCAGTGCGCGATCACGTACTCGCGGAACGCCGCCGGGTCGTCCACCGGCCCGCCGCGCAGCCGCACCACCCCGAACAGCAGGTTCGGCTGACGCTTGGCCGGTGGCAGCGTGTCGAGCAGGGCGAGCAGCTCCGGGTCACCGGCCACCGCCTGCGACAACCGCTCGTACGCCGGGGACACGCCGCGCGTCTCACGCTCGGCGAAGACCCGATAGATGTCGGTCGTGCTCATCCCCCGAGCATTCCAGCTCGCGTACGCGGCGAGGTATGACCGCCGGCACCACCCGCCGCGTGCGCGGCGAAAATCGCTGTCCGTCTTTCGAAGAACACTGATAGACAGCCCGGGTGCACACGAATCTCACCTTCGCCGATCACCTGCGGCTGATCGACGACCGGTCGACCGCTTTCCACGCCGCGGTCGCTGCGGCGCCCAGCCTCGACGCGCCGGTGCCGAGTTGTCCGGAGTGGACGCTGTTCGATCTCGTACAGCACCTGGGCATGGGCCGCCGCAGGTCGGCCGCCATCGTCGCCGCAGGGCCGGCCGACGGTCCCCCGGACAAGTCCGTGTGGGACGACGGCACGGGTGCGCCTCGGGAACGCCAGGCTCTCCTGGCCTGGTGGCGCGAGTCCGTCGAGCGGCTGACGAGCGCGCTGCGCGAGGCCGGCCCGGACCGCCGGTGTTGGACGTGGTGGGGTGATTCGCAGTCACCGGAAACCTCCGGTGCGTGGGCTCGGCGCCAGGTCGCCGAGATCGCGGTGCACACCCACGACGCTCAGCTCGCCGTGGGGAGCCCGGAGCCGCTGCCGGACGAGGTCGCCCTCGACGCTTTCGACGACTGCCAGTTCACCCTCTGCTCGACGGATGTCGCCTGGCCGCACGAACCCGCCGTCGTCGAATACCACGCCACCGAGGGCCGCTCGTGGCGCCTTCGGCTGTCCGGCGACGGCGCACAGGCCAGCCGGCTCGGCGAGCCGGCCGCCGGTGAGGACCCGGACCGGGACACGGCCGACGTCTCCGCCCGGGGCACTGCCAGTGACCTGGTCCTGTTCTTCTACGGCCGCATAACGCCGGATTCCCCGAAGCTGGAGCTGGACGGCGACCGCCGCATCTTCGACCAGCTCATCGCCTGGGACCCGTCCGTCTGACGATCGACGACACCTCGTCCCTGCCGCAGCGACCGCCCGACCCCTAAGGGATCGGGCGGTCGCTGTCGCAGCAGATGCGACTTCGCTCGATGTCAGCTGCAGCCGCTGGTGGAGCCGCAGCCCTCGCAGACGTAGCAGCTACCGGCGGGCCGCATCTTCGTGCCGCAGGTGAAGCAGAGCGGCGCGTCGGCGGCCTTGCCGATCACGGCCTCCAGCAGTTCGGTGCTGGAACCCACAGACGGCGCGGGCTTGACGGCTGCGGCGTCGGCCATCTCCTGCGCCGGCTGCGCGATCGGGCCGGTCTTCGGCTCGGGCGCCTCGACCGGGGCGGAGGAGGCCATCGCGGTGAGGTCCGCACCGCTCGCCTCCGCCTCCGCCTCGGCCGCGAGCTGGGCGGCCCGCTCCTTGGCGGTGAAGATGCCCAGCTCGGCGCGGCGGTCGTACGGCAGGAAGTCCAGCGCCAGGCGACGGAAGATGTAGTCCATCACCGAGGCGGCCATGCGCACATCCGGGTCGTCGGTCATGCCGGCCGGCTCGAAGCGCATGTTCGTGAACTTGCTGACGTACGTCTCCAGCGGGACGCCGTACTGGAGACCGATGGAGATGGCCACCGAGAAGGCGTCCATCACGCCGGCCAGGGTCGAGCCCTGCTTCGACATCTTGAGGAAGACCTCGCCGAGGCCGTCGTCCGGGTAGGACGAGGCGGTGAGGTAGCCCTCCGCGCCGCCGACCGAGAACGAGATGGTCTCCGACGGGCGCTTCTTCGGCAGCCGCTTGCGCACCGGGCGGTACTCGACGACCTTCTCCACGACCTTCTCCGGCGTGGCCGGGGCCTGGGCCTCGACGGCGCCCTTGCCCGGCTTGGCAGCCGACAGCGGCTGGCCGACCTTGCAGTTGTCCCGGTAGATCGCCAGCGCCTTGAGGCCGAGCTTCCAGCCCTCGAAGTAGATCTTCTCGACGTCCTCGACGGTGGCCTGCTCCGGCATGTTGACCGTCTTGGAGATGGCGCCGGAGATGAACGGCTGGACGGCCGCCATCATCCGCACGTGACCCATCGGCGCGATCGAGCGCTCGCCCATGGCGCAGTCGAAGACCGGGTAGTGCTCCGGCTTGAGGCCCGGGGCATCCACCACGTGACCGTGGTCGGCGATGTGCTCGACGATCGCCTCGACCTGCTCCTCGGGGTAGCCGAGGCTGCGCAGGGCACGCGGCACGGTCTGGTTGACGATCTGCATCGAGCCGCCGCCGACCAGCTTCTTGAACTTCACCAGTGCCAGGTCCGGCTCGACACCCGTGGTGTCGCAGTCCATCATCAGGCCGATGGTGCCGGTCGGGGCGAGCACGCTGGCCTGCGAGTTACGCCACCCGAACTTGTCACCGAGCTTGTTGCCGAGCGTCCACTGCTTGGTGGCCTCGCGCTGCACGGCGGTGGCCACGGTGCCGGTCGCCTTGATCGCGTCGTTGGCGGCGGCGTGCTTGCGCATGACCCGCTTGTGCGGCTCGGCGTTGCGGGCGTAGCCGTCGTACGGGCCGACGATGCCGGCCAGCTCGGCGGAACGGCGGTAGGCGGTGCCGGTCATCAGCGAGGTGATCGCGGCGGACACCTCCCGGCCCTGCTCCGAGTCGTACGGCAGGCCGGAGGCCATCAGCAGCGCGCCCAGGTTGGCGTACCCGATGCCGAGCTGCCGGTAGGCGCGGGTGGTCTCACCGATCTTCTCGGTCGGGAAGTCGGCGAAGCAGATCGAGATGTCCATCGCGGTGATGACGAACTCGACCGACTTGACGAACTTCTCCACCTCGAAGCCGCCGTCGGCGCGGAGGAACTTCATCAGGTTCAGCGACGCCAGGTTGCACGAGGAGTTGTCCAGGTGCAGGTACTCCGAGCACGGGTTCGACGCGGTGATCCGCCCGGTCTCCGGGCAGGTGTGCCAGTCGTTGATGGTGTCGTCGTACTGCAGGCCCGGGTCGGCGCACTCCCACGCGGCCTGGGAGATGGTGTGGAACAGCTTCTTGGCGTCGATCGTCTCGATGGTCTGCCCGTCGAGCCGGCCGCGCAGGTCGAAGCCGCCGCCGTTCTCCACCGCGGTCATGAACTCGTCGGAGACGCGGACCGAGTTGTTGGCGTTCTGGTACTGCACGCTGACGATGTCGGCGCCGCCCAGGTCCATGTCGAACCCGGCGTCACGCAGCGCGCGGATCTTGTCCTCCTCGCGCGCCTTGGTCGCCACGAACTCCTCGATGTCCGGGTGGTCCACGTCGAGGATGACCATCTTCGCCGCGCGCCGGGTGGCGCCACCGGACTTGATGGTGCCGGCGGAGGCGTCCGCGCCGCGCATGAAGCTGACCGGGCCGGAGGCGGTACCGCCGGAGGAGAGCAGCTCCTTCGAGGAACGGATCCGGGAGAGGTTGACCCCGGCGCCGGAGCCGCCCTGGAAGATCCGCCCCTCCTCCTTGTACCAGTCGAGGATGGAGTCCATCGAGTCGTCGACCGAGAGGATGAAGCAGGCGCTTACCTGCTGCGGCGACGGCGTGCCGACGTTGAACCACACCGGCGAGTTGAAGCTGAACACCTGGTGCAGCAGCATCCAGGTCAGCTCGTGCGCGAACACCTCGGCGTCGGCCGGGGTGGCGAAGTAGCCGTACTCCTCACCGGCGGTGCGGTAGGTCTCGACCACCCGGTCGATCAGCTGCCGCAGCGACCACTCCCGCTCCGGGGTCCCCACCGCGCCCCGGAAGTACTTGGTGGTCACGATGTTCGCCGCGTTCACCGACCAGGACTCGGGGAACTCCACCCCGCGCTGCTCGAAGTTGATCGAGCCGTCCCGCCAGTTCGTCATGACGACGTCGCGGCGCTCCCAGGCGACCTCGTCGTAGGGATGCACCCCCTCGGTCGTCCAGACGCGCTCGATCTTCAGCCCCGCCCCGGCCTTGTTCCGTGACTTGCTGGTCGTCACGCCCTCGCCCCCCTCGTCGGCACGGTCACCCACCGCGCCTCGTGTACCTGTCAGAAACCCGAAAATGTCAGCTGATCGCGCCGGCGGCGTCCGCCGCACCGGCACCGGCGCCCTCCCGGGCGCGCGCGGCGGCCCGCAGCGTCTCGATCTCGCGCTCGAAGTCGGCGAGCGAGTCGAAGGACCGGTAGACGCTGGCGAACCGCATGTAGGCCACCTCGTCGAGGTCACGCAACGGACCGAGGATGGCCAGGCCCACCTCGTGGCTGGGGATCTCGGCCGCCCCCTTGGCCCGTACGGTCTCCTCGACCTTCTGTGCCAGCAGCGCGATCGAGTCGTCGTCGACCGGGCGCCCCTGGCACGCCTTGCGCACCCCACCGATGATCTTCGTACGGCTGAACGGCTCGGTCACCCCGCTGCGCTTGACCACCGCGAGCACCGCCTCCTCGACGGTGGTGAACCGCTTGCCGCACTCCGGGCACGACCGTCGCCGCCGGATGAGCTGGCCGTCGTCGGCCTCCCGCGAGTCGACCACCCGGGAGTCGGCGTGCCGGCAGTACGGACACCGCATTCGCCCGACCTCCTCAGTCGATCGCGGGCACACCTACCGGCTCCCGGGCACGCGTCGGCACGGCGGGGCCATCGTCTGATGACCGTCGCCGAGTGCGCGGTGCGGGAGTGCGTTCGGTAGTTGAACCCAACCTGTAGGCAACTTACGCCCGTGTGACTACTACATCTAGGGGTCGACCGTATGCCGAACCCCAAGCGAGGTCAAGTTGACGGGCGTGTCCGGCGAGTCGTCAGGATCACGCCCGGCGCGACGCCGCCGAGGAGCCCAACGGACGGCCTCCCGTGCTAGTCACGGGTGGCCGGGATAGAACATCCGTTCGAGCGGCGTACCCTTCTATCAGAACACCAGTTCGGAAATCCAGGAATTCGGCGCGACACGCCGACAGCACGTCGTACAGATGTTTGAAAATGGCCGATCTCACCTATACGGTCAGACCACACGCACCACGAGCCGACGAGGCACCCCAGCGCCGACCAGGGAGGGACGGACGTGACCGAGGACCGGGCCAGCCGGCAGAAGAACCCGCAGCCGAACGACGGGGCGGGTCCTCCGGCGACCCGTCGCCCCCGCACCGCCCGCAGCCGCACCGCCCCCGCCGCGGTGCGTCCGGTCACCCCGGTGGTGAGCAGCTTCCCCGACCCGGCGACAGTTGACCTGACCGCCCGGCAGCGGCGGATCCTGGAGTTCATCCGTAACTGGGTCGAGCGCCACGGCTACCCGCCGAGCGTGCGCGAGATCGGCGAGGCGGTCGGGCTGGTGTCCCCGTCCAGCGTCGCCTACCAGCTCAAGGAGCTGGAGAAGAAGGGCTTCCTGCGCCGTGACCCGAACCGTCCGCGCGCCGTCGACGTCCGCGCGCCGGGCGAGGCGGACGACGAGGCGGCCCGCGCGCAGCGGCCCGCCCCGGCGTACGTGCCGATGCTGGGCCGCATCGCCGCCGGTGGGCCGATCCTGGCCGAGCAGGCGGTGGAGGACATCTTCCCCCTCCCCCGCGAGCTGGTCGGTGAGGGCGAGGTCTTCATGCTCCAGGTCAAGGGCGACTCGATGCTCGACGCGGCGATCTGCGACGGCGACTGGGTGGTCGTCCGGCAGCAGCCGAACGCCGAGGTCGGCGACATCGTGGCCGCCATGCTCGACGGTGAGGCGACGGTGAAGACCTACCGGCGGCGGGACGGGCACGTCTGGCTGATGCCGCAGAACCCGGCCTTCGACCCGATCCCCGGCGACGACGCCACCATCATGGGCCGCGTGGTGGCGGTCCTGCGCCGCATCTGACGACGGCAGACGAGAAGGGGTGACCGGTCGCCGGTCGCCCCTTCGTCGTGTCGTCTCAGTAGCGGTCGCCGCGGTACTCCCGGCCGCCGCCGGACACCGGGCCGTACCGACCCTGATCGTCGTAGCCGTCGCGGCGCCCGCCACGCGGTTCCTGGCCGCGGCGCGGCGGCTCGGCCCGGCCGCCCTCCGCCCGCGGCCCGCCGCCGTTCGGCTGCCCGCGATATCCGGCCCCGCCCGGTCCGCCGCCGTAGCCGCCACCCGGACTGCCCTGACCGCCGCCACCCGGGCCGCCCCGACCGGGACCGCCCTGACCCGCGCCCGGTCCCCCCTGGCCGCCGTAGACGCCGCCTCCGCGACCTCCGCCGCCGGCCGGGGCACCGCCGCCGCCGTAGACGCCGCCGCCCTGCGGACGGCCCGCGCCCGGAGGACGGCCACCGCCCTGGCCGCGACCGCCGTCCTGGGGGCCGCCGCCGTACACGCCGCCGCCCGGCCGGCCACCACCGTAGACACCGCCGGACGCCGGGCGGTCACCGTTCGGCGCGCCGCCGTAGACGCCGCCCTGACCGCCGCCGTAGACGCCGCCGCGCGGCGCCTCCGGCCGTTCCGCGGACGGGAAGCCGTTGTTCACCGGGAACTCGCCGCTGTGCTCGGGCTCGTCGGCCGGCGCCCGGGGCGCCGGCTTGCGCCGCGCCCGCAGGATGCCGAACACGCCCGCGCCGACCAGGAGCGCGCCGAGCACCCCGACCGCCGCGATCAGGTACGTGATCTCGTCGAGCGAGAGCCCTTCGAGCCAGGACTTCTCGGCCGCCGCCTTGGTCTCGGCCTTGCCGCCGTTCGGCAGCGCCTCGGCACCGGTGGTCGACGGGGTGTAGCTGAGGATGTCGATCGGGTCCGACTCGTCGAGCGTGCCGCCGTCGGAGACGGTGACGAACAGCTTGCCGTCCGGCGTGTAGGAGATCGCCTCGCCGAACGGGTCGGCCAGCGGGGTGACCCGGGGCTTGCCGGTGGTGATCGCCTTGACGATGTCGCCGCCGGCCACGTCGAACTCGAACGCGTCGGCGTACGTGCGCAGCACGACCTTGCTGCCGTCGGGCGAGCGGGCGGCGCCGGTGACCAGCGCCCGCCCGGGCGAGCCGAGCTTGTTCTCGGTGTTCGTCTTCGGGAGCGTGACCTCGCCGACCTTTTTCATCGGGATCGGCTCGGTGTCACCGCTCGCCTTCAGCTTCACCGTCGGGGTGAAGATCTCCGACTTGCCGGAGAGATCCTTGGTGATCACCAGCGGCATGTTGTCGTCGCCGACGAGCAGGGCCTCCGCGTCGTGCGGCTCCTTGCCCGGGTAGCTGAGCCGGTGCAGCACCGGTTGCTTCGAGCCGCTCAGCGGCATCGTCCAGACCGCGACCCGCTCCCGGCGCGTCTTCTTCTCCACGTTGTCGCCGGTGTCGGCGATCCAGAGGGTCTTGCGATCCGGGCTGAGCGCGAGGTCCTCGGTGTCGAGCGGCCCGTCACCGGAGTAACGGACGTCCTTGTCCACCTTGCACTTGGTGTCCAGGTAGAAGACCCGCTTGCGGCTCGGGTCGTCCGAGCCGTCGTTGATCACGACGTACCCGTTGCTGGTGGCCACCAGGCCGGACAGCTCGCGGAGGCGGCTGTCCTCCACGGTGCACTTCTTCTTGGGAGCCGCGGCCAGCACGGGGGCCGCGGCGGGAGCCGCCGGGGCCGGCCCGGCCGGCGCCACGACCGCGCCGACCAGGCCGAGCGCGAGCGTGACCGAGGAGACAACGTGCCGCATGACGCTCAGTGTCGCACGGCGCGGGTTTCCGGCGGGTGACGCCGGACGGCTCACCGCCCGGCGCCCACCCGCTCGTCACTGGTCAGCCGGTCACCCGCCCGGTACGGCGCGAGCTCCGCGGCCAGACCCTCGCTGACCCGCACGTGCACCAGCGTGCCCTCGGGCAGGTGCGCGGTGCTGAGCACCTCACCCTGCCGGTGCACCCGGGAGACCAGGTCACCCCGGTCGTACGGGAGCACCGCGCGCACCTCGACGGCAGGCCGGGGCAGCCGACGCTCGACCGCCTCGCGCAGTTCGTCGACGCCGCGCCCGCTGTGGGCGGAGACGAAGACCGCTTCCGGCCAGAGCCGCTTGAGCCGCAGCATCGTCTCCTCGTCGGTGGCGTCGGTCTTGTTCACCACCAGTAGTTCCGGCAGCCGGTCCGCGCCCACCTCGGCGAGCACCTCGCGTACCGCCCGGACCTGCTCCTCCGGGTCCGGGTGGGTGCCGTCGACCACGTGCACCACCAGGTCGGCGTCGGCGACCTCCTCCAGCGTCGAGCGGAACGCCTCGACGATCTGGTGCGGCAGGTGCCGGACGAACCCGACCGTGTCGGACAGCGTGTAGAGCCGGCCGTCGGACGTGGTGGCCCGGCGGGTGGTCGGGTCCAGCGTGGCGAACAGCGCGTTCTCCACCAGCACGCCCGCCCCGGTCAGGCGGTTGAGCAGGCTGGACTTGCCGGCGTTCGTGTAGCCGGCGATGGCCACCGCGGGCACCGCGTTACGGGTACGCCGGGCGCGCTTGGTCTGGCGTACCGTCGCCATGCTCTTGATCTCGCGGCGCAGCCGCGCGATGCGGTGACGGATGCGCCGCCGGTCGGTCTCCAGCTTGGTCTCACCGGGACCACGCAGACCCACGCCGCCGCCGGCGCCACCGCCGCGGCCGCTACCACCGGTCTGCCGGGACAGCGTCTCGCCCCAGCCGCGCAGGCGCGGCAGCAGGTATTCGAGCTGGGCCAGCTCGACCTGCGCCTTGCCCTCCTTGCTCTTGGCGTGCTGGGCGAAGATGTCGAGGATCAGGGCGGTCCGGTCGACCACCTTGACCTTGGTGCGCTGCTCCAGGTTGCGCAGCTGCGACGGCGACAGCTCACCGTCACAGATGATCGTGTCGGCGCCGGTGGACAGCGCCACCGCGCCCAGGTCGTCCACCTTGCCGCGGCCGATGTACGTGGCCGGGTCGGGCCGCTGGCGACGCTGGATCAGCCCTTCGAGCACCTGCGAGCCGGCCGTCTCGGCCAGCGCCGCCAGCTCGGTGAGGCTGTTGTCGGCGTCGGTCTGGGTGCCCTCGGTCCAGACCCCCACCAGGACGACCCGCTCCAGCCGGAGCTGGCGGTATTCGACCTCGGTGATGTCTGTGAGTTCGGTGGAGAGGCCGGGGACCCGCCGCAGCGCCTGCCGCTCCGACAGCTCGTACTCGCCGGTGGTGGCGTCGAACTCGTCGTCGGTGTAGGGATGGACGGTCTCCTGCTCGCGCAAATGCGCCTCCTGTCCGTTTTGGGCAACGCCGAGAATTTTCGGCGCGTGACAGCAATCCTGACATGTGACAACGCCGGGCGCACCTGTGTTATGCCCGTGACGCTACCGACGGGTAGCGGGGGCGGATGCCGGGCGACCTGGGCGGGCGAGTAGAAATGCCAGTCGAGCCGCTCAGCGCCGACGGAGGAGTTTCTCGTGGCCAACACACGACTGCCGAGTGCCGGATTCTCCATCACCATCCGGATCGCGGTACCCGCCGACGCCTCCTCCATCGGCCGCCTCACCACCGCCGCCGGCGAGGCCGGGGCCATCGTCACCGCGCTGGACGTGGTCGACTCCGACCCCGCCCACGTGATCGTCGACCTCACCTGCGACACCGCCGACGCCGGCCACGCCGACCAGGTCGTCGACGCGCTCACCGCGCTCGACGGGGTGGACGTCCGCAAGGTCTCCGACCGCACCTTCCTGCTGCACCTCGGCGGCAAGATCGAGGTCACCCCGAAGGTCGCGCTGCGCACCCGCGACGAGCTGTCCCGCGCGTACACCCCGGGTGTGGCCCGGGTCTGCATGGCGATCGCGGAGAACCCGGCCGACGCGCGCCGGCTCACCATCAAGCGCAACACCGTCGCCGTGGTCAGCGACGGCACCGCGGTGCTCGGCCTGGGCAACCTCGGGCCGGCCGCGTCGCTGCCGGTGATGGAGGGCAAGGCGGCCCTGTTCAAGCGCTTCGGCGGGGTGGACGCGTGGCCGGTGGTGCTGGACACCCAGGACACCGACGAGATCGTGGCGATCGTCAAGGCGATCGCGCCCGCGTACGGCGGCATCAACCTGGAGGACATCGCCGCGCCGCGCTGCTTCGAGATCGAGGCCCGGCTGCGCGAGGCCCTGGACATCCCGGTCTTCCACGACGACCAGCACGGCACCGCGATCTGCGTGCTGGCCGCGCTGACGAACGCGCTGCGCGTCGTGGGCAAGCAGCTCGCGGACGTCCGGGTCGTGGTCTCCGGCGCCGGCGCGGCCGGCACCGCGATCATGAAGCTGCTGCTGCGTCAGGGCGTGGGCGACATCATCGCGTACGACCGCCAGGGCGCCCTGCACCGCGGACTGCCGGACCTCAACCCGGCGTGGCAGTGGCTGGCCGAGAACACAAACAAGGAGAACTACTCCGGTGACCTGGCCGGGGCGGTACGCGGCGCGGACGTGTTCATCGGTGTGAGCGCGCCGAACCTGCTCACCGGCGAGGACGTCGCCCAGATGGCGAAGGACTCGATCGTCTTCGCGCTCGCCAACCCCGACCCGGAGGTGGACCCGCGGGAGGCGCGCAAGTACGCCGCGGTGGTCGCCACCGGCCGCTCGGACCAGCCGAACCAGATCAACAACGTGCTCGCCTTCCCTGGCGTGTTCCGCGGCATGCTCGACGCCCACGCCGAGGAGTTCACCGAGGAGATGGCGCTCGCCGCCGCCCGGGCCATCGCGGACGTGGTCGGCGAGGACAAGATCAACCCGACGGTGATCGTGCCGAGCGTCTTCGACTCCCGGGTCGCCCCGGCGGTGGCCGCCGCGGTACGGGCCGCCGCCCAGAACCCGGCCGCGACGCCGGCTCCGGCGGCCGACCCGGGCCCGGCCGACCTGCCCGAGATCGCCGCCAACGCCAGCGCCACCCCCTGACCCAGGCACGCCCCTGCCTCTCGCGGCGCCTTCGCACAGGCCAGCGCCCTCTCGCGGGGCACCTCCTGCCTCCTCACACGGGGCCCGCCCGCGCCGAGGTCAGCGCACCGGCGCAGTCAGACGTCCCCGGCGCGTCCACACGAGATCTTGGAAGGAAACGGCCCTCAGAGGGACCCAAATCTTCCAAGATCCCCAGCAGCGCCTCAGTAGCGGCATCAGCACCTTTGATCAACACCAGTTCGGCGAGGTGGTGGCATCAGAGACCCCACGACAGCACCACTTCGCCGAACTGGTGTTGATCATGCCGGGCCGCCGGGCCGCAGCGCGCCGAGGCAGCAGGGCGGCAGCGCGCCGGGGACGGAACGGCCGGACCGCGGCCACCACTCAGCCCCGTGTTGACCAAGGAGTTCGCGTCACCGGAGCAGCGGGATTCCGCCACAAACTCCTTGATCAGCTGGCAGAAGCAACGCGGGCGGGCCGGGGCAGGGCAGGGCGGGCGAGGCAGGGCGAGGGCTACGGGTGCAGGGCTACGGGCGCAGGGCTGCGGGGGTCAGGGTGCCTGTGGCCACCAGGACGGCGGGGCCGGACAGCCAGCAGGAGTCGGCCGTCACCGTGACCGTGAGGCGTCCGCCTGGTACGTCCACAGTCACCGTGCCGGTGTCCAGGCCGGCGTCGCGCAACGCCACCGCCGCCACCGCGCACGCGCCCGTGCCGCAGGACAGCGTCTCGGCCGAGCCGCGCTCGTACACCCGCATCAGCACGTGCCCGTCGGTGCCGGTCACCGGCTCGCCCGCCGTGGTGAACTCGACGTTCACCCCGGACGGGAAGGTCGAGGCGTCCACCTCGGGCGCGCGGGTGAGGTCCAGGCCGGTCAGTTCCAGCGCGGCGGGCAGCGCGCACACCAGGTGCGGGTTGCCGACGTCCACCGCGGTGCCGGGCAGCGTCAACCCGCCGAGCGTGGCGGTCGCCGTGTCGTACAGCCGGGGGCGGCGCATCTCGACCGCCACGTCCGCGCCCTCGACCCGGGCACGCACCAGGCCGGCGCGGGTCGCGATCGGCAGTGTCCCGCCCGACGGGGCGACGGCCAGCGAACGGTCCAGCAGGTAGCGGACGAACACGCGGGCCCCGTTGCCGCACATCTCGGCGAACGAGCCGTCGGAGTTCCAGTAGTCCATGAACCACTCGGCCTCGCCCGCGAGCGCGACGCCCTCGGGGTGCTTGGCGGCGCGTACGACACGCAGCACGCCGTCGCCGCCGAGCCCGCGCCGCCTGTCGCAGAGCGCCGCGACCAGGCCGGGTGTCAGGTCGAGGGTGCCGTCCGGGTCGGGCAGGATGACGAAGTCGTTGCCGGTGCCGTGACCCTTTGTGAACTCCACGCCCCCATCATGGCCGATGCTCGGCGACCACCCGCAGGGCAGTGTCGAGAAACGCGGGCGACGCCGAGTCCAGCCAGTGGACGCGCGGGTCACGCCGGAACCAGGAGCGCTGCCGCCGGACGAACCGGCGGGTGGCGCGGATCGTCTCCTCGTGCGCCTCGGCCTCGGTCAGCTCCCCGGCCAGGAACCGCAGCACCTGCTGGTAGCCGAGCGCCCGACTGGCCGTCCGCCCCTCGGGCAGCCCTTCACCGACCAGCGCCCGTACCTCGTCGACCAGGCCGTCGGCCCACATCCGGTCCACCCGCAGCGCGATCCGCTCGTCGAGGCGCCCGGTGTCCAGGTCGACGCCGAGCTGCACGGACGGGTAGTACGGCGTGGGCGACGGCAGCGACGCGGTGAACGGCGCGCCGGTCAGCTCGATCACCTCCAGCGCCCGCACGATCCGCCGCCCGTTCGTGGGCAGGATGCTCGCCGCCGCGCCCGGGTCAGCCTCGGTCAGCCGCGCGTGCAGCGGCAGGGGGCCCACCGCCGCGAGTTCCGCCTCCAGCCGCTCCCGCAGGGCCGGGTCGGTGCCGGGGAACTCGAACCGTTCCAGCACCGCCCGCACGTACAGCCCGGAGCCGCCGACCAGCAGCGGTACCCGGCCCCGGGCCAGGATGTCGTCGACGGCAGCGCGGGCCAGCGTCTGGTACTCGGCGACGCTCGCCGGCTCGGTCACCGGCCAGATGTCCAGCAGGTGGTGCGGCACGCCCTCGCGTTCGGCCGGGGTCAGCTTCGCGGTGCCGATGTCCATGCCCCGGTAGAGCTGCATCGAGTCGGCGTTGACCACCTCGCCGCCGAGCGCGTGCGCCAGCGCGATGCTCAGCGCCGACTTCCCGGCCGCGGTCGGCCCGACCACCGCCACGACGGTCACGCCCGCTCCCAGTTCGCCACGAAGTAGGCAACGCCGTAGGGCGCGTCCTGGTAGCTGACGTCGCCGCGCCAGTCACCGCCCGCCGCCCGGACCGCGCCGGCCAGCACCTGCCACGGCGCCCGCCCGGCGACCCTCAGCTCCGCCGACAGCACCGGGTCCAGGCCGAGCAGGGCGTCGGCGTCCGCGCCGGCCAGGGCAACCGCAACCCCTTCGTCGTACGCCTCAGCGCGCGGGTCGTCGTAGCCAGGCGCCTTGACGCCCCGGCAGGCGGACCCGTCGCCGAGCACGAGCAGCGCGACCCGCGGGTCGTCGTCGAGGATCAGGCTCGCGCCGAACGCCGCGCACTCGGCCGGTGTGGCGTCGTACGCCACCGAGCGGGCCAGCCGGGGCAGCTCGGTGCCGGAGCGGTTCAGCAACCAGGCGCCGACGGTCAGGCTCAGCGGCAGGCGGTCCCCGCCCGCGCAGTTGACCTTCCAGAGCCGCACGTGCCGGTCCAGCCCGTACGGGCGAAGCGAACCGTGCTCGGCGGAGCTGAACCGGACCGTCTCCGGCCCGCCGCCGACGAGCAGGATCGCCTCCGGCTCGGCAGCCAGCAGCCGGGCGACGGCGGCGTCGGTGGCGGCGCGCAGGTCGTCGAGCTCGGGCGCGGCGGCGCCGGCCAGCTCGGGCACGATCAGCGGCGGGTGGGGGCAGACGGCGGCGGCGACCAGTGGCACGCCCCCAAACCTATCGGGATCCCCCGGTGCGTCCCCGCGCCGATCCGGTCATCGAGGGCGTACAACACCGTATGGTCACGGTCGGCGACAGGCGCTCGACACGGACGGGGGCGGACCTGTGACAATGCCGGGAGAAAGTTTGCTGCGCCGTGGCGGCGAACGAGGGGGCTGTCCCCTCGGCGCCGGGAGAACGAGGATGGGCACATGAGCGACTGGACTGCCTTCGGACGGGTCGACGAGGACGGCACCGTCTACGTCAAGACCGCCGAGGGCGAGCGGGTGGTCGGATCCTGGCAGGCAGGGGCACCGGAGGAAGGGCTCGCCCACTTCGCCCGGCGCTACGCCGACCTGGTGACCGAGGTCGATCTGACCGAGGCCCGGCTCAACTCGGGCGCGGCTGACGCCGGCCACTCCCTGACCACGATCCGCCGGATCCGTGGGTCGCTGGCCGAGGCGCACGTCGTCGGTGACATCGACGCCCTTGCCGCCCGCCTGGACAAGCTGGCCACCGTCGCCGAGGAGAAGGCCGGCGAGGCCAAGGCGGCCCGCGAGGCCGCCCGGGGCGAGGCGCTGGCGCGCAAGACCGCCCTGGTCGAGGAGGCCGAGAAGCTGGCCGCCGAGTCGACCGGCTGGAAGACCGCCGGTGACCGGCTCAAGGAGATCCTCGACGAGTGGAAGACCATCCGCGGCGTCGACAAGAAGACCGACGGTGAGCTGTGGAAGCGGTTCGCCGCCGCGCGGGACGGCTTCACCCGCCGCCGGGGCGCCCACTTCGCCTCCCTCGACCAGCAGCGCAAGCAGGCGCAGACGGTCAAGGAGGAGCTGGTCGCCGAGGCGGAGAAGCTCAAGGACTCCAGCGACTGGGGCGTCACCGCCGGTCAGCTCAAGGATCTGATGGCCCAGTGGAAGGCCGCGCCGCGCGCCGCCAAGGAGGCCGAACAGAAGCTCTGGGAACGGTTCCGCGCCGCGCAGGACGAGTTCTTCACCCGCCGCAGCGAGGTCTTCTCCGCCCGCGACAACGAGCAGCGCGCCAACCTGGAGCGCAAGCAGGCGCTGCTGGCCGAGGCCGAGGCGCTGGACGTCGACGGCGACCCGAAGGGCGCCCAGGCGAAGCTGCGGGACATCCAGGCGCAGTGGCACGAGGCCGGCCGGGTGCCGCGCGAGGCCGCCGCCGGGCTGGAGCGCCGGCTGCGGGCCGTGGACGACAAGGTCCGCGAGGTGATGGACTCGGCGTGGCGGCGCACCTCCAAGGAGGACAACCCGCTGCTGGCGCAGATGCGCGCCCAGGTCGCCGAGGCCGAGGACCGGCTGGCCCGGGCCCAGGCCGCCGGTGACACCCGCCGGATCAAGGAGGCCGAGCAGGCGCTCGCCTCGAAGCGGCAGTTCCTCCAGCTCGCCGAGCAGGCCGGCTGACGGAAGCACCCCGGCCGGGCAGGCCGGCGGACGGACACATCGGGTGAGCCCCCGGCCGGTCGGCCGGGGGCTCACCCGCGTCCGGGGGCGGGTTGACGCATCGAGACGGGCTGATCAGAATGAGCGGCGGAGCCAGGTTCAGGCACCGGCACGAGGGCACCGACGGCTGATCTCGCCGTCGACGGTCGCCGGTGCGACATCTCGCGGGTGGCCGTCCACACGACACGGCCCGGCGCGCGCTGCGCGCGTACTCGATGACGAGCGGGACGTGCCTCCTGGTCCTGCCGCCCGCGGCGCCTGCGCGGCGCGGGCATCCGAAGTGGAGCTTCCATGCACCGACGCACCGCCCTCGGCGGCGCCCTGACGGCGCTCGCCACCGCGGCAGCCGGCGTTCTCGTCGCCGCCGCCGTCTCCACCGCACCGGCCGCCGCGGCGGCCGGTGGCACCGGCACCGGTTACCTGCACACCAGCGGCAGCAAGATCGTCGACAGTACGGGCGCGACAGTCCGGCTGACCGGCATCAACTGGTTCGGGATGGAGACCGACAACAAGACGTTCCACGGCCTGTGGTCGAGCAACCCGTGGCGCTCGCAGCTCGACACCATGGCCCGGCTGGGATACAACACGCTGCGGATCCCGTACTCGAACGACGCGCTCAAGGCCGGCGCGACCGCCACCGGCATCAACGACTTCGTCAACCCGGACCTGATCGGGCTCTCCCCGCTGCAGATCCTCGACAAGGTCATCGACTACGCCGGCAGCAAGGGGATGCGGGTCATCCTGGACCGGCACCGGCCGACGTCGGCCGGGCAGTCGCCGCTCTGGTACACCTCGACGGTCTCCGAGACGACCTGGATCAACGACTGGAAGATGCTGGCCCAGCGGTACGCCGGCAACACCACTGTGATCGGCGCGGACCTGCACAACGAGCCGCACGCCGAAGGCACCAACCCGGCCGCCACCGGCGCCTGCTGGGGCTGCGGCGACACCGCCCGGGACTGGCGGCTGGCCGCCGAGCGGGCCGGCAACGCGATCCTCGGCGTGCAGCCCAACTGGCTGATCTTCGTGGAGGGGGTGAGCTGCCCGAGCGGCGGCCTGTCGAACGTCTGGGACAACGACCCCAGCAACGACGAGGACTGCGGCTGGTGGGGCGGCAACCTGTCCAAGGCCGGGCAGTTCCCGGTGCGGCTGAACGTGGCGAACCGGCTGGTCTACTCGCCGCACGAGTACGCCACGTCGGTCTACCGGCAGGCCTGGTTCGACGACCCGTCGTACCCGGCGAACATGCCGGCCATCTGGGACAAGTACTGGGGCTACCTGTACAAGCAGAACATCGCGCCGATCATGATGGGCGAGTTCGGCACCACGCTCCAGGACCCGAAGGACAAGATCTGGCTGCAGAACCTGATGGCGTACACCGGCACCGGCGTGAACGGCATGTCGTTCACGTACTGGTCGTGGAACCCGAACTCCGGTGACACGGGCGGCATCGCCAACGACGACTGGACCACGATCAACCAGCCGAAGCAGGACATCCTCACGCCGTACCTGATCCCGCCGACCGGTGGTGGCGGCACCACCAGCCCGTCCCCGACCGGCACGCCGAACACCTCGCCGGCGCCGACCACCCCGCCGCCTCCGGTGACCGGCGGCTGCACCGCCACCTACAAGCAGATCAACTCCTGGTCGGGTGGCTTCCAGGGGGAGCTGACCGTCAAGAACACCGGCACCGCCGCAGTGAACCCGTGGTCGGCCACCTGGACCTGGCCGTCCGGGGTGACGCTGGCGAGCGGCTGGAACGCCACCGTCACGCAGTCCGGCACCACTGTGACTGCGGCCGCGCCGGCCTGGGCGTCGTCGCTGGCGCCGGGCGCGTCGGTCACCGTCGGCTTCACCGCCAACGGCACCGCCGCGACGCCGGGGAGCGTGAAGCTCAACGGCACCGCCTGCTGAGGCCGTGACGGCGGGGGCCCAGGTCGGGCCCCCGCCGTCACGCTCGGCTCAGTGCGCGGCGCAGCCGCCGACCGGGGCGGGCGCCGCGGCCGGCGCGCCGACCGTCGGCAGGCCGAGCAGCACCCCGGGGGTACGCGGAACCTGTCCCGCCTCGGCCGCGTCCCCGGCCCGGGTGCGCCGGTGCGCCAGCGGTGCGCCGTCGGCGTTCAGGTGGTGCGGGGCGGCGTACGTGACGACTGTGTGCACGATGTCGCCGGGGCGGATCTTTCCGGCCAGCTCACCGGTGGCGAAGTGCACGAGCCGGCCGTCGCGGGCCCGGCCGGACATCCGGCCGGTTCGCTCGTCCTTGCGGCCCTCACCCACCGCCACCAGCACCTCGACGGTCTCGCCGACGAGCTTCTTGTTCTCCGCCCAGGTGATCTCCTCGACGCAGGCGATCAGCCGCTCGTAGCGCTCCTGCACGACCTGCTTGGGCAGTTGGCCGTCCATGGTCGCGGCCGGGGTGCCGGGGCGCTTGGAGTACTGGAACGTGAACGCCGAGGAGAACCGCGCCTCCCGCACCACGTCGAGGGTGCGGACGAAGTCGGCCTCGGTCTCGCCGGGGAAGCCGACGATGATGTCGGTGGTGATCGCCGCGTCCGGCATCGCCGCCCGGACCTTCTCGATGATCCCCAGGTAGCGCTCCGACCGGTACGAGCGGCGCATCGCGCGCAGCACGTCGTCGGAGCCGGACTGCAACGGCATGTGCAGCGAGTGGCAGACGTTGGGCGTCTCGGCCATCGCGGCGATCACGTCGTCGGTGAAGTCCTTCGGATGCGGGCTGGTGAACCGCACCCGCTCCAGCCCGTCGATGTCGCCGCAGGCGCGCAGCAGCTTGCCGAAGGCGTACCGGTCGCCGAACTCGACGCCGTACGAGTTGACGTTCTGCCCGAGCAGCGTCACCTCCAGCACGCCGGAGTCGGCCAGCGCGCGGACCTCGGAGAGGATGTCGCCGGGGCGGCGGTCCTTCTCCTTGCCGCGCAGGGAGGGCACGATGCAGAACGTGCAGGTGTTGTTGCAGCCGACGGAGATCGAGACCCACCCGGCGTACGTCGACTCGCGCCGGGTCGGCAGCGTGGAGGGGAAGACCTCCAGCGACTCCAGGATCTCGACCTCGGCCGCGGCGTTGTGCCGCGCCCGGTCCAGCAGCGCCGGCAGCGAGCCGATGTTGTGCGTGCCGAAGACGACGTCCACCCAGGGCGCCTTGCGGACGATGTCGCCGCGGTCCTTCTGGGCGAGGCAGCCGCCGACGGCGATCTGCATTCCCGGGTGTTTCGCCTTCACGGGGCGCAGATGACCCAGGTTGCCGTAGAGGCGGTTGTCGGCGTTCTCCCGGACCGCGCAGGTGTTGAACACCACCACGTCGGGCTGCTCGTCGGCCTCCGCGGCGCGCACGTACCCGGCGTCCTCGAGGAGGCCGGAGATGCGCTCGGAGTCGTGCACGTTCATCTGGCAGCCGTACGTACGCACCTGGTAGGTGCGCGGGCTGCCCGCGGCTGCGGTAGTCATGACCCGGACAGCGTATCCGGGTGGAGCCGATCGGATCGAACGAGGAGGAGCCGTGTGCCGGAGCATCAAGACCCTGCGTGAGCCGTACGTCCCGGTGGTGACCGAGGAGGACATCCGCGCCGCCGCGTTGCAGTACGTCCGGAAGATCTCCGGATTCCGTACCCCGGCGGCGCACAACGCGGCCGCGTTCGACGCCGCGGTGGAAGCCGTGGCCGCCGCCACGGCGACGCTGCTCGACCAGCTCGTGGTGCGGGGGCAGCAGCCGGCGGCCCGGGGCTGAGCCCGGGACCGCCACCGCTCGCCGCCGGTGGGGGCACGGCGGCGAGCACCGCTCATGGGCGCGCGCCGGCGCCCGCGCTCAGGCGGCGGCGAGCGCCGGGGCGACCGTGTCCGGCGCCCAGCGGGAGCGGTGGCACTGTGACCAGCCCCGGCAGCGCGCGTCGGCGACGGTGCAGAGCCGGTGGTGGCTGAGCACCTCGCCGTCGTCGGTGTCGGCCACGTCGAAGTGCACCGGCCGGATCGTGCCGTCCGGCGCGACCAGCAGGTGCCGGCCGGCGTCGAGCGTGTCGTCCCGCATCAGGCAGTTGCGGCCCAGCAGCCGGGCCAGCGCCGCGATCGCGGGCAGCTCGGTCAGGCTCTCGGGCACGCCGTAACAGTCGACCACGGTGCCGTACAGCCCGGGCGCCTCCCACACGTCGCAGACCACCGCGTACGCGGGGAGCCGCATCGGGTCGGCGACGGCCATGGGCATCACCACCCGGCCGAGCGCCTCGGCCAGTGCCGGGTAGACCTCCACCGGCTCGCCGCCGTCGATTCTCCAGTTCCACAGCTCGGTCATGCCGCCTCCTCGCTGCGCTCGTTCCACCGGCCTCCGGATCGGGCCTTAATGACGATGGTGGGGTGCATTTGACCTCAGCCAGGCGCAAGTTACCGGTCTGTGACCATTCCGGGCAAAATTCCCTCGGGCGACGTTGCCCAGAGTAGCTGGAAGATGACAGTTTATCGGGTACGGTGCCGCGGCGACGGCTCAGCCGCGCCGCGACATCGAGGCTCAGCGCACCCGGATCAGGTGCTCCGACGCGGGCAGCAGCTCACCGATCACCGTGCCGCCCGGCACCTCACCGGCGACCAGCAGGCCGCCCGAGGTCTGCGCGTCGGCGAGCAGCAGCCGCTCCCCCTCGTCCGCGCCGCCGAAGTCCGTCCACGGGGTGACCCACTCCAGGTTGCGCCGGGTGCCGCCGCTGACGTACCCGTCGCGCAGCGCCTCCCGCGCGCCCGTCAGATACGGCACCGCCGCCGCGTCGATCGCCACCGTCAGGCGGCTCGCGCGGGCCAGCTTCGAGGCGTGCCCGAGCAGGCCGAAGCCGGTCACGTCGGTGCCGCAGCGGATGCCCGCGGCCACCGCCGCGCGGGCCGCGTCCCGGTTGAGCCGGACCATCGACTCGACCGCCTCGGGGAAGCGCTGCCCGGTCTGCTTGTGCCGGGTGTTGAGCACGCCCACACCGAGCGGCTTGGTCAGCGACAGCGGCAGCCCGGCCCGCCCGGCGTCGAGCGTGATCAGCTCCTCCGGCCGGACCACGCCGGTGACCGCCAGGCCGTACTTCGGGCCGTCGTCGTCCACGCTGTGCCCGCCGGCCAGGTGGCAGTTCGCCTCCCGGGCCACGTCCAGACCACCGCGCAGCACCTCGCGGGCCATCTCCGGCGGCAGCACCCCGCGCGGCCAGCAGAGCAGGTTGAGCGCGACGAGCGGGGTGCCGCCCATCGCGTACACGTCGGAGAGCGCGTTGGCGGCGGCGATGCGCCCCCAGTCGTAGGCGTCGTCGACCACCGGGGTGAAGAAGTCGGCGGTGCACACCAGACCCGTACGCTCGTCCAGCCGGACCACCGCGGCGTCGTCGCCGTTCTCCAGGCCGACCAGCAGGTCGACCGAGCCGCCGGTGGCGCCGAGCCCGGCGACCATCGCCTCCAGCTCGCCCGGTGGGATCTTGCAGGCGCAGCCGCCACCGCGGGCGTAGTCGGTCAGCCGGATCGCGTCGGTCATCGCCTCATGATCTCCGGCCTGCGGCTTCGGCGCCAGTCGGCCCACCCGGACTGTGACGAAATTCGGACGGGCCGGTATGCAGGTGACCGGTGTTACCGCTCCGTGACCATCTGAGTTGCGTTCTGCCACATCACCCCGCCTACAGTTGCCCAACCGGGGGTCGACCGACCCCCGAATTCCGCCATGGACGACAGGGACGGTGGACGACGTGACGACGGGCGACCCGCTGATCGTGCTCGACGGGGTCAACAAGTGGTTCGGGCCGCTGCACGTGCTCGACGACGTGTCCCTCTCCGTCGGCCGGGGCGAGGTGGTCGTCGTGATCGGCCCGTCCGGCTCCGGCAAGTCGACGCTGTGCCGCACCATCAACCGGCTGGAGCCCATCGACTCCGGCACCATCACGTTCGACGGGCAGCCGCTGCCGGCCGAGGGCAAGCCCCTGGCCAAGCTGCGCAGTGAGGTCGGCATGGTGTTCCAGTCGTTCAACCTCTTCGCGCACAAGACCATCCTGGAGAACGTCGCCCTGGGGCCGGTCAAGGTCCGCAAGGAGAAGCCGGCCGCCGCCCGCGAGCGCGGCCTGGCCCTGCTGGACCGCGTCGGCATCGCCAACCAGGCGGACAAGTACCCGGCGCAGCTCTCCGGCGGTCAGCAGCAGCGGGCGGCGATCGCCCGCGCGCTGGCCATGCAGCCCAAGGCGATGCTGTTCGACGAGCCCACCAGCGCGCTGGACCCGGAGATGGTCGGCGAGGTGCTCGACGTGATGACGTCGCTGGCGAGCGAGGGCATGACCATGGTCGTGGTGACCCACGAGATGGGCTTCGCCCGGCACGCCGCGAACCGGGTCATCTTCATGGCCGACGGCAAGCTGGTCGAGGACGCGCCGCCGGCTGAGTTCTTCGCGAACCCGCGCAGCGAGCGGGCCAAGGACTTCCTCTCCAAGATCCTCACCCACTGAGCGTCCGTAGTGGAGTCGTCCCGTCGGCTCCGTCGAAGAAGGAGATGTGTATGCGTTACAAGCGCGTGGCGGCGGTGGCCATGATGGCCTCGCTCGCCCTTTCCGCAGCTGCCTGTGGCAAGGAGGGGAACCCGGCTCCCAGCGGCGGCGGCAACGCCAGCGGTGGAGCGCAGGGCGACAACTGCAGCAGCTCGGGCGTGACCTTCACCCCGAAGACGGACGCCAACGTCGCCGGCAGCCCGGCCTTCGAGAAGATCAAGTCGGCCGGCAAGGTCGTCATCGGCGTCAAGTTCGACCAGCCGAACCTCGGCTACAAGGACGCCCAGGGCAAGCGGTGCGGCTTCGACATCGAGATCGCCCAGTACGTCGCCAGCACGCTCGGCGTCGACCCGGCGAAGATCGAGTACAAGGAGATCGCGTCCGCCAACCGGGAGACCGCGATCAAGGGTGGCGAGATCGACTACTACGTCGGCACGTACTCGATCACGGACAAGCGCAAGAACGACGTCTCCTTCGCCGGCCCGTACTTCGTCGCCGGCCAGGACCTGCTGGTCCGCAAGGACGAGTCGTCGATCACCGGCAAGGACACGCTCAAGGGCAAGAAGGTCTGCTCGGCCACCGGCTCCACGCCGATCCAGAAGATCCGCGACGAGGGCCTGACCGAGGGCGAGAACATCGTCGAGTTCAAGACCTACTCGGAGTGCGTCTCGCAGCTGCTCGACAAGAAGGTCGACGCGGTGACCACCGACGACGCCATCCTCAAGGGCTACGCCGCGCAGAACCCGGACGAGCTCAAGGTCGTCGGCCAGCCGTTCAGCACCGAGAAGTACGGCATCGGCCTGCCCAAGGACGACAAGGCGCTGCGTGACTACGTGAACGACCAGATCGAGGCGGCGTTCACCGACGGCACCTGGAAGAAGATCTACGACGGCACGCTCGGCAAGTCCGGCTCGCCGGCCACCCCGCCGCAGCTCGAGCGGTACTGACGGTCCGCACCGACGTCGGACCGGGCGGGGAGGTCCTCCTCCCCGCCCGGTCCCGTCTGGAGAGAGTGAGAGCGAGGTATGGGCGAGTTCTTCCGCGTCCTGACGGACAACGCGAGCCTGTTCCGCGAGGGGTTCTTCAACACCGTCAAGCTGTTCCTGATCGCCGGCGTCGGCAGTCTCGTCCTCGGCATGCTGCTCGGCGCGATGCGGGTGTCCCCGGTGCCCGCGCTGCGGGCGTTCGGCGCCACCTACGTCAACCTGGTGCGCAACACTCCCCTGACGCTGGTGTTCGCGTTCCTCGTCTTCGCGGTGCCGAAGCTGGACGTCAACATCGACTACTTCAACAGCGCCTGCATCGCGCTGATCGCGTACACCTCGGCGTTCATCTGCGAGGTGGTCCGCTCCGGCGTGAACACCGTCGCCACCGGCCAGGCCGAGGCGGCCCGCGCGCTGGGCATGACGTTCGCCCAGGTGCTGACGCTGATCGTGCTGCCGCAGGCGCTGCGGGCCATGGTCCCGCCCATGATGAGCGTGCTCATCGCCATGCTGAAGAACACCACGATCGCCGCCGGCTTCTCCGTGCTGGAAGCCGGCGCCATCCCGGCGTACATGTCGGAACGGGGTGAGCCGCAGTTCATCGTGCTCACCTGGATCGTGATCGGCTTCCTCATCCTGATCATCCCGCTGGTGGTGCTCCAGCGGATCCTCGAGCGCAAGTGGGCGGTGGCCCGATGAGCAGCAGCAGCGTCCTCTACGACATCCCCGGCCCGAAGGCCCGGATGCGCAACCGGATCCTCGGCATCGTCTCGATCGCGGCGATCGTGGCGCTGATCGCGTTCGTGGTCTACAAGTTCAACGAGACCGGCCAGTTCGAGGCCCGCAAGTGGGAGCAGTTCCAGTACGCGGCCGTGCAGCGGGAACTGCTGAACGGCCTCTGGGCCACACTGAAGGTCGCCGCCGTCGCCACCGTGCTGGCGCTGCTGTTCGGCGCGTTCTTCGCCAGCGCCCGGCTCAGCGACAAGGTGCTGTTCCGCGCTCCCGCCACGTTCGTGGTGGAGCTGTTCCGGGCCATCCCGCTGCTGATCCTGATCTTCTTCGGCTACTACGTGCCGTTGCAGTACGGCTGGCCGATCGACAAGTTCTGGGCGCTGGTCATCGGGTTGACGCTCTACAACGGCTCGGTGCTGGCGGAGATCTTCCGCGCCGGCATCAACGCCGTGCCGTACGGGCAGTCCGAGGGCGCGTACGCGATCGGCATGCGCAAGAACCAGGTGCTCCGGCTGATCCTGCTGCCGCAGGCGTTCCGGTCGATGCTCCCGGCGATCGTGAGCCAGCTCGTCGTCCTGCTCAAGGACACCGCGCTCGGCTTCATCATCACGTACCCGGAGCTGCTCTTCGTGGGCAAGCAGATCGGCGGCCGGCTGGCGTTCGGCCTGCCGTACGTGCCGACGTACCTGATCGTCGCGGCCATCTACATCAGCATCTGCGGCCTGCTGTCGGTGCTGGCCTGGTGGTTGCAGAAGCGACTGACCCGGCTTCCGCGCACCGCGGCCAAGCCGCTGCCGGCGACGCAGACCGACGGTGGCACCGGCGCCACGTCGCTCTGAGCTGACGTCGTCCGACGGACACGAAACGGGCGGGTGGGGAGAACCCCACCCGCCCGTTCTCCGTTGTCCGCCCGCCGCTCAGCGGGCGATCTCGGTGACCCGCGACTCGCGCACCACTGTCACCCGGATCTGACCCGGGTAGGTCAGCTCCTCCTCGATCTGCTTGGCCACGTCCCGGGCCAGCACCGCCGCGCCGATGTCGTCCACGTCGTCCGGCTTGACCATCACCCGGATCTCCCGGCCCGCCTGCATGGCGAAGACCTTCTCCACGCCCAGCTTGCCGGCCGCGATCTCCTCGATCCGCTCCAGCCGCTTGACGTACGCCTCGAGGCTCTCCCGCCGCGCACCCGGCCGCCCGCCCGAGCAGGCATCAGACGCCTGGGTCAGCACCGCCTCGATGGTCTGCGGCGGCACCTCGTTGTGGTGCGCCTCGATGGCGTGCACCACGTCCTCGCTCTCGCCGTACTTGCGGGCCACGTCCGCGCCGATGATCGCGTGGCTGCCCTCGACCTCGTGGGTGAGCGCCTTGCCGATGTCGTGCAGGAACGCGCACCGCTTGATCGTCGGCACGTCCAGCCGCAGCTCGGCGGCCATCACCCCGGCGATGTGCGCGGTCTCCACCAGGTGCTTGAGCACGTTCTGCCCGTACGACGTGCGGTAGCGCAACCGGCCCAGCAGCGTGACCAGCTCCGGGTGGATCTCGGTGATGCCGACCTCGACCAGCGCGTCCTCGGCGGCCCGGAGGCACAGCTCCTCGACCTCCTGCCGGGCCAGGTCGTAGACCTCCTCGATCCGGTGCGGGTGGATCCGGCCGTCCAGCACCAGCTTCTCCAGCGTGACCCGGCCGACCTCGCGGCGTACCGGGTCGAAGCAGGACAGCAGCACCGCCTCGGGCGTGTCGTCGATGATCAGGTTGACGCCGGTGACCGACTCGAAGGCGCGGATGTTGCGCCCCTCGCGGCCGATGATGCGCCCCTTCATCTCGTCGCCGGGCAGGTGCAGCACGCTGACCACGCTCTCCGCGGTCTGCTCGCTGGCGACCCGCTGGATGGCGTCCACGACGATGTTGCGGGCACGCTGCTCGGCGCTGCCCCGGGCGTCCGCCTCGATCTCCCGGACCAGCAGCGCGGCCTCCCGCTTCGCCTGCCCCTCGATCGACTCGACAAGCTCGGCGCGGGCCGCGTCGGCGGTCAGGCCGGCCACCCGCTCCAGCTCCCGGCGGCGCTGCTCCTCCACCTCGGTCAGCACCCGCTCGCGCTCGGCCAGGGCGGCCTCCCGGGCGGCGAGCGCCGCGGTGGCGGCGGTGAGCTGCCGTTCCCGCTCGGCCAGCCGCTCCACCTCCTCGGTGTGCAGCCGCTCCCGCTCGTCCATCCGGGCGGCGCGGCGTTCCACCTCGGCCGCCTGCTCCCGGGTGGTGGCGGCCAGCACCGCCACCTCCCGCTCGCCGCTGCGCCGTGCCGCGGCGCGCAACTGCTCGGCGTCCGCCTCGGCCTGCTTGTGCGCGCGCTCCAGCACCGTGTCGGCCTCGGCGCGGGCGTCGTCGAGCACCCGCCGCGCCTCGGCCCGCGCCGCCTTCGCCTCCGCCTTGGCGGCGGCCGCCTCGGCCCGCGCCGCGGAGGCAGCGGACTTCGCCACGTCGATGGTGCTGTTCACCTCGTCGGCGGCCGTCCGCAACGCCGCGAGGGACTGCTCCTGCCGGTCCTTCTCCGCGATGAACGCCGGGTCCTCCGGCGCGGGCGCCAGGCTGAGCCGCTTGAGGGTACGCACGCCGAACAGCACGGCGCCGACCACCACCACGACCAGCAGCAGCACGACCAGGAGGAGGACGATGTCGAAGGCGCTCATCGAGCCGCTCCGCACCGGTACGCGGGCACACTCGCCCGCCGATGCCCGGTAGCCGGGTTGTCGCCCGCCGATGCGGGTTCGGGGCCGTGTGGCAGACCGCCGGTGAACCTGTGCCGCCCTGCCATGGCCGCCTCCCCCTGAAACGTCGGCGCCGCAGGACACGCGCGAAGGACACGCGCCTGCGGCTCTGGACGCCCGACCGGAGCGGCTGGCTGTGGGCAGCTTTCCGTCGGCGGTGTCCCTCATGGGGCACCGCTGGCGGCCGGTTGCAGTTGTCGGAGGCTGCGAAAGGTTCCGGAGCTTCCGTCAAGGGCCGGTGTAGCTGGCCAAAGTGATGCTGTTCTGTTACGAGATCTATGTTGTGCGCTTAGCCTGCGCTGGTCGGGCAAAGTGAGCCTGTATGGCGAGGCTAGGTCGCGAGGGGCCGTTCGGTCAAGGAGTCATGATCAAACCACCCGGACGGAGAGAAGTTGCGGCGTCACTCAGTGGTGATCAGATGCCGGACAGGCCCGGACAAACCCCGCCCTCCGGCGCCACTGCTCGCCGCTCCCGACCTGCTCAGGCCCCCTCCCCCATCGACGCCGCCCGCCACTCGCCCACACGATCAAGGAGTTGACGTCACTCCACGGGCCTTCGGGTGACACAAACCCCTTGATCACCGCGCTGGGCCACCCGGCCCGTCGCAGGCACGTGAGGGCACCCCCACCCCCCTCCCCGCACGATCATGAGGTTGACGGGCGTGATCATGAAGTTGGCCTGGACAAAACGGACGGGAGGTGCCGTCAACTTCATGATCGACCGGACTGGAGCGAGCGGGAGCGAGCGGGGGCGGGGGCGGGGGCGGGCGGGGTGGGCCGGGTGGGTGGGGTGGGCGGGGTGGGTCAGGGAGCGGCGGTGGTGCGGGCTGTGGTTACCAGGGTGGTGTTGTCGGGGGTCTGGGTGCCGTCGGGCAGCAGCAGCGTGTCCTCCAAGCCGATCCGGGTGTGCAGACCCCGCCGGACTGCCTCCGCGTACACCGGCCAGGTGGCCGGGCCCTCGCCGTGCAGCAGCACCGGCGGGTGCCCGTCGGGCAGCGCGGCGAGGATCGACGCCGCGTCGGCGAGAGCCGTCTCGACCTGCTCGGCCATGCACTCGACGAGGACCCGCCCGGCGGGCGCGGACCAGCCGCGCCAGGCGTCGACCGCCGCCGGCGTCCACAGGCCGGCCTCGACCATCACGCCGCGCTCGTGCAGGGCGGCGGCGACCTCGGCCGCCCCGGGTTCGTGGGCGTTGACCGAGGCGAAGTCGGGCAGCACCGTCCAGGCACGGACGGCGGCGACCCGCACGGCCGGGTCGGGGACGATCCAGGCGCCGGTGCTCACGCCGACCGGCAGGCCGGGACGGGCGGCCCGGATGGCGGTGACCGCAGCGGCGATCACCGCCGGGTCGAGCGACTCGACTCCGGCCTCGTCGCGCGGGTGCACGTGCACCGCCGCCACCCCGGCGGCCGCGCAGCGCACCGCGTCGGCGGCCAGTTCGGCCGGGGTGAGCGGCACGGCGGGGTGCTCGTCCCGGCGTCGGGTGCCGTTGAGACACGCCTTCAGCACGGTGTGCGCCTCCCCTCGGGACGGCGACCGCGACACCGGCCGCCGGTCGGTCAGTCGAGCCGGCGGGAGTCGAGGTCGTGCTCGGCGTCGGCCAGCGCGTCCGCGTCGATGTGCTCGGCGAACTCGGCCGCCTCGGCGCTCTGCGCGGCGAGCGCGTCCTTCACCGCCCGGATCGCCACCCCGGCCGGGTAGCCCTTGCGCGCCAGCATGCCGACCAGGCGCCGGAACACCGCGTCCGGCTCGCCCCTGGCGGTGCGCAGCTTGCGGTCCACCAGGGCACGGGCGGTCTGCGCCTCGGTCTCGTCGTCCAGCCCGTCCAGTGCCGCGCCGGCCACCTCGCCGTCGACGCCGCGCTGGCGCAGCTCGTTGGCGAGCGCCCGGCGGGCCAGCCCGCGGCCGTTGTGCCGGCTGCTCACCCAGGCGCGGGCGAAGGCGGCGTCGTCGACGATGCCGACCTCGTCGTACCGGTCGAGGACCTGCTCGGCGACCTCCTCGGAGATGCCGCGCCGGGCCAACGCGCCGGCCAGCTCGGCCCGGGTGCGCGGGCGCACCGCGAGCTGCCGCAGGCAGATCTCCCGGGCCACCTCGGCCTCGTCGCGCGGCGGAGCCGGAGCCTCCCCTGCATCGGGCTCCGCCGCGCGATCACGGCGTCCCCGGCGAGGCCGGGGCGTACCTGTGGCGTCGCCCGTACGGGGTGGGCCGGCATCCCAGCCCCGGCCCGTACGGGCGCGTCGTCCTGCCACGGGTCAGCGGATCAGAAGTCGACCGGCGGCAGTTCCGGGCCACCGGCGGCGTCACCGGCACCACCGGTGCCGACGCCGAGCTTCTCCAGGATCTTCTTCTCGATCTCGGCCGCCACGTCCGGGTTCTCGCGGAGGAACTCGCGGGCCTTCTCCTTGCCCTGGCCGAGCTGGTCACCGTCGTAGGTGTACCAGGCGCCGGACTTGCGGATGATCGCCTGCTCCACGCCGACGTCGATCAGCGAGCCCTCGCGGGAGATGCCCTTGCCGTACATGATGTCGAACTCGGCCTGCTTGAACGGCGCGGCGACCTTGTTCTTCACGACCTTGACCCGGGTGCGGTTACCGACCACGTCGGTGCCGTCCTTGAGGCTCTCGATGCGGCGCACGTCGAGCCGGACCGAGGCGTAGAACTTCAGCGCCCGGCCACCGGTGGTGGTCTCCGGGCTGCCGAACATCACGCCGATCTTCTCGCGGAGCTGGTTGATGAAGATCGCGGTGGTGCCGGTGTTGTTGAGCACACCGGTGATCTTCCGCAGCGCCTGGCTCATCAGCCGGGCCTGGAGACCGACGTGGCTGTCGCCCATCTCGCCCTCGATCTCGGCGCGCGGCACCAGGGCCGCCACCGAGTCGATCACGATGATGTCGATCGCGCCGGAGCGCACCAGCATGTCGGCGATCTCCAGCGCCTGCTCGCCGGTGTCCGGCTGGGAGACCAGCAGGGCGTCGGTGTCGACGCCGAGGGCCCGTGCGTACTCCGGGTCGAGCGCGTGCTCCGCGTCGATGAACGCGGCGATGCCGCCGGCCCGCTGGGCGTTCGCCACCGCGTGCAGCGCGACGGTGGTCTTACCGCTGGACTCCGGACCGTAGATCTCGACCACCCGGCCGCGGGGCAGACCGCCCACGCCGAGCGCCACGTCGAGCGCGATGGAGCCGGTCGGGATGACAGCCGTCTGCACGACGGGCCGCTCCCCCAGCCGCATCACCGAACCCTTGCCGAATTGCTTGTCGATCTGAGCGAGAGCAAGGTCGAGCGCCTTCTCCCGGTCAGGCCCTGCTGCCATCGTTGCCACCCCTGCCTTCGCCGGCGTCTTTCCTGAGCTTCGCGTCACGCGGGACACGCTAGGCGCTGGGTCCGACAGAAAACCAGCCGACGGGCCGTGAGCTGTGGACGAGCACCCCGCTGTGGACAATAGCCGAACAGGTGTACGACTGGGCAAGCGACACGCGGGATCGATGAAAAGGCTGCTCAGCGTAGTCGGGCGGGCACCCGGTCGGGATACGCGGCGACCACGGCACGCCAGACCACGTGCGTTTGCTCACCGGCCGCGAGCGCCTGCTCGATGGTCCGCCCGCCGAGCTGGGACAGCACCTGGTCCCTGGCGATGCTGGCCGCGTAGCCGGGCCCGAACGCCTCCTCCAGCCGCGTCCAGAAGTCGGTCAGCCGCACGTGTTCAGTCCTCCTCGTCGAGTGGTGCCGTGCCGGTACGGCGCAGTGCCAGCGCCACCAGCGGCACCACCGCGATCGCCGCCAGCAGGGTGAGCGTCGGGTACCCCACGGCCCGCATGACGAACCCGCTCGCCGCCGCCGCACCCGCCCCGGCCAGCCCCATGAGCAGATCGGACAGGCCCTGCACGCCGGGCCGGTCGGCGGTGGGCACCGACTCCGACAGCAGCGTCGAGCCCGCCACCATCGTGCCCGACCAGCCCAGCCCGAGCAGCGTCAGCCCCACCGACAGCAGCGGTGTGCTGTGCCCCGCGGTGCCGGAGACCGCGCACGCGGCCAGCAGCAGCGCGACCCCGCCGAGGATCACCGGCCGCCGGCCGAACCGGTCGGTGAGCCACCCCACCACCGGCGACAGCGCGTACATGCCGGCGATGTGCAGGCTCAGCACCAGGCCGACCACCGGCAGGACGTCCGCGTCGGAGTGCCACTCGCCGAGGTGCACCGGGGTCATCGACATCACCGCGACCATCACCAGGTGCCCCACCGCGACAGCGGCGATGCCGAGGCGGGCGGCCGGCCGCCCGCGTACCGTGCGCCACGCGGCGGCCATGCCACCGCGGCGGGCGACAGCCGGTGCGGCGCCCACCGCCGGCTCGGCCGCCGTCAGCCGGCGCGCGGTGAGCAGCGGGTCCGGCCGGAGCAGGACCAGGAGTACGACGGCGGTGAGCGTGAACGCGACGGCGCTGAAGGCGAACGGGCCGGCCAGCGCCGGCAGGCCCCAGCCACGGGTGGTCTCGTCGGCGAGCGCGGCGAAGTTCGGCGCGGCCACCGCGCCGATGGTGGTGGCCCACACGACCAGCGAGAGCTGCCGTCCCCGGCGGTGCGGCTCGGCCAGGTCCACCGCCGTGTAGCGGGCCTGGAGGTTGGCCGCCGTGCCGCCGCCGAACAGCAGCATGCCGACGAAGAGCAGCGGCACCAGGCGCGTCGCGGTGGCGACCACCACCAGCACGCCGCCGACCGCGCCGACCGCGTACGCGAGGACCAGCCCCGGCCGCCGGCCACGCGCGGTCATGAGCCGGGTGACCGGGATGGCGAGCAGCGCGGCGCCGACCACACCGGCGCTCTGCGCCAGCCCGGCCAGGGCGGTGCCGGCGACCCGGGCGGCGAGCAACGCGCCGACCGAGATGCCGATGGTGACGCCGATGCCGCCGATGATCTGGGTGAGGAACAGCAGCCGGACGGTACGCCGCTGGATGCCGGCGACGTCGGGCCGGGGCGGGGCCGGCGCGGTCAGGTCGGTGGACATGCGGCGCTCCTGGTGGGGACGGGTGCCCCATCCTCCCGCACCGGCCCGCCCGGCCGGCACCCGGTTTCGCTACAGGCCGAGGCCCCGGCCGATGATCTCCTTCATGATCTCGGTGGTGCCGCCGTAGATGGTCTGCACCCGGCTGTCCAGCCACGCCTTGGCCACCGGGTACTCCGCCATGAAGCCGTAGCCGCCGTGCAACTGCACGCACCGGTCGGCCACCTTGGTCTGCAACTCGGTGGTCCACCACTTGGCCTTCGCGGCGTCGGTCACCGACAGGCGGCCGGCGTTGAACTCGGCGATGCAGTGGTTGACGAAGGTCCGCGCGATGGTGACCTCGGTGTCCAGCTCGGCCAGCAGGAACCGGTTGTGCTGGAACCGGCCGATCGGCCGGCCGAACGCCTCCCGGGAGCGGGCGTACTCGATGGTGAGCGCGAGCAGCTTCTCGCAGGCCGCCACCGCTGCCACGGCGATGCTGAGCCGTTCCCGGGGCAGGTTGGCCATCAGGTGGTAGAAGCCGTGGTTCTCGGTGCCGATCAGGTTCTCCGCCGGCACCCGGCAGTCGTCGAAGAACAGCTCGGCGGTGTCGTTGGCCTTCAATCCGACCTTCGCCAGGCGACGGCCCCGGCTGAAGCCCGGCGTGCCGCTCTCCACCACGACCAGGCTCACCCCGTGCGCGCCCTGCTCGGGCGCGGTCTTGACCACCACGACCACCAGGTCGGCCATCTCACCGTTCGTGATGAACGTCTTCTGCCCGTTGAGGACCAGGCTGTCGCCGTCGCGGACCGCGCTGGTGCGGATGCCGGCCAGGTCGCTGCCCGCGCCCGGCTCGCTCATCGCGATCGCGGTGACCAGGTCGCCGGAGCAGAAGCCCGGCAACCACCGCTTGCGCTGGTCGCCGGTGGTCAGCTCGGTCAGGTACGGCGCGACCACGTCGTTGTGCAGGCCGAACCCCAGACCCGAGCACCCGGACGCGACGACCTCCTCGTCCAGCACCGCGTTGAACCGGAAGTCGCGCTGCCCGCCGCCGCCGTACTCGGGGTCGACGTCCGGGCCGAGCAGCCCGGCCGCGCCGGCGGACCGCCAGACCTCCCGGTCGACGATCCCGTCGGCCTCCCAGCGTTCGTGGTGCGGCACCGCCTCCCGGGTCAGGAACCGGCG
Organism: Micromonospora sp. SYSU B005; assembly: GCF_055362685.1. Taxonomy (NCBI): domain Bacteria; kingdom Bacillati; phylum Actinomycetota; class Actinomycetes; order Micromonosporales; family Micromonosporaceae; genus Micromonospora; species Micromonospora sp. SYSU B005. Next base: position 327,287 of record NZ_JAXCFU010000004.1, on the reverse strand, counting down.
GCACAGGTCGCGGAACTCGTCGTGGACGGGCTCGTAGAGATGCTGCTCCATGTCGGCAAGTCTGGCACCGCTCAGCCGCCCCGGACAGGGGTGAGCGGGGCTGGTCCGCCGCCGCGCGGTGGACCAGGATGGCCGGATGAGCACACTCACGGGGAAGCAGGTCGCCGAGGCCGGGCTGGACGGGTGGACGTACCTGCTGGGGGCGTTGCAGACGCGCATCCGTACCCCCGATTTCGCGGCCGGACTGGCGCTGGTGGCCGCGGTCGGCGCGGAGGCCGAGCGGGTCGATCATCATCCCGATCTGGACCTGCGCTACACCCATGTGGACGTGCGGCTGTGGTCGCACGACGCGGGTGGCGTGACCCAGCGTGACCTGCGGCTGGCCCGGACGATCGCGGCCCTGGCCGCGGACGCCGGGCTGACCCTGTCGGCCGCCGGGCTGGCCCGCCTGGAACTCGCGCTGGACACCCCGGAGCACGCGGCGGTGCTGCCGTTCTGGCGGGCGGTCCTGACCTGGCAGTCGCCGGACGGCCGGGGCCCGGACGACGACGAGGTACGCGACCCGGACGGCGTGCTGCCGACGGTCTGGTTCCAGCGCTCCGGCCTCGACGAGCCCCGGCAGCGGTGGCACCCGGACGTGTGGGTCGACCCGGCCGAGGTGGAGGCGCGCATCGCGGCGGCGCTGGCGGCGGGCGGGACGCTGGTCAGCGACGCGGAGGCGCCGAGCTTCTGGGTGCTCGCCGACCCGGACGGCAACCGGGTCTGCCTCTGCACCTGGCAGCAGCGCCCCTGAGACCGGGGCAGCGGCGCGCGCGGCCCGGCGCTAGCGTGCCCGATGTGGACGCACACGCGCTGATCGAGGAGTTCAACGCGGCCTGGCTGCGGGGTGACCTGGCCGCGGTGTCGGCCTGCCTGGCCGAGGACGTCACCTACTGCCCGAACGCCTGGGACGGGCCGGCCGGCACGGTACGGGGCCGGGCGGCGGTGGCCGAGGTCTTCGCCGGGCAGCTCGGTCCCGGCGACGGTCCGGCACTCGGCGCGGTCTGGGCCACCGGCGACCGCGCCGTCTGCGAGTGGGCCTGGCCGCCGGCCGAGGACGGCACCGTGCTTCGCGGGCTGGACGTCTACCGGGTCCGGGACGGGCGAATCGTCGCCAAGGACGTGTTCGGCAAGATCACTTCTTGAGCGCCTTGGCGGCCACCTTCAGGTCGGCGACCAGGCCCTCGTACGCCACGTCCTGGTTGTCGGCGCGCAGCACCGCGGACGGATGGATGGTGGCGAGCAGCCGGGCCGCCGGGGCGTCGGCGACAGCGCCCGTCCGGTCGACCGGCACGCGCTCGAAGTCCTCCGGGTGCTGCGCGGCGGCGGGCCAGGGCAGCAGCTCGCCGCGCTGCTTCGTCACCCGGAAGCTCGGGCCGAGCAGCGCCTTGGCGGCGGTGGCGCCGAGCACCACCACGATCTCCGGACGCAGCCGGGCGAACTCGGCGACCAGCCAAGGCCGGCAAGCGGTGACGTGCACGCGGTCCGGGGTCTGGTGGATGCGCCGCCTGCCGCGCAGCTCGAAGCGGAAGTGCTTCACGGCGTTCGTCAGGTAGATCTGGGCGGGGTCGAGCGCCGCGTCGTCGACGGCCTTGCGCAGCAGCCGCCCGGCCGGCCCGACGAACGGCAGCCCTTTCTGGTCCTCGATGTCGCCCGGCTGCTCGCCGACGAAGACCACCCGCGCGTGCTCGTCGCCGCGGCCGAAGACGGTCTGGGTGGCCTCCCGGTACAGCTCACAGCCCCGGCAGTCGCCCGCCGCGGCGCGTAGTTCGTCGATGGTGTCCGCCGACGGCGGGATGAACTCCTGTGCTCCGGGTGCGCTCTCGGTCTCGGCCATGCCGATCGTTCTACCCCGTCCGGCGGTGCGCACGCGAGCGGCCCGCCGCGCTGTCCGGAGGTGTTGAGAAGGGGCCCTTCCTATACCGAATGCGTTAGGAGGGGGCCCTTCCTTCCCGCGGTGAGGGCGTCGGCGAGCGCCGGGATGTCGGCCTCGTCCAGCGCGCCCACCGAGACGCGCACGGCGGGGGCGGCGGCGATCCGGTACAGGCCGCCGGGGGCGAGCGACCACCCGGCGTCGCGCAACGTCGTGATCGCCACCGTCTCGTCGGGCACCGGCACCCAGACGTTGATCCCGGTACGCCCGTGCGCGACCGTCCCGCGCGCGGCGAGCGCGGCCACCAGCCCGTCGCGCCGCCTGTCGTAGCTGTCCGCCGCGCGCCGGACCAGCTCGGCGGTGGCCGGGTCGCGCCACAGCGACACGACCAGGCGTTGCAGCACCGTGGAGACCCAGCCGGCGCCGACCCGCGCCCGCCCGGCCACCCGGGCCACTGTGGCCTCGTCGCCGGTCAGCACCGCGAGCCGCAGGTCGGGCCCGTAGGGCTTGCTCACCGACCGGACGAAGGCCCACGCCGGGGTCGCCCCGGCGAGCGGGTGCAGGGGTACGCGGGCCAGCTCGGCGGCGTGGTCGTCCTCGATCAGCAGCAGGTCGGCCCGGCCGGCGAGCAGCGTCCGCAGCGCGCCGGCCCGGTCGGCGGAGACGGCGGCGCCGGTCGGGTTCTGCGCCCGGCTGGTCACCACGAGCGCCCGGACTCCGGCGGTGAGCGCCGCCCGGACGCCGCCGACGGTGGGGCCCTCGTCGTCCACCGGCACCCCGACGGTACGCAGCCCGAGCGCGGCGATCAGGTCGAGCAGGTTGGCCCAGCCCGGGTCCTCCACCGCCACCGCGTCGCCGGGGCGCAGGTGGGCGGCGAGCAGCCGTTCGATGCCGTCGAGCGCGCCGCCGGTGACGGTCAGCTCACCGGCCGGCACGCGATCGGCGGCGAGCCGGTCCCGGGCCAGGGCGGCCAGCTCGGGCAGCACGGCGTCGGTCGCGTACCCACCGGGGGGTCCGATCTCGGTGGCGAGCGCTGCCAGGTGCGGGCCGAGCGGGGGCAGCAGCCGGGGGTCGGGCTGGCCGGCGGAGAGGTCACGGCCGCCGGGCAGCGGCGGGGGCAGCAACGCGGCGCGGCGACCGGCGACCGGCGGGCGGGGGCGGACCCGGGTGCCGTGCCGGCCGGCGGTCGCCACCAGGCCGCGTTGCCGCAGTTCCTGGTACGCCTTCGCGACGGTGGCCGGGCTGACGTCCAGCTCGGCGGCGAGCGCACGGACGGCGGGCAGGGCGTCGCCGGGGGCGAGATCGCCGGTGCGGATGCCGGATTCGACGCTTGCCGAAATCGCGGCGGACGTCGAGCCGGTCACCTGATATTGTGCTGCCACAGTTCCGACATTGTACTAGAACAAAGGTGGGATGTCACGTGTACGCCCCGACCGAACGCACCACCGCCACCCGCACCCGCGACCGGATGCACTACGACCGGGCCACCGCGCACGCGCTGCTCGACGAGGCGTACCACTGCGCGCTGTCGTTCACGGTGGACGGTGAGCCGCGCATCCTGCCGACCCTGCACGTGCGCATCGGCGACACCCTCTACCTGCACGGATCCACCGGCAGCCGGCCGCTGCTCGCCGCCCGGGGCGAGGCCGGGCTGAGGGTCTGCGTCGCCGTCACCCACCTCGACGGGCTGATCTACGCCCGCTCCCAGTTCCACCACAGCGCCAACTACCGGTCGGTGGTGGCGCACGGCACCGCCCACCTGGTCGACGACGCCGGCGAGAAGGCGGCGGTGCTGACCGCGCTGGTGGAGAAGGTCGCCGCCGGCCGGTCCGCCGACAGCCGCCCGCCGAACCGGCGCGAACTGGCCGAGACCGCCGTGCTGGCGCTGCCGCTGCGCGAGGTGTCGGTACGGATGCGCACCGGCGGCGTCAACGACGAGCCGGCCGACGAGGCGCTGCCGTACTGGGCCGGTGTGGTGCCGCTGCGGCTCACGCCGGGCCGCCCCGAACCCGCACCCGGGGTGAACGCGCCGGTGCCGGCGTACCTGCGCCCGGCCCGCTCGCCGTGGCACGAGCCGGCGGTGCTGCGCGGCGAGCACGTCGTGCTGGAGCCGCTCGACCTCGCCCACGCCGACGAGCTGTACGCCGCCACCGCCGACCCGCAGGTGTGGCGGCACCTGGGCGGTACGCAGCCGGCCGACGCCGCCGAGATGCGCCGGGTGGTCGCCGCCTACCTGGACGCCCAGGAACGCGGCGAGCAGGTGTGCTGGACGCAGCGCTGTGCCGTCACCGGCGCGGTGATCGGCACGACCTCCTACTACGAGATCGACCCGGTCCGCCGGTCGCTGGCGATCGGCTACACCTGGCTGGGCCGCCCCTGGTGGCGTACCGGCGTCAACACCGAGGCGAAGCTGCTGCTGCTGGGCCGGGCCTTCGACGACCTCGACGCCGTCCGCGTGGTCTGGCACACCGACATCCGCAACGACCGCTCGCAGCGGGCCATCGAACGGCTCGGCGCGAGCCGCGAGGGCGTGCTGCGGCAGCACAAGCAGCGTGCCGACGGCTCCTGGCGGGACACCGTGCAGTACTCGATGCTCGCGCAGGAGTGGCCGAACGCACAGGTCAGCCTGCGGGAAAGGCTTCGCCCGACGGCGGGCGCGGCGTCATGATGTCCGGCGTGCTGGGGATCACCGACATCTGGACGTACGTGCTGGGCACCGTGGCGATCGTGCTGCTGCCCGGCCCCAACTCGCTCTTCGTGCTGGCCACCGCCGCCCGCCGGGGCGTGGCCACCGGCTACCGGGCCGCCGCCGGGGTGTTCGTCGGCGACGCGGTGCTGATGGTGCTCTCCGCCGCCGGTGTGGCCTCGCTGCTCCAGGCGTATCCCCCGCTCTACCTGGTGATCAAGTACGCCGGGGCGGCGTACCTCGGGTATCTCGGGCTGGCCATGCTGCGCGGCGCGTGGCGGCGCTGGCGCGACCGCAACGACCCGGCCACGCCGCGCCTGATCGACGAGGTGGAGCCGGCGGAACAGCGGGAGCCGTTCCGGCGGGCGCTGGTGATCAGCCTGCTCAACCCGAAGGCGATCCTGTTCTTCGTCTCGTTCTTCATCCAGTTCGTCGACCCCCGGTACGCGTGGCCGGCGCTGTCGTTCCTGCTGCTCGGGCTGATCGCGCAGGTCGCCAGCGCGATCTACCTGACCGTGCTGATCTTCACCGGCACGTACCTGGCGGCCCAGTTCCGGCAGCGCCGCCGGCTCGCCGCGAGCGGCACGACTGCCGTCGCGGTGCTGTTCCTCGGCTTCAGTTTGAAGCTCGCCGCCGGCTGACCGGCGGCGCCGGTCACGTCCCGTCGCCGCCTCCGCCGCCACCGCCGATGCCCGCGCCGCCGGCCGTACCCCCGAGGCCGTAACCGGGCGCGACCGGACGGTCGGGCGGGCGGCTGACGTGCGCCGACTCGCGGATCGTGGCCGACCAGTCGGCGTGTGCGGCGGCGGCCGCGTGCCTGTCGATGGCGTGCCGCAGCCAGCCGTCCACAGTGGCCACCCAGTCGCGCTCGTCGGCACCGGCGTGCCAGACCCGGAACCGGCTGATGCTCTGGTGGGTGATCCCGGCCAGGGAGAGCCGCCGGTCCAGCCAGAGCAGCACCTCCATGCCGGCCGAGTCGGTCAGCATGATCATTTCGAGTTCGGTCATCGGGCCGGCGTAGAGCGGGGCGGCCCAGAAGCCGTACCACTGCTGGAACGGCAGCGTCTGCTCCACCCCCGGCAGCCGTCCCTCGCGCAGCCCGGCCTGCCGGATCGCGAAGCCGAGCGTGTCCAGTGCGGCGAGCACGTGCTCCTGGGTGGGCAGCGGGTGGATCAGCACCGGCACCATCGCGCCCTGGTCCACCTCCGGATCCACCGACACCTCGGTGCGCAGCCCGGTACGCAGGCTCAGCAACGGCACCCCGCCGTACGTGGTCACCGGCGACTCCCACGGCAGCGGCACGGCGAACTCGACGGCCCGCCGCCGTCCGGCCGGCACCACGAACCGTCCCGCGATCGTCCACGTCTGGAACTGCACCAGGCGGCGCGGCGCCTCCGGGTCCTCCGGTTCGACCTGGGTGACCAGCCCGAGCCGGATGTGCCGGACCGGTACGTCCGAGCCGCCGGCGGCGAGCGTCACCCGGCCCGGCAGGCGCAGGCCCGGCCGGGTGCTCGGGTTGGGCAGCGTGGTGCTCACCGAGAGCCCGGTCCAGGCGGAGTCCCGCGACACCCCGGTCAACCGCATGCCGGGGCTTTCCCGCTGCCCGCCCGGCCATGCCCCGCCGGAACGACGCCGGCCCGGCGAGGTGGTCTCCCACCTCGCCGGGCCGGTACGGATCACGACGGTCAGCGCATCCGGCGGCCTCGCGGCACCGGGTCGGTCTCGTCGTCGAACTCGCCGATGACCTCCTCCAGGAGGTCCTCCAGCGCGACGAACCCGATCGGCCGGGTCGGCCCGCCACCGTTGCTCACCAGCGCGAGCTGCGCCTGCCGTGCCCGCATGGCGGCCACCGCCTCGGTCACCGACGCCTCGGCCGGCAGCGTGAAGGCGCTGGTCATCAGCTCCTCCGCGGTCGCCGGGCGGCCGGTGGTGACGGCGCGCACCGCCTCGCGTACGTGCACCAGGCCGCACACCTCACCACCGGTGTCGACCACGGCGAGCCGGGACCGGCCGCTGTCGCGGGAGACGTGCTCGATCCGCTCGGCGGTCTCACTCCGGCCCACCGTGACGATCCGGTCGAACGGCTCCATCACCTGGGCGACCGTGGTGCCCTGGAGTTCCAGCATGCTGGTCAGCAGCTGGTGCTGCTCGGCGCCGAGCAGCCCGTGTTCCCGGGACTGCTCCAGCAGGATGCGCAGCTCGTCCGGGCCGTGCACCTGGGCGAGCTGGTCCTGCTGCTGCACCCCGAACAGGCGCAGCATCGCGTTCGCGAGCCCGTTGAGCAGGGACAGCACGGGCCGGGCGATCCGGGCGAACGCCCGGAACGGCAGCGCCAGCAGCATCGCCGACCGCTCCGCGTCGGTGATCGCCCACGACTTCGGGGCCATCTCGCCGACCACCAGGTGCAGGAACGTCACGAGCGACAGCGCGAACACCAGCGCCACCACGTGGCTGACCGCCTCGGGCAGGCCGACCGCGTGCAGCAGCGGGCTGAGCAGGTGCTCGATGGCCGGTTCGGCCAGCGCGCCCAGACCCAGCGTGCACAGCGTGATGCCGAGCTGCGCGCCGGCCAGCATCAGACTCAGCTCGCGGACGCCGTCCAGCGCCGCGCGGGCCGCCCGGCCGCCACCGGCGGCCGCCTGTTCGAGGCGGTACCGCTTGGAGGCGACGAGCGCGAACTCGGCGGCCACGAAGAACCCGTTGAGCGCCAGCAGCACCACGGAGAAGAACAACGCGAATCCGGGGCTCATGCGGAACCCTCCCCGGACACCGAGGCGGCGGGCCGCAGCCGCACCGAGTCGGCCACGTGCCGGTCCACCGCCAGCACCTCGACCAGCACCCGCGGGCCGCCGGCCGGCTCGTCGCCGTCCGCGGCGACCGGGATCTCCAGCCGGTCACCGACCTCGGGCACCCGGCCCAGCTCCCGCATCACCAGACCGGAGAGCGTGTCGTACTCGGGCGCCTCGGGCAGTTCGATGCCGGTGCTGTCGGCGACCTCGTCGATGCGCCAGCGCGCCGGGACCACCCAGGAGCCGTCCTCCTGCCGCGCCGCGGCCCGGTCCGGCGGGTCGTCCTCGTCGCGGATCGGCCCGACCAGTTCCTCGGCCAGGTCCTCCAGCGTGATCACGCCGGCGAAGCCGCCGTACTCGTCGACCACGCAGGCGAGTTGCCGGTGCCCGGACCGCAGGCGGTCCAGCACCGTCGGCAGCGGCAGCGTCTCGGGCACCAGCAACGGGGGTACGGCCACCGCGTCGACCCGGGTGGTCGCGCGCTGCGCCGGGGGCACCCCGAGCACGTCGGCGATGCCGACCACGCCGACCAGGTCGTCGACGCCCTCGGCGCCGCTCACCGGGAACCGGGAGTGGCCGGTGTCCAGCAGCTCGACGATCCGGCTGACCGGCTCGTCGGCCCGGATGGTGTGCACGTCGACGCGCGGCACCATCGCCTCCCCGGCGGTCAGCTCCCGGAAGTCCAGACCCCGGTCCAGCAGGTCGGACATCTCGGCGTCGAGGTGCCCCTCCTCCCGGGACTCGGCGATGATCTGTTCCAGGTCCTGCGGGGTGGCGCCGCTGGGCAGCTCCTCGATCGGCTCGATGCCGATGCGGCGGAGCAGCCGTACGGCGGCCCGGTCGAACAGCGTGATCAGCGGACCGGCGATCTTCAGGTAGATCAGGGTGGACCGGGACAGCGCCCGGGCGAGCGGCACGGCCCGCGCGATGGCCAGGTTCTTCGGGGCCAGCTCACCCAGGACCATCTGCACGACGGTGGCGATGACCAGGGCGAGCGCCACCGACAACGGCAGCGTGACCGCGCTGGACAGCCCGGCCAGGCCGAGCAGGTCGGCCAGCCCGGCGCCGAGGAACGGCTCGGCGACGTAACCGACGAGCAGGGCGGTCACGGTGATGCCGAGCTGGGCGCCGGACAGCATGAAGGAGAGCCGCCCGGTCACCTCCAGGGCCCGGGCCGCGGCACGGTCGCCACCGTCGGCGAGCTGCTTGAGCTTGCCACGGTCCACGGCGACGTAACCGAACTCCTGGGCCACGAAGTAACCGGTGGCGGCGGTGAGGACGGTGATGAGAAGGAGACCGACGAGGATCAACACGGGAGGTTCAGGGCTCCCGGGGTCGTCGGGGAAGGAATTCGCCGGGTATTACCCGGCCGGCTACTGCTGCCCTCCGGGGCAGGAGAGTCGATCATGCGGCCCATTTTATCGGTACCCGCTGGACGTTCGCTGAGGGTGCCGGGAAGCCTCCCGCACGTCCGGTTCAGCGTCCGGCCAGCTCGTCGGCGTCCAGCAGCGTCCGGTCGACCCGCCCGGAGCGGTACGCGGCCCGGCCGATCATCTGCGCGGCCACCGGCGCGGTGGAGAGCTGGAAGATCGCCACCAGGACCAGCATGCCCAGGTCCGACGGGGTACGCAGACGCAGCGCCAGCCCGGCCAGCAACAGCAGGACGCCCAGCACCTGCGGCTTGGTGGCCGCGTGCATCCGGTCCAGCACGTCCGGGAAGCGCACCAGCCCGATGCCGGCGACCAGGGCCAGCACCGCACCGGCCAGCAGCAGCACCCCACCCACCCAGTCCGCGACCGCGCCGGCCATCAGGCTGAGCCTCCTTTCGTTCGCGACTGCGGGGCTCGCAGAACCGGCTCACTCCTCGCGCTCACAGGGAGCCTCCTTTCGTTCGCGACTGCGGGGCTCGCAAAACCGGCTCACTCCTCGCGCTCACGCTTCAGCCCGGACCGCGAAGCGCACCAGCGACACCGACCCGATGAAGCCGAGCAGCGAGAGCACCACCAGCACGGGCAGCGTGGTGGCGTGCCGGTTCACGGCGGCCTCCGCCCCCACCGCGGCGAGCATCGCCGACAGCAGCAGGTCGGCGCCGACGACCCGGTCGAGCAGGGACGGGCCCCGGTAGATCCGGGCCAGGGCGAGCAGCGCGGTGGCCGAGAGCAGCACGGTCAACGCGACGGCGAGCAGGACTGTCACGGGTGGTTCCTCCGTTCGTCGGGTGCGAGGTCGAGCCGGCGTACCTCGTCGGGAGATCCGATGGCGCGGACGATGCGCCGTTCGACGGCGAGCACCCGCTCGCGGCTGCCGGTGATGTCCTCGGGTCCGCGCACGTCGAGCACGTGCACGTAGAGCACGCCCGCGGCCCGGTCGACGTCGAGGATCAGCGTGCCCGGCACCAGCGAGATCACCTCGGCGGTGAGCGCGAGGTTGAGGTCGGTGCGCACGCGCAGCGGCACCGCGATGATCGCGCCGCGCGGGCGGTAGCCGAGACGCAGCGCCACGGCTGCCACGTGCACGCTGGCGCTGACCAGTTCCGCGACGAACGTCGCCGCGAACACCAGCAGCGCGCGGGGGCGTACCCGGCCGCCGAAGGTGACCGGCGGCAGCGGGAAGAACAGCAGCACGGCCACGCCGACCACCAGTCCGGCGATCACGTTGCCCAGGGAGACGTCGCCCCACAGCAGCAGCCAGGCGGCGACCAGCCAGCCGAGTGCCAGCGCCTGGTCCCGCCGCCGCCCGCCCCGCCCGACGGTCGCCGTCGGCGCGTCCGGGGCGGGCGCCGCACGGGATACGCCGGCGGGCTCACCGGTCGCGCCTCCGCCCGGGGGCAGGTCGTCGGTCACGGCACGTCCCGGGGCAGGACCGCCCGCACGTACGGGGTGCGCTCGCGCAGGTCGGTGGCCGCGTCGGCGGTGACCTGGAACAGCGGCCCGGCCACCAACGTGAACAGCACACCGAGCGCGACCAGGGCGGTGGTGGCCCCGACCATCAGTCCGGGCAGCCGGGCCGGCGGGGTGGTGGTGGCCAGCCGGGGCTCCCGCCAGAACGCGATGTTCCACACCCGGGAGGCCGCGTAGAGCGTGAGCAGGCTGGTCAGCGTACCGGCCGCGACCAGCACCGTGGGCAGCGTCCCGCCCGCTGCGACGCCCGCCTGGAGCAGCCCGAGCTTGCCGAGGAAGCCGGAGAACGGCGGGATGCCGGCGAGGTTCATCGCGGGGACGAAGAAGAGCACGCCGAGCATCGGGGCGATCCGGGCCAGGCCGCCGATGCGGCGCAGGTCGGTGCTGCCCGCGCGTTCCTCGACCAGGCCGGCGACCAGGAACAGCGTGGTCTGGATGGTGATGTGGTGCACCACGTAGAAGATCGCCCCGGACAGGCCGGCGACGGTGCTCAGCGCCACCCCGAAGATCATGTAGCCGATGTGGCTGACCAGCGTGAAGGACAGCAGCCGCTTCAGGTCCGACTGGGCCACCGCGCCGAGGATGCCGACCACCATGGTCAGCCCGGCCACCACCATCAGCAGCGTGGCGACCTGGCCGCCGGGGAACAGCAGCGTCTCGGTGCGGATGATCGCGTACACGCCGACCTTGGTGAGCAGGCCGGCGAAGACCGCCGTCACCGGCGCGGGCGCGGTCGGGTAGCTGTCCGGCAGCCACGCCGACAGCGGGAACACCGCCGCCTTGATCCCGAACGCGAGCAGCAGCATCAGTTGCAGGGTCAGGCGTACGCCCGACGGCAGCGCGTCCAGCCGACCGGCGAGCTGGGCCATGTTCAGCGTGCCGGTGGCCGCGTACACCAGCCCCACCGCGGACAGGAACAGCAGCGACGACAGGATGCTGACCACCACGTACGTCGATCCGGTCCGCAACCGCACCTCGGTGCCGCCCAGCGTGATCAGCACGAAGCTCGCGGCCAGCAGGATCTCGAAGCCGACGAACAGGTTGAACAGGTCCCCGGCCAGGAAGGCGTTCGTCACGCCCGCGGTGAGCACCAGGTACGTGGGGTGGTAGATGTTCACCGGCGCGGTCTCCCCGGTCTCCCCCCGGCCCTGGCCGATCGAGTAGAGCAGGACGCACAGCGTCACCGCCGAGGAGACGAGCACCATCAGCGCCGCCAGCTGGTCGGCGACCAGCACGATGCCCACCGGCGCCGGCCAGCCGCCCACCTGCACCACCACCGGCCCGAACCGGTACGCCTGCACCAGCAGCACCGCCGCCACCACCAGGACGCTGGACAGGCAGAGGACGCTTATCGACCGTTGCAGGCGGGGCCGGCCGGACAGCACGAGGGTGAGCGCCGCGCCGAGCAGCGGCACCACCACCGGCAGCGGCACCAGGGCGCTCATTGGGCTTCCCCGTCCCGGCGCAACCGCCGGCGGGCCGGCTCCGGGTCCACCTGCTCCGGGTCGTCGTCCGGGCCCTCACCGCCGAGGTCCGCGGTGGACACCTCGTTGCTCTCGGCGAGCCGGACGATCTGCCGGTCCTCCAGGTCGTCCTGCACCTCGTCGTCGCCGCTGGTGTACCAGCTCCGGTACGCGACAGCGAGCAGGAACGCGGTCAGCCCGAACGTGATCACCACGGCGGTGAGCACCATGGCCTGCGGCAGCGCGTCGCTCATCTCCCGCTGCGGGGCGGTACCGACCAGCGGAGCGGCGCCGGACCGCCCGCCCAGCAGGATGAGCAGGTTCACGCCGTTGCCGAGCAGGATGATGCCGAGCAGGATCCGGGTCAGGCTGCGTTCCAGCAGCAGCGTGACACCGGCGGCGACGAGCACCCCGACCGCCAGCACCAGCACCAGCGTCGGCCCGGCCGCCCCGCGCGTCACTGAGCCACCTCTGTTCGCGACTGCGGGGCTCGCAAACCCGGCTCACTCCTCGCGCTCACGACTGGCCCTCGCGCTGGATGACCAGGCCGCGCCCCGCCTCGCCCGCCGCCTCCACGTGCCGGTCCACCTCGGCGCCCAGGCTGCGCAGGATGTCCAGCACCAGCCCGACCACCACCAGGTAGACGCCGATGTCGAAGAACAGGGACGTGACCAGGTAGAAGTCACCGACCAGCGGCAGCCACAGGTTGACCTTGATGCTCTGGAGCACCTCGCCGGTGAGCGCCAGGCCGAGCACGCCGCTGCCGACCGAGATGCCCAGACCCGCGCCGAGCACCGTGCCGGCCCCGACCGGCGCCGCCTCGGCCAGCTCGTACCGGCCGCCGGCCAGGTACCGCAGGGCCAGCGCGAGGCCGGCCACGAGCCCGCCAGCGAAGCCGCCACCGGGGGCGTTGTGCCCGGAGAAGAGCAGGAACAGCGAGAAGATCAGGACGGTGTGGAAGATCAGCCGGGTGACCACCTCGAACACGATCGACCGCCGCCGTTCCGGCAGCGTCTGCCCACCGCGCAGCCACACCGTGCGCCGGTCGCCGGCGCGCAGTGCGGCCGGTGGGGGACGGCGGGGACGCGGCCCGGTGCGGGACCGCTCGTAGATCAGGCTGGCCACGCCGGTCGCGGTGACCACGAGCACCGAGATCTCCCCCATCGTGTCCCAGGCCCGGATGTCGACCAGCGTCACGTTCACGACGTTGCGGCCGTACCCCTCGATCAGGGCCAGGTCCGGGAAGTCGGCGGAGATCGACGGCGCTCGCCGCGCCCCGGCCGCGGCCAGCGCCAGACCGGCCATCACCACACCGGTGGCGATCCCGATACCGCGGCGGACCCAGCGGCTGCGGCGCAGCGGACGGGCCGAGAACCGCTCCGGCAGCCGACGCAGCACCAGCACGAACACGGCGATCGTCGCGGTCTCCACCAGGAACTGGGTCAGTGCCACGTCCGGCGCGCCGTAGAGGACGAACATCATCGCGGTGCCGTAGCCGGTCACGCCGACGAGCAGCATCGCGGTGAGCCGGCGGCGCGCGCCGACCGCGAGCAGCGCGGCCACCGCGATCACCACGCAGACCACGAGCTGGGCCGGGTTGTCCCAGGTCGCCAGGTCGACCCGCCACGGCGCGGTCGCGATCATCGCCCCGCCCGGCACGAACACCAGCACGAGCAGCACGGTGCCGAGGTACTGCGGCAACGACCCGCGCTGGGTGGCGCCGGTGACCTCGATGGCGAGCCGGTCGAAGGCGTGCGTCACCCACTCGTACCCCTGGTTGCCGCCCACCGGCGAGCGCAGCCGGGCCAGCGCGGGCGCCAGCGGGCCGCGGACCAGGTGCAGCACCACACCGCCGGCCAGCACGAGGGCGGACAGGCCGAGCGCCGCCGTGGGGCCGTGCCAGAGCGCCAGGTGCTCCTCGACCGGCCCGAACAGCTCGGCGTACGGCTCGAACAGGCCGCTCAGCCACCCGGCCGCCGGGCCGGCGGCGAGCCCGGCCACGGCGAGCAGCGCCGGGGGTACGAGCATCGCGGCGGGCGGCCGGGCCAGCTCGGTGTCCGGCGTGCCGGGCCGGGTGCCGAACGCGCCCCAGAGGAACCGGATGCTGTACGCGACGGTGAGCGCGCTGCCCACCACCAGCACGGTCAGCACCAGCGGATCACCGGTGAACGCGGCGAGCGCCGCCTCCTTCCCGACGAACCCGAGCAGCGGCGGCACCCCGGCCATCGAGGCGGCGGCCAGCGTGGCGACGACGGCCAGCACCGGCGCGGTCCGCCTGACCCCGGACAGCTCCCGCAGGTCACGGGTGCCGGCCTCGTGGTCGAGGATGCCGACGACCAGGAACAGCGCCGCCTTGAACAGGGCGTGTGCCGCCAGCATCGCCACCCCGGCCAGCGCCGCCTTCGGGGTGCCCGCGCCGAACACCACGGTGAGCAGACCGAGCTGGCTGACCGTCCCGTACGCCAGCAGCAGCTTCAGGTCGGTCTGCCGCAGCGCCGCCCACCCGCCGATGACGAGCGTGACCAGGCCGGCGACCACGGTGACCGGCCGCCACCCGTCGACCGGGGCGAGCACCGGGCCGAGCAGTCCGATGAGGAAGATGCCGGCCTTCACCATCGCCGCCGCGTGCAGGTACGCGCTCACCGGCGTCGGGGCGGCCATCGCCACCGGCAGCCAGGCGTTGAACGGGAACACCGCGGACTTCGCCAGTGCCCCGGCGAGGATGAGCAGCACCGCGACGACCAGGTACCCGCCGCCGGGCAGCGGCGCCGAGGCCACCGCCGACCACCGGTAGCCGCCGGCGTGGTGGCCGAGCAGCAGGAACCCGACGAGCATGGCGAGCCCGCCCAGCGTGGTCACTGTCAGCGCCTGCGCGGCGGCCCACCGGCTGGACCGGCGCTCGGTGCTGTGCCCGATGAGCAGGTACGAGAAGACGGTGGTCAGTTCCCAGAAGACGTAGAGCAGCAGCAGGTCGTCGGAGACGACGAGGCCGAGCATCGCCCCGGCGAAGGCGACCATGACGGCGGCGAACCGGGCCAGCCCGATGGACCCGGGCGGGAAGTAGCGGGCGGAGTAGACCAGCACGAGCGCGCCGACGCCGCCGACGAGCAGCAGCATCAGCCAGGACAACGTCGTGACGCGCAGCGCCACGTCGAGCTGGAGCTGCGAGATCCACTGGTACGTCTCGACCACTTCGCCGCCGTCGCGTACCGCTCCGGTGTGCGCCGCCGCCCAGACCGCTGTGGCGGCCGGGGCGAGCGCGAGCAGCAGGCAGGCGCGCGGACCCCACCGGCGGACCAGCAGCGGGGCGAGCAGCGCCGCCACCAGGTGCACGATCAGCAGGACGAGCACGCGTACTCCCGGTCGAGGTGACAGCGCGCGAACACGCTGGTGTCACAACCGATCACACGCCACAGAGGCACCGAACCGGGCGGTTTTCCCCAAAACCCACCCTTACCCCACCCGGCCACCCGGCGTGCAGCCGCCCCATCGCCCGGTGATCAAGGAGTTCGTGTCCGGGATCACGCGGCGGAACCCGCCGCGAACTCCTTGATCACCGGAGTGGTTGGGGGCGAGGAGGGGACGGGTGGGAGAGGGCGGTCAGGGGGTGGGGCCGGGGGTGGCCAGCTGGTGGGCGGCGCGGTCTACCGCGCGCTGGGCGGCGGCCAGGGAGCGCAGCGGCAGCCGGGCGTCCCGGCTCTCCCGGCGCTGGACGAAGTAGTGCACGGCGGCCCGGACCCGGGCACGGTCGGCGGCGCTGGACCGGGCGGTCGCCAGGATCATCTCGCGCAGCCGCGCGGCGAGTTCCTCGGCCAGCTCCAGATCAGGACCGTGCAGCCCGGCGCGGAGCGCCGCCAGTCGACTGTCGACCTTGCGGATGAGCACGTCGGTTCCGGACCCCCGGCCTCGTTCCTCGACGGTCATCCACGCCTCCACCCCACGCCGCATCGCGAGTGAAGTTACTTTATGTTGCAGCCCACAAGCAAGCAGTTAAGTAAGACTTAACGGAATAATCGCCCATTCCATTCTTCGACTGCCGCGCGCGGGACGGAACGGTCCGGCGGCGGGCCGGTTGTCACACCCGCGCGGCAGGATGGGTGCGTGGCGGACGAGGTGGCCCGGTCAGGCGGGTCGGGCAGGTCAGACGGGTCGGGCAGGTCAGACGGGTCAGGCAGGTCGGGCGGGGTGCTGGCGGAGTTCGGCGCGGCGACCCGGGAGTGGTTCACCGCGGCGTTCGCCGCGCCCACCCCGGCCCAGGAGGGCGCCTGGCGCTCGGTCGCCGCCGCCCGCAACGCGCTCGTCGTCGCGCCGACCGGCTCCGGCAAGACGCTCGCGGCGTTCCTCTGGTCGCTCGACCGGCTCGCCAAGGAGCCACCGCCGGCCGATCCCCGGCGCCGCTGCCGGGTGCTCTACGTGAGCCCGCTCAAGGCGCTCGCCGTCGACGTGGAACGCAACCTGCGCGCCCCGCTCACCGGCATCCGCCAGGCCGCCTCCCGGCTCGGCCTGGTCCCGCCGGACGTCACCGTCGGGATGCGGACCGGCGACACCCCGGCCGACGAGCGCCGGGCCTTCGCCCGCACCCCGCCGGACATCCTCATCACCACACCCGAGTCGCTGTTCCTGCTGCTCACCTCCGCCGCCCGCGACTCGCTGCGCGGCGTCGACACGGTCATCGTGGACGAGGTGCACGCGGTCGCCGGCACCAAGCGCGGCGCGCACCTGGCGCTGTCCCTGGAACGCCTCGACGCGCTGCTGGAGCGACCGGCGCAACGGATCGGGCTGTCCGCCACCGTCCGGCCGATCGACGTGTGCGCCCGCTTCCTCGGCGGCGCGCGCCCGGTCGACGTGGTGCAGCCGCCGTCGAACAAGACCATCGAGGTCAGCGTCCAGGTCCCGGTGGAGGACATGACGCGCCTCGACGAGCAGGAGCCACCCGAGGACGATCTCGGCGGCCTCGCGCCCCGCCGCCCCTCCATCTGGCCGGCGGTCGAGGAACGCGTGTTCGCGCTGATCCGCGCGCACCGGTCCACGATCGTGTTCACCAACTCCCGGCGTAGCGCCGAACGCCTCTGCGCCCGCCTCAACGAGCTGGCCGCCGAGGAGATCGAGGCGGCGTCCGGCCCGGAGGGCGGTCGCCTGGCCCGGGGCGGGGAGCCGGTGCGCGTATCCGATCTGCTGCCCGGCGTCGACGGCCCGCCGGCCGGCGACGAGGCCGGGCTCGACGACGCCGACGGGCTCGGCCCGGTCTCCGGCGGCGGGCCGGCCGACGGGAGCCGGGCCCGGCGCGGGGCGGAGGCGTTCGGCGGGCCGGTGGGGCCGGTGCGCGCGCCGCGGCAGCCGGCGGAGGTGATGGCGCAGTCCGGCGCGGCGGCCGGGGCGCCGGCGGTGATCGCGCGGGCGCACCACGGCAGCGTGTCCCGGGAGGAGCGCAAGCAGATCGAGGAGGCGCTCAAGTCCGGCCGGCTGCCCGCCGTGGTCGCCACGTCCAGCTTGGAGCTGGGCATCGACATGGGCGCCGTCGACCTGGTGGTGCAGATCGAGGCGCCGCCGAGCGTGGCGGCCGGGCTGCAACGGGTCGGGCGGGCCGGGCACCAGGTCGGTGCGGTCTCGCGCGGCGTCGTCTTCCCCAAGCACCGGGGCGACCTGCTCTCCTGCACGGTGGTGGCCGAGCGGATGGGCGCCGGTGCGATCGAGGAGCTGCACTACCCGCGCAACCCGCTCGACGTGCTGGCCCAGCAGATCGTCGCGATGGTGGCGCTGGAGCCGTGGCGGCTCGGCGACCTCGCGGTGCTGGTCCGGCGGGCGGCTCCGTTCGCGGAGCTGCCCGACTCGGCGCTGCACGCGGTGCTCGACATGCTCTCCGGGCGCTACCCGTCCACCGCGTTCGCCGAGCTGCGGCCGCGCCTGGTCTGGGACCGCGCCACCGACGTGCTGACCGGCCGGCCCGGCGCGCAGCGGCTCGCCGTGACCAGCGGCGGCACCATCCCCGACCGGGGCCTGTTCGGCGTGTTCCTGGCCGGCGCCGAGCGGGCCGCGCGGGTCGGTGAGCTGGACGAGGAGATGGTCTACGAGTCCCGGGTCGGTGACGTGTTCCTGCTCGGCTCGTCGTCCTGGCGGATCGAGGAGATCACCCCCGACCGGGTGCTCGTCTCCCCCGCGCCCGGCCAGGCGGCCCGGATGCCGTTCTGGAAGGGCGACCAGCTCGGCCGCCCGGTGGAGCTGGGGCGGGCGATCGGCGCCCGGGTCCGGGCACTGCTGCGGCAGTCCGACGCCGACGCGGTCGCGGCGCTGCGGGCCGGCGGGCTGGACGACTGGGCCGCCGGCAACCTGATGAACTACCTGCGCGAGCAGAAGGCCGCCACCCGGTCGCTGCCGGACGACCGGACGGTGGTGGTCGAACGGTTCCGCGACGAGCTGGGCGACTGGCGGCTCGCCGTGCACTCGGTGCTCGGCGCGCGGGTCAACGGGCCGTGGGCGCTGGCGATCGGCCGCCGGCTGGCCGAGCGGTACGGCGTGGACGCCCAGGTCATGCCCTCCGACGACGGCATCGTGGTGCGCCTGCCCGACACCGCCGAGACGCCACCCGGTGCCGACGTGGCCGTCTTCGAGCCGGACGAGATCGCCCAGCTCGTCGAGGAGTCGGTGGGCACGTCGGCGCTGTTCGCGTCCCGGTTCCGCGAGTGCGCGGCCCGGTCGCTGCTGCTGCCCCGCCGTGACCCCCGGCGGCGGCAGCCCCTGTGGCAGCAACGCCAGCGCGCCGCGCAACTGCTCGACGTGGCCCGCGAGTACGCCGACTTCCCGGTCACGCTGGAAGCGGCCCGCGAGTGCCTCCAGGACGTCTTCGACCAGCCCGCCCTCGGCGAGCTGATGCGCGACCTGGCCGCCCGCAAGGTACGCCTGGTCGAGGTGGAGTCCGAACGGCCGTCGCCGTTCGCCAGGTCGCTGCTGTTCGGTTACGTCGGCGCGTTCCTCTACGAGGGCGACGCCCCGCTGGCCGAGCGGCGGGCCGCCGCGCTGGCGCTCGACTCCGGGCTGCTCGGCGAGCTGCTGGGCCGGGTCGACCTGCGGGAGCTGCTCGACCCGGAGGTGCTCGCCGAGACCGCCCGTCAGCTGCGCTGGCTCACCGAGCAGCGACGCCCCCGCGACCCGGAGGACGTGGTCGAGCTGCTGCGCGTGGTCGGTGACCTGAGCAGCGCCGAGCTGGCCGAGCGGGGAGTGCCGGAGTCCTGGGCCGACGAGCTGGCCGCGGCCCGGCGGGTGCTGCGGGTCCGCATCGCCGGCGAGGACCGCTGGGTCGTCGTCGAGGACGCCGCCCGGCTGCGTGACGCGCTCGGGGTGGCGCTGCCCGTCGGGGTGGCGGAGGCGTACCTCGCGCCGGTGGCCGATCCGCTCGCCGACCTCGTCGCCCGGTACGCCCGTACGCACGGCCCGTTCGCGGCGGCCACCTGCGCGGCCCGGTTCGGGCTCGGCGTGTTCGTGGTGGAGCAGGCGCTGCGGCGCCTCGCCTCGGGCGGCCGGGTGGTCTCCGGTGAGTTCGCCCCGGACACGGTGGGCACCCAGTGGTGTGACGCGGAGGTGCTGCGCATGCTGCGCCGCCGTTCGCTGGCCGCCCTGCGCCGGGAGATCGAGCCGGTGCCGCCGCGCGCACTCGCCGCGTTCCTGCCCCGCTGGCAGCAGGTCGGCTCGTCGGCCCGGGGCGTCGAGGCGGTCGCCGCCGCCGTCGAGCAGTTGCAGGGCGTGAGTGTGCCGGCGTCCGCGCTGGAACGTCTGGTGCTGCCCGCCCGGGTCGCCGACTACTCCCCCGCCCAGCTCGACGAGCTTTGCGCCAGTGGTGAGGTGGTGTGGGCCGGTGCGGGTGCGATCTCCGGTGGCGACGGGTGGGTGACGCTCGCGTACGCCGACGTGGCGCCGCTGCTGCTCCCGCCGCCGGACGAGGCGCTGACGCTGACCCCGCTGCACGAGTCGGTGCTCGACGCGCTCGCCGACGGGCAGGCGCTGTTCTTCCGCTCGCTGTCCGACCGGGTCGGCGCCACCGACGACGCCGCCCTGTCCGGCGCGGTGTGGGACCTGGTGTGGGCCGGCCACCTCACGAACGACACGCTAGCGCCGCTGCGGGCGGCGCTCGGCGCGGGTGGGGCGCACCGGTCCCGGCCGTCGGCGCCACGCACCCGTTACCGCCGTCCGGGCCGGGTGGCGCTGCCCAGCCGTGGCGGTCCGCCCACGATGGCCGGTCGCTGGTCCCGGCTGCCCGAACGCGACAGCGACCCCACCCGCCGGGCCGCCGCCCTCGCCGATCTGCTGCTGGAACGGCACGGCGTGGTGACCCGGGGCGCGGTCGTGGCCGAGCAGGTCACCGGCGGCTTCGCCGGGGTCTACCCGGTGCTGTCCGCGATGGAGGAACGCGGGGCGGCCCGGCGCGGCTACTTCGTCGAAGGGCTCGGCGCGGCGCAGTTCGCGGTGCCGGGTGCGGTGGACCGCATCCGGGCGCTCGCCGACGACAGCCAGGGCCGGGGCGGCCCGACGGTAGTGCTCGCCGCCACCGACCCGGCGAATCCGTACGGCGCGGCGCTGCCCTGGCCGGAACGCGTTGTCGACTCCGGCGACGGCGCGGCACCGGCCACCGGCCACCGGGCCGGGCGCAAGGCGGGCGCGCTTGTCGTGCTCGTCGGCGGTGACCTGGTGCTCTACGTGGAGCGGGGCGGCCGGACGATCCTGTCGTTCACCGACGACACCGACACGCTCGGCGTGGCCGGCAAGGCGCTCGCCGACGCGGTGCACTCCGGTGCGCTCGGCGCGATCTCGGTGGAACGCGCCGACGGCGAGGCCGTGCACGCGTCCCCGCTGCGCGACGCGCTGACCGCTGCCGGTTTCCGCGCCACCCC
This sequence comes from Micromonospora sp. SYSU B005, assembly GCF_055362685.1. Lineage (NCBI taxonomy): Bacteria > Bacillati > Actinomycetota > Actinomycetes > Micromonosporales > Micromonosporaceae > Micromonospora > Micromonospora sp. SYSU B005. The sequence continues at coordinate 306,655 of NZ_JAXCFU010000004.1, read as the reverse complement.
GCGCGGCCTGCGCCTGCGCGGCTGACCGCCCGGCCGCCCCGGTTAGGGTGTGTCGGTGGCCTCGATCCGGGTACGCCAGGCGCGCGACGGGGACCGCGCGGCGCTGACGGCGTTGCACGAGCGGGAGTGGGGCGGGCCGATCGTGGTGGTCCACGACACCCGCTACGACCTGCGTGACCTGCCCGCGTTGGTGGCTGTCGACGACGGCGGCGGGTTCGCCGGCGCGCTGCGCTTCTACCAGCGCCGGGGACTGCGCATCGTGGCGGTGGACGCGGGTGCCGTGGACCGGGCTCGCGCGGTCAAGCCGACGATTCCCCAGGTCGGCGCGGACGGGATCCCGCTGCACGACGAGCTGCGCCTGGCGCGGCACCTGACCGGGGCGGGCAACAAGTGAACGGCACCCCGCTGTGTGTCTCGCTGACCACCGACTACGGGCTGTCCGACGGGTTCGTGGCGGCGTGCCACGGCGTCCTGGCCCGGCTCGCCCCGGCCGTCCGGGTGATCGACGTGACGCACCTGATCCCGGCGGCCGACGTACGCCGGGGCGCGGCGGTGCTCGCGCAGACGGTGCCGTACCTGCCGTGGGGCGTGCACGTCGCGGTGGTCGACCCGGGCGTCGGCACGACGCGGCGCGGGATCGCGCTCGCCGCGCCCGGCGGGCTGCTGGTCGGGCCGGACAACGGGCTGCTGATCCCGGCTGCGGAGGCGCTCGGCGGGGTGACCGAAGCGGTGGAGCTGACCAACCCCGACTGGCTCGGCCCGGTCGTCTCCCGCACGTTCCATGGGCGGGACGTGTTCGCGCCGGTCGCCGCCCGGCTGGCGCTCGGCGCGCCGCCGGCCGAGGCCGGACCGGCAGTGGACCCGGGCACGCTGGTCCGGCTGCCGGAACCGGTGGTACGCGCCGAGCCCGGCGGCTTCAGCGCCGAGGTGCTGACCGTCGACCACTTCGGCAACGTCCAGCTCGCCGCGCCGGGCACGCTGCTCGACGGTCTGCCGGCCCAGGTGCTGGTGAACGGCCACGAGGCGGTCCACGGCCGCACCTTCGGCGACGCGGAACCCGGCGCCCTGGTGGTCTACGTCGACTCGGCCGCCCAGGTCGCGATAGCGGTGAACACCGGCCGAGCCGCCGACACCCTCCGAGCCACCCCAGGCGCCCTGGTCACCATCACCCGTCTCCCCCGCGATCTTGCACTTGGCGCCCCGGCATAACGGGCGAATGCCGCAGGGGCAGGGCCGAAACTGCAAGATCGCGGAGGAGAGGCAGGGGCGGGCGGGCAGGGTCAGCAGCGGGGGACTGTGCCGCCGTAGATCGAGGACAGGTACGCGTGGCTGACGTAGTTGCCGCCCACCAGGCGGTACCACCTCGTCGTCGTGCGGTACGTGCCGGCGATCCGCTGCCCGGTCACGTAGCACTGCACCGGCACGTGGGCGTACGTGGCGGCCAGCCCCCGGCTCGCGTACGAGGTGCTCGCCCCGGCGCGCAGGTTCAGCGGCCCGGAGCCGACCACAGCCCGCGCCCCGCCACCGGTCCACAGCAGCGTCACGTCCACCCACGCGTTGTCGGTGAGCCGCAGCCCGTCCCAGAACGTGCCGTCGGCCAGGTCCAGCCCGGCCGGGTTGCGGACGGTACGGCCGAACTGGTCGCGCCCGCCGTTGTAGCCGTTCTGGTACGCCGCCTGCGCCTCCGGCAACCCGCGCGGCAGGTCCTTCCAGTTCTCCCGGACCGACGCCGGGTTCCACCAGTCGTCGCGGGTGTTCCACGGGCCGACGTCCCACACCGGGGCGTACTCGCAGCGGCTGCCGTTCGTCGTGCAGACCTTGACGGTGTAGTCGCCGGTGTCGCGCGGGGACAGGCCGCGCCGGGTGGGCAGCGCCGCGAAGTGGTCCCGGGTACCCACCGTGTGCCCGTTGGCGGTGATGCCGCCGACCAGGCCGATCCGGGTCGCGTACACCCGGTACTTGAGCGCGGCGGCCGGCTGGACCGCCGTGGTGGCGACCTTGTCGGCGGCCAGGGTCAGGCCGGTGACGGTGGCCTCCGACGCGCTGCCGCTGGTGGTCAGCACGACGCGCGCCTGCACCCGGCTGACCGGTGCGTCGAACACCGCCTCGGTGGCGTCGCGCCACTCGGTCCAGCCTCGGCCACGCCAGCCGCGTACCTGGGCCACCGCCGTACCCCCGTCGCCGGTGCGGGCGGCGAACTGTGCGCGTACCCGGGTCGCGGGCCGGTCCAGGGTGCGCGGCGCGGAGAGCAGGATGCCCTCGGCGACCGGTCCGCCGACGGCGGCCGGTCGGGTGCTGGCGGTGGGCCGGGGGTCGGCCAGGCGCAGGCGGCCGGACCGCCAGGCGACGTTGACGTCGTCGCCGCCGGCGACGGCGAGGTCGACGGACCAGCGTTCGGGGCCGGGCGCGGTGGCGCGGGACGGTACGGCGGCAGGCGGGAGCGCGGCCGACGTGGGCGTGCCGGGCAGTCCGGCGGCCACGGTGAGCAGGGCGGTCAGGGCGACGACGGTACGACGTCGTGAATGTGCCATGGGCATCTCCTCAGAACCCCCTGATCGTGGCGTTTCCGCAGATCAAGTGGAACCTCAGTACAAATAGCGACACATGCGAATTCTGCTCGGCCGGGGGACAATGGCCGGGTGCCCGAAGGCGACACCGTCTGGAACACCGCGCGCGTCCTGCAACGCGCGCTCGCCGGGGCCCGGCTCACCGGGTCCGACTTCCGCGTGCCACAGCTCGCCACCACGGACCTGACCGGCTGGACCGTGCGCGAGTCGGCCAGCCGGGGCAAGCACCTGCTGCTGCGCCTCACCGGCACCGACGCCGAGCCGTGGACGCTGCACTCGCACCTGCGGATGGACGGCGCCTGGCGGGCGTACGCGCCGGGTGAGCGCTGGAGCGCACGGCCGGCGCACCTGATCCGGGTGGTGCTGCGCTCCCCCGCCGCTGTCGCCGTCGGCTACCACCTGCACGAACTGGCGTTGGTGCCGACGGCCGAGGAGGATTCGCTCGTCGGCCACCTCGGCCCGGACCTGCTCGGGCCGGACTGGGACGCCGGCGAGGCGGTCCGCCGGCTCGCGGCCGACCCGGACCGGACCATCGGTGAGGCGCTGCTCGACCAGCGCAACCTGGCCGGGGTGGGCAACCTCTACAAGTGCGAGGTGCTGTTCCTGCGCGGCGTGTCGCCGTGGACGCCGGTCGGCGCGGTGCCGGACCTGCCAGGCACCGTCGCGCTGGCCCAGCGACTGCTCGCGGCCAACCGGGGCCGCTGGACGCAGAGCACCACCGGGGTGCTGCACCGGGGCGGCACCAGCTACGTGTACGGCCGCCGGGCCCAGCCGTGCCGCCGCTGCGGGACCGCCATCCGCAAGGAGGAACTGGGCGAACGGGTCACCTACTGGTGCCCGGCCTGCCAACCCGCCGTGGAACTTCCACGAAACGCCCAAGATCGGCCGAGATAGGGACGATTGGGTACTTCCGCCTCACCCCTGTGACGTCGCATGCTGCGGTGGACCGCTCACGGATCGTCAGCAGCGCGTACGCCCGCCACGCCGGGGTGTCGGCCGGCGCGCCCCGACCCCGGGGAGAGCCATGGTGCTGTTCCGCCGCAGCCGGCCCGGACGCCCGGACCGCGCCGCCGTCGTCGCCGTCGAGACCGCGCCGACCGGTGACCCGGCGCCGGCCGGTTCCGTCGCACCCGCCGTTCCGGCCGCCCGGGACGGCGACGACGAGCAAGGTCCGGCGCCTGCGAGCCTGGACCCGACCGCCGTCCCGCGCCTGTTCGGCCCGGTGCCGAACACCGCCGCCAGCCCGCTGCCCACGTTCGACCCGGACGGCCGCCCGGTACCCGGCACCGGCATCCGCAAGTTCGTCGACCCGCTGCCGCTACCAGGGCAGCCGGCCACCGCCGGGCTCGGCGCCCGCCTGCCCGTCGCCGTCCCGGACACCATCACCTGGCCGGGCTGCGACTACTACGAGATCGGCCTCCAGGAGTACGCGCAGCGCCTGCACCGCGACCTGCCCGCCACCCGGCTGCGCGGCTACCGGCAGCTCAACCTGGGCACCGACGCCTCCGGGCACAACACGGTCGGCCCGCCCGACCGCCCCTGGCACCTCGGCCCGATGATCATGGCCCGGCGGGGCCGTCCGGTGCGGATCAAGTTCATCAACCAGCTCCCCACCGGGCGAGCGGGCGAGCTGTTCCTGCCCGTCGACGAGACGGTCGACGGCGCCGGGGCCGGACCGCTCGACGGTCCCGCGCCGTACCCGCAGAACCGGGCCGTGCCGCACCTGTCCGGTGCGCAGACCGGGTGGATAAGCGCCGGCAACCCGTGGCAGTGGGTGACCCCGGCCGGCGAGATCACCCCGTACCCGACGGGTGCCTGTGTGACGCCGGTGCCCGACATGCCGCCGCCCGGCGCGGGCGCCACCACACTGTACTTCCCGAACGACCAGAGCGGCCGGCTCATGTGGCTGCACGACAACACGCTCGGCCTGTCCCGGCTCACCGTCTACTCCGGGCAGATCGCGCTCTACCTGCTCACCGACCCGGCCGAGGAACGGCTGGTCGACGACGGCGTGCTCCCCGCCGACCAGCTCCCGCTGGTGATCGAGGACAAGACGTTCGTACCCGACGACGCGCAGCTCGCCGCCCAGGACCCCACCTGGGACCGGGACCGCTGGGGCGCCAAGGGCAGCCTGTGGCACCCGCACGTCTACCAGCCGCGGCAGAACCCGTACCGGCTCACCGGCACCAACCCGACCGGACGCTGGGACTACGGGCCGTGGACCCACGACCCGGACGGCGGCGCCAGCCCCTGGGTCGCCCCGGTGCCGAACCCGCACCACGACCCCGACACCGACCCGGACGAGCCGCCGCTGGTACCGGGCGTGCCGCACCCCTCGGCCGTGCCCGAGGCGTACGGCGACACCCCGCTCGTGAACGGCGTGGCCTACCCGTACCTGGAGGTCGCGCCGCGGGCGTACCGGTTGCGGATCCTCAACGCCTGCGCGGACCGGGCGCTCAACCTCCAGCTCTACCGGGCCGCCTCCGACGCGCCGATGTGGGGCGAGGACGGCAGCCCGGCCGACCCGGACGCCGGTGAGGTGCCGATGGTCGAGGCGGTACGCGCATCGGGGCGGCCCGCGTACTGGCCGGCGGACGGACGCGACGGCGGCGTGCCCGACCCGGCCGCCGCCGGACCCGAGATGATCCAGATCGGCAACGAGGGCGGCCTGCTCCCCGCGCCTGTGGTGCTGACCAACCGGCCGGTGGACTACCGGTACGACAGGCAGGACCCGACGGTGCTCAACGTGGACGGGCACGCGCTGCTGCTCGCCCCCGGCGAACGGGCCGACGTGGTGGTGGACTTCTCCACGGTGCCGCCCGGCAGCACGCTCATCCTCTACAACGACTGCCCCGCGCCGCTGCCCCGGTTCGACATCCGCTACGACCACCACACCGGCGCGCCCGACCGGACCGCCTCCGGTGGCCTGCCGCCCACCCGCCCCGGGTACGGCCCGAACACCCGCACCCTGCTCCAGATCCGGGTCACCGGCACCCCCGCGCAGCCGTACGACACCCGGCGGCTCGCCGAGCGGCTGCCCGGGGCGTACGCCCGCAGCCAGCCGCCGCCGATCGTGCCGCAACCCGCTTACGACACCGCGATCGGCACCTCCACCCCGCGCCCGACGCTGGTTCCCGCGCGGGCCACCTCGGTCACGTTCACGCCGGCGGGCGCGACCGCCCCGGTCACGTTGCCGCTGGCGGTGAAGTCGGTCGGGCAGGTGTTCGAGGCCCGGCACGGCCGCGCGGTGGGACGGCTCGGCGTCGGCCACCCGGTCGCCGGACCGCTCGCCCCGGCCACCCTTCCGCTGGGCCCGGCCGACCCGGCCACCGAGGTGCTGCACGCCACCGACCCGGCCGTGGCGGTCGGCGCTCCAGGCGACGGCACGCAGCTCTGGCGGATCGTCGGCGACGCCCCGCGCACCCATCCCGTCCACATCGAGGGCTGCGACGTACAGCTGGTCAACCGGGTCGGCTGGGACGGCACGGTCCGCCCGCCCGACCCGGGCGAACTGGGCTGGAAGGACACCGTCCGGGTCAACCCCCGGGAGGACGTCGTGGTGGCGCTGCGTCCCGTACCACCAGCCCTGCCGTTCAAGATCGGCGACAGCGTACGGCTGCTCGACCCCACCCGCCCGGCCGGTGTACGGCTGGACGCCGGCCCGGTCAGCCCGGTCGACGGCCGCCCCGCTGTCGTGGTCAACCAGCTGGTCAACCTCGGCTGGGAGTACCGCTGGCAGACCCGCTCGGCCGGACTGCGCGACCAGGGCATGAGCCGGCCGCTGGTGGTGCGCGTGGCACCCAAGGCGCCGACCGGGCTCACCGCCACCCCGGCGCCCGGCAGCGCCACCGCGCTCCCCGCCATCGCGCTGACCTGGACCGGCAACGGCAGCCGGCCCGTACCCACCAGCCACCGGCTGCAACGGGCCACCGACAGCACCTTCACCACCGGGCTGACCGAGATCACGGTGGCCGCCACCGCCACCCGGTACACCGACGCCACCGTCACGCCCGGCGTCACCTACCACTACCGGATCCGCGCCGAGAACGCGGTGAGCTGCTCGTCCTGGTCCAACGCGGTACCGGCGGCGGTGCACCTGTCCGCGCCGACCCGGGTGACAGCGGTGCTGCCGCCGACCGGGCCGCTGCGGGTGGCGCTGCGCTGGGCCAACCACTCCTTCGCGACAGGGGTGGACGTGCAGCGGGCCACGAACCCGACGTTCACCAGCGGCCCGGGCACCACGGCCATCGCCGTGGGCGAGTCCCACGTGGACCCGGCGGTCGCGCCGGACACCACGTACTACTACCGGGTACGCACGACGTACCTGGGTGCCGCCTCACCCTGGTCGACTGTGGCGACGGTGACCACACCGGCCCGGCCGGTCGCCCCGACCGCTGTGAGCGTCACCGCGAGCGTGTCCGGGCCGGACACGGCCAGCGTGACGGTGACCTGGTCGGCGCCGACGCCGGCCGGACCGGGCGCCGGGTTCGTCGTGCAGCGCGCCACCGACGCCGCCTTCACCCGCGAACCGGCGACGTTCCACGTGACCGGCCGAGGCTTCACCAACACCGGCCTCGCGCGAGGAATGACCTACCACTACCGGGTACGCGCGACAAACGTCGTCGGCACGTCCCCCTGGACCCCCTCCACACGCACCACGACCCCCACCTGACCCCGTCCACGCCCCGCCGCAGGGTTGATCATGAAGTTGGCGGCCGAAATGGAGAAACTGCCGTCAACCTCATGATCGACCGCGCCGGTCGGGCGCGCTGGTCGGGCGCGCCTGGGCGGGGAGGGAACTGTCAGGGGGCGCGGAGGGGGGTGCGGAGTTCGGCCAGGGCGGAGGCCACGCCGTGCAGCAGGTCGGTGGCCTCGGTCAGGCGCGCGGCGGACGGGTGCTCGGTGTTCGGGCGCGCGTCCTCGGCCACGTAACCGGCGGCGGCCACCACCAGCCGCTCGTACGCGGCCACCCCGTCCTCCAACTGGGCCACGAGCGTGGCGTGCACCTCGTTCAGCGTGCTCTGCGGGGTCAGCTTCGCCGCGCGTTCCACGCCCGCCACCCGGTTCGCCAGCTCACGCAGGGACCGGTCGGCCTCGGCCGCCTCCCGGACCGCCGGCTCGGCCAGCCCGGTCAGCCGTCCGGCCAGCCCGGCCAGGGTGAGCGCGGCCCGGTCCAGCCGGGCCCACGGCTCGGCCGCGGCGGTGCCGCGCAGCGCGAGGCGGGAGCGGACCCGGCGTACCTCGGCCACGACGCCCGGCCCGACTGGGAGCCGTTCGACGGCGGCGACCAGCCGGGCGCGGGAGCGGGCGGCGGCCTCGGCCGGGTCCAGGGCGGGTGGTGGCGGCACGGCGGCCAGCGCCCGGTGGTCGACCCAGCGCCAGGCGGCCACCGCGATCGCGCTGCCCGCGGCGCCGGCCCAGGCCGCGTCCGCCAGGCCCAGTCCGGCGTACGGAGTCAGCACCGCGGCGGCGCCGCCGAGCCCTCCCGCCAGTACGCTCCACCGCCGCGCCGAGTTGCGTAGCCGGCGCAGCCTGCGGAAGTGCCGGGCCCGTTCGTCCGCCATCGTGTCCGCCCCTCCGTCAGCCGGTAGTGGTCTCCCCGGTGCCACGCTCCCGGCTCATGCTGGCCCGGATCTCGTCGAGCCGGGCGGCGGCGGCCGGGTCGGCCGGCTGCCCCACGGCGGGGGTCTCGGACCGGCTGCCGAGCTGCTCACCGGCCATGCTCGACCGGATCTGCTCCAGTCTCGCCGATCCGGCCGAGTCGAGCGTGGCCTTCTGGATCTCCAGCATCCGGCCCTCGACCGAGTTGCCGGCCAGCTCGGCCCGGCCCATGGCGGTGGCGTAGCGGCGTTCGATCCGGTCGCGGACCTCGTCCAGCGAGGGGGTGTTGGCGGGCGCGGTGAGCGACGACATCGACTCCAGCGAGCGGGCCACGCTCTCCTGCATCTTGGCCTGCTCCAGCTGGCTGAGCAGCTTGGTGCGCTCGGCCAGCTTCTGCTGGAGGATCATCGAGTTGTTCTCGACCGCCTTGCGGGCCTGCGCGGCCGCGCCGAGCGCCTGGTCGTGCAGCGTCTTGAGGTCTTCCAGCGCCTGTTCGGCGGAGACCAGCTGGGTGGCCAGCATCTGGGCGGTCTGCTCGTAGCGCCCGGCCTCGGTCTCGTCACCCCGGCCCCGGGCCTGGTCGGCCACTGCGAGCGCCTGCCGCGCGTTGCCCTGGAGCTGTTCCACCTCGGTCATCTGCCGGGACAGCTTCATCTCCAGCTGACGCTGGTTGCCGATCACCGCGGCCGCCTGCTGCACCAGCGCCTGGTGCTGGCGCTGTGCCTCCTCGACGGCCTGCTGGATCTGCACCTTGGGATCGGCGTGCTCGTCGATCTTCGCGCCGAAGAGCGCCATCAGGTACTTCCAACCCTTGACGAACGGGTTAGCCATCTCCGCCTCGTCCCCTCAGTAGCGTCGCGCCTACATCGTCCCAGCCGGACGCCACTCCGGCACCCGTACGCTCCTGATCAACAGTACGACGCGAACGCCAGCCTGCCCACGACGTGACAGCCGGGGTCAGGCGGCGCAGACCACATCCCGCTCGGCGGGGCGTACGCGGGTGCTGCGCAGCGTGGCCTTGAGGGGCGAGTCCTGCCGGACCTGGACAGCGACAGCGCCGTCGGAGGTGACCTGCCGGACACTCCTGTTCGTCGCCTTGCGGACGGCGGCCGGCGTCACCGAGGCCGGCTCGTCGGCCACCGGAACCAGCACGCCGGGCATCTGCTCGGCCAGGGCGACGGTGTCGCTCACCTCGCGGAGCAGCTCGGACAGGCGGGCGCCGAGCGCGTCGCAGATCGCGGCCAGCAGTTCGCTGGAGGGTTCCTTCTGGCCGCGTTCGATCTCGGAGAGGTAGCCGAGGCTGACGTTGGCGGCGGAGGAGACCTCGCGGAGGGTGCGGTGCTGCCCTTGCCTGCGTGCTCGCAGCGCGTCACCGATCACCCGGCGTAGCAGGACCATCGCACCTCCCCCTGAACGGGACCACCATCTCCGGCCGGACCGCGTCGCGCCGGACGCGGTGGACCGCTCCGGCGCCGACGGCGACCGCCGGAGCCTTCCCGCAACCGTACCCGTTGGTCGCCACGACGACATCCCACCCCGCCTCTGAAAATCCGGGCGGATCGACAGGTCCGGCGATCCCGCCGCCGGGCGTGTCGGCGCCGCGCGGGCTCACCGGCGGCCGACCCCGGCCGCCTCGGCGGCGTCGGCGTCGGCGTCGGCGGGGAGCTCGATGCGGTCGGCCAGCAGCCGCAGCGCCTCGATCACCGCGGCCGAGCGGATGTGGTCGCGCCCGCCCTCGAGGTCGAGCCGGCGAACCTCGGTGCCGTCCGGTCCGGCGACCGCCACGTAGACCAGGCCGACCGGCTTGTCGTCCTGCGGCTCCGGACCGGCCACGCCGGTGGTGGCCAGGCCCCAGTCGGCGCCGCAGCGCTGCCGCCCGCCCTCGGCCAGCGCCGCCGCCACGTCCGGGTCGACCGGGCCGCGGTCGGCAAGCAGGTCCTCCGGTACGCCGGCGAGCGTCGCCTTGAGTTCGGTGGCGTAGACCACCATGCCGCCCCGGTAGATCGAGCTGACCCCGGCGATCTCCACGATCGCGGCGGCGAGCAGGCCGCCGGTCAGCGACTCGACGGTGGCCAGCGTCTCGCCGCACTCGTGCAGGCGGTGCACCACGGCGGCCGCCGGGCTGCCGGCGGGCCGCTGGTTACTCGCGTCGGTGTCCATGCCCGCCCCCATTTCCCGCCCCACGCCGGCTTACTCGTCCGCCGCCCGGACCGACGGACCCGGGCCCCGGACCGACGGACCGACCGCCCGGACCGACGGGCCCGCCGACCGGCTCAACGGGCCGGGCGGCGCAGCCGCAACGCCTGGGCGATGTAGTCGAACCCGGTGACCACGGTGACCACCACGGCCGCGCCCATGATCCACGGGCCGACCGCGGCGAGCGCCTCCGGCATCGGCCAGAGGTACCAGGTGATGGCCAGGATCTGCAGCGCCGTCTTGACCTTGCCGCCCCGGCTCGCCGCGATCACCCCGTGCCGGATCACCCAGAAGCGCAGCCCGGTGATGCCCAGCTCACGGGCCAGGATCACCACCGTCACCCACCAGGGCAGCAGGTCGTAGACGGAGAGCAGCAGCAGGGCGGCGCCGGTGAGCGCCTTGTCGGCGATCGGGTCGGCGACCTTGCCCAGCGAGGTGACCAGTTCGTACCGGCGGGCGATCCAGCCGTCGACCAGGTCGGTCGCGGAGGCCACCACGAAGATCAGGCAGGCCGTCATCCGCCAGCCCGCGTGGCTCATGCCGGAGGCGATCACGGTGGCCACGAAGACCGGCACCAGCATCAGTCGCGCGCCGGTGAGCACGTTCGCCGCGTTGAGCAGCGGTACGGGGGCAGCGGCCGTCGACTCCGCTCCCGTCATGTCCCGCATCGCCCCACGTGGCTTCCCCGCTCCATCAGGGCCCGCCGTCACCGTACCGCGCCGGGCGCCGCCGAGATCATCTCATCCGGTACGGCTACCAGGTCCACGCCCTCGGTCGCCGTCACCGTGGCCCGGACCAGGTCACCGGGGCGCAGCGCGGCCAGATCGACCCCGCCGCCGACCGGCGCGACGAGCGTGGTCGAGCCGTCGACCTCGGGTGCCTGGTGGGCGGCCCGCCCCTCCACCACGCCGTCGGCGATCGAGTCCACGAGCACCTCCACCGTCGCGCCGAGGCGCTCCTCGGCGCGCTGCGAGCAGAGTTCGTCGGCCAGCGCGCTGAGCTTGTCGTACCGCCGCTTGATCGTGGCGGCGGAGACCTTGCCGGTGAGCCCGGCGGCCTCGGTGCCGTCCTCGTCGCTGTAGTCGAACATGCCGATCGCGTCCAGCCGCGCCTCGGTCAGGAACCGGACCAGCTCGGCCACGTCCTGCTTCGTCTCGCCGGGGAAGCCGACGATGAAGTTGCTGCGCGCGCCCGCGTCCGGTGCCAGCGCGCGGGCCGAGGCGAGCAGTTCCAGGAACCGGTCGGTGGAGCCGAAGCGCCGCATCCGGCGCAGCACCGGCTCGCTGGAGTGCTGGAACGACAGGTCGAAGTACGCGGCCACGCCCGGTGTGGTGGCGATCACCTCGACCAGGCCGGGCCGGGTCTCGGCGGGCTGGAGGTAGCTGGCGCGGACCCGCACGATCCCGTCGATCGCGGCGAGCTGCGGCAGCAGCTTCTCCAGCGCGCGGGGGTCGCCCAGGTCCTTGCCGTACGAGGTGGAGTTCTCACTGACCAGCACCAGCTCCCGGACGCCGGTCTTGGCCAGCCACTCGGCCTCGGCGAGCAGCTCGTCCGGGGTACGCGAGACGAATGCGCCGCGGAAGGCCGGGATGGCGCAGAAGGCGCAGCGTCGGTCGCAGCCGCTGGCGAGCTTCAGCGACGCCACCGGGCCGGTGTCGAGCCGGTGCCGCAGCACCTGCCGCAGGTGGGCCGGGGTGTGCGCGTCGGTCTCCGGTGCGACCCGGGCCGGGGTGCCGTGCCCGGGTAGCGACACCGCCGCGTCGCGGCGTTTCACCGGGGTCAGCGGCAGCAGTTCCCGCCGGTCGCGGGGGGTGTGCGCGCCGATCGCCTCGCCGGCCAGCACCGAGTCGAGGCGGGCGGCGATGTCCGGGTAGTCGTCGAAGCTCAGCACCGCCTGCGCCTCGGGGAGGCTGTCGGCCAGCTCACGGCCGTACCGCTCGGCCATGCACCCGGCGGCGACGACCTTGGCGCCGGTGTCGGCGGCGGCCAGCAGCGTCTGGATCGAGTCCTGCTTGGCCTTCTCGACGAACCCGCAGGTGTTCACCACCACCACGTCGGCGCCTTCGCCGTCGGTGGTGACCTGCCATCCGTCGGCGTGCAGCCGGGCGGCCAGTTCCTCCGAGTCGACCTCGTTACGGGCGCAGCCGAGGGTCAGCAGGGCGACGCGGCGCCCGTCGGATCGCGGGGTGGAGGAGGAGGCAGACACCATCCGAGGGTACCGGGCCGGTTCCGGTGCGCCGCGCACCCGTCCGGCCAGGGTCAGCGCGCGGACACGGCCACCCGGGCCAGCCGATCGAGGAGGAACACCTCCGTGCCGGCCAGGCCGGTGGAGCAGAAGACCGAGATCTGGTCCGCGGTGGTCCGGCCGGGAACCGCGCCGGCCAGCACCGCGCCCAGGTCGCGCAGCCGCCCGGCGTACGGCTCGACGGCGGCGAGCATCGGCGGGACGTACGCGGCGGCCTGCCCGGGTGAGTCGGTGACCAGCAGGTCGGCGGCGTCGAGCAGGTCCGGGCCGAACTCGTGCCGGTCGACCTGCTTGAAGCCGACCGTGTTGACGTGGGTGCCGGGGGCCAGGTCGGCGGCGTCGAGCACCGGGACGGTGCTGGTGGTGGCGAGCACCACGATGGCGCGGTCGCGTACCGCGGCGGCGGCCGAGCCGACGGCGCGGGCCGGCACGCCCAGCTCGGCGCGGACCCGCGCGGCGAACGCGTCCCGCCGGGCCGCCGAGCGGCTGAACACCGTCACCTCGCGCAGCGGCCGGACCGCCGCCGCGGCCCAGACCTGGGTCCACGCCTGCCGCCCGGACCCCACCACGCCGAGGGTGGCGGCGTCCGCGCGGGCCAGGGCGTCCACCGCCACGCCACCGAGTCCTCCGGTACGCCGGGAGCCGAGTTCCTCGCCGACGGCGATGGCGCGTACCGCGCCGGTGGTCGCGTCGTGCAGCACGACGAGCTGACCGCTCTCCGGGTGGCCGAACGTGTCGTACGAGCGGAAGCCGTACCACTGCCCGGTGAGGTGCCCGGCGGTGAGCACCATCCGGCCCCCGCCCAGCGGCGCGGACGCCCGGGGCGGGGCGATGAGCCGCCCGGCGTGCGCGGCCAGCAGCGCGTCGCGCATGGCCGCGACGGTGAGCGGGGCGTCCACGGCGGCCGCGACGTCGTCGTCGGAGAAGAGCAGGGTCATGGCATCCATCCTGCAACTTGAAGTTGACGTCAACTCCACCCATGGTGGGCTTTCTCACCCCGCCGCCGGTCCGGCCCGCCCGGTGCTACCGTCGGCCACGACGGCCCCCGGGCCGTCCCGGACGAGTGGTGGGCGTACCCGGTCAGGCCAAGACGCCCCGCGTGACCCAACCGTCGCCCGGCCCGCTCCGCGCCGGGCCCGCCCGTCAGAGGTGATGTCCCATGGCCTGGATCGTGCTGGTGATCTCCGGACTCCTGGAGACCGCGTGGGCGATCGCGCTTGATCGCAGCGCCGGCTTCACCCGTCCGCTCCCCTCCGCCGTCTTCGCCGTCACCCTGGTGGCGAGCATGGGCGGCCTGGCGTACGCGCTGCGCGACATCCCGGTCGGCACCGGCTACGCGGTGTGGGTCGGCATCGGTGCTGTGGGTACCGCGTTGGTCGGGATGCTCGCGCTCGGCGAGCCGGTCAACCTGCCGCGCGTGGCGTGCCTGCTGCTGGTGGTGGCCGGTGTGATCGGACTGAAGTTGTTCGCCTGATCGATGCCGCATCCGGTCTGGACGGTGCGGCGCCCGGGGTACCGGATCTTCCGTTGACCGGTAGCGACATCACTCACGGAGGAACCCCCATGGCCGACATCCACGCCCCCGCCCGTCCGCGCACCAACGCCGCCCGGATCTGCACCATCGTCGGCTTCGTGTTCGCGGCCCTGGCGGTCTTCGTGTCCCCGCTCATCTTCGGTGTCCTCGGGGTGATCCTCGGGGTCGTCGGCGCCGTCCTCGGCGACAAGCCGCTGGGCTGGTACGCCGCCGCCGCCAGCGTGGTCGGCGCGGTGATCGGCATCGCGATCAACGCCGCGCTGCTCAGCTGACCCGGAACCGCCGACGGCGGCCACCACCCTCGGGTGGGGCCGCCGTCGTCCGTTGCGGGGCCGTCAGTCCTCGCCGCCGCGCAGGCCGGCCAGGACCTCCTCCAGCTCGTCCGGCTTGACCAGCACGTCGCGGGCCTTGGAGCCCTCCGACGGGCCGACCACGCCCCGGGTCTCCATCAGGTCCATCAGCCGGCCCGCCTTGGCGAAGCCGACCCGCAACTTACGCTGGAGCATCGAGGTCGACCCGAACTGCGAGGTGACCACCAGCTCGACCGCCTGCACGAGCAGGTCCAGGTCGTCGCCGATGTCCTCGTCGATCTTCTTCTTGCTGTCCTGCGCCGGGGCGAGCACGTCCGGGCGGAACTCCGGCTCGCGCTGGTCCTTGCAGAACTTCACCACGTCGGCGATCTCGCGCTCGGTGACCCAGGCGCCCTGGATGCGCTGCGGCTTCGACGCGCCCATCGGCAGGAACAGGCCGTCGCCGCGGCCGAGCAGCTTCTCCGCGCCCGGCTGGTCCAGGATGACCCGGGAGTCGGCGAGGGAGGAGGTGGCGAACGCGAGCCGGGACGGCACGTTCGCCTTGATCAGGCCGGTGACCACGTCGACCGAGGGCCGCTGGGTCGCGAGCACCAGGTGGATGCCGGCGGCCCGGGCGAGCTGAGTGATCCGGACGATGGAGTCCTCCACGTCGCGCGGCGCGACCATCATCAGGTCGGCCAGCTCGTCCACGATCACCAGCAGGTACGGGTACGGCCGCATCTCCCGCTCGCTGCCCGGCGGCGCCTTGATCTCGCCGTTGCGCACCTTGCGGTTGAAGTCGTCGATGTGCCGGACCCCGTTGGCGGCGAGGTCGTCGTAGCGCATGTCCATCTCGCGGACGACCCACTCCAGCGAGTCGGCCGCCTTCTTCGGGTTGGTCACGATGGGCGTGACCAGGTGCGGGATGCCCTCGTAGCCGGTCATCTCGACCCGCTTCGGGTCGATCAGCAGCAGCCGCACCTCGTCCGGCGTCGCACGGGTCAGGATCGACACCAGCAGCGAGTTGAGGCAGGACGACTTGCCCGCGCCGGTCGCGCCCGCGATCAGGATGTGCGGCATCTTCGCGAGGTTTGCGACCACGTAGCCGCCCTCGATGTCCTTGCCGAGCGCCACCACCATCGGGTGGTGGTCGCTCGTCGCCTCGCGCGAGCGCAGCACGTCGCCGAGCGACACGTTCTCCGGGTCGGTGTTCGGGATCTCCACACCGACCGCGCTCTTGCCCGGGATCGGGCTGAGGATGCGCACGTCCGGCGACTTCACCGCGTACGCGATGTTGCGGGACAGCTGGGTGATCCGCTCGACCTTGACGCCCGGGCCCAGCTCCACCTCGTACCGGGTGACTGTCGGGCCGCGGGTGAAGCCGGTGACGGCGGCGTCCACGTCGAACTGCTCGAAGACGCCGGTGAGCGCCGCGATCACCTCGTCGTTTGCCTTGCTGCGGCTCTTCGGCTTGGCGCCGCTGCCGAGCAGGTTCGCCGGCGGCAGCGTGTAGTCGCCGGCCAGCCCGGTCAGCGCGAGCTGCTCGGCGCGGGTGGGCAGCGGCGAGTGCTCCGGCGGCTCGACCGGCTTGCGGTTCGCCGGCACCTTGGGCGGCTTGCGCGGCAGCACCAGCGTCTCCTGGAGGTCGACGCCCGCCAGCTCGTCGTCCGGGTCCAAGGGCTCCAGCGGCGGCGGCATCCGCTTCGCGGGCCGCTTGCGGGCCGGCTTCGCCGGCGCCTCGTCCTCGGCGAACTCCTCGTCGGCGTCCGCCCCGGCCGGGTCGGCGCGCAGGCCGAGCCGCTCCGGGATCTTGTTGATCGGCGTCGCGGTGACCACGAGCAGGCCGAACACCAGCAGCAGGAGCAGCAGCGGCATGGCCACCCAGGCGGTCACCGCCGACTTCAGCAGGTCACCCACGCCGGCGCCGATCAGGCCACCCGCGAAGTCACGCTGGACCTCGTCGACCGGGTTCTGCCCGATGTGCAGCATCGCGGCGGTCGCCAGCATCATCGAGCCCCAGCCGACCAGGCCGCGACCGCGGTGCTCGGGATCGGCCGGGGTCCGCATCAGCCGCCACGCGCCGACCATGAACAGCACCGGAAGGATTATCGAGATGGCACCGATGAACAGCCGTACGGTGTCGGCCAGGTGCCGGCCCACCGGCCCGGCCCCGCCGCCCCAGATGCCCACCGCGCTGAGGATGGCCAGGCCGAACAGCAGCAGCCCGGCGCCGTCGCGGCGGTGCTCCGGATCCAGCTCCCGGGTGGACGCGGCCTGCCGCCCGGCGGCCCGGAACGTCCAGCCGACCGTGTGGGCCAGTCCCATCCAGACGGCGCCGACCGCCCGGCCGACGAACGCGGCCGGGCTCGGCCCGGGAGCCGGTCGCCGCCGCGCCGGCTTCCGCGCCGCCGCCTTCTTCGCCGGTTGCCGGGCGCGGTTGTTCGTGGTGCCACGCGGCGACGCGCCGCGCCGCCGGCTCGCCTGAGAGGTACGGCCCGCCATAGAGTCACGGTAACGGCGGCACCCGGTGGATCGCCGCTTTTCCGGGTCGTGTCCGCGCGTCGCAGCACGGGTCGGACCGTCGTTTGTGTTATTCGCCTCAGAAGGGATGCCCGATGGCGTCGCCGGAGATCGAGGACGGTCCGGACGGTCCGCTGGCCGGACACCCGCAGGAACTGCGCCCGCTGACCGGCGAGCTGATCGCCGCCGTGCTCGCCCACCGGGGGTACGCGGTGGCCGAGGAACCCGACGGCGCGCTGGTGGGCCGCTGGGAGCGGAACCTGATCTGGTTCCACCGCCGGGGCGCGGCCGGTGAGCTGCTCCAGGTCCGCACCGTCGTCGCGGACCACTTCGGCATCGAGCGCGTGCCCGAGCTGCACGCGTTCTGCAACACGTGGAACCACGACCGGCTCTGGCCGAAGGCGTACGTGCACGTCGCCGACGACGGGTCGGCCCAGGTGTGCGGCGAGGTCACCACCGACCTGGAACGCGGGGTGACGCCGCACCAGCTCGACCGGCTCGTCGACTGTGGCGTGACCACCGGGTGCCAGCTCGCCGCCGCCGTCGACGAGCTGGCCGGCGGGACGCTCCGGTGACCACGGCACGCGACAGGGGGCTGGCCGCCGCTCTCGCCGACGCCCGGGACCGGCCCGACGGCGCGGAGCGCTGCGCCGAGCTGGAGCGGATCGCGTCCCGGGCGGACGCCACCGGCGATCCGCGTACCGCGGTGTCGGCGCGGTTCGCGCTGGTCGAGGCGTACCTGCACCGGGGCGAGCGGTGGCGGGCGGTGGAGCCGGTCCGGCGGATGCGGGCCACGCTGGACGGGCACCCCGGGCTGCTGGACGCCAGCCCGGACGAGCTGACCCGGTTGCGCCGGCATCAGCGGCAGGCGGTGGAGGCGTCGTTCGGCACGCCCCGGGTGGGCCTGGACCAGGCCCGGTCCCTGTTGGGCGCGCTCGCCGGGGAACTGGGCGAGGACGCGGCGCCGGTGGCGGAGCTGCGCTGCCGGCTCGCCGACCACCTCGGTGACGAGCCGGCCGCCCGGCGGGCGTACGAGCGCTGGTCGGCGGCGGACGAGACCGACCCGGTGGCCGGCTGTGCGGGGTGCGCCCCGGCCCGGCGGGCCGACCTGCTGGCCGGCTGGGGCGAGCCGGACGCGGCACTGGCGGCGCTGGCGCCGGCGCTGACCGGCTGGGTCGAGCCGCAGGCGCCACCGACCCGGCGCGGCGAGCGGCAGGCGGCAGCGGCCGGCGCGACGGCCTGCACCGACCAGCCGGAACGGGCGCTCGCCGTGGGGCTGCTGCCGTGGCTGCGTACCGGCGCGGTGACGCGGGCCGCCCGGGCGCACGTGTACGCGTACCGCCGGCACCGCGGCGAGAAGACGGCGTTCCCGCTGCTCGCAGCGCACCTGCGCTTCTGCGCGCTGGGCGGCTACCTGCATCGTGGGCTGGAGATCCTCACCGAGCAGCTGCCCGAACTGGACCGCCCGGCCGACGACCTGTCCGCCATGGAGTTCGCGGCAGCGGGCGCGCTGCTGTGCGCGCTGGCCGCCGAGGCCGGGCTGGGCGGGCGGCGCATCCACCGCCCCGGGCACGGTTCCCGGCCGGCGGCCGAGGTGGACGTGGCGACGCTGGGTACGCAGTTGCAGGCGCTGGCGACGGCGCTCGCCGGCAGCTTCGACGCCCGCAACGGCACCGGGCACCAGTCCGGCCGGATCGCCTCCTGGCTGGCCGAGCGGCCGCTCGCCGCGCCGGTGTCGCTGGCTGCCGAGAGCGAGTTCGACGAGGAGCCGGACGCCGATGATCCGGCCGAACCCCTGCTGCCCGGGCCGGAGGAACCGGCACCGCTGGACGCGGCGCTGCTCGCCGCCGCGCTCGACGCCCGGGGCGAGCCGTACGCGGTGGAGCCGGACGGCACGCTCGCCGGGCGGTGGGGCGAGGCCACGATCCAGTTCCGCCTGCTCGGCCGGGACGGCGACGTGCTGCACGCCCGGGTGGTGGCGCAGCGGCGGCTGCCGGCCGGGCGGCGCGCCGAGGCGTACGCGTTCTGCAACGCCTGGAACCACGACCGGCTGCTGCCCGCCGCGTACGTGCACGAGCCCGGCGACGGGACGCTGGTGCTGGCTGCGGGCGTCTCCACCGACCTGTCCTGCGGGGTGGCCCCGGCGCAGCTCGCGGTGCTGGTGGCCGCCGCGGTCCGCACCGGCACCGCGTACGCCGAAGCGGTCGCCGCGCTGCCCTGAGCCGCCGCACCGACCGACAGTGCCGCGGACGCGGCGCGGCCCCCGGCCACCGGGCGGTGGTGGTCGAGGGCCGCGGTCTGGGTGCGGCGGTCAGCGGGCGGAGAACGCCAGCGTGTACTCGCCGGAGCCGGACAACCCGACGACGCGGTACCGGTAGGCACCGGCCGACGTCTCGGCGGTCAGGCGGGCCGTGCCGTCGGCGGTGGCCGCGCGGGCCACGGTGCGGAAGGCGCCGCCGGTGAAGCGTTGCAGCTCCAGCACCATCCGGGCGCCGTCCGGCGCGGACAGGCACGCCTCCTGGGTGCCGTCGGGCACCCGGTAGAAGCGCCCGTCCGGCTGGATCTGGGTCCGTCCGGCGGCGATCCGGCCGGTCCGGCTCACCTGCCCGGAGCACTCGGTGTCGCCGGCTGGCGGGGTGGGCTGGGCGGTCGCGGGCGGGGTGGTCTCGCCGCCGCCCGCCGGCGGCTGCGTGGGCGCGGGCTGGTCGCCGGCGGTGACGAGCGTCAGGTTGTTGCGCTGGAGGATCTCGTTGACCGGCTGGAAGAACGTGGTGCCGCCCCGGGTGCAGTCGCCGGATCCGCCGGACGTGACGCCCTGCGCCTGGTCGCCGGAGAGCCACGCGCCGCCGGAGTCACCCGGCTCGGCGCAGACGTTCGTCCGGGTCAGCCCGGTGACGGTGCCCTCCGGGTAGTTGACTGTGGCGTTCTTCGCCTGGATCAGGCCGCAGCGGGTGCCGGTGGTGGAGCCGGACCGGCAGATCGACGCGCCCACCGGCGCCTCGGTGGAGCCGTTCACCGCCACCGTGCCGCCGTCGGCGAAGTCGGTCACCACGCCCTGCGGCGTCCAGTCGGCGTTCACCCGCACGAACGCCCAGTCGTCACCGGGGAACGAGGACGCGGCGAACGTGCCCTGGGCGACCCGGTTGGACCCGGTGGTGCGGTCCCCCGGCCGGCCGCAGTGCCCGGCGGTGACGAACCCGCCGACCACGGAGAAGCCCACCGAGCAGCGGCCCGCGTTGTTGATCAGGTAGGCGTCGCCGCCCCGCACGTCAAACAGCGGACGCGGGGCCTCGTCGGCGGTACGCACCCGGACCATCCCGGCCTTCGACCCCGCGGCGGCGGCGAGCCGGCGACCGTCGGCTTCCGCGCCCGGCCGGGCGATCACGACCACCGCGTTGTCTGCCACGTCGACGTACCAGCCGGCCACGTCCGGGCTGGCGTCGGCGCCCGCCGCGTCCAGCCGGGACTTCACCGCGTCCAGCTCGGCGACGCCGCGGGCCACCCGCTTCGGGACCGCGCCCGCCGCCCGTACCCGCGCCTCGCCGGCCGGGTCGGCCACCGCCACGGTGAGCGTGGCGCCGTCCGCGCTGAGCCAGCTGCCCCCGTAGCCGGCGCCGAGCTCACCGCGCAGCCGGGTGACGGTGCCGGCCGCCCACCGCTCGGTCCGCAGCCGCTTCGCCGCCTGGTCGCGGGTCAGCGCAAGGTCGCGGCCCATCGCGTCGAGGACCTCCGGCGCGACGCCGTCGGCCGCCGGCGCGGCCCGCCGGGGTTCCTCACCGGCGAACGACGGTACGGTCACCGCCGCCGTCAACCCGGCCGCCGCCACCAGTACGCCGATGACTGTCATCCGTCTGCGGTCCATCCGCCACGCTCCTCCCGACCGGCGCAGGGGCACGCCGGCCACCGGGAGGTACGGAGACGGACGCCGATCGGATGAGTACCGGCGGCACGTTTCGACGCGCCGTGTCGGGGCGTACCCGGAAAGCGACGGCGCCGGCCCACCGCGGACGGTGGACCGGCGCGCGGCGCGGTCGGGTCAGACCTCGACGACGGTCGGGACGATCATGGGCCGGCGACGGTACGCGTCGTTGACCCAGCGGCCCACCGTGCGGCGGACGATCTGCTGGAGCTGGTGCGGGTCGGTGATGCCGTCCGCGGCGGCCCGGTTCAGCGCCTCGGTGACCAGCGGGACCACCGGGTTGAACGCCTCCGGGTCCTCGGAGAAGCCCTTCGCCGAGACGGTCGGCCCGGCGACCACCTTGCCGGTGACCGAGTCGACCACCACGGTCGTCGCGATGAACCCGCCGTCGCCGAGGATCCGGCGCTCGGTGAGCAGCGACTCGCTGACGTCACCGACGGCGAGACCGTCGACGTAGACGTACCGGCTCTTGACCCGCCCGACCAGGCTGGCGCGGCCCTCGATTAGGTCGACCACGTCGCCGTCCTCGCAGAGCACGACCCGGTCCGGCGCGACGCCGGACTCGATGCCGAGCCGGGCGTGCGCCCGCAGGTGCCGCCACTCGCCGTGCACCGGCATCAGGTTGCTCGGGCGTACGACGTTGAGCAGGTAGAGCAGCTCGCCGGCCGGGGCGTGGCCGGAGACGTGCACCTTCGCGACGTCCTTGTGCACCACCACCGCGCCGGCCCGGGCCAGCCGGTTGATCACCCGGTAGACCGAGGTCTCGTTGCCGGGCACCAGCGAGGACGCCAGCACCACCGTGTCGCCCGGCGCGATGGTGATGTGCCGGTGGTCGCCGCTGGCCATCCGGCCCAGCGCGCTCATCGGCTCACCCTGCGAACCGGTGGACATCAGCACGATCTGCTCGGGCGGCAGGTTCGTGGCCTCCTCGATCCCGACCACCAGGCCGGCCGGGATGTTCAGCAGGCCCAGGTCGCGGGCGATGCCCATGTTGCGGACCATGGACCGGCCGATCAGCGCCACCTTGCGGCCGTGCTCCACGGCCGAGTCGAAGACCTGCTGCACCCGGTGCACGTGCGAGGCGAACGAGGCGACGATGATCCGCCCCTTGGCCTTCGCGAAGATCGAGTCGAGGACCGGGCCGATCTCCTTCTCCGGCGTGACGAACCCGGGGATCTCCGCGTTCGTCGAGTCGGACAGCAGCAGGTCGACGCCCTCGGCGCCGAGCCGGGCGAACCCGGCCAGGTCGGTGATCCGCCCGTCGAGCGGAAGCTGGTCCATCTTGAAGTCGCCGGTGTGCAGCACCAGGCCGGCCGGCGTACGGATGGCCACCGCCAGCGCGTCCGGGATCGAGTGGTTCACCGCGAAGAACTCGCACTCGAACGGGCCCAGCCGTTCCCGGCCGCCCTCCCGCACGGTCAGCGTGTACGGCTGGATCCGCCGCTCGGCCAGCTTCGCCTCGACGAGCGCGAGCGTGAACTGCGAGCCGACGAGCGGAATGTCCGGCTTGTGCGCGAGCAGGTACGGCACCGCGCCGATGTGGTCCTCATGGCCGTGCGTGAGCACGATCGCCTGCACGTCGGCCAGCCGGTCCAGGATCGGGCCGAAGTCGGGCAGGATCAGGTCCACGCCCGGCTGCTCGACGTCGGGGAACAGCACCCCGCAGTCGACGATCAGCAGCTTGCCGTCGTACTCGAAGACGGTCATGTTCCGGCCGATGGCGCCGAGTCCGCCGAGCGGGATGATCCGCAGGCCGCCCTCGGGCAGCGGCGGGGGCAGTTCACCCTCGATGTGCGCCTCGGTCACGCGTCACCTCATTCTGCGACGCCGTCGCGCGGCGTCCGTCGTGTCGTTGATTCATTCGGGCAGGGGCAGGCCCGCCGCGGCGCAGTCGGCGCGCAGCTGGGCCAGTTCGTCACCGGTGGCGTCGACGAGCGGCGGCCGCACCGGGCCGGCCGGGCGACCCTGCGCCCCCAGGCCGGCCTTGACCAGGATCGTGCCCTGGGTGCGGAAGATGCCGGTGTAGAGCGGCAGCAACTGCCGGTGCAGGGCGAGCGCCCGGGCGTTGTCGCCCGCCTCGAACGCCTCGATCATCTGCTTGGTCAGCGCGCCGGTGAAGTGGGTGGAGGTGCCGACCACGCCGACCGCGCCGATCGACAGCATCGGCAGGGTGAGCGCGTCCTCGCCGCTGTAGTAGGCCAGGTCGGTGCGGGCGAGCACCTCCGCGGTGGCGAACAGGTCGCCCTTGGCGTCCTTCACCGCGACGATCCGGCCGTGCTCGGCCAGCTTCACGAGCGTCTCGGTGGCGATCGCCACGCCCGCGCGGTGCGGGATGTCGTAGAGCATGACCGGCAGGCCGGTGGCGTCCGCGACGGTGGTGAAGTGCCGCAGCAGGCCGGCCTGCGGTGGCTTGTTGTAGTACGGCGTGACCACCAGCAGGCCGTGCGCACCGGCCTTCTCGGCCTGTGTGGCCAGCTCGACGGTGTGCCGGGTGTCGTTGGTGCCCACCCCGGCGACGATGCGGGCCCGGTCGCCGACCGCCTCGACCACGGTGCGGATCAGCGACTCCTTCTCCGCCTCCGTGGTGGTCGGGGACTCACCGGTGGTGCCGTTGAGGACCAGCGCGTCGTTGCCCTGCTCGTCGACGAGGTATTCGGCCAGCCGGGCGGCGCCGTCGAGATCCAGGCCGCCGTCCGGCGTGAACGGGGTCACCATGGCCGTCATCACTCGCCCGAACGGGCGCGACGCGCCCCGGCTCGGGGCGGCGGAGTGGTCGTGCGTCATGCTCACAACCTAGCGGACGGCCGCCGGTGGCCCGGCGGCGAAGGGCGACGAGTCACTCGGCGTGCGGCGACGCTGCCACCTCGGTGCCGTCGGGCAGGGTGGAGATCTCGAAGTCGGCGAAGACGTTCGGCGCGACGCCCTTGAGCTGGCGCAGGCACTCCACCGCCAGCTCGCGGATCTCCACGTCGGCGTGCTCGGTGGCGCGCATCTTCACGAAGTGGCGCCAGGCCCGGTAGTTGCCGGTCACCACGATCCGCGTCTCGGTGGCGTTCGGCAGCACCGCCCGGGCCGCCTGGCGGGCCTGCTTGCGGCGCAGCGTCGGGTTGGGCTCGTCGGTGAAGCGGGCCTCCAGCCCCTCCAGCAACTCGGTGTACGCCCGCACCGCCGCGTCGGTGGCCTCGACGAACTTCTTGTGCAGCTCCGGGTCGTCGGCGATCACCGACGGCTCGACCATCGCGGCGTCCCGCTCGGGCACGTAGCGCTGGGAGAGCTGCGAGTAGGAGAAGTGCCGGTGCCGGATCAGCTCGTGCGTGAACGAGCGGGAGACGCCGCTGAAGTAGAAGCTCACCGAGCCGTGCTCCAGCACGCTCAGGTGACCGACCTCCAGGATGTGCGCCAGGTAACCGGCGTTGGTGGCGGTGGCCGGGTTCGGCTTCTTCCAGCTCTGATAGCAGGCCCGGCCGGCGAACTCGGCGAGCGCCTGCCCACCGTCGGCGTCGGTGGACCAGGGCACCTCTTCGGGTGCCTGGAACTGGGTCCACGCGATCAACTTGACCTGGGGCTGAACCATCTCCGGCATTCCTGCGACTGTAGTGGGCCCGCCCCCCGCCGTGGAAATCGGCCACGCGGCCGCACCGCCGGCTCGGCGATCGGCCCCCGAAGGAGATCTTGGTAGGAAAGCGCCCCTCTGGGGGCCGTTTCGTACCAAGATCTCGCGAGGGCTGGGCTCCGGTTAGACGTAGAGCGAGGTGAAGGGGGCCCACGGTAGGTTGCGGACCACCGAGAAGACCCCCCAGGCGGCCAGGAACACGCCGATGACCTTGGGGCTGAACTGGGCCTCGGGCAGCTTCCAGCCGAACGCCCGGTTGCCGGCCCAGGCCACGAAGAGCCAGGTCAGGAACGGCAGCGCGAAGACGAACAGGAAGTGGTGCCGGGCTGCGGCGGGCAGGTCGCCGTGCAGCACGTACCAGAGCGCGCGGGTGCCGCCGCAGCCCGGGCAGTCCAGCCCCGTGGTCAGCTTGAGCAGGCAGGTCGGCGCGGCGTCCGGGTCGCTGCGGGTCGGGTCGCTGACCAGCGCGTACGCGATGCCGAGGCCGACGCAGCCGAGCGCTGCGAGCGGCACCGCCCAGCGCGGGGCGCGGGCGTGCAGGCGCATCACCAGCCGGGTGAGCCGGTCGCTCTCGACCGGCTGGTACGCCGCCGGGTAACCCGGCCACGGCGCTCCGGGCGCTCCGGGTGCTCCGGGTGCTCCGGGTGCTCCGGCGGGAGCGTGCGGACCGGCGTGCGCGTGCGTCTCGGCGTGCGAAGGCTGCCCGGCGTACGCGTAAGCGTGCGCCTCGCCCTGCGGCCCGGACTCCGGCTTCACGTGCCCGTGCGGGTGCGGCTCGGTGTGCGGGTCGGGCGCGGTGGCAGGCCGGTCAACGCTCGTCACGCGCTCACCGTACACCGGCCACGCCCACCAGCGCGGCGGCCAGCGGCCCTGCCAGGTCTCCGGCGGCGGGCGGGGCGACCGCGTCCAGGCCGAGCCAGCCGGCGAGCCGGTACAGCTCGGCGGCGAGCGCCACTGCGGTCTCCCCCGGGTCGGCGCCCGGCTCGACCCAGGCGGCGGGCACCAGCAGCGCCCCGGCCTTCCGGTCGGCCTTCAGGTCGACCCGGGCGGTGAAGCGCTCGCCCTGGCGGAACGGCAGCACGTAGTAGCCGTAGACCCGCTGCGGCGCCGGCACGTAGATCTCGATCCGGTAGGTGAAGCCGAACAGCCGCTCGGTGCGCGCCCGCTCCCAGACCAGCGGGTCGAACGGGCTGACCAGCGTGTTGCCGCGGACCCAGCGGGGCAGCCGCGCCTCGGCGTGCAGGTAGGCGGGGTGCCGCCAGCCCTGCACCGTGACCGGGGTCAGCTCGCCCGCCTCGACCAGTTCGGCCACCGCCCGCCGCGCCCCGGCGACCGGGAGCCGGAAGTAGTCGCGCAGCTCCGGCTCGGCGGCGACGCCGAGCGCGCGGGCGGCGATCGACACCAGCGACCGGTGCGCCTCGGCGTCGGTCGGGGTGGGCGCGTCCAGCACGGCGGCCGGGAGCACCCGCTCGGGCAGGTCGTAGCGGCGGGCGAACGAGTTGGTGCGGTCGGCGGCGGTGACCTCGCCGGCCCAGAACAGGAACTCCAGCGCCCGTTTCACGGCCGACCAGTTCCAGCCCCAGTTGCCGGTCTCCCGTGGGGCGTCGTGCTCGATCTCGGCCGCGGTCAGCGGCCCTCGGGCGGCCACCTCGTCACGGACCCAGGCGACCAGCTCGGGCTGCTCCTCGGCGATCCGGCGCATCCCGCCCCACGCCTCGTCGCGGGCCTTGGCCATCCGCCAGCGCAACGCCGGGTGCAGCCCCACCGGCACCAGTGACGCCTCGTGCGCCCAGTATTCGAACAGCTCACGCGGGCGGCGGTAGGCGGCGGTGTCCAGGAGCGCGGTCGGGTAGGGCCCGAGCCGGCTGTAGAGCGGCAGGTAGTGCGCCCGCTGAAGCACGTTCACCGAGTCCATCTGGATCAGCCCGACCCGGTCGAGCACCCGGCGCAGGTGGCGGCGGGTGGGCACGCCTGAAGGCGCCGGGTCGGCGAAGCCCTGGGCGGCCAGGGCGATCCGGCGGGCCTGGGCGAGGGAGAGCGATTCCGGTACGGCCATCGCCGGCGACCCTAATCCAGCGGTACGACACCGGGAGCGGCGGCTGGACCGATCGCCCGTCGGGGCATAGAACGGACAGGTGCTCACCATTCGCCGGGAGGAACCGGACGACGCCGAGGCGATCGCCCGGGTGCACGTCCACGGCTGGCAGGCCGGGTACGCCGGGATCATGCCCGAGGAGGTGCTGGGCCGGCTGAACCCGCGCGCCTGGGCACAGCGCCGCCGCGACCTCGGCACCGCCGACCCGGAGCACCCGTTCACCACGCTCGTCGCCGAGGACGGCGGCACGATCGTCGGGTTCACCACGTTCGGGCCGTACCGGAACAACCAGGACCGCGGCGACCTCGACCCGGCGCACGGCGAGCTGCTGGCGATCTACCTGGAGCCCGCGCACTGGGGCTCAGGCGCCGCGCGGACGCTGCTCGCGGCGGCCCGCGACGGCCTGGCCGAGCGGGGCTGGACCACCTACCGGCTCTGGGTGCTCGCCGACAACGCCCGTGCCCGCCGCTTCTACGAACGGGCCGGGCACCTACCGGACGGCGAGGAGTCCACCTACCCGGTGCCGCTCTCCGGCGGGCGCACCCCGATCCTGCTCCGCGAGCTGCGGTACATCACCGGAGGCTGACCCGGCCGGGACGCCGTCGCCGGGACGAGCGCCGTCCGCCGGCGTGAGCCAGCGCCGGACCGGCAGCCCGAGCAGCAGCGCCAGGCTGATCCACACGTACGTGTTGCTGCCGAGGAACCCGTCCACGCCGGAGAAGTCCTTCTCCCAGGACCAGACGATCCGGCTGCACAGCAGCGCGTACCCGATCAACGCGGCGGCCAGCAGCAGACGGCGCCGCCGGCTGCGCGCGGGCGCCGTCATGCCGTTGTCCACGAGCAGGATCAACCCGGGCAGCAGCCAGACCAGGTGGTGCACCCAGGTCACCGGGCTGACCAGGCACATCACGGCGCCGGTGAGGGCCAGGCCGGTGGCCTCGTCGCCGGCGGCCACCGCCGCCCGCGACCGCCACGCCCACACCACGAGCGTCAGGAGTACGAGCGCCAGCCAGGCGATCGTGCTGGGGTGCTGCGGGTCGAGCCGGGCCACCACCCCGCGCAGCGACTGGTTGGAGACGAACGCCAGCTCACCGACCCGGTCGGTGTTCCACAGCGCCTCGGTCCAGAACTCCCGGGAGGCGTCGGGGAAAAGCCCGGCGGCCACGAGCGTGGCGACGGCGGCCGTGCCGACTGTGGTCAGCGCGGCCCGCCAGCGGCCGGTGACCAGCAGGTAGACGATGAAGATGCCGGGCGTCAGCTTGATCGCGGTGGCCAGGCCGATGCCCACGCCCGCCCAGCGGCTGCGCGCCGGCAGCAGCCACAGCAGGTCCACCGCCACCAGGAACAGCAGCAGCATGTTGACCTGGCCGAAGTTGACCGTCTCGCGCATCGGCTCGTACGCGGCGGCCAGGCACAGCGCGACAGCGAGCGCGAACCAGCGCGTCCAGCCGGACCGGCGGGCCACCGGGTCCAGCAGCCGCCAGATCACCACGGCGCTCGCCAGCACCGTCGCGGTCACGCTCACCACGATCGCCGCGCCCCACGGCAGGTACGCCATCGGCAGCATCACCAGCGCGGCGAACGGCGGGTAGGTGAAGCCGTACTGCGTGCCGGGGCGCAGGAAGTCGTAGATCTCCCCGCCGTCACGCGCCCAGTACGTCAGCGCGCCGTAGTAGACCTGCAGGTCGAAGAAGCCGTGCCGCACCGCCGCCACGGAGAGGAACACGGTGACCGCCGCGGCGAGCGCCACCACGGCGACGACCTGCGCGACCGCCCGCCCGGCACCCTGCGCCACCGTCACCCTCCTCGCCCTGCGTAGGCTCACGTGCCATGGCTGCAGGCTACGTCCGGCCCGCGCGTCCCGAGGACGCCGGCGAGATCGCACGCATCCAGCTCGCGACCTGGCGGGTCGCGTACCGCCGGATCCTGCCCCGGCACGTGCTCGACAACCTCGACGAGGCGTACCTCGCGCGGCGGTGGAGTGCGGCGGTGCAGGAGCCGCCCTCGGGCGCGCACCGGGTGCTGGTCGCCGTCGAACAGGCGGCGCAATCCTATCTGGTGGGGTTCGTCGCCTCCGGTCCGGCCGACGCCGACGCGCTCGCCCCGGACGAGCCGGCCGAGGCGCTCGGCTCGGGCGTCGCGGCGGTGACGGACCTGCTGGTCGAGCCCCGGTGGGGGCGGCGCGGGCACGGCAGCCGGCTGCTCGCCGCGGCTGTCGACCACTGGCGGTCCGACGGGCTGACCCGGGCGGTGGCGTGGACGTTCGACGCCGACGCGGCGACCCGGAAGTTCCTCGGCTCGACCGGCTGGGAGCCGGACGGCGCGACCCGCGCGCTGGACGTGGACGACATGCTCGTCCCCCAGCTCCGCTTCCACGTGGCGGTCCCGGAGGAAAATCTTCCGCCGCAGCGATGAGTTCCGCTCGTCTCGCCGGTCCACCCTCGCGTGGGTGGGCCGGCGGTCCCGGCACGGGGCAGGACCGCCACCCCACCCGCCGCCCACCCCACCGCCCCACCCCGTCGATCATGAAGTTGGCGGCAGTCGGGGAGATCGAAAAGGCCGCCAACCTCATGATCGACCGGGGGCAAGCCCGGGGGTGAGGGTCAGGCCGGGGGGAGGAGTTCGGCTACCAGTTCGTCGTCCTCCATCGCGCCTGTGGGGTGGAAGCCCAGGGACGTGTAGAGGGCGGCGGCGGGCTTGTTGTCGGGGTGGTAGCTGAGACGGATCGGCTGGCCCGCCTCGGCGAGCCGGTCCGCGAGCGTCCGCACCGTGGCGCGGCCCAGGCCCCGGCCCTGCTCGGCGGCGTCGATCACCATGCCGCCGATCCAGCGCGACTCGTCGTCGTCCACGCCCCACATGACGTGGCCCACGACCGTCTCGTCGGCGTACACGGCAAGCGAGTTCCAGACGTCCGAGCGTTCGGTGAGAAGCAGGTAGCGGGCGGCGAGCGCGGCCACGAAGGCCCGCTGGTCGTCGTGCGGCGCGACGTCCGCCACGGCCCGCCAGTTGTCGTCGTCCACCGGGCGCAGCGTCACCCGGCGGCCGGTGCGGTCGGAGTGTCCGGAATCGATCATGAAAAGCAGCCTAGGTCGACGCCCCCGACCAGGCAAAACGGTTTCCCGCAGCAGGCCGGGGGCACACCGCGGCGGGTCAGTCGAGCAGGGCGTCCAGGCCGACCGTCAGCCCGGGCCGGCGGCCCACCTCACGGACCGCGAGCAGCACGCCGGGCATGAACGACACCCGGTCGTACGAGTCGTGCCGGATGGTGAGCGTCTCACCCGTGGTGCCGAACAGCACCTCCTGGTGGGCGACCAGGCCGGTGGCGCGTACCGCGTGCACCCGTACCCCGTCGATGTCGGCACCGCGGGCGCCGGCCACCTCGTCGCGGGTGGCGTCCGGCGCGGGCCCCAGACCGGCCTCGGCGCGGGCCGCGGCGATCAGCCGGGCCGTGTGGGTGGCGGTGCCGCTCGGCGCGTCCAGCTTGCGCGGGTGGTGCTGCTCGACGATCTCGACCGACTCGAAGTAGCGGGCGGCGCGCGCCGCGAACTGCATCATCAGCACCGCGCCGATGCCGAAGTTGGGGGCGATCACCACGCCCACGCCGGGCCGGTCGGCGAGCCAGCCGCGCACCTCGGCGAGCCGCTGCTCGGTGAAGCCGGTGGTGCCCACCACCGCGTGCACGCCGTTCTCGACGCACCAGCGCAGGTTGTCCATGACCGCGTCGGGGGTGGTGAAGTCGACGACCACCCCGGCGCCCGCCTGGGCCACCGCGTCCAGGTCGTCGCCCTGGTCGACTGCCGCGACCAGCTCCAGGTCGGCGGCGGAGTCGACCGCCTTGCAGACCTCCATGCCCATCCGGCCCCGGGCACCCAGCACACCGACCCGGGCCGCCGTCTTCTGCTGCTCAGTCACGGCCCACAACCTATCCCAGCGCCCGGCACGGGATCCGGCGGACCGGTGGGCCGCTCAGCTCGTGGCCGCGAAACTGCCGGAGTCGAACGGGCCGACCACGGCCAGCGACATCGGCCGGCCGAGCAGGTCGGCGGCGAGCGCGTTCACGTCGTCGAGCGTCACCGCGTCCACCCGGGACAGCAGGTCGTCCACCGGCATCAGGTTGCCGTAGAGCAGCTCGCCCTTGGCGAGCCGGCTCATCCGCGAGCCGGTGTCCTCCAGCCCGAGCACGAACGAGCCCTTGCTCATCCCCTTGCCCCGGGCCAGCTCCGCCTCGGTGATCCCCTCGGCGGCCACCCGCGCCATCTCCGCGCGGGTCAGGTCCAGCACCTCGTCCACCTTGCCCGGCGCACAGCCGGCGTAGACGGCGAACACGCCGCTGTCGGCGTACTGGCTGGCGTACGAGTAGACCGAGTACGCCAGGCCGCGCTGCTCCCGGATCTCCTGGAACAGCCGGCTGGACATGCCACCGCCGAGCACGTTGTTCAGCACGCCGAGGGCGAACCGCCGGTCGTCGGTGCGGTCGATCCCCGGGCAGCCGAGGATGACGTGCGCCTGCTCGGTCTCCTTCGGCTCGACGAGCGTGGTGGCCGGCTTGGTGCGTACCGCCGGGGTGGCCGACCGGTGCGGCGCGGGCGACGCCGGGTCGGTGTCCAGCGGGGTGCCGCGCAGCGCCTGCCGGACCAGCTTGACCACTGCGGCATGGTCGAGGTTCCCGGCGGCGGCGATCACGATCTGCGGCGCGGTGTAGCGGCGGCGGTAGAAGCCCTGGATCTGCCGCCGGGTCATCGGCGTGACCGTCTCCTCAGTGCCGGAGATGAGCCGGCCCAGCGGGTGGTCGCCGTAGACGGCGCGGGCGAACAGGTCGTGCACCTCGTCGCCGGGCTCGTCGTCGTGCATGGCGATCTCTTCGAGGATGACGCCGCGTTCGGTCTCCACGTCGGCGGGGGCCAGCACCGAGTCGGCGACCAGGTCGCACATGACGTCGATGGCCAGCGGCAGGTCCTCGTCCAGCACCCGCGCGTAGTAGCAGGTGTATTCCTTCGTGGTGAAGGCGTTGGTCTCGCCGCCCACGGCCTCGATCTGCGCCGAGATCTCCAGCGCGCTGCGCTTGTTGGTGCCCTTGAACAGCAGGTGCTCCAGGAAGTGCGCGGCGCCGGCCTGCGTGCCGGTCTCGTCGCGCGAGCCGACCGCCACCCAGATGCCGAACGACACGCTGCGCATCGCCGGGATCGCCTCGGTGAGCACCCGCAGCCCGCTGGGCAGCACGGTACGGCGGACGGTGCCGCCGAGCGGGTCGTCGCTGAGCGTACGGGTGACCGCGCGGGCCGCCGAGCCGGCCGGCGCCACCCCCCGTCCCGTCGAGGCGCCTGACGAACTCACGAGAAACCTGCTCTCCGGATGACGAGGAACGGCGGGACGTACGACGGCTCCAGCTCGCGCAGGCGACCTGGAGCCGTGGGCCGGCCCGGGTGACGCGGACGTCACCCGGGCCGGTCGGTGGATCAGCTGTGCCGGGTCCGGCGGCGCGGACGGGACTCGCCGCCGCCCTCGCCACCCTCGGAGCGGCGCTCGCCACCCTCGGAGCGGCGCTCCCGGTCACCCCGGTCACGCGGGCCGCGGTCGCCGCCGCGGTCACGGCCGGACGGACGGTCGCCACCCTCGGCGGCGGCCGGTGCCTCGGCGCCCTCCGGGCGGACCTTGTCCAGGTAGATCTTGCCGCGGGCGTCGATGTCCGCGATCTCCACCTCGACCTTGTCGCCGACGTTGAGGTAGTCCTCGACCTTCTCGACCCGCTTGCCGTCGCCCACCTTGGAGATGTGCAGCAGGCCGTCGCGGCCCGGCAGCAGCGAGATGAAGGCGCCGAACGCGGCGGTCTTCACCACGGTGCCGAGGAACCGCTCGCCGGCCTTGGGCAGCGTCGGGTTGGCGATCCCGTTGATCCGGTCGACTGCGGCCTGGGCGGACGGGCCGTTTGTGGCGCCGACGTAGATCGTGCCGTCGTCCTCGATGGAGATCTCGGCGCCGGTCTCGTCCTGGATCGCGTTGATGGTCTGGCCCTTCGGGCCGATCACCATGCCGATCTTGTCGACCGGGATCTTGACGGTGGTCACCCGCGGGGCGTAGTCCGACATCTCGGCCGGCGCCTCGATGGCCCGCTGCATCACGTCGAGGATGGTCTGCCGGGCCTCGTGCGCCTGCTGGAGCGCGGCGGCCAGCACGTCCGACGGGATGCCGTCCAGCTTGGTGTCGAGCTGGAGCGCGGTGACGAAGTCACGGGTGCCGGCGACCTTGAAGTCCATGTCGCCGAACGCGTCCTCGGCACCGAGGATGTCGGTCAGCGTCACGTACTGGGTCTTGCCGTCGACCTCGTCGGAGATGAGGCCCATGGCGATGCCGGCGACCGGCGCCTTCAGCGGCACACCGGCCGAGAGCAGGCCCAGCGTCGAGGCGCAGACCGAACCCATCGAGGTGGAGCCGTTGGAGCCGAGCGCCTCGGAGACCTGCCGGATGGCGTACGGGAACTCCTCGCGCGAGGGCAGCACCGGGATCAGCGCCCGCTCGGCGAGCGCGCCGTGGCCGATCTCGCGCCGCTTCGGCGAGCCGACCCGGCCGGTCTCACCGGTCGAGTACGGCGGGAAGTTGTAGTTGTGCATGTAGCGCTTGCGGTTCTCCGGGGACAGCGTGTCCACCATCTGCTCCATGCGCAGCATGTTCAGCGTGGTGACGCCCAGGATCTGGGTCTCGCCGCGCTCGAACAGCGCCGAGCCGTGCACCCGCGGCAGCACGCCGACCTCGGCGGTCAGCGGGCGGATGTCACGCGGGCCGCGGCCGTCGATGCGGACCTGCTCGCGCAGCACCCGGTTGCGGACCTCGGACTTGGTCAGCGAGCGGAACGCGGCGGACAGCTCCTTCTCGCGGCCCTCGAACCGGCCGGTCAGCTCCTCGGCGACCTTGGCCTTGATCCGGTCCAGGGCCTCCTCGCGGTCGGCCTTGCCGGCGATCTTCAGCGCCTCGGTGACGTCGGCGCGGGCCACGTCGGCCACCGCGTCGTACACGTCGTCCTGGTAGTCCAGGAACACCGGGAACTCGCTGACCGGCTTGGCGGCCACCTCGGCCAGCTCGCTCTGCGCCCGGCACAGCTCGCGGATGGCCGGCTTGGCGGCCTCCAGGCCGCTGGCCACGATCTCCTCGGTCGGCGCGGTCGCGCCGCCCGAGATCAGGGCCACCGCGTTCGGGGTGGCCTCGGCCTCGACCATCATGATCGCGACCTCGCCGTCCGGCAGGGTGCGGCCGGCCACGACCATGTCGAAGGTGGCCCGCTCCAGCTCCTCCAGGGTCGGGAAGGCGACCCACTGGCCGTCGACGTGCGCGACCCGGGTCGCGCCGATCGGGCCGGAGAACGGCAGGCCGGAGAGCTTGGTCGACATCGACGCGGCGTTGATCGCCACCACGTCGTACGGGTGCTGCGGGTCGAGCGCCAGGACGGTCTCGACGACCTGGACCTCGTTGCGCAGGCCCTTGACGAACGACGGGCGCAGCGGCCGGTCGATCAGCCGGCAGGTGAGGATCGCGTCCTCGCTGGGCCGGCCCTCGCGGCGGAAGAACGAGCCGGGGATCCGGCCCGCGGCGTACATCCGCTCCTCGACGTCCACCGTCAGCGGGAAGAAGTCGAACGACTCGCGCGGCTGCTTGCCGGCGGTGGTGGCGGAGAGGACGACCGTCTCGCCGAGCTGGGCGACGACGGAGCCGGCAGCCTGGCGGGCCAGGCGGCCGGTGGAGAAGGTGATCTCGCGGGTGCCGAAGGCCCCGTTGTCGATCACCGCGGTACGGGATTCGGTGCCGAGGTTGGTCTCGGTCATGTGCTGTGGTGCTCCTTCGCGTCGTCGGCCGACGACACGGGAACTGCTCAGGCGGCCGGTCTTCGATCGAAGCGCCCGGGACGGCCGGCGTCGTGCCGGGATTCCCGGGGGCCACTACCGGAGACCGGTGCTGACCGGCTCCCTCTCGGGTGTCGCGCGGCCGGGTTCTTCGGTGGTACCGGAAACGGGGGAGCAGCCAGGCGGCCACTCCCCCGTCAGGTCATCGGCGCAGGCCGAGCCGCTCGATGAGCGACCGGTAGCGGTTGATGTCCTTCTTCTGGACGTAGTTCAGCAGCCGGCGGCGCCGGCCGACCAGCAGCAGCAGCCCACGGCGGCTGTGGTGGTCGTGCTTGTGCACCTTCAGGTGCTCGGTGAGCTCCGCGATCCGCTTGGTCAGGACCGCGACCTGCACCTCGGGCGAGCCGGTGTCGCCCTCGGCGGTGGCGTACTCCTGGCGGATCTTGGCCTTGGCTTCCTGGTCGAGCGCCATGTTCTCCCTGTTTCGTGGGTCATTCGATGAGGTCCGGAGCGGTCGTGGTGACCGGTGCAACGGACCGGTTCCTCGCACCCGCGGCGTCGTGCAGGCACGCGAGGCCCCCGTCGGTCAGCCGACGTCTCCGTCAGCCTACCAGCCCTCGGGACGGACGGCCGGTCAAGGTGCCCCCGCGCCGGTCAGAGCACCGCCCGGCGGGTGCGTTCCACGTCCTCGGCGATCTGGGCCACCAGCGGTTCGATCGCGTCGTATGTCCGCTGCTCACGCAGGTGCGCCACGAAGTCCAGGGCCAGCCGTTCGCCGTACAGGTCGCCGCTGAAGTCCAGCGCGTACGCCTCCACCCGCCGCTCCCGGCCGGAGAACGTCGGGTTGGTGCCGATCGACACCGCCGCGGCCAGCGGTTCGCCGTCGCGGCGCACCAGGCGGGCCGCGTACACGCCGTCGGCGGGCACCGCCGCGTACCTGTGGGTCAGCAGGTTGGCGGTGGGGTAACCCAGCTCACGTCCGCGCTGGTCGCCGCGGACCACCACGCCCTCGACCCGGTGCGGGCGGCCGAGCGCCGCCGCCGCCGCGCCCACGTCGCCCGCGTCGACGCAGGACCTGATGTACGTGGAGGAGAAGACCGTCCCCGCCTCGGCGACCAGCGGCGCGCCCTCGACCGCGAACCCGAAGGTACGGCCCAGCCGCTCCAGCAGCGGCACGTCACCGGCGGCCCGGTGCCCGAACCGGAAGTTGTCGCCGACCACCACCAGCGCGGCGTGCAGGTGCGCGACCAGGACGTCGTGCACGAACGCCTCGGGTGGCAGCCGGGAGAACTCGACTGTGAACGGCACCACGCAGAGCACGTCCACGCCGAGCGCCTCGATCAGCTCGGCCTTGCGGGCCGGCTCGGTCAGCACCGCCGGGTGCGAGCCGGGGCGTACCACCTCGGCCGGGTGCGGGTCGAACGTCACCACCACCGACTTGACGCCCAGCTCCCGGGCGCGTGCCACGGCGTGCCCGATGGTCGCCTGGTGCCCCCGGTGCACGCCGTCGAAGACGCCGATGGTGACCACCGAGCGTCCCCAGCCGCCGGGCGCCGCCTCGTACCCCCGCCACCGCTGCATGCCGTTCCTCCCCTGTCCGCCCCGCGCGCCGTTCAGGCCGGGGCCAGCACGATCTCCGCGCGGGCCCGACCGTCCCGCTCGCTGACGATAGCGATCAGCCCGCCCGCCGGGTCGAAGACGGCGTACGGCCCGGTGATCCCGGCCGGTGCCAGCGGCCCGCCGTGGGAGAGCACCCGGGTCTCGTCGGCGGTGGCGTCCCGGCGCGGGAAGAACCGCGCGGCGGCGGCGTCCAGCGGCAGGTTCACCACGTCCGGCGCGCGCTCCTCGAGCTGGTCGAGCGTGGCCGCCTCGTCGAGCGTGAACCCGCCCACAGCGGTCCGGCGCAGCGCGGTGAGGTGGCCGCCGACGCCGAGCGCCGCGCCCGCGTCGCGGGCCAGCGCCCTGATGTACGTCCCGGACGAGCAGGTCACGTCCACGTCCACGTCCACCACGTCCGGGACGTCCCGGCGGATCGCCAGCACGTCCAGCCGTGACACGGTGACCCGCCGGGCGGGCAGTTCGACCGCCTCGCCGTCGCGGACCCGCTTGTACGCCCGCTGACCGTTGATCTTGATGGCGCTCACCGCGCTCGGCACCTGGTCGATCTCGCCGGTGAGGGCGGCCAGCGCGGCGCGTACCCCGTCGTCGGTGACCGCGCCGGCCGGGGTGGTCGCGACCACCTCGCCCTCGGCGTCGTCGGTGACCGTGGACTGTCCCAGCCTGATTGTCGCGGCGTAGCTCTTGCCGGCGCCGATCACGTACGTGAGCAGCCGGGTCGCCCGGCCCACACCGATCACGAGGACGCCGGTGGCCATCGGGTCGAGCGTGCCGCCGTGACCGACGCGGCGGGTACGGGCCAGCCGCCGGATGCGGGCCACCACGTCGTGCGACGTCATGCCGCCGGGCTTGTCGACCACGATCAGACCGTCTGTGCTCACGACCGCCAAGCCTGCCAGACGCCGGTGATCGGCCCTGCGGGGGATACCGCCCAGCTTCGGCGAGGTGTCAAGATCGTGCGCCCCCGACCCGTCTGCCCGGGAAGTCCGATGACCGATCACCGCTCCACCCCCGACCCCTACTCCACCGGCCGACCGCCGGAGGACGAACTGGGACGGGTGCCCGAGTGGCTGCGCCGGCCCGAGCCCGAGGTGCCGCCCGGCCGGGCGGACCGGCTGCGGATCGCGCTCGGCGGGCACTCCGGCAAGCTGCTCGGCGGCGTGGTCGTGCTGGCGCTACTCGCGTTCTTCGGGCTCGTCGGCGGCCTGGGCTACCAGGGCTTCCAGCGCTGGCGCGAGATCTCGACGGCATACCCGACGACGAGCCCGCCGAGCGGTGAGCAGGCGGTCAGCTCCGCGTCGCCCCCGCCGGCCGCCGGCCCGTTCGACGGCACCCCCGCGGCCGGCTTCCCGGAGGGTGCGGCCGGGATCGCGCTGCCCCGGGTCAAGCGGACCGGCCCGTTCACCGAGAAGCAGGTGGCCGACGGTCTGGCCAAGGTACGCAAGGCCCTGGTCACCGCCCGGCTGGACCGCACGTTCTTCACCGAGAAGAGCCCGGATCGGCTGGTGCGCCAGTTCGCCCCGGACACCCGCGCCAGCATCCGGAAGGACTTCACGGCCGGCGGCGCCGCCAACTACGCCACCCGGCTCGGGCCGGGCACCCGGTTGACGAACGACCCGCCGCGGGTGCAGGGGCGGATCTCGTACCGCGCGACCCGGGATGCGTACGACATCCGCGTCCTGGAGATCACCACCAACTTCGTCTGGGTCTACGCCGTCCGGAGCACCCGCGCCCCGTCGGTCCCGGACGTCATCCTGGTGCACGACACGGTGATCTGGGAGGTGCCCCTCCCGGCGGACGTCGTCACCGGCTCCCGAGGGCTGTGGATGCGGGACGCGAACTCCTACGTGACGAACGTGGAGTGCGCCGGTCTGAGCAAGGGTCTGCTGGAACTGGAGATCACGCCGACCTACGGGGACGCCGGCAGCTCCGGGGAGCACCCGGACGCCGTGTACGACCTGGACCGCTCGCTGAAGGTCGCGGACCCGTGCTGAGCCCGAGGGGATCCGAGCGGGACGGCTACCCCGACTGGCTGGACCGGTTGGAGCGGGAGATCCGGCCGAGCCTCGCCGTACGCCTGCGGATCTGGTGCCGGCGGCGCGCCCGCCGGCTGACGGCCGCGCTCGGCGTGGTGCTGCTGCTGGCAGCCGCGGCCGGTGCCGCCGGTTACGGCTACCGGCAGCTCCGGCGTCCGGCAGCCGCGCCGTCCCCGGCGGTCACCGGCGCTCCGGCGACCGCGGGACCGACTGTCCCGCCGGATGTCTTCGCCGGCACGCCGGCGGCGGACTGGCCGGCGGGGGCGGCCGGGATCGTGCTGCCACCGGCCCGGCCGACCGGCGGCTTCACCGGCGCCGAGGTGTCCGCCGGGCTGGCGCGGGTCCGCGCCGCCATGCTGACCGCCCGCCTGGACCGCGCGTTCATGACCGGCGGCAGCCCGGCCCCGCTGCTGCGTCACGTCGCGCCGGCTGCCCGGGAGTCGGTGCGGAAGGACTGGTCCACCGAGACGATCGCCACGTACGCGACCCGGCTGGCCCCGGACGCCCGGCTCACCCCGGACCAGCCGCGGACGAAGGGCCGGTTCACCTACCGCGCCGTCCGGCAAGCCGACGGCGTACGGATGCTGGAGGTGACCAGCAACTTCGTCTGGGTCTACGGGTTCCGCGACCTCGCCTCCCGATCCGGTCACTCGGTGGTGGTGCTGCACGACGAGATCGTCTGGCGGTTGCCGCACGCCGGCGACGTGGCACGGGCCGACCGGGGGCTCTGGTTGCACCGGATGTCGAGCTACGGGTCGGGCGTGGACTGCGACGCCGTGAAGCTCGGGCTGATCCGCCCCGGCGGCCTGGACCCGGCCGGCATCGGCTCCCCCGAGGACCCCGACGCGCTGTACGACCCGGAGCACCCGATCGAGCTGCCGGTCTCATGCTGACCGGCGTCAGCGGACCGCGCCGACCACCGCCCACGCGCCCGAGCGCATCCGCAGCAGCAGGCCGACCAGCCGCAGCACCACGAACAGCGTCAGCCCGGCCCAGATCCCGCCCAGCCCGAGGTCGAACGCGTAGGCCAGCCAGATCGCCGGCAGGAACCCGCCGAACGCGCACACGATGGTGAGGTTGCGCAGGTAGCGCACGTCGCCCGCGCCGATCAGCACCCCGTCGAGCGCGAACACCACGCCGCCGATCGGCTGGAGCGCGACGAACCAGGGCCAGGCCGTCATGGCCTGCTCGCGTACCTGCGGATCGGAGCTGAACCACGACGGCACCACGCCGGCGCCGGCGGCGATGAGCACCGCGAACGCCACGCCGCACAGCCCGCCGAGCAGCGCGACGCGGCGGGCCAGGAACCGCGCGGCCGCCGCGTCGCCGCCGCCGAGCGCGGCGCCGACGAGCGACTGCGCGGCGATGGCCAGCGCGTCGAGCACCAGTGTGGTGAAGAACCACAGCTGTACGGCGATCTGGTGCGCGCCGACCGCGGCGGCGCCGAAGCGGGCCGCGACGGCGGTGGCGGACAGGAAGCTGGCCTGGAACGCGACGCCCCGCACGAGCAGGTCCCGGCTGAGCACGAGCTGCTGGCCGATCACCCGGGGCCGGGGGCGCAGCGAGACCCGCTCCCGCACGAGCGCCGCCGCGAACAGCACGCCGGACAGCGTCTGCGCGATCGCGTTCGCCACCGCCGAGCCGACCAGGCCGAGCCCGGCCGGATAGACCAGCAGCGGGCAGAGCACCGCGGAGAGCAGGTTCGGGCCGAGCACGAACAGCAGCGGGCGGCGGGTGTCCTGGATGCCGCGCAGCCAGCCGTTGCCGGCGGCGGCGAGCAGCAGGCCGGGCGCGCCGAGGGCCGCGATCCGCAGCCATCCGGCGGCGGCGTCGACCACCTCGCCGGGGCCGCCGACGAGGGTACGCGCCAGCGCGCCGCCGCCGATGCCGATGGCGACCGCCACCAGCACTCCGGTGGCGAGCGCGAGCCAGGACGCCTGGACGCCCTCGGCCACCGCGGCGGCCCGGTCCCCCGCCCCGAACCGGCGGGCCGAGCGGCCGGTGGTGCCGTACGCGACGACGGTGCCGACCCAGGCGGTGAGCGTCATGACGGTGCCGCCGACGGCCAGCGCGGCCAGCGGCACCCGCCCGAGGTGACCGACCACCGCGGTGTCGACCAGGACGTAGAGCGGCTCGGCGGCCAGCACCACGAGGGCGGGCAGCGCGAGCGCGGCGATCCGCCGCGGCGAGGCGGTGACGGCGGGGGCGGCAGTGGTGCTCATCGCCGCCGATCCTGGCACGCCCCCAGTAAGGTCCGCAAGGCGCGGTACTACTTACCCACGTCGGCCAGGAACCGGGCCGTGTCACGGCGCCCCCGCAGGCGGCGCACCGGCAGCCCGGGGGCGTGCTCGGACAGCGCGGCCAGCACCCGGGGCCGGGAGTCGCGGGGGTAACGCCAGACGTAGGGCAGGAAGTCGAGATCGAGCCGCTCCGGGCAGCCCTCGGGCCGGTCGGGGCGGGCCGCGGCGCGATGTGCCCACCGGCGGCGGACGATCCGGACCATGCAGCGCAGCCGGGAGGTGTCGCAGAGCACCAGCAGGTCGGCGCGGGGCAGCCGCAGGTCGAGCGTGCTCGCGTAGTTGCCGTCCATCACCCAGGCCGGGCGGGCGGCGAGCGCGGCCACCTCGGCGCGGAAGTCGGCCGGGGCGGAGGCGGTCCAGCCGGGGCGCCAGTAGTGCCGGTCGAGGTGGATCAGGGGAAGGTCGAGTCGCCGGGCCAGTTCACCGGCGAGTGTGCTCTTGCCGGCGCCGGAGCCGCCGACCACGAGGATGCGTCTCACCGGGCGACGGTAACGGCGCGCGGGCGGCGATGCGCCCCGAGCGGCGGTGACGTCGGCGTCGGGCCGGGGTGTGGACCGCGGGCCCGGCCGGCGTCACCGCCGGACGGCGTACGTCACTGACGGGTGTCCATCGAGGTCTGCAGCGCGCGGCGCATCTGCTCGCGCGCCTCGTCGGTGGTGGTCTCGGTCTGCGGCTTGCGCTTGCTGGGCATCTGAGGTCCTTCCAGGGTGCGGACCGCCGGGACGTGGCGGTCCTACGGGCGCCCGGCGCTCCGGATCGGCGCGACGGCGAATCGCGCCGCGACCGGAGGTCGTCGGCGGCTGAGCGCCCGGCAGCGGTCCGGGATCACCGGAGCGGCTCGCCTGGCAGCGGGAGCCCGGGTCGGTCTGACCCTGGAGGGAGGCGAGGCCGGGTGCGGCACCACCGCCCGTGACCAGCGCCGCGAAGCGCCGGTCCCGCACCCAAATTAACGTTCACTTTCCAGATACTGCCTACAGTTCCCGAAATGCGGAAAGATCAACGTCGTCGTCCCGCTCCGGCGAGGGCGGTCAGCGGGCCAGGAAGTGCCAGCCCAGCCACCACCAGAAACCGAACAGCCCGATCCGGCCGACCGGCACCGGGCCCACCTCGTACGGCATGACGAACGCGCAGACGTCGGCCAGCGACGGGATCCGCGAACCCTCCCGGCGCGCGGCCCACTCGACCACCGCGAACAGCACGATCGAGACTCCGAACCCGCCGATCGCCAGTGCGCGCATCATCGGCGCACCAGTCCCCAGAACGCGGACAGCCACGCGAACCAGGCCGCCGACCGGGCCAGATTGTCCTCCAGCAGCGGATCGGCCAGCCGGGAGAAGGTGGGGAAGTCGTCACCGGCCGCCATCACGAACGTGGCCCCCTCGAAGACCCCGAAGACGGTCACCGGCACCAGCCACCACAGCGCCACCGACGGCAGCCGGCGCGGCGCCGGACGCCGGGGCACCCGGTTGCTCAGGCCGACCCAGATCAACCCCCCGCCGGTGGTGAGGATGTAGAGGTTCGCCGCGGTCGAGAAGGACGGCATCTGGCCGCCGACCAGGGACAGGCAGATCAGCACCGGCACGGCGACGACCGGCCGGTCCCAGGCCCGGGGCGCCTCGACGGTGAGCTCACGGGGATGATCCATCACCCGATTGTCCCCAGCGTCACGCACGGCGGAAAGGCTGGCACGCCTCGTAATCCCTGGAAAAGCCGCCGATCAGCTCACATCTCGGTGTGCCGCCACGCCTCGGCACCGCGGAGATTAAGGGACAATCCG
Source organism: Micromonospora sp. SYSU B005 (assembly GCF_055362685.1). Classification (NCBI taxonomy): domain Bacteria; kingdom Bacillati; phylum Actinomycetota; class Actinomycetes; order Micromonosporales; family Micromonosporaceae; genus Micromonospora; species Micromonospora sp. SYSU B005. The sequence goes on along the minus strand of NZ_JAXCFU010000004.1, from coordinate 264,513 downwards.
TCCTTAAGGGGCGGCAGCGAGTTCGGCACGGATCCGGCCGACCACCTCGTCGAGCGATCCCCGGCCGGTGAAGCCGGCCGCGAACCGGTGCCCGCCGCCGCCGAGCGTCACCGCCACCCGGCTCACGTCCACCGCGCCCTTGCTGCGCAGCGACACCGCCCATTCGGCCTCGCCCGCCTGCTTGACCACGCAGCTCACGTCCGCCTCGGCGGTGCAGCGCACCGAGTCGATCAGCGCCTCCAGCACGTACGCGGGCTGGTCGTGGCGGACCAGGTCGTCGCGGGTGGCGTACGTCCAGACGAGCCCGTGCCCGTCGGCGGCCGCCGGTTCCAGCGTGGCCCGGCCCAGCACCTCGCCGAAGAGGCGGACGGCGCCGAACGGGCGGGTGTCGAAGATCCGCCGGGAGATGTCGCCGGGCCGGATGCCGGTGGCGATCAGGCGCGCCGCCGTCTCGTGCACCGCCGGGGTGGTCGCCTCGAACCGGAACGAGCCCGTGTCGGTGGTGAGCGCGACGTACAGCCCGGTCGCGATCTCCGCGTCCAGCGTGACGCCGAGCCGGTCCAGCAGCTCCAGCGCCACCACCGAGGTGGCTGCGGCGTGCGGGTCGACCAGGCTGATCCGGCCGAAGCCGGTGTTCGAGGCGTGGTGGTCGAGCACCAGCGAGGCGCCCGCCGTGTCCAGCCGGTCGGCCAGGTCACCGAGCCGGGACTCGCTCGCCGCGTCGAAGCAGATCACCAGGTCCGGCGCCGGGTACGCGTCGTCCTGCGGCACCAGCAGGTCCACCCCGGGCATCCAGCGGAACGGCTCCGGCACCTCCGGCGGGCCGGGGAAGGTGGCCTGGAGATCGCGTACGCCGAGCCGGCGCAGGCCCAGCGCGAAGCCGAGCATGCTGCCCAGCGCGTCCCCGTCCGGGTTCACGTGGCAGATCAGCAGCACCCGCGCGTCGGCGGGGAGATCGCGTACCGCCGCGACGGCGGCCGCCCACGCGGTCTCGGTGGGCCCGGCCGCCTCGGTCACCGGCGCTCGCCGGCGCGCGGCTCGTCGTCGTCCTCGTCCTCGGCCGAGGCGTCGTCGGCGTCCTCGTCGTCCTCGACCCGGTACGGCTGGGCGTCGCCCGCGTACGAGGACTTGGCGGCCAGCCGCTGCACCTCGGCGTCGGCGGTACGCGCGGCGGCGAGCAGGTCGTCGATGTGCTTGACCTGGTCCTGCACGTCGTCGAGGACGAAGGTCAGCGTCGGCGAGTGCCGCAGCCCGAGCGCCTTGCCGACGGTGCTGCGCAGCATGCCCTTGGCGCTCTCCAGCGCGGCGGCGGTGCTCGCCTGGGCCGCCGCGTCACCGAGCACCGTGTAGAAGACGGTGGCGTCGCGCAGGTCGGCCGTGATCCGGGCGTCGGTGATCGTGATCATGCCGAGCCGGGGGTCCTTGATCTGGCTGCGCACCAACGACGCGACGAGTTCCCGGATGCGCTCCGCGTGCCGGCGAACCTTTGCCTGATCCGTCATGTCCCCCACCTCCGGGATCACCTGTACCAATGACGGCACCGGACCACCAGGCGATCCGGGCCGTCGGCCGGAGACGGCGGGCGCGTGGGCGCCGCCGGGTCCGACCGCCCAACGCTGAAGAACACTACCCGCGCCCGGCCGGGCGTCGCGCGGCACGGCCGGAGTGCCGCGCGACGCGCCGTCAGTCGTCCTCGCCGTGCAGTCGACGGCGGACCGACAGCAGCTCGGTCTCCGGGCGGGCGGCGACCAGCCGCTCGCAGGAGTCGAGCACCTCGCGGACGTGGGCCGGCTCGGCGGCCACCACAGCCACCCCGATCTCGGCCCGGCCGTGCAGGTCCAGCGCCCCCACCTCGGCGGCGGAGACCTCGAACTTGCGCAGCGCGGCGACGATCGGCCGGACGTAGGACCGCTTGGCCTTCAGGGACCGGGAGTCACCCGGGAGCAACAGGTCGAACAGCGCGGTTCCGGTATACACGGCGAGCAACGGTACGCCTGCGGCGTGACTCCGCGCTGCCATTTGCTGGCCGGCTCGGGCTGGGCGGCGCTCTCTGCCTGGTCATCGACGGCCCTCGGTACCGCGAGCCGTCGTCCGGCCAGGATCCAGACGCACACGACCGCCATCGGTACCGCCGTCAGGAGCATCACCGTGATCTCACCGAGTTCTCCGCCTTCGCTCAGCAGCAATCCTGTCAGCAGGGCCAGAACCATGTTGTTGCCGGCGTGAGCCAAGCTCGGCGGCCAGATACTGTCGCTCCGCGAGCGCAGCCAGGCGAGAATGATTTCCTGCAGCAGGAAACCCACTGTCCAGACCAACAGCCCGAGGAGAACATTGGTGAATTCGATATAACCGAGAAAGGCGAGCGGATAGTGCCAGACCGCCCAGATGAGCCCTGTCACGGTGGCCGACATAAGCGGCCTGCCCACGAAAATCCTGAGCCTCAGATAGCTCGTCCAGCCGAACTCCTCACCCCAGTAGAAGGGGGTGAGCAACGGGACGGCAACCATCAGCAGAAGAACGAGCGCCCACCCCGGAAGCCCAGGAACGGCGCCGTCCAGGGCAGAGGGATCCGGATTCCACAGGCCCGTCGCCACCGCCAACCCGACGGTAGCCACCACGAGCCCCATCGGACCGAGCCAAGCCACGAGATAGGAGGACCACGCACCGCGCAAACGAGGAGCGAGCCCCGCATCGCGGAACCCCTCCCGCGTGATCCACCGACGTACGACGATCGCAGCCATGGCTGGGGCGAAGCCAAAAGGAAGCTGAACCAGCGGGTTGACCAGCGAAAGCCCCAAGCCCAGCCGGGCGAGGAGCAACCACGCCCAACTCATCCCAAACGAAATGACTAAGAATGCCAGCACCCCTTTCATTCTCGTCGTCACGAAGTGCCACCTTCCTTCTGGTTCCGTTGCAGAGCCAGAAGATCATGGGGTTCGTGTCGCGGTCACTGACACTCGTGGGCGTATTGCGAGTATGGCTAGGCATACCCGGACGACCGGCCATGTCTCGCGGGGTCGCGTTCGCCGTGGGCACGGACCTTCGCGTGACGGCCTTCTGCCGGCGTGACAGCTTCGGTCGGAGGCGGCGCCCGCGTCGGAGCCGGGGCAACGGCGCGATCATTCGCCCGGTAGCCGTGAGAGTGATCGAGGCCGCCGGGCGCGGATCTGGCCGATGTGCGGACGTGAGACAGCCGCAGCGGACCCCCTACCCGCCGAACTCCAAGCCGCCCTCGGCCTCATCCACGGCACGCACTCAAGGCGCGACCGCCACCAGCACGTCCCGCTCGATCGCCTGGTCGACCCGGTGGGCGAAGTCACCGAAGCCGGGGCCGCCGAGCACCCGCAGACCGGCGTCGGCCAGCACCGCCTCCGCCTGCGCCCGCGGCGCCACGTGGGTGTTCCAGGACAGCCCGATCGCGCCACCGGGGCGCAGCAGCTCCCGCCACACCGGCACGGCCGCGGTGAGCAGCTCCAGCGGGCTGCGGGACAACCCCTGGCCGGTACGGCTGCCGTGCGCCACCCCGTACGGCGCGTCGGTGACGATCACGTCCGCGCAGCGGGCGCGCAACGCCTCGCGGGCCCGGGTGGTGTCGGTGTTGAGCACGGTGACCCGCTGGGTGGCCCCGGCCCGGTGCTCGTCCCGCGACGGCGCGAGCACCGCCTCGAACCGGCGGGCGACCAGCTTGCGGTCCCGGCGCACCGACGTCGACTCGGCGGTGTGCTTGAGCCGCTTGCGGCGCAGCCAGGTACGCAGGAACGCCGCGTACGCCTCCACGTCCTGACTGTCGCGCTCGATGCCGATGCCGTCGTAGCCGTACATCAGCGCCTGGTTGAGCGTGGTGCCCCGGCCGCAGAGCGGGTCCAGCACCACCACCGGCCCGTCCAGCATCCGCGGCGCGGCGGCGGAGGCGAGCACCGTGACGTTGAGCAGCAGCCGGGTGAACTGCTCGTTGGTCTTGCCGGCGTACTTGGGGATGGTGATCAGGTCGGAGTCGTACCGGGCCAGCGGGCGCAGCGGCACCGGCCGCAGCAGGTCGTCGCCGACCCGCTCGAACAGCGCGTACGCGGCCGACAGGTTCGCCAGGTGAGCCAGGTCCCGCTCGCCCAGCCCGGGGCCGCCGGTGGTGAACGTCAGGTACTCCACCCCGCCGATCCGCGTCACCTCCGCGTCGGCCGGTACGGCGTCCAGTACGCCGGAACCGGCGAACACGGCCAGTTCGGCGCGGGCCAGCCGGGCCGCCGCGTCGGCGTAGACGCGGTTGGCGGAGGGGGCGAGGAGCAGTGCGTACCGGATCACGCCGCAGATTGTCGCAGCCTGCGGAAACGGCGACGGCCGGGGCCCGAAGGCCCCGGCCGCCGGCCGCCGGCCGGTCGTACGCGTGGTTCTCAGGCGCGCGGCTTCTCGCGCATCTCGAACGTCTCGATGACGTCGCCGACCTGGACGTTGTTGTAGCCGCCCAGCGTCAGACCACACTCGAAGCCCTCGCGGACCTCGGTCGCGTCGTCCTTGAACCGCTTCAAGGAGCTGATCGTGAGGTTGTCCGCCACGACCGCCCCGTCCCGCAGCAGCCGCGCCTTGGCGTTGCGGCGGATGAGGCCGGACCGGACGATACAGCCGGAAATGTTGCCGATCTTGGACGAGCGGAAGACGTCGCGGATCTCCGCGGTGCCCAGCTCGACCTCCTCGTACTCCGGCTTGAGCAGACCCTTGAGCGCGGCGTCGATCTCCTCGATGGCCTGGTAGATGACGGTGTAGTACCGGATCTCCACGCCCTCGCGGTCGGCCATCTCGCGGACCTTGTTCGAGGCCCGCACGTTGAAGCCGATGATCGTGACCGCCTCGGACGAGGCGCTCGCGAGCATGACGTCGCTCTCGGTGATCGCGCCCACGCCCCGGTGGATGATCCGAAGCTGGACCTCCTCGGGGATGTCGAGGTTGAACAGCGCGTCCTCGAGCGCCTCCACGGAACCGGAGACGTCGCCCTTGAGCACCAGGTTGAGCGAGGTCTTCTCGCCCTCCTTGAGCTGCTCCATGAGCGTCTCGAGAGTGGCCCGGCCACGGGAGTTGGCGAACGACGCCGCCCGCCTCCGCGCCTGCCGCTGCTCGGCGATCTGCCGCACGGTGCGGTCGTCCTCGGCGGCCAGGAAGGTGTCACCCGCACCCGGCACCGTGGTCAGACCCAGCACCATGACCGGACGGGCCGGACCGGCCGAATCGACCGGCTTGCCGTTCTCGTCGAGCATGGCCCGGACCCGGCCGTGCGCCCCACCGGCGACGATCGAGTCACCGGCACGCAGGGTGCCCTTCTGCACCAGCACGGTCGCCACCGCACCACGGCCCTTGTCCAGGTGCGCCTCGATCGCGACACCCTGCGCCGGCCCGTCGATCGGAGCGGTCAGCTCCAGCGACGCGTCGGCGGTCAGCAGCACGGCCTCGAGCAGTTCCTCGATGCCGATACCGGGCTTGGCCGCCACGTTGACGAACATGGTGTCGCCGCCGTACTCCTCGGCGACCAGGCCGTACTCGGTCAGCTGCTGGCGGACCTTGTCCGGGTTCGCCTCGGGCTTGTCGACCTTGTTGACCGCGACCACGATCGGCACGTCCGCCGCCTTGGCGTGGTTGAGCGCCTCGATGGTCTGCGGCATGACGCCGTCGTCGGCCGCGACCACCAGGATCACGATGTCCGTGACCTGGGCACCACGGGCACGCATGGCGGTGAACGCCTCGTGACCCGGGGTGTCGATGAACGTCACCGCGCGGTCCTCGCCCTCGTGCGGGACGTGGACCTGGTAGGCGCCGATGTGCTGGGTGATGCCACCCGCCTCGCCGGCCACCACGTTCGCCTTGCGGATCGCGTCGAGCAGCTTGGTCTTACCGTGGTCGACGTGACCCATGACGGTCACGACCGGCGCACGGCTGACCAGGCGGTCCGCCGCGACCTCGGCGTCGAGGTCGATGTTGAACTGCGCGAGCAGCTCGCGGTCCTCGTCCTCCGGGCTGACGATCTGCACGTCGAAGCCGAGGTGCTCACCCAGCAGCTGCAGGGTCTCGTCGGAGCACGACTGGGTGGCCGTCACCATCTCGCCCAGGTTGAACATCTCCTGGACCAGCGAACCCGGGTTGGCGTTGATCTTGTCGGCGAAGTCCGACAGCGAGGCGCCACGGGACAACCGGACGACCTGACCCTGACCGCGGGGCGCGCCCGAGGACATGGTCGGGGCCGACAGGTTGTCGAACTCCTGTCTGCGCTGCTTCTTGGACTTGCGACCGCGGGTGGGCCGGCCGCCGGGACGCCCGAAGGCACCCGCCGCGCCACCGCCACGGCCACGACCGCCGCCACCGGGACGGCCACCGCCGCCGACCGGACCACCCGGACGGAAACCACCGCCGGGAGCACCGCCACCGCCGCCGGGACCGCCGCGGTAGCCACCGCCACCGCCGCCACCACCGGGACCGCCGCGGTAGCCACCGCCACCGCCGCCACCACCGGGTCCACCGCGGTAGCCACCGCCACCGCCGCCGGGACGACCGGCGCCGCCGCCGGGTCCACCACGACCGCCACCGGGGCCGCCGGGGCGGCCGGTGGTCGGGCGCTGGCTCGGCATCGAGGCCGGGCTCGGCCGCGGCGGCATCGACGCCGGGCTGGGCCGCGGCGGCATGCCGGCCGGGCTGGGACGGGGACCGCCCGCACCGGCGGCCGGGGGCCGCTGCTGCTGGCCGCCCTGGATACCGAACGGGTTGTTACCGGCGCCGCGCGCCGGCGGACGACCGCCGGGCCGGGCACCGGGGCCCTGACCCTGACCCGGACCGCCGGGACGACCGGCGGCCGGGGAACCCGGACGCGGCGGCATGGCGTTCGGGCCGGGACGCGGACCCGGGCGAGCACCGCCCTCGGCCGGGGGCTCCCGGCGTACGGTCTCGCGCTGCTGCTGACGGGCGGCCTGGGCGGCCTTGACCGCGGCCTCCTGCTCAGCCTTGAGCGCGGCGGCACGCGCCTCGGCGGCTGCCACTTCGATGTCGTGCGCGCTCGCCGGCTTGGCGACCGGAGTCGCCGGCTGCGGCGGGCCGGGGACCGGGCCCTTGGGCTTCGGTCCAGGGGTCGGCGCGGCCGGACGCCGGGGCGGCATCGGCTTGGCCGAGACCCGGGGGGCACCCGGGGTCGGGGTGGGCGTCGGGGTCGGTGCCGGGCCACTGGGCGCGGCAGCCGGCGGGCCGGCGGGCGCCGACGAACCGGCTACGAACGCGCTACGCAGCCGCCGGGCGACAGGCGCCTCGACGGTGCTGGACGCGGACTTCACGAACTCGCCCATCTCCTTGAGCTTGGCGAGAACGGTCTTGCTTTCGACCCCGAGCTCCTTGGCAAGCTCGTGTACGCGGGCCTTTCCTGCCACTGCACTCCTCACTCCGAGGTCGTGCGGGCAGCACCCGCAGCGACCTCACTCCTGCACTTGAAGCCTGGTCATTTCAGGGACTTCATCGTGTGCTCATGTCGGTCGTCCTACCTTGCTAGCGACCCTCGACCGGTCGGGCTTGACCGGTCGTCGGGGGTTGCGCGTCGACGTGCTCCGCAAGCGCACCGTGGTCGGGGACCCCGGTGAGGCGCAGTGCCCGCCCGAAGGCGCGGCGTCGCACCGCCTGCGCGAAGCAGGCCGGATCAGGGTGCATGTTCGCTCCCCGACCCGGCAGTCTGCGGGCCGGATCGGGCCGGAGGCTGATGTGACCAGCCTCGTCACCGATCGCGACGACCCGCAACAACTCGCTGGCCGGCGCTCGTTTCCGGCAGCCCACACAGGTGCGCTCCGGAATCGTGCGTCGTGCCACTGAGTAAGTCTACCCCTAGCCGCCGGAGATCGCGCCGCCCGGCTCCGGGACGTGATCAGCTCCGCCCCGGCTCTGCGGGGCCGCGGTCTCCGCGTCGGACCGGATGTCGATGCGCCAACCGGTCAGCCGGGCCGCGAGGCGGGCGTTCTGCCCTTCCCGGCCGATCGCGAGCGAGAGCTGGAAGTCCGGCACGGTCACCCGGGCGGTACGGGAGGCCAGGTCGACCACCTCGACCCGCAGCGCCTTGGCCGGCGACAACGCGTTGCCGACGAAGGTGGCCGGGTCGTCCGACCAGTCGATGATGTCGATCTTCTCGCCGTGCAGCTCGCTCATCACGGCCCGGACCCGCTGGCCCATCGGGCCGATGCAGGCGCCCTTGGCGTTGACGCCGGAGGTGGTCGAACGCACGGCGATCTTCGTACGGTGACCTGCCTCACGCGCGATCGCGCCGATCTCCACGGTGCCGTCGGCGATCTCCGGCACCTCCAGCGCGAACAGCTTCTTCACCAGGCCGGGATGCGACCGGGACAGCGTGATCTGCGGGCCGCGCATGCCCTTGGCGACGTGCACGACCACGCAGCGGATCCGCTCGCCGTGCTCGTACCGCTCGCCGGGGACCTGCTCGGACTGCGGCAGGACGCCCTCCAGCTTGCCCAGGTCGACGCTGACGATGCCCTTCTCCCGGCGGGTCTCGTGCGCCTGCACCACACCGGTGACCAGGTCACCGTCGCGGCCGACGTACTCGCCGAAGTGCACCTCGTCGGTGGCCTCCCGCAGCCGCTGGAGGATCACCTGCTTGGCGGTCATGGCGGCGATCCGCCCGAAGTCGTGCGGAGTGTCGTCCCACTCCCGGGTCACCGTGCCGTCGGCGTCCAGTTCCTGCGCGTAGACCGAGGCGGCCCCGCTCTTACGGTCGATCTCCACCCGGGCGTGCGGCTCGGCGCCGTCGGTGTGCCGGTAGGCGGTCAGCAGCGCGGTCTCGATCGCCGCGAGGATCGTGTCGAACGGGATCTCCCGCTCGCGCTCCAGGGCGCGCAGCGCCGCGAGGTCGATGTTCACCTCTCCTCGTCCTCCAGATCTTCGTCGTCGTCGGTGTCGTCACCGAAGTCCTCGTCGGCCAGGTCGTCCAGGCGGTTGAACTCCACCTGGACCCGGCCGGGCCCGAGTTCGGCGTACGGGTGTTCGGCGGGGCCGGCGTCGGTCTCCAGCACCACGCGTTCGTCGTCGGCAGCAGTGATCCGGCCGGTGAGCTGGCGGTCCCCCGCGTCGCCGCGGACGGTGACCTTCACCAGCCGCCCGGCGTTGCGCCGCCAGTGCCGGGGCAGGGTGAGCGGGCGGTCCACGCCGGGCGAGCTGACCTCCAGCTGGTACTCGCCGGCCACGATGTCGCCGCCGGCCTCCTCGGCCGCGTCCAGCGCCGCCGAGACCGCGCGGGAGACGTCCGCCACGGCGTCCAGGTTGATCCCGCCGTCGGCGTCCACGATCACCCGGACCACGTGCCGGCGGCCCGCGCGGGAGACGGAGAGATCCTCCAGGTCGTAACCGGCCGCCGTGACGACCGGTTCGATCACCTCGCGCAGCCGGTTGCGGCGGGCGGCGAGATCGCCGCGGGGTGCGCCGCTCCGGTCCGTGCCGCGGGGGCCGTCGGGCCGGCGGGGCCGCCCGGCGGGCCCCGTCGACCGGGTGGCACGGCCACGCTGCGTCATTGCGCGCACCTCTCCTGCTGTTGCCACGGCCCACGGGCCGTGTTGTCCCTGGCCGGTGCGGGCGATCGGCCCGCCATACCGGCGCGCCACCGGGGCGTCCGCGCCCGGTGGTTGCGCAGAGCGTAACGCTAACGACCGCCGACGGACCCGGCGGCGCACCGAGACCCTGACCCACGAGACGGCGCGAATGGTGTTGACTCTGTCAGGTGGGGATCGGCAGAACACCATCCGACCAGGTCAGAGCGGGGCATTCCCGGCGCTGGCTGCTGCGCGCCGGCGGGCTCGTGGCGCTCGGCGGCGCGACCGCGCCGCTGACCGGCTGTGATCTTTTCGACCGCGACGAGGAGCCACCGGAGCCGGACGCGCTGGAGCCGCTGGTGGCCGAGGCGCTCGCGCTGGAGGCCCGCTACCGGGCCGCCGCCACCGCCGACCCGGCGCTGGCCGGGCGGCTCACCCCGATCGCCGACGCGCACCGGGCGCACGCCGAGGAGCTACGCCGCGTGATCGGCCGTCCGGCGCCGTCCGGTGCCCCGGCGCCCGCCGGCTCGGCGAGCGCGCCCGCACCCGACGCCGTGCTCACCGAGCTGCGCCGGGCCGAGCAGGAGGGCCGGACGAACGCGGCCAAGGCGTGCGCCGCCGCGCCGGCCGAGCGGGCCGCGCTGCTCGGTTCCATTGCCGCCGCCCGGGCGACCCACGTGGAGGCGCTCAAGTGAACAGCCCGACGACCGGCCCGGCCACCGCGCTCGCCGACGCGCTCGCCGCCGAGTATGCGGCGATCTGGGCGTACGGGGTGATCGGCGTGCACCTGACCGAGGCGGCGCGTACGGCGGCCCGCGCCGCCGAGGCGGCCCACCGGTCCCGCCGCGACGCGCTGCTGCTCCAGCTCGCCGAGGGCTCCGGGCAGGTGCCCGCCGACCGGGCCGGATACGCGCTGCCCTACCCGGTGACGGATCGGGCGAGCGCGCTGCGCCTGGCGGTGGAGATCGAGGAGCGGACGGCCGGGCACTGGCGGGCCGCGCTGCCGCACACCACCGGCGCGGACCGGAACACCGCGCTAGCCGCGCTCACCGACTGCGCGTTGCGCGCCACCCGCTGGCGGCGCACGGCGGGGGTGACGCCGGTCACCGTTCCGTTCCCGGGCCGCCCGGCCTGAGCGCGGCGCCGGTCACCCGGCGGAACCCTCCGGTTGCGTTGCGCATACCAGGTATGCATACTCGCGGTCATGTCCATCCGTCACGGCCTGCTCGCCCTGCTCGAACGCGGCCAGATGTACGGCTACCAGCTGCGCGCTGCGTTCGAGGAGTCGACCGGGTCGACCTGGCCGCTGAACATCGGACAGGTCTACACGACGCTGGCCCGGCTGGAACGTGACGGACTGGTCCGCCCGCTGCCGGAGAACGAGAGCGGGCAGCGGCCGTACGAGATCACCGACGCCGGACGGGCGGACCTGGCGCTGTGGTTCGCCACGCCGATCAGCCGCGCCGACCGGCCCCGGGACGAGCTGTCCATCAAACTGGCGCTGGCGCTGACCACCCCCGGCGTCGACGTGCGGTCGGTGGTGCAGACCCAGCGCACCGCCACCATGCGCGCGCTCCAGGAGTTCACCCGGTTGAAGTACACGAGCGACAAGCCGGAGGATCTACCCTGGCGGCTGGTGCTGGACGCGATGATCTTCCAGACCGAGGCCGAGGTGCGGTGGCTCGACCACTGCGAGACGAGCCTGGTCCGGCACCGCCCGGCGCCGATCCGGGCGGTCGACCACCCCGAGGCGGTGGACCGGGCCGGCGACGAAGCCCGCCGGTGACCCGGCACGGGAGGCGCTGATGGACCCGATCGACGGGGTGCTGGAACTGCGGGACGTACGCCGGACCCACGGCGCCGGTGAGGCCGCCGTGCACGCGCTGCGCGGCGTGAGCCTGACCGTGCGGGCCGGGGAGCTGGTGGCCGTGATGGGCCCCTCCGGGTCCGGCAAGTCCACGCTGCTGGCGCTCGCCGGTGGCCTGGACCGGCCCACCGGCGGCGAGGTGGTGGTCGAGGGCGAGGCGCTGGTCGGGCTGTCCGCCCGCGAGCTGGCCCGGCTGCGCCGCCGCCGGATCGGGTACGTCTTCCAGGACCTGAACCTGCTCGGCAGCCTGACCGCCGTGGAGAACGTGGCGCTTCCTCTGGAACTGGACGGCACCGGCGTACGGGCCGCCCGCCAGTCGGCCCTCGATGCGCTGCGCGAGGTCGACCTGGAGGATCTGGCCGACCGCTTCCCGGACCAGATGTCGGGCGGTCAGCAGCAGCGGGTGGCCATCGCCCGGGCCCTCGTCGGCCAGCGCCGCCTGGTCCTCGCCGACGAGCCGACCGGTGCGCTGGACTCCCAGACCGGCGAGGCGGTGCTGCACCTGCTGCGCCGCCGGGTGGACGCCGGGGCGGCCGGGGTGCTTGTCACCCACGAGGCCCGGCACGCCGGCTGGGCGGACCGGGTGGTCTTCCTGCGCGACGGGGTGATGGTCGACTCGACCGCACCGTTGATCGGCGTCGACCACCTGCTCAGCGGCAGCAGCCGGTGACCGGCGGCCGCCTCGCCGCCGTACGCGGGTCGTGGCGGACCGCGTTGCGAATCGCCCGCCGGGAGGCCCGGCGGTCCCGTCGGCGCACGCTGCTGGTGCTGGTGATGATCGCGCTGCCGGTGTTCGGCCTCAGCTTCGCCGCCGTCAGCTACGACATGGCGGATCTGAACCGCGCCGAGCGCATCGAGCGCCAGCTCGGCGGCGCCGACATCGCGCTGCGCTGGGACAGCCTGACGCCGGTGACGCAGGACGCCTGGGGCGAGTCGGCCTGGCCGGTCGAGGGCGATTGGGTCGGCCGGACCCGTCCGGCGACCGCCGAGGAGGTGCGCGCGCTGCTGCCCGAGGGCAGCCGGGTCGCCCGCACGGGCTGGTGGATGACGTTCTCGACGCGGGTCAACCGGCACGTCGAGTCGCTCGACGCGCGCGCCCTGGACCTGACCGACCCGCTCACCCGGCCGCTGGCCGAGGTCCTCGACGGCCGGCCGCCGGTACGCCCCGACGAGATCGCGGTCAGCCCGACGGCGCTGCGCCGGCTCGACACCCGCATCGGCGACCCGGTCCGCAGCGTCGACGGCGCCACGTACCGGGTGGTCGGGGTGGTGGAGTACCCGGACAACCTCCGGGACGTGGTCACGCTGGCCGGGGTGACCCGGGAGACCGCAGCCGGCAGCGACACCTGGCTGGTGGACCTGCCCGGCCCGCTGGAACCGGGGCTCGCCGACCGGCTGAACGCGCAGGGCATCCAGGTCGTCGTCCGTGACCCGCTGCCCGGGCGGCAGGAGTTCAACCGCGGCATGTCCGTACCGGACGCCGACGAGGCCGGCGTCGTCGGCGTCGTCGGCGGGCTGGGCCTGCTGGAGGTGGTGCTGCTGGTCGGCCCGGCCTTCGCGGTGAGCGTCCGGCGCCGGCGGCGGGACCTCGCACTCGTCGCGGTGGCCGGTGGCGACGCCTCCCACCTGCGCCGGATCGTGCTCGCCGACGGGGTGGTGCTCGGTGCCGGCGGGGCCGCCCTGGGCATGCTGCTCGGCATCGGGGCCGCGTTCGCCGGCCGGCCGATCGTCGAGCAGTACCTGCTCGGGGAACGCCTCGGGGCGTACCGGATCTTCCCGGCCGCGCTGGTGGCGATCGCCGCGACGGCGGTGCTGGCCGGGGTGCTCGCGGCGATGGCGCCGGCCTGGGCGGCGGCCCGGCAGGACGTGGCGACCGGCCTGGCCGGCCGGCGCGACGCGACCCGGCCCCGCCGCCGCTGGCTGCTGATCGGGGTGGCGCTCACCGTCGCCGGGACCGCGATCGCCGCGTTCGCCGCCGGCCGCACCTCGCAGACCGGAGTGCTGGCCGGTGTCGCGCTGGGCGAACTGGGGCTGGTGTTCTGCACCCCGTCGCTGGTCGGCGCGCTGGGCCGGGCCGGCCGGTTGCTGCCGCTGACCCCCCGGCTCGCGTTGCGTGACGCCAGCCGCAACCGGTCCTCGGCCGCGCCCGCCATCTCGGCGGTGATGGCGGCGGTGGCCGGAAGCGTCGCGCTCGGCGTCTACGTGGCGAGCGACGAGACCCGGTCGCGAGAGCTCTGGCAACCCGGCCTGCCGCCGGGGAACGTGCTGCTCACCCACTCCGGTGAGACACCGGCGGACCCGCCGTCGGCCGAGGTCGTCGCCGCTCGGGCCCGCGCGGTCCTGCCCGACGCCACAGTGGTGTCCGTCGCGACCCCCGGGTGCGTCGGCGACGTCCGGGACAAGAACGACTGCACCACGTACGCGCTCGTTCCGCCCGAGCAGCGCTGCCCGTACGACGCCGCCGGCCCGGTCCCCGACGCGGCCCGGCGGGATCCGCGCTGCGTGAGCCCCTTCCAGGAGCCGGTCGACGTCTACCTGCCGGCGCTCGTGGACGACGGCGGCGCGCTGGCCGCGCTCACCGGAGCGCCCGCCGACGAACTGGCCGCCGCGCGCCGGACGCTCGCCGCCGGCGGCGTGGTGGTCACCGACCCCCGGCGGGTGACGGATGGACAGGTCCGGGTGGAGGTCAACTACAACTCCGGCGGCCCGCCCACCGGGCGTCTCCTGCCCGCGTACGCGCTGCGCGGCGGTCTCACAGTCGACCGGCTGGTGCTCTCCCCCGCCGCCGCCGACGCGCTCGGCCTGACCGCCGTGCCGATGGGCTACCTACTGGACACCGCCGGCTCGCCCACCGAACGGCAGATGGAGATGCTGGCCGACGAGCTGTTCGACATCGGGCCCATGTCGGCGCAGCTGGCGACCGCCGACCCGCCGTCGGACCAGCGCCCGATGCTGCTCCTTCTCGCGGTGGCCTCCGGTGTGATCACGCTCGGCGCCGCCGCGGTAGCCACCGGCCTCGCCGCCGCCGAGGGCCGCCGGGACCTGTCCACGCTCGCGGCGGTCGGGGCCGATCCCCGGGTACGCCGCCTGCTGTCGCTCTGCCAGGCCGGGGTGATCGCGGTGCTCGGTTCGGCGCTGGGCATCGTCGCCGGGCTCGGCTCCGCCGTGGTCGTCCTGGCCGCGCTCAACCAGCGGTACGCGGAAGCCTGGCCGGTGCAGGCGCAGTACCCGGTGACGGTGCCCGGCGTGACGCTCGCCGCGCTGGTCGTGGTGCCGCTGGTGGCGATGGGCGGCGCGGCCCTGTTCACCCGTTCCCGCCTGCCGATCGAACGCCGGCTCGACTGACCCCCACCCGCCATGATCCACACCACTTCGCCGGAGTGGCGGCATCCCGGTGAGGTGGATGCCACCACTTCGGGGAAATGGAGTCGACCTTGGGGCGGACTGACCGTCCGAGGGGGTGACGGGGCGCGGTGTGGGCGGCACACTTGTCGGATGTCAGCCCTGGGAACCCTCACCCGCCGCCTAGGTCACCAGCGTTGGTTCGGCGCCACCATGCGCCTGCTCGTCCCGGCCGACCGGCTGGTCGGGCGGATGACGAAGGGCCGCGTGGTCGCCTTCGGGCTCGTGCCCACGCTGGTGCTCACCTCCACCGGCCGCCGCTCCGGCAAGCCCCGCAGCAACCCCCTGGTGTACGTCCCCGACGGCGACGCCTACGTGGTGATCGGCTCGAACTGGGGGCAGCAGCACCAGCCGTCCTGGACGTTCAACCTGATGGCCCACCCGGGTGCCGAGGTGGACGTCAAGGGACGCCGGATCCCGGTCACCGCGGAGCAGGTCACGGGCGAGGAACGGGAACGGCTGTTCCAGCGGCTGGTGCAGGAGTGGCCCGCGTACCGCACGTACGTCGAGCGCGCCGGTGGCCGCGAGATCCGCGTGTTCCGCCTGGTCCCGAACGCCTGAGCGTCCTTCCCGGCCGCAGCCGCGCACAATCCGACATCCGCGTCGCCGGGGCGGTCCGGCCCGATCTGACTAGGGTTGCCGCAGGCGACCTGTCGGACGGAGGTGGACCGTGGCGCTCGACGTGAACGCCGAGCGGCGTCTGGACGATCCACGGTGGCAGGTGGCCGAGCGGGTCGGTGACGCCGTCCTGCGGCGGTTCCCGGCCGACGTGCTGGCGGTCGCCGTACACGGTCCGCTCGCGCACGGCGACGACGACGGCGGCGGGGACCGCGAGGTCGGGCTGCTGGTCGTCACCTACCGGCCGGGCGCCGGGCCGCCGCCCGCCACCCGGCGGGTGGACGGTGTGCTCGTCGACCTCACGGTGGCCGGGGCGGACGACTACCTGCGCCGGGCGACGACGATCACGTCCCGCTGGCCGCTGGCCGCGGACCGGTACGTCACCACGCGCGCCCTGCACGATCCGACCGGCTGGCTGCGGAAGCTGCGCGACGAGCACCTGGCGCGGCTGGCACGGGCCCGGCCGGCGGAGTTCACGAGCGCGGCGCGGCAGGCGTGGTACCGGGGCAGCGCGGCGCACGCCCGGGCGCTGCGGCTGGCCGAGTGGTACGAGACGGACCAGGCGCTGCTCATGCTCGGCGAGGCACGGCTGGCCGCCGCAACCGTGCAGGGACTGTTCAGCCGCACCTACTTCCGCGACCCGGGGGACGCGGTGCGGCGTACCGGGCTGGCCGGGGCGGACATGACCGAGGTGGGCGCGGCGCTGACCCGCCAGGCCGAGGAGCTGGCTGCCCGGGGCCGCCCGGTCGACGGCACCATCGACGACCTGCTGTCCGGCTGACGACCTGCGGACGGCTGGCGGCTCGCCGACGGCTGCCGGTCGCGGACGGTTTACCGTCAGCCGATGCCGCCGCCGACGCCGATCAGCGCGCCGATCAGGTAGGTGGCGCCGGCCGCCAGCGCGCCGAGCAGCAACTGCCGCAGGCCGCTGCGCCACCAGGCGCGGTTGGTGAACCGGGCCACGACCGCACCGGCCACGAACAGCCCCACGCCGCCGACGGCGAGCGCCAGCCAGAGGCTGGTGAAGCCGAGCAGGTACGGCAGCAGCGGCACCAGGGCGCCGATCGAGAAACAGATGAACGACGAGATCGCGGCGGCCCACGGGCTGGGCTGGTCGTCGGGGTCGACGCCCAGTTCCTCCCGTACGTGCACGCGCAGCGCCTCCTCGGGGTTGGCGCGTACCGCCTCGGCGACCTGTGTCGCCAGATCCCGGGGCAGTCCACGGGCGACCCACGCGTCGGCCAGTTCCCGGGCCTCGGCCTCCGGGTGGCGTTCCAGCTCGCGCCGCTCCTTGGCCACCTCGGCGGCGACCTGCTCGTTCGCTGACCGGACGCTCGTGTACTCGCCGAGGCCCATCGAGATGGCGCCGGCCACCAGGCCGGCCGTGCCGGTCAGCACCACGCTGCGCGGGGACACCCCGCCGCCGCCCACACCGGCGATCAGCGCGATGTTGGTGACCAGGCCGTCCATCGCGCCGAAGACCGCCGGACGCAGCCACCCGCCGGAGACGTCCGCGTGGTGCGCCTCGCGCAGTGCCGCGGGGGTGTCGGTCACGGCAGCGTCAGGATCTCGTAGCCGTCGTCGGTCACGACGATGGTGTGCTCGAACTGGGCCGTCCACCGGCGGTCCTTGGTGACCACGGTCCAGCCGTCGTCCCACATGTCGTACTGGTAGGTGCCGAGCGTGATCATCGGCTCGACGGTGAACGTCATCCCCGGTTCCATCACGTCGGTGGGGCGCGGGCTGTCGTAGTGCGGCACGTAGAGGCCACTGTGGAACGCCTCACCGATGCCGTGCCCGGTGAAGTCGCGGACCACGCCGTAGCCGAAGCGTTTGGCGTACGACTCGATCACCCGGCCGATGACGTTGATCTGCCGCCCCGGTGCGATCGCCTTGATGCCGCGCATCATCGCCGTGTGGGTCCGCTCGACCAGCAGGCGGGCCTCCTCGCTCACCTCGCCCACGCAGAACGTGGCGTCGGTGTCGCCGTGCACGCCGTTCAGGTACGCGGTGACGTCGACGTTGATGATGTCGCCGTCCTGGAGCACAGTGGTGTCGGGGATGCCGTGGCAGATCACCTCGTTGAGGCTGGTGCAGCACGACTTGGGGAAGCCCCGGTAGCCGAGCGTCGACGGGTAGGCGCCGTGGTCGCAGAGGAACTCGTGCACGACCCTGTCGATCTCGTCGGTGGTCACCCCGGGCTTGCAGTGCTCACCGGCGAGCTGGGTGGCCTGGGCGGCGAGACGCCCCGCCACGCGCATCTTCTCGATGGTCTCCGGCGTCTGCACGTGCGAGCCGCGCCACTCCTGCGGGCGCTTCTTACCCACGTACTCCGGGCGCGGGATGTGGGCGGGAACCGCTCGCCACGGGGAGAGCGTGCCGGGGGTCAGCGGCGCACGGACGGTCATGGTCCAAGCCTATCGCCGGGGCCGGTGTGCCCCCCGCCACAGGCCCGCCGGGGAGGTTGTTGCCGTGCCGCAAACGCTGTGCCATTGTTGCTCCGTGGATCAAGGGGGCGCGGCGCCCGTCTTCTCCGTGACCGCCCAGGTCGACGGCGACCAACTGCGCGTCCAGGTGACCGGCGAGGTCGACATGGCGACCGCCGACACCATGTTCCAGACCGCGCTCCGCGAGCCCGCCAAGCGGCTGGCCCTCGACCTGCGGGCGGTCACCTTCTTCGACTCGGCCGCCATCCACGCGGTGGTCCGGCTGGCCCAGCGGTTCCCGGACGCGCTCACCGTGCTGCCGTCCTTGCAGGTCCGGCGCGTGCTGGACATCTCCGGGCTGGGCGACCAGGACTGGCTCGCCCAGCCCTGACGGCGCGGAACCTGTCCGTGCCGTGGGCGAGGGTCGCCGCTACCTCGGACGTCCGCAGCGGGCGGTCATGGCGCGACGACAACGTTCGCGAGTGGTTCGCCCGCTGCGTGCCGCCGTACCTGGTCGACCAACAAGCGGCGAGCCCGGGGTGACAACGCCGCGGTCAGGCCGCCGACGTGCGGGCTGATAAGGACATTCGGCGCGGACCACAGCGGGTGACCAGCGGGCAGCGGCTCGGGCTCGGTAACGTCCAAGGCGGCGTGCATCCGGCCTTTGCCGAGTTCGCTGAGCAGCGCGTCGGTGTCCACCACCCGGCCCCTTGACACGTTCACCAGCAGGGCCCCGTCGGCCATCTTGGCGAGGAAGTCCGAGTTCACCATGCCTTCGGTTTCCGGGGTCAGCGGTGTGGAAAGGATGACGACGTCCGCGTGCGGCAGCATGTCCGCGATCTCTGAGATCGGCCGGACCCCGGGGCGGGCAGTCCGGGCCACCCGGCTGACGGCTACCTCGAACCCGGCGAGCCGGCGTTCGATCGCGGCGCCGATCGAGCCGTAGCCGACGATGAGGACCCGGGCGTCAGCCAGTCCACGCGACCAGTACGCGTCCCAGCGGCCCTCGTCGCCCGCCCGGACGAGTTGCGGCAGTCCGCGCCGGGCGGCGAGCGTAAGCGTCACGGCGAGTTCGGCGGTAGCCGCATCGTGAACGCCCCGGCCGTTGGCCAGGGTCAGACCAGGCCGCAGGAATGGCAGGACGTGGTCGTAACCAGCGGTCACTGTCTGCACGACGTTGAGCCGAGGCATCCGAGTGATCGGCTCACACAGGCGCGGATCGATGAGCCCGTACGGCACCGCGTACAACTCGACGTCGTCCAGGTTCTCTGGAAGGGGCTGCGTGCCGTCGTAAAGCCCGACGTCAAGATCGCTGAGGTCGGCCACGGCGTCGGGGTGAGGCAGCAGGTAACGCATGCCGATCATCATGCCCGATGGCACGTCTCTAGTCGGCCAGCCGGCGGCGCAGCGTCAGCTCGGTGCCGTTCGCGGAACGGGTCACGTTCATCTCGCCCAGCGCCTGGATCAGCGCCAGCCCGCGCCCCCGGAAGGTCGACCCGCTCGACTCCCGCCAGCGTCCGCTGTCCCGGATGGTCGCGGTGACCGTACGGTCGGCGATGGTCACCTCGACCTCGATCGTCGGGTCCACCGGGTCGACCGGGTGCTCGATCGCGTTCGCCGCCGCCTCGGAGACCGCCACGGTCAGGTCGAACAGGTCGGTCTCGCCGACGTGGTGGGCGACGAGGAAGTCCTCCAGCCGCTTGCGCAGCACGCTGAGCCGGGTCGGGTCGGCGGGCAGGCGCAGCGCGAACCGGTTCAGCTCGGCCGCCTCCAGCGCGAGCACCGCCACGTCGTCGTGCCGGGACCGCTCGGCCACCCGGGCCATGACGGCGTCGACCAGGTCCGCCACGTGCCCGGCGCGCGCCGTCGCGTCGGCCCGCAACTGGCCCAGCCCGGCGTCGATGCCCGCGGACCGGTCCTCGATCAGGCCGTCGGTGTAGAGCAGAAGCCGGTTGCCCGGCGCAAGTTCACCTTCGGCGGCCGGATAGACGGCGCCGGGGATCGCCCCGATCGGCGGTCCGAGGGCCCGATCGTGCAGGAACGCCACCTCGTCTCCGCGGATCAGCAGGGGTGAGGGATGGCCCGCGCTCGCGTACCGGATCCGGCCCGTGCGCGGGGAGAAGCCGAGGCAGACCACAGTGGCGAAGGAGCCGCTGCCGGCGGAGTGGACCAGCCGGTTGAGCCGGGTCAGCGCCTCGCCCGGGTCGTAGCCCTCCAGGACGTACGCCCGCAGCGCGTTGCGGAGCTGGCCCATCGCCGCGGCGGCCCGCACGCCCTTGCCGACCACGTCGCCGATGACCAGCACCAGGCCGTCATCGGCGGTGGCCATCACGTCGTACCAGTCGCCGCCGACCTCCACGTCCGCGCTGCCCGGCAGGTAGCGGCTGGCGATCACCGCGCCGGGCAGCTGCGGCAGCGTACGCGGCAGCAGGCTGTGCTGGAGCGTGGTGGCGATGTGGTGCTCGGCCTCGTAGAGCTGGGCGTTCTCCAGCCGTACGCCGATCAGCCGGGCCAGTTCGGTGAGCGCCGCCTCCTCGGTGCCACCACCCTCTCCGCGCCACACGCGCAGCTCGCCGAGTTGCTCGCCGGAGGTGCCGGAGAGCGGCAGCACCACGGTCGGCTCGGCAGGCAGGTCGCCGCCGGCGTCCTCCTCGTGGCGGGCCCCGGTGGCGGTGACCCGGACCCGTCCTGCCTCGGCCAGGCGCAGCGCGTGCCGGGCGGCCACCCGGACCACGTCGGCGGTGGACCGGGCGGTGTTGATCTCCACAGCGGCGTCGGCGAGGGCCCGCAGGCGGCGGATGATCTGCCCGCGCAACTGGCCCAGTTCGACGTTGGCCCGCACCCGGGCCACCAGCTCCTGGCTGGAGAAGGGCTTGGTCAGGTAGTCGTCGGCGCCGCTGGACAGGCCGGCGACCTCCTCGGCGGCGCCGGCCCGCGCGGAGAGCAGCACGATCGGCACGTGCCGGGTCGCCGGTTCGGCGCGCAGCGCGGCGACCAGCCCGAAGCCGTCCAGCCGGGGCATCATCACGTCGGTCAGCACCAGGTCGAACGGGGTCTCGACGGCCAGCCGCAGCGCCTCCACGCCGTCCCGCACGGCCACCACCTCGTACGCCGGGGAGAGCAGCCGGACGACGTGCTCGCGCAGGTCGGGGTTGTCGTCGGCGAACAGGATGCGGCCGGATCCACCCGGTGCGCCGGACGCCTCGGGCAGTCCGGTGGGCCGGGCCACCTCGTCGGTCCAGAGCGCTGTCTCGGCGACGTACAGGCGGGCCTGCTCCGATTCGCTCAGCGGAACCGGGGACAACGCGGCCACCCGGTCGGCGGGCAGGTGCGCGTACCCGAACGGCAGTGTCACGGTGAACGTGGTGCCCCGGTCGACGATGCTGTGCGCGGTGACAGTGCCGCCGTGCATCTCGACCAGCTCGCGCACCAGGGCGAGCCCGATGCCGGTGCCCTCGTGGGTACGCGAGCGGGCGCCGGCCACCCGGTGGAACCGCTCGAAGACCTGCGGCAGCTCCTCGGGCGCGATGCCGACGCCGGTGTCGGCCACCTCCAGGACGGCGGCGCCGTCGGTCGCGCGGACCCGGACCCGGATCTCGCCGTCGAAGGTGAACTTGACCGCGTTCGACACCAGGTTGAGGACGATCTTCTCCCACATGTCCCGGTCGACGTAGACCGGCGCGGGCAGCGGCGGGCAGTCCACCACCAGGCGCAGCCCGGCCCGCTCGGTGGCCGAGCGGAACGTGCTGGCCAGCCGGGAGGTGTAGTCGGACAGGTCGGTGGGCTGGTAGCGGGCGGCCAGCCGGCCGGACTCCAGCCGGGAGAAGTCGAGCACCGTGTTGACCAGCTTGAGCAGACGCAGCCCGTTGCGGTGCATGACGGTGAGCCGGTCGAGGTACCGCTCGGGCAGCTCCCGGTCCGCGAGCATCTCCTCCAGCGGCCCGAGGACCAACGTCAGCGGGGTACGGAACTCGTGGCTGACGTTGGCGAAGAAGCTGGTCTTGGCGCGGTCCAGCGCGGCCAGCTCGGCGGCGCGGGCGCGTTCCTGCTCGTACGCCCGCTGCTTGCCCACCGCCCGGGAGACCTGCGCGCCGACCAGGTCGACGAAGTCGCGGTAGTCGTCGGTGAAGGGCAGCCGGCGGGACACCCCGAGCAGCAGCACGCCGGCCGACTCGTTGGTCGCGGTCAGCGGCAGCAGGAGCGCCTGGCCGGCGGCGTCCGGGGGCACCGCGCCGGGCAGGTCGGCGGTGGCGATCCAGCGCGGTGCGGTCAGCGGCTCGCCGTCGGGCAGCCCGGGCGGCGGACCGGCGACGGTGACCGGGTCCACACCTGTGCAGCCGCCCGGCACGAGCGTGCCGCGCTCGTCGGGGAACCACAGCGCACTGAACGGCACGTCGGCGTCGTGGGCGTCGAGCACCCGGGCGACGGCCCGGCCCAGTTCGAGCATGCTCGGCACGTCGCCCAGCTCGTTTCCCAGCTCGGCCAGGGCCCGCAGCCGGCGTTCGCCGAGCACCCGCCCGGTGGTCTCGTTGACGAAGCAGAAGATCCCGCTGACGGTGCCGTCGACGTCGCGGATCGGGTCGTACGAGACGTCGAAGTAGACGTCCTCCAGGAAGCCGTGCCGGTTCAGCACGAAGGGGTGGTTCTCACCCCGGTAGGGCACACCCGTGCGGCGCACCCCGTCCAGCAGCGGGCCGAGCACGTCCCAGGTCTCGGCCCAGTGCCGGTGCGCGGCCTGCCCGATCACGGCGGGGTGCTTGTCGCCGATGGTGGGCCGGTAGGCGTCGTTGTAGAAGGCCAGGTGCTGCTCGCCCCAGAACACCACCATCTGGGCGCGGGACGACAGCATGGTGCTCATCGCGTGGGAGAGCGCGGCGGGCCAGCGGTCCGGGCTGCCGAGCGGGGTGGCGGACCAGTCGAAGGCGCGCAGCCGCTCGCCCATCTCGCCGCCGGCCGCGAACGCCGCGGCGAGCAGCGGCGACAGTGACGCCTCGCCGGCCGCCGGGGACGAACGACTGTCGCCCCCGCCCCCCTGGGCCGAGCCCATGCAGCCTCCCGCTCCGGCCATGATCACGACGGTCGGCGCTGTCACGCCGACCGTCCCCGCCTACTACCCCGAAGGTCGAGCAACGTAACGCACCCGCACCGTTCGACGCTGCTTACCTCCGTGTCATCCTGGCGTAACCGACGCTCCGGGGCGACTCGGGTGGACCTCGCCTGGTCGGCGGGACCGCCGATTCGGCTGTCCGCGCACCTACGAAACGCGGGTGTGTGATCTGGCCGACATCGCGGCCCGGACCAGCGCGGCCACCGGCCGCGGCTCGGCCTCGTTCTCCGGATGCCACTGCACCCCGAGCACGAAGCGCCGCGCCGGATCCTCCACCGCCTCGACCACCCCGTCGTCGGCCCAGCCGGTCACCGCCAGGCCGCCGGGGTCGGCCACCGCCTGATGGTGGTACGAGTTGACCCGGTCCACCCCGGCCATCACCTCGGCGGTCCGGCTGCCGGCGGCGAAGCGCACCGGATGCGACCCGTAGACACCCGGCGCGGGACGGTGCCCGTCGTGCCCGACCACGTCCGGCAGATGCTGGTGCAGCAGGCCGCCGTACGCCACCGCCAGCAGTTGCATCCCCCGGCACACGCCCAGTACCGGCAGGTCGGCGGCGAGCGCGGCGGTCAGCAGCGTCACCTCCCCCGCGTCGCGCTCCGGCCGGCTCTCGGTACGCGGGTCCGGCGGCTCGCCGTACCGCTCCGGGCCGACGTCCGCGCCGCCGGCCAGCAGCAGCCCGTCCAGCAGCCCCAGCACGTCCGCGTCGGCGTCGTCGGGGGGCAGCACCACGGCCCGGCCGCCCGCCGCGGTGACCGCCCGGACGTACGCGTGCGGCACGAGCGTCGCCGGCACGTCCCGCCACACCGCCCAGCCGGCCGGCTCGACGTACGCGGTGATGCCGATGACCGGCCTTCTCCGAACGCTCACAGCGGGGTGACGTACGCGCCGGTGATGCCGCCGTCGACGACGAACTGCGCGGCGGTCATGAACGAGGCGTCGTCGCTGGCCAGGAACGCCACCGCGGCGGCGATCTCGGTCGGGTCGCCGAACCGGCCCATCGGCACGTGCACCAGCCGCCGGGCAGCCCGCTCCGGGTCCTTGGCGAACAACTCCAGCAGCAGCGGCGTCGCCACCGGCCCGGGACACAGCGCGTTGACCCGGATGCCCTCGCGGGCGAACTGCACGCCCAGCTCCCGGGTCATCGCCAGCACCCCGCCCTTGCTCGCCGTGTACGCGATCTGCGACGTCGCCGCGCCCATCAGCGCCACGAACGACGCGGTGTTGATGATCGAGCCCTTACCCTGCCGCCGCATGTGCGGGATGACGTACTTGCAGCACAGGTACACGCTCGTCGTGTTGACCCGCAGCACCCGTTCCCAGGCGTCCAGGCCGGTCTCCAGGATCGAGTCGTCGTCCGGCGGCGAGATGCCCGCGTTGTGGAACGACACGTCCACCCGGCCGTGCCGCTGCACCACCCCGTCGAACAGGTCGCGCACGGCCGCCTCGTCGGCCACGTCGGCGGCGACGAACTCGCCGCCCACCTCCTGGGCGGCCCGGGTACCGGCGTCGGCGTCGATGTCCACGCACACCACCCGGGCGCCCTCGGCGGCGAATCGCCGTACGGTGGCCAGCCCGATGCCGCTGCCCGCGCCGGTCACGACCGCCACCCGGTCGGAAAGCCGTCCCTGCACTGTGATCACTCCTCGGTGCCGATGAACACGTTCTTGACGTCGGTGAAGGCGTGCAGCGCGTCCGGACCCAGCTCCCGGCCCAGGCCGGAACGCTTCATCCCGCCGAACGGGGTCCAGTAGCGCACCGAGGAGTGCGAGTTGACGCTGAGGTTGCCCGATTCGACGGCGCGGGCCACCCGCACCGCCCGCCCGACGTCCCGGGTCCAGATCGAGCCGGAGAGCCCGTACTCGGTGTCGTTGGCGAGCCGGATCGCGTCCGCCTCGTCGTCGAACGGCAGCACCGAGACGACCGGGCCGAACACCTCCTCCCGCCAGTGCCGGTCGGCCGGGGAGCCGGCGAGCAGCACCGTCGGGGCGTACCAGAATCCGGGGCCGTCGGGGCACGAGCCGGTGAATGCGACGTCCGCACCGTCGACGTACCCGGCGACCCGGTCCCGGTGCGCGGCGGAGATCAGCGGGCCCATCTCGGCCGTGTCCCGGGCCGGGTCCTCCACCCGCACCGCCCGTACGGCCGGTTCGAGCAGTTCCAGGAAGCGGTCGTACACCCGGCGCTGGACCAGGATCCGGGAGCGGGCGCAGCAGTCCTGGCCGGCGTTGTCGAAGACGGCGTACGGCGCGGTCGCAGCCGCCTTCTCCAGGTCCGCGTCGGCGAAGACGATGTTCGCCGACTTGCCGCCCAACTCCAGCGTCACCCGCTTCACCTGGGCCGCGCAGCCGGCCATGATCCGGGTGCCGACCTCGGTCGAGCCGGTGAAGCAGATCTTGCGGACCGCCGGATGGGTGACGAAGCGTTCACCGACCACACTGCCCCGGCCGGGCAGCACTGTGAACACGCCGTCGGGCAGGCCGGCGTCGCGGGCCAGTTCGGCCAGGCGCAGCGCGGTGAGCGGGGTCAGCTCGGCCGGCTTCAGCACCACCGTGTTGCCGGCGGCGAGCGCCGGGGCGAATCCCCAGCCGGCGATTGGCATCGGAAAGTTCCACGGCACGATCACGCCGACCACGCCCAGCGGCTCGTGGAACGTGACGTCGAGCCCGCCGGACACCGGGATCTGGTGGCCGGTCAGCCGTTCCGGCGCGCCCGCGTAGTAGTCGAGCACGTCGCGGACGTTGCCCGCCTCCCAGCGGGCGTTGCCGATGGTGTGCCCGGCGTTGCGTACCTCCAGGAGAGCCAGCTCCTCCAGGTGCGCGTCGACCTGGGCCGCGAACCGCCGCAGCAGCCGCCCCCGATCCCCCGGCGCCACCCGACGCCACGTCTCGAACGCCGCGGAAGCCCGCGAGATCGCGGCATCCACGTCCTCAACGGAGCACCCCGGAACAACCCCGATCCCGGCTCCATCAACAGGCGAGATCACCTCACCCACGCGCGCTCCCCTCCCCTCGCCCTCGCCCTCGCCCTCGCCCTCGCCCTCGCGATCTTGCACTTGCTGCCCCGGCGAAAGCCGCATAACGCCCGCACCGAGGGCCGCAAGTGCAAGATCGCGGAGGAGGGCCTGGGAGCGCGGCGGGGTCAGAGGCGTTCGAAGCCACGGGTCAGCTCCCAGTCCGTCACCGCGGCGTCGAAGGCGGTCAGCTCGACCTTCGCCTGGTTGGCGTAGTGGGCGGCCACCTCGTCGCCGAACGCCTCCCGGGCCACCTCCGAGCGCTGCCACAGGTCCAGCGCGTCACGCAGCGTGGTGGGCACCCGCTCGGCGTCCGGGTCGCCGTACGCGTTCCCGGCGCACTCGTCGCCCAGCTCCAGCTCGTTCTCGATGCCGTGCACCGCGCCGGCCACCAGCGCGGCGATCGCCAGGTACGGGTTGACGTCGGCCCCCGGCACCCGGTTCTCCGCCCGCATCCCCTGCCCGTGCCCGACCAGCCGCAGCGCGCAGGTGCGGTTGTCGGTGCCCCAGCGCAGCGCGGTCGGCGCGAACGAGCCGGGCTGGTAGCGCTTGTAGGAGTTGATGTTCGGTGCGAAGAACAGGCTGAACTCGCGCATCGTGGCGAGCAGCCCGGCCAGCACCCGCTGCCCGGTGACGCTCAGGTGCGCTGGCCCGTCGCCCAGCATCGCCGACGAGCCGGAGGCGTCGCGCAGCGAGAAGTGGATGTGGCAGGAGTTGCCCTCCCGCTCGTTCGGCTTCGCCATGAACGTGATCGCCATGCCCTCCTGGGCGGCGATCTCCTTCGCGCCGTTCTTGTAGATGACGTGGTGGTCGGCGCAGCGCACCGCCTCGTCGTACCGGAAGGCGATCTCGTGCTGGCCGAGGTTGCACTCGCCCTTCGCGCTCTCCGGGGTGAGCCCGGCGCCCGCCATCTCGGTGCGGATGCGGCGCAGCAGCGGCTCGACCCGGGCGGTGCCGAGCAGCGAGTAGTCCACGTTGTACTGGTTGGCCGGCGTCAGGTCGCGGTAGCCGCGCTGCCACGCCTCCTCGTACGAGTCGCGGTAGAGCACGAACTCCAGTTCGGTGCCGGCGTACGCGGTCAGCCCGTGCGCGGCCAGCCGGTCGAGCTGGCGGCGCAGGATCTGCCGGGGTGAGGCGACCACCGGGCCGGAGCCGTCCAGCCACTCCAGGTCGGCCAGCAGCAGCGCGGAGCCGGGCTGCCACGGCGTGCGGCGCAGGGTGGCGAAGTCGGGTTTCATGGCGAAGTCGCCGTAGCCGCGTTCCCAGCTCGACATCGCGTACCCGTCGACGGTGTTCATGTCGACGTCGACGGCGAGCAGGTAGTTGCACCCCTCGCTGCCGTTGGCGACCACCTGGTCCAGGAAGTAGGGCGCGTGGAACCGCTTGCCCTGCAATCGGCCCTGCATGTCGGTGAGCGCGAGCACCACCGTGTCGATCTCACCCTCGGTGACGGCGACCCGCAACTGTTCCAGCGAGAGCGGCGTTTGCTTCATCAGGGGCCTCCATCACCAAGGTCTACTGGCAAACCGGATCACCGTCAATGCCCCGGCGAGGCCGGGTGCGAAACCGGGGAGTGCACATGCGCCGTCGTACCGTCGCGGTCGTCGCCGCCGTCCTCGCGATCGTGCTGGCAGCGACCGACGCCCACGCCGGCAACCGGCCCACCGGCCGGCCGTCCGCGGACGGCCCGGACCGGCCGGCCCCCGCCGACGCGCACCAGCGCCCGGTCGCGCTCGACCTGCGCGGCTTCGACGGGCGCGCCGGCTGGTCCGGCTACGACCTGACCCGTCCCCGCGTCGTCGCGGCCGGGTTGGAGGCGCCGTGGGGGCTGGACTTCCTGCCCGACGGCAGCGCCCTGGTCGCGCAGCGGGACCAGGGCACGATCCTGCGCGTACGCCCGGGTCGCCCGGCCCGGCAGGTGGCCCGGATCTCCGACGCAGCCGCGGGCGGCGAGGCGGGCCTGCTCGGGCTGGCGGTGTCCCCCACGTACCGCCGGGACCGGTGGGTCTACGCCGCCTACACCACCGCCACCGACATCCGGATCGTCCGGTTCCGCCTCGGCTCGTCCCGCGCGCCGCAGGTGCTGGTGAGCGGCATCGCCCGCAGCGCCGTCCACGACGGCGGCCGGATCGCGTTCGGCCCCGACGGCATGCTCTACGCCGGGATCGGCGACGCCGGGGTGTCCGCCCGCGCGCAGGACCTGACCAGCCGCAACGGCAAGATCCTGCGGATCCGCCCGGACGGGGGCGTGCCGGCGGGCAACCCGTTGCCCGGCTCGCTCGTCTACAGCTACGGCCACCGCAACGTGCAGGGCCTCGCCTGGGACCGGCAGGGGCGGCTGTTCGCCACCGAGTTCGGCCAGAGCACCTGGGACGAGGTGAACCGGATCGTGCCCGGCGGCAACTACGGCTGGCCGCTCGTCGAGGGCGTCGCCGGTGATCCCCGGTTCCGCGACCCGGTCGTCGTCTGGCCGCCCGCGCAGGCGTCCCCGAGCGGCGCCGCGTTCACCAGGGGCACGCTCTACGTCGCCGCGCTGCGCGGCGCCCGGCTCTGGGCGGTGCCCGTCGACGCCGCCGGCCGCGTCGGCGTACCGGTGGCGGAGCTGGCCGGCACGTACGGCCGCCTGCGTAGCGTCGAGGTCGCGCCGGACGGCGCGCTCTGGGTGGCGACCAGCAACCGCGACGGCCGCGGCACCCCGGCGGCCGGCGACGACCGCATCCTCCGCTTCCCGCTCACCCACCGCCGCCCCACGATCTGACCCCTGGGGTACGCGGACAGCCGGCGGCGTCAGATCGGCTGGACCCAGGCCGCTCGCCACTGCGGGGACGGGTCCTGGCCGAGGCTGGTCCAGTACTCCCGGCCGTCGACGATCCGCCCGTCGCGCACGGTCCAGAACGAGGCGACCCGGTGCACGCCCATCCCCTCGTGCGGCACCTCCACCTCGGACACCACCGTGTCGCCGGATGCCACCACCCGCAGCACCCGGATCGACCAGCCCTCCGGGTACTCGGCGTTGACCTTCACGTAGTTCTCGCGGCCCACGATCCGCTCGGCGCTGACCGGCCACTCGACCACCACGTCGTCGGCCAGCACCTCGCCGACGCCGGTCCAGTCCCGGGCCTGCATGCGATCCCACAACGCGCGTACCACCGCTTCCGCATTCATGGCCGAATCATGGCAGGCCCCACCGACACGTCACGACGGCTCGGCGGGTTCGGGTTCGGGTTCGGCCTGGTCGACCGTGCGGCGCGGGCCGGTGAACCACTTGCGGGCCGAGGCGTACCACCAGATGGCGACGCCGAGCAGCACGCCGCCGATCGCGATGGGCGCGTAGTTCACCGCCGTCCAGCTGAAGTCGGGGTTGCCGGGCACACCGGCCGGGACGATCGGCAGCACGAAGTAGACCGAGATGACAGCGATCTCGACCACCGCGATCCAGCCGAGCAGCTTGTAGCGCCGGCCGAGCGTCCACGGGCCCGGGGTGAACCGGTCGCCCATCCGCAGCCGCAGGAAGATCGGGATGATGAAGGACAGGTACAGCCCGATCACCGCGACCGAGACCACCGCGTAGAACGCGACCGGGATGCCGCCGCGCTGGTAGAGCGCGGGCAGCGTGAGCACCAGCCCGGCCAGCGTCGCTCCGATGATGGCGTTGACGGGCGTGCCGTTGCGGTTCACCTTCGACCACAGCCGCCAGCCGGGCACCGCCCGGTCGCGGCTGAACGCGTACGCCATCCGCGACATCGACGTCACGCAGCTCATGCCGCAGAAGAACTGCCCGATGGTGGAGATGATGATGACGGCCTTGAAGAAGAACGGCGTCAGCGCGCTCTCGAAGATCGCCCCGGAGAAGCCGCCCGCCTCGTTGATCGCGTCGACGTCGGTGGCCGCGAACAGGAACGCCAGCAGCAGGATCCAGCCGCCCACCGCGGAGTAGAAGATCGACCGCCACAGCCCCTGCGCGGCGGCCTTCGACGCGCCGCGCGTCTCCTCGGAGACGTGCGCGCAGGCGTCGAAGCCGGTGATCGTGTACTGCGTGAGCAGGAAGCCCAGCGGCAGCACGTAGAACCAGAACGCCAGCCCGCCGGTGTCGCCGTCACCGAAGCCGGAGTTGTTGAACCGCTCGGTGAACACGAACTGGAAGCTCTGGTGGTTGTCCGGGACCAGGACAAGGATCAGCACCACGGCGGCCGCGCCGGCCACGTGCCACCAGACCGAGACGTTCTGGAGTACGTCGATGACGCGGTGCCCGTAGATGTTGATCAGCCCGTGCAGCGCGAGGATCACCACGAACAGCCCGAACGTCT
The DNA here is from genome assembly GCF_055362685.1 of Micromonospora sp. SYSU B005. Lineage (NCBI taxonomy): Bacteria > Bacillati > Actinomycetota > Actinomycetes > Micromonosporales > Micromonosporaceae > Micromonospora > Micromonospora sp. SYSU B005. The sequence continues at coordinate 234,225 of NZ_JAXCFU010000004.1, read as the reverse complement.
GGTGCCCGGTGCCGGCCCAGCCGTCGAACAGCGCCGACAGCGTCAGGTTGAGGAACGTGGCGCAGCCGTAGTCGACCGACGCGGTCACCGCGACCAGCCCGATCAGGTTGAGCCAGCCGGTGAACCAGCCGTGCACCGGCCGGCCCATCGTCGCCGCCCACCAGTAGATCCCGCCCGCGGTCGGGTACGCGGACACCAGTTCGGCCAGGCAGAAGCCGATGATCAGGATGAACAGCGAGATCAGCGGCCAGCCCCAGGAGATCGCCACCGGGCCGCCGTTGTTCCACGCCTGGCCGAACGTGGTGAAGCAGCCGGCCAGGATCGAGATGATGGAGAACGAGATCGCGAAGTTGGAGAAGCCGCTCCACTTGCGGCGCAGCTCCTGTTTGTAGCCGAGTTCGGCGAGTCGTCGGGCGTCGTCGTCCATCGGCTGCTCGGCGGTCGGCGCGGGCGTCGTGGCCACTGCACACCTCCTCGAGGCGATCCTCGTGCGAGTGCTCGCAGTGTGCTCCCGGCCGATCAAGGCGGTCAATACGCACCCCGGTAATTGCGTTGTCGCCCGATCCCACCCGGGGCATCATTGTGGGCGTGACCAGGCCCGACCCGACGGGCCGGCACCGGGCGCTCGGCAACGCCCGGTCCGCGGCGGCGCGCGGCGTCCACCTCTCTCTCACTGATGTACGGCTATCGGCCGTACCCTCCGGACGCCCCGCGCCGCCGCTCCCTACCGGCCGACTGCCACCGTCAGCCCGGGCGCTGCCACCTCCACCGGGCCGGCGAACCCGCGCCGTACGGCGGCCAGCGCCTCCCGCGGCTCCGTCCCCGGCCACAGGTGGGTGAGCAGCAGGCGCCGCACCCCGGCCTCGGCGGCGTACCGGCCGACTTCGACGGCGCTGGACAGGTTGCCCTCGTGCCGCTGCGGGATGTCGTCCGGATAGGTCGCCTCCGCGATCAGCAGATCCGCGTCGCGGGCCAGTTCCACCAGCGCCGGGCTGGGTCCGGTGTCCCCGGTGTAGGCGAGCACCAGGCCCGCCGCCGAGAACCGGGCTCCGGCGTTCGGCAGCCAGTGCGGCAACGCGAACGTCCGCACCTCGTACGGCCCGAGACGGAGCGTCTCCCCCGGTGTGAACCCGGTCAGCCGGTACCCGGGTTCGAGCAGGCCCGGCTCGTCGATCGCGAGCAGTCCGGCGAGGCTGCCGGTGGGGGCGTACACCGGCAGGGGCGGCCCGGACCGGTTCGCGAGGACCCGGGCGCGGATCAGCGGTTGCAGGTCCGCGCAGTGGTCGGGGTGGCCGTGGCTGACGTAGACGGCGTCGACGTGCTCCGCCCTCGTGAGCGCCAGCAACGGTTGCAGCGTCGCGTATCCGGGGTCGATCAGCAGCCGGAAGCCGTCGTGTTCGACGAGGAAGCCGGCGCAGGCCTGGTGGGCGGTGGGGTAGGCGCCGAGGCCGCCCAGGACGGTTGTCCGCATCCGGTCGACCGTACCGGTGGGGTGGTCGCCGGGTGGCCCGGCGACGGTCAGACGAACAGCAGCCCCGCGACCCACAGCGCGGCGATCATCAGGCCGGCGGTGAACTCCAGCAGCATGGACAGCCCGGCCGCCTTGAGTGCCTGCACGGTGGCCGGCCAGGCCAGGCGGGTGTCGCCGAGTCGCAGCCGTTCGGCGCCGAAGATGCCGCCGACGAAGCCGATCGGCAGCCCGATCACCGGGATCACGAAGAACCCGATCACGCCGAGCAGCCCGCCGGCCAGCAGCGAGGTGGTGGGCACGCCGGTCCGCTTCAGGTTGCGCCCCGGCCAGAGGTACTTGAGCACGGTGCCGCCGGCGGCGATCGCCGTGGCGGCGGCGAGCACCGCCCAGCGGCCCGGTCCGGCGTCGCCGAACAGCGTCCACACCAGTACGCCGCCCCAGCACAGCGGCAGTGCCGGCAGCCCCGGCACGATCACTCCGGCCAGGCCGGCGACGATCGCCAGCGCGGCGACCACCGACACCACTGCCTGCGAATCGGTAAGGCTCACCGTTCTCTCCTACCCGCCCAGGCGGGCGCGGATGCCGTCGGCGGGCATCGGGGCGCCGAAGAGGCGGCCCTGCCCGGTGTCGCAGCGCAGCGCCCGCAGCCGCTCGGCCTGCACCTCGGTCTCCACCGCCTCGGCCGTCACCGACAGCTCCAGCGCGTGCGCCAGCCGGACCAGCGCGTCCACGATCCGCTCGTCCCGGTGGTCGGCGACCACGTCCCCGCCGTCACCCTTTATCCCCTCGACGAACGGACCGGCCAGCTTCACGCAGTGGATCGGCAGCCGCCGCAGGTACGCGAGGTTGGAGTAGCCGGTGCCGAAGTCGTCGATGGCCAGCCGCAGCCCGAGTCCGGCGAGCTGGTGCAGCGTGCGCAGCGGCTCGCCGGCGCTGCCCATGACGGCGCTCTCGGTCAGTTCCAGCTGCAACAGCTCGGCCGGCAGGCCGGTGTGCTGCAACGCCTCCGCCACCGTCTCCACGATGGCCGGGTCGTCGGCCTGCCGGGCGGCCAGGTTGACGCTGACAACAGGCGTGGTGTCCGGGTACGCGCGCCGCCACGACTCGGCGTCGCGGCACGCCTGACGCAGCACCCAGGCGCCGAGGCGGACGATCAGGCCGGTCTCCTCGGCCAGCCCGATGAACCGGTCCGGCCCGATCAGTCCCAGCTCCGGGTGCTGCCAGCGGACCAGCGCCTCGACCGCCACCATCGTGCCGTCCAGCAGCGACACGATCGGCTGGTAGTGCAGCACGAACTCGCCCCGGTCCAGCGCGGCGGGGAGGTTCGCGGCCAGCGCGGAGCGGGCGATGTCGGCGGCGCTGCGCTCCGGGTCGTACACCGCCCAGCGGCCCCGGCCCTCCGCCTTGGCCCAGTAGAGCGTGGTGTCGGCGGCCTTCATCAGGTCACCGACGCTCGTCTCCGCCGCCGGGCACTCCACGATGCCGATGCTCGCCGACACGGCGAGCTGCTGGTCGCCGACGTGCACCGGCGCGGACACCGCGGCCAGGGCCAGCTCGGCGACCTCCACCGCGTCGTCAATGCCGCCGTCGGAGTCGACCAGGATGACGAACTCGTCGCCGCCCATCCGGGCCACCAGGTGACCGCGCCCGGCCACGCAGTCGCTGAGCCGGCGGGCGATCACCTTGAGCAGCCGGTCGCCCAGGTCGTGGCCGAGGCTGTCGTTCACCGCCTTGAAGCCGTCCAGGTCGATGAAGCAGAGCCCGACGCGCTGGTCCGGGCCGGCGCCCTCGAAGACCGCGCCGAGCTGCTCGAAGAACAGCGTGCGGTTGGGCAGGCCGGTCAGCGGGTCGTGCAGCGCCTGGAAGCGCAGCCGCTGCTGCAGCTCGTACCGCTGGGTGATGTCCTCCACCATCGCGACGGTGAACCGGGGCTTGCCGTCGTCGTGCCGGATCAGCGAGACCGCGAGGTCGGTCCAGACCACGCTGCCGTCCTTGCGGTAGTAGCGCTTCTCCACCCGCGCGCTGTCCCGCTTGCCCTCGATCAGCTCCTGGTACAGCTCCCACATCCCGGCCGCGTCGTCGGGGTGGAACAACGCCGACACGTTCATCCGCCGCATCTCCGCGACGGCGTAGCCGAGCATGTCCGCGAACGACTGGTTGACCTCGATGATCTGCCCGTCCACCCCGGCGATGCCGATGCCGATGGCGGCGCCGGTGAAGACCGCCCGGAAGCGGGCCTCGCTGTCCCGCAGCGCCTGCTCGACGGTGTCCCGGGCCTGCCACGCGGACCGGGCGATCCGCTCCTGCTGGCTGAAGACCCGGTCGCGCAACGCGCGGGCGAAGCCGGCGGCGAACGCGCCCTGCAGCAGCGCCACCCGCTCGCGCAGCTCCGGCGACTCGGTGCGTGACGGCAGCACCCACTGCAGGAACCGGTCACCGAGCGCCTGCACCGACCAGTCGAGTACGCCGGGCTCGGTGAGGTGCGCCTCGACCAGGGCACGCCCCACCTCCTCCGCGGGACGGGCGGAGAAGGTGGGGGCGAGCAGGGCCTCACCGAGCCGCTCGGTGAGCGGCACCAGCAGGCGCTCGGTCTCGGCCGCGCTCAGCGGCACGAACCCGATGCGGCGCACCGCGCGAGCCCACTCGGCGGCGTACGCGGCGGCGCCGGGCCGGCTGACGTCTCCCCCGTCGCTGTCCGGGGCGCGCATGGGCTCAGCCGGCTGTGCGGTCGTGCCGGGCGACGCCGCCGAAGGCTCCGAACCGTTCCGGGTGCTCGTCCACGTCCGACGGGGAGTCGGGCCGCCACAGCGGCATGTGCACCACGCCCGGTTCGAGGATCGTCCAGTCGCCGAAGAAGCCGGTGATCTCGGCCCGCGAGCGCAGCGTGATCTCCGTGGCGGTACGCGCCGACAGCCGCTGCGCGTCCAGCATCTCCTGCGGCTGGTCCTCGAACGTGGAGTGGGAGATGACCAGGTAGCTGCCGGGCGCGGCGGCGGCGCGCAGGGTGGCCAGGATGTCGGCCGGGCGGTCGGCGTCGGGCACGAAGTGCACCACGCCGGCGAGCAGGATGCCCAGCGGCCGCTCGAAGTCGATCAGGCCGCTGGCGGCGGCGTGGTCCAGGATCAGCTTCGGCTCGCGCAGGTCGGCCAGGACCGCCGTGGCCCGGTCGTTGCCGGCGAGCAGTTCGTGGCTGTGCGCCACCGCGACCGGGTCGATGTCGACGTACACGATCCGGGCGTCCGGGTCGGCCGCCTGGGCGACCTCGTGGACGTTGCCGACGGTGGGGATGCCGGAGCCGATGTCGAGGAACTGGTCGATGCCGGCGTCGAGCAGCACCCGTACGGCCCGGCGCAGGAACTCCCGCCCGGAGCGCATGGTGGCGGCCAGGTTCGGCGTCATGGCCGCGATCTGTTCGGCGAGCTGCCGGTCGATCTCGAAGTTGTGCGCCCCACCGAGGAAGTAGTCGTAGACCCGGGCGGCGCTCGGCCGGCTCAGGTCGATCTCGGTGGGCAGGCTCTCCGGCGTCTGCATCGCTCGGTCCCCCAGGTCGTCGTCCGCCGTCGATGGCGGATCATGTGGTCCAGACCACTCTAGGCCGGTACGGCCGGGTTCGGGAGATCCATTGGAGGCGATGCCGGCGGCCCGGTTCAGTCGGCCGATTCCAGCAGCAGCGAGATGCCCTGGCCGACGCCGATGCACATGGTGGCGAGCGCCCGCCGGCCACCCCGCCGGCGCAGTTCCAGCGCGGCGGTCAGCGCCAGCCGGGCGCCACTGGCACCGAGCGGGTGCCCCAGCGCGATCGCCCCGCCGCCGGGGTTGACGTGCTCGGCGTCCTCCGGCAGGCCCAGCTCGCGCAGCACCGCCACGGACTGCGCGGCGAACGCCTCGTTCAGCTCGATCACGTCCACGTCGGCGAGCGACAGGCCCGTCCGGTCCAGCAGCTTGCGGGTCGCCGGGACCGGGCCGATGCCCATGATCCGTGGCGGTACGCCTGCCGACGCGGCGCCGCGTACCCGGGCCAGCGGGGTGAGGCCGTAGCGTTCGACGGCGGCCGCGGAGGCGACGAGCAGCGCGACGGCGCCGTCGTTGACGCCGGAGGAGTTCCCGGCGGTGACAGTGCCGCCCTCACGGAACGGGGTGGGCAGCGCGGCCAGCTTCGCAAGCGTCGTCTCGCGCGGGTGCTCGTCGGCCTCGACCAGCTTCGTCTCGCGCTTGCCGGCGGGCACCGTCACCGGGACGATCTCCTCGGCCAGCCGGCCGTCGGCCTGCGCCTTGGCGGCCCGCTGCTGCGACCGGTACGCGAAGGCGTCCTGCGCGGCCCGGTCCACGCCGAACTCGGCGGCGACGTTCTCCGCCGTCTCCGGCATCGAGTCGATGCCCCAGCCCCTACGCATCAGCGGGTTGACCAGCCGCCAGCCGATCGTGGTGTCGTACACCTCGGCGGTGCGGGCGAACGGCGTGGCCGCCTTCGGCATGACGAACGGCGCCCGGCTCATGCTCTCCACGCCGCCGGCCACCACCAGGTCGGCCTCACCGGCGACGATCGCGCGGGCGGCGGAGGCGAGCGCGTCCAGGCCGGAGCCGCAGAGCCGGTTGACGGTGCTGCCCGGCACCTCCTCCGGCAGGCCGCCGAGCAGCGCGGCCATCCGGGCCACGTTGCGGTTGTCCTCGCCGGCCTGGTTGGCGCAGCCCAGGATCACGTCGTCGGTGCGGGCCCAGTCGACCGAGGGGTGGCGGGCCACCAGCTCGCGGACGACGTGCGCGGCCAGGTCGTCGGGGCGGACCCCGGCCAGAGCGCCGGCGTACCGGCCGATCGGGGTGCGGACTCCGGCAACGAGATAGGCCACTGTCATCGCGCGTACGTCCTTCGGGGGGTGGGAAGGGGTCGGTGGGGGTACCCGGCGCCAGGATATCCGTGACCGGAGCGGATAGGTTTGCCGCATGTCCGGGGCCCAGTTCAGCGCAGAGACAAGCGGCGGCGGCGCGTTCGTCCGCCAGCCCAACCGGTTCACCGGCCGGGTCACCCCGCACTCCACGTCACCCGAGGGCGGCGGGCCGGACGAGCAGGGACGCTGGCCGCTGGAGGCGGGCCGCTACCGGCTGATCTGGTGCCGGGCCTGCCCGTGGGCGCACCGGGCCCGGATCGTGCGCGGCCTGCTCGGGCTGGACGAGGTGATCTCGCTGGGCACCGTCGACCCGATCCGGGACGAGCGGGGCTGGCGGTTCGCGCTCGACCCGGACGGCTTCGACCCGGTGCTCGGCATCGGCTTCCTGTCCGAGGCGTACCTGTCCACCGACAGGGACTACACCGGCCGGGTGACGGTGCCCGCGCTCGTGGACACGCTCACCGGGCGGGTGGTCACGAACGACTATCCGCAGCTCACGCTGGACTTCTCGACCGAGTGGCGACGGTTCCACGCGCCGGACGCCCCCGATCTCTACCCGGTCGAGCTGCGCCCGGAGATGGACGCGCTGATGGCGGAGATCCACCGGGACGTCAACAACGGCGTCTACCGGTGCGGCTTCGCCACCTCGCAGGAGGCGTACGACGAGGCGTTCACCGCGCTGTTCGCCCGCCTGGACGCGCTGAGTGAGCGGCTGGCCGGTCGGCGCTACCTGATGGGCGACGCGATCACCGAGGCGGACGTGCGGCTGTTCACCACGCTGGTGCGCTTCGACGTGGCGTACCACGGGCACTTCAAGTGCAACGAGCGCAAGCTCACCGAGATGCCGGTGCTGTGGGCGTACGCGCGGGACCTGTTCCAGACGCCGGGTTTCGGCGAGACGGTGGACTTCGACCACATCAAGCGGCACTACTACGCCACCCACGACATGATCAACCCGACCCGGATCGTGCCGCTCGGCCCCGACCTGTCCGGCTGGACCACCCCGCACGGACGTGGCTGAGGACACAGGCCGCCGGATCGCCGCCGCGTTCGCCGCCGTCTGCCTGGCCGCAGGCGTCGGCGCGGTGACCGTTGCGGTGATCGCCGGTCCCGGTCCGGGCCCCGCCGGGTACGTGAGCGAAGCGGGCATCACGGACAGCGGGTACGCCGGGGCGTACCGGATCGGAATCTTCTCGGTGGCCGCGTCGCTGCTGCTGCTCGCCGGGGCGTTGCCACCGGGGTTGCGCGCGGCGGCCGGGCTGCTCGGCGTCGGCGCGGTCGCCACTGTGCTCTCGGGCGCTGTCACGTGCAGCGAGGGCTGCCCGCTGCCGCCGTTCGAGGCCCCCACGGTGGCCGACCTGGTCCACGGCGGGGCCAGCATCGCGGCGACCGCCGCCGTGGTGTTCGCCATGCTCGTGGTGCTGTTCTCCCGGGTGGCGGACCAAGGGCTGCGGCGGATCGCCGCGGTCGGCGCGGGGCTGGCACTGCCGGTTGCCGCCGTGGTCGCGCTGGCGTTGCTGCTGGTCGGGCGCAGCACGCTGCTCGGGGTGTCGGAACGGGTGCTGCTGGTCGTGGTGGCGGCCTGGGGACTGGTCACCGCCGGCTACCTGGCTGTAAGGAGCCTCACCGGCGACGGTCCTTCCGTTCCGGCGCCGGAGGGGAGTAACGTGTCGCGACGATGACCAATGTCTGGTGCCTCACCGAGCGCCTGTACGTCGATCTCCGACGGCAGGCCAGCGGCGTCTGTCCGGCGTAGCTCCACGCCCCCGACGCCCGCCTTCCCTCTCCAGACCTTGGATCCGTCCCCATGACTTCCGCCCTGCGCAGAATCCCCTTCTCCGTCCAGATCCTGCTCGGCCTCGTGCTCGGCGTGGCGCTCGGTTTCCTCGCCCGCGCCGCCGACCTCGCCTGGCTGACCAGCACGCTCGACACCGTCGGCGGCCTCTTCGTCCAGCTGCTCAAGCTCGCCGTGCCGCCGCTTGTCTTCACCGCCATCGTGGTCAGCGTGGTGAGCCTGCGCGGCGTCGCCAACGCCGCCCGGCTCGCAGTCAAGACGCTGCTCTGGTTCGCCGTCACCGCGCTGATCGCGGTGAGCATCGGCATCGGCATCGGCCTGCTCACCGACCCGGGCCGGGGCGTCGACCTGGACCCGGCCGGCGCCACCGCGCCGAAGACCACCGGCTCCTGGATCGACTTCCTCACCGGCATCGTCCCGACCAACCCGGTCGGCGCGTTCGTCGAGGGCAACGTCCTGCAGATCGTCTTCCTCGCCCTGGTGGTGGGCGCCGCCGCGCTGCTCGTCGGCGACGCCGCCGAGCCGTTCGTGGCGCTCAACCGCTCGCTGCTGTCGATCGTGCAGAAGGCGCTCTGGTGGGTCATCCGGCTCGCCCCGATCGGCACGCTCGGCCTGATCGGCAACGCCGTCGCCTCGTACGGCTGGGACCTGCTCGCCCCGCTCGCGAAGTTCACCACGGCCGTCTACGTCGGCTGCGCGCTGGTGCTGTTCGTGGTCTACCCGGTGCTGCTCGCCGTGGCCGGCAAGCTCAACCCGCTGCGCTTCTTCGCCGGCGCCTGGCCCGCCATCGAGCTGGCGTTCGTCTCCCGCTCCTCGGTGGGCACCATGCCGGTGACCCAGCGCTCGGTCGAGCGCCTCGGCGTCCCCCGCGAGTACGCCTCCTTCGCGGTGCCGTTCGGCGCCACCACGAAGATGGACGGCTGCGCCGCCATCTACCCGGCGCTCGCCGCGATCTTCGTGGCGCAGGTGTTCGGCGTGAACCTGGGCGTCACCGACTACCTGCTGATCGCGTTCGTCTCGGTGGTCGGCTCGGCCGCGACCGCCGGCCTGACCGGCGCGATCGTCATGCTGACGCTGACCCTGAGCACGCTCGGCCTGCCGCTGGCCGGGGCCGGCCTGCTGCTGGCCATCGACCCGATCCTGGACATGATCCGCACCGCCACGAACGTGGCCGGGCAAGCGGTGGTGCCGACCATCGTGGCTGCCCGGGAGGGCACGCTCGACCGGGCCGCGTACGACTCGGCCGGCAAGCGCGACCTGATCGAGCCGGTCGAGACCGAGCGGCTCGACCCCGTACCCGCCTGATCCACACCTCTTCGGGTGCGTCCCGCGAAACCGGGGCGCACCCGAAGTCATGACCGGAGGATCCTCGCCAATGAGCGCCCTGTTCACCCCGCTCGCCCTGCGCGGCGTCACGCTGCCCAACCGGATCGCGCTGGCGCCCATGTGCCAGTACAGCGCCGGACCCGACGGCCTGCCCACCGACTGGCACCGGGTCCACCTCGGCTCCCGCGCGGTCGGCGGGGCCGGGCTCGTCATCACCGAGGCGACGGCTGTGGTGCCCGAGGGCCGGATCAGCCCGCAGGACACCGGGCTCTGGTCCGACGCACACGTCGACGCGTGGCGGCCGATCACCGCGTTCGTCGCCGGTCAGGGTGCGGTGCCGGCCGTGCAGCTCGCGCACGCCGGGTTCAAGGCGTCCACGTACCGGCCGTGGGCACCGGCGCGCGGCGGCGTGCCGGACGCCGAGGGCGGCTGGACCCCGGTCGGCCCGGGCGACCAGCCGTTCGTACCGGAGTACCGCACGCCGACCGCGCTGGACGAGTCGGGCATCGCCGCGGTGGTGGACGCCTTCGCCACCGCCGCCGGGCGGGCGCTCGACGCCGGGTTCGCCGCCGTGGAGATCCACGCCGCGCACGGCTACCTGCTGCACGAGTTCCTGTCCCCGCTGACCAACCGGCGCACCGACGGCTACGGCGGTGACCGGGCCGCCCGGATGCGGCTCACTCTCGACGTGGCCCGCGCGGTACGCGCCGCCGTCGGCGAATCAGTGCCGGTGCTGACCCGGATCTCCGCCACCGACTGGACCGACGACGGCTGGACCGTCGACGACAGCGTGGTGCTCGCCGGGGAACTGGCCGCCGCCGGAGTCGACCTGGTCGACACGTCCTCGGGCGGCGCGGCGGTCAAGGCGTCCATCCCGGTCGGACCCGGCTACCAGGTGCCGCTGGCCGCCCGGATCCGCCGCGACGCCGGGGTGCCGACCGGCGCGGTGGGCCTGATCGTCGAGCCCGAGCAGGCCGAGCAGATCGTGGCCGGCGGCGAGGCGGACCTGGTGCTGCTGGGCCGGGAACTGCTGCGCGACCCGTACTGGCCGCGCCGCGCCGCCGCCAAGCTCGGCGCCGCCCCCACCTGGCCCGACCAGTACACCCGAGCCTTCTGACCGTCCGCCCCGCCCGTGCGACGGGGAAGACCCCGAGAGGTCAGCCGGCCAGGTGGTTCCAGCGGGGTTCCAGGTCGGTCCAGGTGCCCTGGTCGGCCACGGTGCCGTCGATCAGCACCACCACGTGGTCGGCCCGGACCAGCGCGGCCCGCTTCGCGGTCGAGCCGACCACAGTCACCCCGTGCTCGCGCAACGCCCCCCACAGCGCCAGCTCCGTGCTCACGTCCAGCGCCGACGACACGTCGTCGGCCACCAGCAGTTCGGTACGCGGGGCGAGCGCCCGGGCCAGCGCCAGCCGCTGGAGCTGACCGCCTGACAACCGGGTGCCCTTGTGCCCGATCAGCAGCCCGAGCCCACCCCCGGCGGCGGCCAGGTCGTGTTCGAGCTGGGCGGTAGTGACCGCCCCGGCGGCGTCCACCTGGTGGCCGAGCGCGATGTTGTCGGCCACCGTGCCGGAGAGCACCCGGGGCAGCTGGCCCACGTACCCGACCTGGTTGGGGCGCAGGAACATCTCCGGCTCGGTGACCGGGTCGCCGTTCCAGCGCAGTTCGCCGACGTGGTGCACGATCCCGGCCAGCGCGCGCAGCAGCGACGACTTGCCGGACCCGACCGGGCCGACGACCAGCACCAGCTGCCCGCGCTCGACCACCAGGTCCACGTCGCGGACGGCGAGCGTGCCGTCGGAGTGCAGCGCACCGAAGCCGGCCAGCTCCATGCGGCGCAGCGGGTGCCGGGGCGGCGGCTCGGGCGCGGGCGCGGTGCCGGCGACCAGATCCAGGCCGGGCACCGGCGCCGCGTACACGGCCTCGCCGGTCATCGCCACCGTCCGCTTGGTCCACACCCGCGCCGACGGGTACTGCGACACCAGCGACGCGGTGGTCCACGCGAACCAGCGGGCCGCGCCCAGCGTGGACACGGCCACCAGCGTGGCACCCGCGGACAGCTCACCGGCCAGGTAGAGCGCCCACGCGCCGATCGGCAGCAGGCCGCTGGCGACCGACGGGGTGGACCGGGCCCACACCTGCATGGCGATCTCGCGCCGCTGCCGCTCGCTGCGTACCTCGTCCAGCCGGGCGAGGTGGCGCAGCACCGGGCGGGTGGCGCCGGCCAGCTTCACCGTACGGGCGGCGGACAGCGCGGAGACCAGCGCGGTGGCGAACGCGGCGCGCGCCTTCACCGTGCCGGCCGCGGTGCGTTCCAGCCGGGGCCCGAACAGCGTCGCCGCCAGCCCGGAGACGACCATCGTGCCGACGAAGAACATCGCCGGTACGAGACTGCCGGTCACCAGCGTCATGGCGACCACGATGACCAGCGAGATGAACTGGTCCATCAGGTTGTCGGCCAGGTGCACCACCCGGTCGGTGTCGCCGCCCTGGGCCACCACCTCGGCCGGGGTGTGCCCGCTGACCCGGCGCGCGCCGGTCTGCCCGTGCACCAGCCGGGCGCTGATCCGCAGCATCTGCCGGATCCACCACTGCGGGAACCACAGGTTCGTCAGGTACGGCAGCGGCAGCACCACCAGCAGCGCGGCCACGATGCCCAGCGCGGGCAGCCACGGGTCGCCGCCGCCGACCAGGTCGGCCCAGAGCCAGGGCAGGACCGCGCCGTCCAGGCCGAGCACCGTCATCACGACGAACAGGCCGACCGAGAGCAGGCCGTATCGAGGATCGTTGACGGCCAGCCGGAAGATCTCCCGCATGGTCCGCGCGGGCGGCGCGGGCGGCGCCGGTGGCGGGTCGGCGCGCGGCACGGCCGCCGGCCGCGTCGCGGGCGCGGCCGGCGTGGCGGGCGCGTCGTCCCAGGCGGGCACGTCGAGCAGGTCCACGCCGCCGCGCCGGGCGCCCACCCCGGCGTACGCCCCGGCGTGGCTGGTGGCGAGCAGCTCGGCGAAGCGGGCCGACTCGCGCAGCGGACCGGCCTCCAGCACCGCGCCGTCGGCCATCACGACCACCTCGTCGCAGCGGCGCACCGAGGAGAGCCGGTGCGCGATGACGATGCCGATCCGGTCGGTGAGCAGCCGTTCGGTGGCCTCTCGTACGCGGTTCTCGGTGACCGGGTCGAGCCGCGCGGTGGCCTCGTCGAGGATCACCACGTGCGGGTCGCGGACCAGGATGCGGGCGAACGCGACGAGTTGCTCCTGCCCGGCGGAGAGCACGTAGCCGCCGTCGCCGAGCCGGGTGTGCACGCCGTCGGGCAGCTCGGCGATCCAGCCGGCCAGGCCCAGCTCGGCCAGCGCCCGCTCGGCCGCGTCCAGCAGCTCCGGATCGAACAGCGCCACGTTCTCGGCGAGCGTGCCGGCCAGGATCTCGGTGCGCTGCGGCACCACGGCGATCCACCGGCGCAGTTCCTCCACGTCCAGGTCGACCAGGTCGGTGCCGCCGAGGAACACCGTGCCGCGCGGTACCTCCACCGCCCGGGTGAGCACCTTTGCCAGCGTCGACTTGCCCGAGCCGGTCCGCCCGACGAGCGCGTACGAGCGCCCGCGGACGAAGTCGAGGTGGACGTCGCGCAGCGCCGGACCGCGGTCGTCCCCGCCGGACGGGTAGCGGTAGGTGAGCCCGCGCACGGTCAGGTCGCCGTCGACCGGGGCGTCGCCGCCGTCCGGCTCCTGCGGCGATCCGGCAAGCAGTTGCACCCGGCCCCAGGCGCCGAACGCCTGTTGCAGGTGCGGCACCCAGCGGGCGATCTGCTCGACAGTCGCGCCGAACGCGACGGCCAGCAGCCAGATCGCGGTGAGCCGCGCGGCGTCCACCCGGCCGGTGGCCAGCGCCCACGCGCCGCCCAGCACCACGCCCGCGACGCCGAGCCCGACCGCGCCGGCGGCGATCGCGGTGACCCGCGCGGAGAGCCGGAACACCCGGACGCACCGGGCGATCACCTCGGCCGCGCGGCGGGCGTAGAGACGCAGCACGTACGGACGGGCGAGGCTGGTGCGCACGTCGTCCTGCCCGTGCACCGCCTCCTCCATCACGGCCGCGAGGTCGGACCACGCCTCCTCCTCGGCCATCCGGGCCGGGGCGATACGGGCGGTCGGGCGGCGCAGCGTCACCGCGAGCAGGGAGGTGAGCACGATCATGCCGACACCGGCGGGCCACCAGACGATCAGCGCGCTCACCGTCGCGAGGACGCAGACCGCGAGGCCCTGCGCCAGCCGTACGCCGGTGTTCCGCATCTCGGCGGCGACCTGGTAGACGTCGTTGTCGATCCGGTCGAGCAGTTCGCCGACCGGTGTGGTCTCCAGGGTGGGCAGGTCCTGGCCGAGCGCGACCCGGCAGAGCCGCCGCCGCACGTCGGCCGACCAGTCGGCGGTGAGCCGGGCCATGATCAGCCCGATCAGCAGGTCGGTGACGACAGCGGCGACGAGCGCCACCGCGAGCGCGACGAACCAGCCGGACGAGCGGTGCACCAGCACCGGCCCGGCCAGCGCGGAGGCGGCCGCCTGGCCGGCGGCGCCGAGCACGATCAGCAGCAGGACCGCCGTCATCCGCCGGGGCGCCGTGGCCCAGAGATCTCGGAGCAGGCGCATGGAAGGTCCTCCGGACTCGGCTCGGTGGGGGCGGTGTCCCCAGCCTCGTCCTCACGGCGACCCGGATTCAACCGAATTACCGGCCCTTGGTCAGGTCCGGGCGACCCGCCGGACGATGCCGAGCAGCGACTCCTGCACCTCGTCGATCGGCCGCTCCGGCGAGAAGACCAGCCAGTCCACTGCTACCACCAGCCCGACGCCGAACAGCGCCGAACTCGCGGTACGCACGTCCAGGTCGGCCGGGAGGTCGCCACTGTCCACGCCGGCCTGCACGGTGTCGGCGATCACCGCGATGGCCTCGCCGCGCAGCAGCCGCAGCGTCTGCTGCCACTCCCTGTTGGTCCGCCACATCTCCGAGAGCAGGAGCTGGGCGAAGGCGCGGTAGCGGCGGATGTACTCCAGCTGGGCGCGGACCAGCGCGCCGAGCGCCTCCAGCGGCGGCAGCCCGTCGACGGCGGCCCGGAACTCGGCGGTGAGCAGGCCGATGCCGTGCCGCAGCAGTTCCTCGAACAGGACGGTCTTGGACTCGAAGTTGTAGTAGACGGTCCCCTTGGCCACACCGGCGCGGGCCGCGATGTCGTCCACGGTGGTGGCCGAGAAGCCCTGCTCGGCGATGAGGTCCACCGCCGCCACGAAGAGGCGCTGGCGGGTGTCCTCGCGCCGGCGTGTCCGTCCGTCCGTCACCGGCTCATCCTCACATGGTCAGTTCGGGGTGCAGCTTCGACGGGGTCAGCCGGCGGGACCGGCGGGCCGCGCCGACGGTGAGCGCCATCGCGCCCAGCCCGAACGCGAGCAGCACCAGCGCGGCGGCGACCACCGGGGCGGTCGTACCGCCGTTGATGGTGTGCCGCAGGCCGTCCACCACGTACGTCATCGGCAGCCAGGGGTGGACGGCCTGGAAGAAGCCGGGCGAGGTCTGCACCGGGTAGGTGCCGCCGGACGAGGTGAGCTGGAGCATCAGCAGCGCCAGCGCGGCCAGCCGGCCGGCCGGGCCGAGCGCCACGCCGAGCAGTTGCATGATCGCGGTGAACGCCAGCGAGGTGAGGGCGAGCAGCCCGAACGTGGCCGGGCCGTGCCTCGGGTCGAGCCCGAGGCCGAGCGTCACCACCGTGTAGAGCACCGTGACCTGGGCCAGGCCGATGCCGGCGGCCGGGAGCCACCCGGCGAGCACGACCCGCCAGCCGGGCGCGCCGGACATCACGTGCCGCCGGTTGACCGGCCGCAACAGCATGTACGTGATCATCGCGCCGACCCAGAGCGCCAGCGACAGGAAGTACGGGGCGAAGCCCACGCCGTACGAGCCGGCCGGGTTCTGCGAGTCGCGGATCAGGCCGACCGGGTCACCGAGCACGCCGGCGCGAGTGGCCGCGTCGTCGTACCCGGGTAGTTTCCGCTCCCCGGCGGCGAGCCCGTCGGCGAGGTCGCCGGCGCCGCCCTCCAGCCGGGTCAGCCCGTCGACCAGGCGGTTGCTGCCGCTGCCGAGCTGGGCCAGGCCGCCGTCGAGCTGGCGGGCGCCGGTGGCGAGCCGGTAGAGGCCGCCGCGCAGCTCGGTCGCGCCGGTCGACGCGTCGCCCAGCCCGTCGCGGAGCTTGGCGCTGCCCTGGGCCAGTGTGGCGAGCCCGCCGGCCAGCTCGTTGACCTTGGCGCGGGCGGAGGCGACGTCGTCGGCCAGGTGCGGCGCGGCGGCGGCCACCTCGCGGGCGGTCTTCGCCACGTCCGTCATCTGCTTGCGCAGCGTGGCCATGTCGGTCTTGTCCAGCGCGGCCACCACGGAGCGGGCCTGCGTGACGGCCCGGTCGGCGGCCTTGCGGGCGGCGGCGAAGTCCGGGTTGTCGGACAGTTCGGGGTGTTCCTTCGCGACCGCGTCGAGCCGGTCGCGGATCTCCTCGGCGGTCGCGACCACCTCGGCGGCCTTGCCCGGCAGCGCGTCCAGCCCGGCGGCGAGCTGCTGCGCGCCGTCGGCGACCAGTGTGGCCGCCTTCTCGATCTTGTCGGCGTTGCGGCGCAGCACCGGCTCGTACTTGTCGGCGGCGGCGTTCACGGTGGCCGCGGCGGCCTTGGTCTCGGTGGCGGCGCGGCCGGCGCCGTCGGCGAGCTGGGCGGCGCCGGTCCGTAGCTGGTCGAGGCCCTTGGCGAGCTTGTCCGCGCCCTGGACCGACTGGTTGAGTCCACCGGCGAGCTGCCCGGCGCCGTCCTCGGCGTCACCGAGCCCGTCGGCGATCTTTCCCGCGCCCTGCTGGGAGCTGCCGAGCCCGTCGGCGATCCTCCCGGCGCCGTCGGCGGCGCGTCCGGTCTCGGCCTTGGCGTCGGTGAAGCCGATCAGCATCTTGTCGAAGTACGTGGCGGCGGTGCTCTGCGCGGCGGCGGCCCGGATCTCGCTGAACGCCGACCGGGCGAGCAGGCCGGAGAGGTAGTTGGTGGCGTCGTCGTTGACGACCTTCAGCTCGCCCTGCCGGGCCGGGCGGTCCGGTTCCGGGCCGGCGGCGAGGGTGGCGGAGAAGTCCTCCGGGATGGAGAAGACCAGGTGGTAGCGCCCGTCGCGCAGCCCCTTGGTGGCGTCGGCCTGGTCGGTGACGGTCCAGCCGAAGACCTTGCGGTCGAGCAGCTTCTCGGTGAGGTCGCGGCCGGCGTGCACCTCGCTGCCGTCACCGGCGGTGGCCGGACGGTCGGCGTCGACCAGGGCGACCGGGATCCGGTCCATCTTCCCGTAGGGATCCCAGAACGCGTACAGGTAGAGGGCGCCGTAGAGCAGCGGGACGATGGTGAGCACCGCCAGGGCGGCGCGTGGCAGCCGGCCCCGGGTCATCCGTCGCAGCTCGAACACGGCCAGTCGCAGGACGCTCATGCGGGCACCTCGGCGGGCTCGGTGGGAACGGTCAGGGCGGGAACGGGCGGAACCGGGTCGCCGATGCGGTGCACGGTGGCGGCGACTCCGGGTTCGACGGTGCGGGCGCTGGCGACCACGGCGTACCCCTGGTCGGCGAGGCGCTCCAGCGCGCCCCACATCCACTCCCGCTCGGGGCGGTCGGCGCCGGCGTCCACGTCGTCGGCGACGATCAGGCTGGGGCCGCCGAGGCTGGCGAGCACGAGCCCGAGCACCTGCCGCTCGACCGGGGTGAGGTCGCGGCCGTACCGGTCGGGGTCCAGCGGCGCGTCGGTGAGTCCGGCGCCGGCGATGGCGGCGGCGTAGGCGTCGCGGCGGTAGGCCCGGCGGGCCCGGACCGCTGCCACCGGCACGAGGCGGCGCCGGCGGCGCGGCACCGGGCCGAGCAGCAGCAGGCGTTCGGTGATGTGCTCGGCGACGGTGAGCGTCGGGTCGGGTTCGTGCACGCCGGCCACCTGGCCGAGCGCGGCCGGGCCGCGGCGGCGCAGCTCGCCGTGGTTGTGCGGGAAGCGCCCGGCCAGCGTGAGCAGCAGCGAGGTCCGTCCGCTGCCGGGCGGGCCGGTGACGGCGTGCAGCTCACCGCTCGCGGCGGTGAGGTCGACGTCCCGGTAGACCCAGCCGCGGCGAGTGCGCAGGCCCAGGCCGACGGCCTCGACGATGTTCATTCCGCTCCCGAATTCCGCACTGACTAGTCAGTATAAAAACATGCCCAGCATAGCGCCGGGTGTCCGGATCGGGACGTCTGGCGGGAGTGATCCTCAGAACAGCACTGTGGCGAGCGTGCCGACCGGGCGGAAGCCGCAGCGCTCGTAGACCCGGCGGGCGGGCAGGTTGAAGTCGTTGACGTAGAGGCTCACCGTGGGCGCGACCCGTTCCAGCGCGTCGCGTACCACTGCCGCCATCGCGGCGGTGGCGATGCCCCGGCCGCGCCACTCGGGCGCCACCCAGACGCCCTGCACCTGCGCGGTCCGGCGGGTCACCACTGCCAGCTCCGCCTTGAAGACCACCCGCCCGTCGACGAAGCGGGCGTAGGCACGGCCGGCGCGCACCAGCTCGGTCACCCGCCGCCGGTAGCCGCGCCCGCCGTCCTCGGCCAGCGGCGACACCCCGACCTCCTCGGTGTACATCGCCACCGCCGCCGGGAACAGCCGGTCGACCTCGTTGCCGCGCACCCGACGCACGTGCGGGTCGGGCGCCACGGCGGGCAGCGCGTCCGTCGCCAGCAACGGCTGGTTCGGGCGTACGTCCCGAGCCGGCCCCCAGTGCGCGGAGAGGCGGTCCCAGAGCCCGAGCACCGCGTCGGCCCGGCCCACGATCGAGGAACAGAGCCGCTCCTCGGCGCTCAACTGGTCGGCGAACGCGGTCACCGCCGACTCGGACGCGAGCACCGGGGTCAGGTTGCCGCCCAGCCAGCAGATCGACTCCAGGTGCCGGCGGGAGCCGTACCCGAGGATCCGCGCCTCGGCCCGCCACCAGGCCAGACCGCGTGCCGCCACCCGCTCGGCGACCTGCGCGGCGGCGTACGGGTCGAGGTCGAGCAGCCGCTCGACCGCGCGGCGCTCCGACTCCCCGAGTTGGCGTACCGGCACCGTGAGCACGGCTACCAGCCTGCCAGATCCACCCCGGCGCGCGCGGGCCGACCGGGCACCTGCCGCACGGCCCTCAGCCGGCCGCCGCCGGCACCGGTTCGGGCGCGGCCGGCCGGGTCCGGGCGGCCCATCGCACCACAGGCGGCACCAGCGTGCCGAGCAGCAGGAACACCACGCCGAGCACCAGCCAGCCGGGCACGCCCCAGCCGATCGCGAGCGTGGTCACCACCACCGGGGCGACCATCGAACCGAGCTGCATGCCCATCCCGTACGCGCCCTGGTACTGCCCGTGCGCGTGCGCCGGGGCCAGGCCGAAGGAGATGCCCCAGCCGGCCGCCGCGTGCCACAGCTCCCCCACCACGTGCACCAGCGCGCCGGCCAGCAGCAGCGGCACCGCCACCGCCACCGGTACGCCGCCCCCTGCGGCGAACAGCGCGCAGGCGGCAGCGAGCAGGACGCCGGCCCGGCGGGCGGCCCGGCCCGCGCCGGTCAGGTCCTCGGTGCCCCGCGAGGCGCGGACCTGGAACAGGATCACCACCACCGTGTTGACGAGCAGGCAGACGGAGATCAGCCAGTTCGGTGCGCTGGTGTGCCCGGCGATCCAGAGCGGCAGGGCGATGTTGATCAGCGAGAAGTGCATGGACATGAGCCCGTCCAGCACGGTGAAGGCGAGGAACGGGCGGTCCCGCAGCGCGATCAGCCGTGGCCCGTGCGCCGGGGCGGGCATCGGCGGCACCGGCGGGAGCCGCAGCAGCACGGCCGCCGCCAGCACGTAGGTGGCCGCGTCGAGCAGGATCAGCGTGACGTACGCGCCGCGGGTGTCGGCGGCGAGCGCGAACCCGGCCAGCACGGTGCCCACCGAGATCCCGACGTTGGTGACGGCGCGCAGGTAGGCGCGGGTGCGGACCCGCTGGTCGGGCGGTACGGCGCCGGCGATCAGCGCGCCCCGGGCACCCCGGGTGCCCGCGTCCGCGACCGCCATCAGCATGCCGACGACCAGGAAGCCGGTGAAGGAGCGCACGGTGACCAGGGCGGTCGTGCACGCGGCCGAGGCGAGCAGCGCGGCCATCTGGAGTCCGCGCGGGCCGAGGCGGTCGGCGAGATAGCCCATCGGGGTGCTCGCCACCAGGCTGACCAGCGCGGTGAGCGTGAGCGCCACGCCGACCTGGGCCACCGAGAGCCCGACCGACCGGGTGAGGAACAGCGCGCTGGCGGTGAGCCAGGTGCCCCGCCCGACGGTGTTGACGAGCGTGGAGAGGGCGAGGGTCCGGGACGGGCCCGGTTCGGGAAGCAGGCGCACACCGGCAGCCTAACAATACGTACGTACGGTTTGCAGTCCGGTTTACGCGACGTCTTGCTGGCGATGCATTGCCGATATATCGTTGATGCATCAGTGATACGACGACAGAAGGAGAACCACTGATGAGTTTCCATCGACGCATGCACGCCATGCACGACGAGATGCGCCGCCACGGCGGCTTCGGCTTCCCGCCCGTACCTCCGGGTCCGCCGCCCTTCTCCCCCGGACCGCACGGTCGCGGGCGGGGGCGCGGCGGCCGGGGACGCGGACGGCGGCCGAACGTCCGCGGCGCGGTGCTGGCCCTGCTCACCGAGCGGCCGATGCACGGCTACGAGATGATCCAGGAGATCGACTCCCGCACCGGCGGGGCCTGGCGGCCCAGCCCCGGCTCGATCTACCCGACACTGCAACTGCTGGAGGACGAGGGCGTCATCGCCACGGCCGCCGACTCCGAGGGCGGGCGCAAGCGGTTCGCGCTGACCGAGGCGGGGCAGGCCGAGGCGGCCGACGCGGCGCAGACCCCGCCCTGGGCGGAGTTCGCCGAGCAGACAGTCAACAGCTGGCACGACATCCGCGACGCCGGGGCGCAGGCCATGCAGGCGCTGCGGCAGGTCATGACCACCGGCACCGACGACCAGCGCGCCCGGGCCGCCCAGGTGCTCGACGAGACCCGGCGCAAGCTCTACGCCATCCTCGCCGAGTCCGAGTGAACACCGCCGCCGCGACGGCACGCCGGCCGGACGACGACCGGCGTGCCGTCAGGCGCGGCGCGCGGTGACGAGCAGGTACTCCCAGCGCATCACGCCGCCGTCCAGGTGCCGGGCCGCCAGGTCGGTCAGCGCGCGGTCGAGACCGGCCGTGCGCTCCGGGTCGCCCGCGTTCGCCCGGTAGACCGCCACTGTGGGCCCGTAGTGGGTGGCGAAGAAGTCCCGGAACTGTTCCGGCGTGGCGAACCGGTTCACCACCACGGCGTCGCGCCCCAGCCGGAGCGCGTCGACCCGGTCGCCGAACAACTCCCGGACATGGTCCTCGTCGCCCCAGAGCGGGGGCGGCTGCGCACCCAGCGGCGGTGGCGGCGCGTACGGCCGCATGGCCGCGAACAACTGGCCCACGAAGCCCTCCGGGGTCCAGTTGACCAGGCCGATCGTCCCGCCAGGCCGGCACACCCGCAGCACCTCGTCGGCGGCGGCCCGGTGCCGGGGCGCGAACATCACGCCCACACACGACAGCACCGCGTCGAACGCGGCGTCCGCGTACGGCAGCGCCTCCGCGTCCACCTCCTCCCAGGTCAGCGTCAAGCCCTCCCGCTCGGCCTCGGCCCGCCCGATCGCCAGCAACTCCGGGGTGAGGTCGCCGGCCACCACCTCCGCACCGGCCCGGGCCGCCGGCAGAGCCGCGTTGCCGGTCCCGGCCGCCACGTCCAGCACCCGCATGCCCGGCGCCACCCCGGCGGCGCGGACCAGCGTCGCCCCCAGCTCCGGGATCACCTGCGCGGCCACGGCGGCGTAGTCACCCATCGCCCACATCGCACGGTGCCGGGCCTTCACCGCGGCGTCCTGTTCCCGTTCCTCGATCATCAGTCGCTCCTCACAGTCGTCCCTGCACAGGACGCTAGGCAGCGGACGACCCGGCCCCCAGTACGAGATCTGTACCGCTCCCGACAGGCGCCTGGCCGGGGCGGCGGGCCGGGCGTAGCGTGCCCGCCATGGGGGCCTCCTACCACCAGTTCTGCCCCGTGGCGAAGGCCATGGAACTGCTCGACGAGCGGTGGACGCTGCTCGTGGTCCGGGAGTTGGTCAGCGGCTCGGAACGCTTCAACGAGCTGCGCCGGGGCCTGCCCCGGATGTCACCGACCCTGCTGTCCCGCCGGCTGCACCAGCTCGTCCGCGCCGGGGTGGTGGAGCGGCGCGTCGACGGCGCCGACGTGCGCTACGTCCCGACCGCCGCCGGACGCGAACTGCGGCCCGTGCTGGAGGCGCTCGGCGCCTGGGGCGTGCGCTGGATCGGCGAACTGGGCGACGCCGACCTGGACCCGAAGCTGCTGCTGTGGGACATGCACCGGCACGTCGACCACGACGCGGTCCCGCCGGGGCGTACCGTCGTGCGGTTCCGCTTCCGGGACGTGCCCACGACGCAGCGCGACTGGTGGATGGTGATCGCCGCGGGCGAAGCCGACGTCTGCGACATCGACCCCGGGCACGACGTGGCGGTGACGGTCACGGCGGACCTGCGCGCGCTGGTCCAGGTCTGGATGGGCGACCTGGAGTGGGCCGCGGCGCTGCGCGGCGGCGCGGTGGAGCTGGCCGGGCCGGAGGCGCTGCGGCGCGCCGCGCCCGGCTGGTTCACCCTCTCCCCCTTCGCCGCCGTGCCCCGGCCCTGAGACGGCGCGTGCGGCCGCCCCCGAACGGGGACGGCCGCACGACGACGCGGAGAACAGATCAGTGCACGGTGACGGTGGCGCCGCCCGGCACCAGGTCACGCAGTTCCTCGGGGATCTCGGCGCCCATCTCGTCGGCGATCCGCAGCGCCTCCTCGATCAGCGTCTCCACGATCTGCGCCTCGGGCACGGTCTTGACGACCTTGCCCTTGACGAAGATCTGGCCCTTGCCGTTGCCGGAGGCCACACCCAGGTCGGCCTCGCGGGCCTCACCCGGACCGTTCACCACGCAGCCCATGACCGCGACGCGCAGCGGCACCGGCAGGCCCTCCAGCCCAGCGGTGACCTCCTCGGCCAGCTTGTAGACGTCGACCTGCGCCCGGCCGCAGGACGGGCAGGAGACGATCTCCAGGCCGCGCTCGCGCAGGCCCAGCGACTCCAGGATCGCGTTGCCGACCTTGATCTCCTCGACCGGCGGGGCGGACAGCGAGACCCGGATGGTGTCGCCGATCCCCTCGGCCAGCAGCGCGCCGAACGCCACCGCCGACTTGATCGTGCCCTGGAACGCCGGGCCGGCCTCGGTCACGCCGAGGTGCAGCGGGTAGTCGCACTTCTCGGCCAGCAGCCGGTAGGCGCGGATCATCACCACCGGGTCGTTGTGCTTCACCGAGATCTTGATGTCCCGGAAGCCGTGCTCCTCGAACAGCGAGCACTCCCACAGCGCCGACTCCACCAGCGCCTCGGCGGTGGCCTTGCCGTACTTGGCCAGCAGGCGCTTGTCCAGCGAGCCCGCGTTGACGCCGATCCGGATCGGCACGCCCGCGTCGCCGGCGGCCCGCGCGATCTCCTTGACCTTGTCGTCGAACTGCCGGATGTTGCCCGGGTTCACCCGGACCGCGGCGCAGCCGGCGTCGATCGCCGCGAAGACGTACTTCGGCTGGAAGTGGATGTCGGCGATCACCGGGATCTGCGACTTCTTGGCGATCGCCGGCAGCGCCTCCACGTCGTCCTGCGACGGCACGGCGACCCGGACGATCTGGCAGCCGGACGCGGTCAGCTCGGCGATCTGCTGGAGCGTGGCGTTGACGTCGGCGGTGAGGGTGGTGGTCATGGACTGCACCGAGACCGGCGCGCCACCACCGACCGGCACCGAACCGACCATGATCTGGCGGCTGGCCCGGCGCGGGGCCAGCGGCGGCGGCGGTACGGGGGGCATACCGAGACTGACAGCGGTCACTTCAGGCACTCACCTTGAGAAGAGCGTGATGGGGTTGATGACATCGGCGGTGACCGTCAGCAGCGTGAACGCGCCACCGATCAGGATCACCGCGTACGTGAACGGCATGAGTTTGAGGTAGTCGACACGCCCCGGATCGGCGCGGCCGATGCGCGCGTAGAGCCAGGACCGCGCCCGTTCGAACCAGGCGATGGCGATGTGGCCGCCGTCCAGCGGGAGCAGCGGCAGCAGGTTGAACACGCCGATGAAGAAGTTCAGCGACACGAAGAGCATGAAGAACACCAGCCAGGCGTTGTTCTCCACGGCCTCGCCGCCGAGCCGGCTGGCGCCGACCACGCTGATCGGGGTGTCCACGTCGCGCTCGCCGCCGGTGATCGCGTTCCACAACGCGGGCACCTTCTGCGGGATGCGCTGCATGGCGTGCGCGGTCTGCACGGCCATGGTGCCGGTGAAGTCGGCGGTGGCGCCGAACGCGGCGACCGGGCCGTACTCGACCCGGGTCGGAGTGCTGGGCGAGAGCGCCACGCCGAGCGCGGAGACCGACGAGGTGGCACCCTTCGGGTCGCCCAGCGGCGGACGCTGCACCGAGGCCAGGTCGACCCGCGCCTCGGCCGGCTTGCCGTCACGCACGTAGGCGACGGTGGCCGTGCCGGGCGGGGTGGCCCGGACCACGTCGAGCATGTCGCCCCAGGTCGAGACCGGCTTGCCGTTCACCGCGGTGATCCGGTCGCCGTCCTTGAGCTGGGCCTTCTCGGCCGGGCTGGCCGGGTCGCCGGACTCGCAGGCGCGGGCCGCGTTCTCCACCACCACGCACGGCGCGATGGCGATCACCGCCGGCTCGGCCCGGAAGCCGGCCTCGGTGCTGGGGAACTTCGGGTTCGGCAGCCCCACCGACACCGCGATGATCCAGAGCGCGATCAGGGCCAGGGCGAAGTGGGTGATCGAGCCCGCGGACATCACGATCGTCCGCTTCCACACCGGGTAGCGCCACATGGCGCGCTTCTCGTCCCCCGGCTCGACGTCGTCGTCCTGTGGGGTCATGCCGACGATCTTGCAGAAGCCGCCGAGCGGGATGCCCTTGATGCCGTACTCGGTCTCGCCCCGCTTGAACGACCAGAGCGTCGGGCCGAAGCCGACGAAGTAGCGGGTGACCTTCATCCCGAACGCCTTGGCGGTGAGCATGTGCCCCGCCTCGTGCAGGCTCACCGAGATGAGGATCGCCAGGGCGAACAGCACCACCCCGAGCAGATAGCTCATCGAGCTCCTTCCACCGACCCGACGATGATCTCCTGGGCGTGCGCCCGTGCCCACGACTCGGCGGCGAGCACGTCCTCGACGGTACCTGGTTCGTCGAAATCGGGAGCGTCCTCCAGCACCCGCTGGAGGGTGTCGACGATGCCGAGGAACGGCAGCCGGCCCGCGACGAACGCCGCCACGCACTCCTCGTTCGCCGCGTTGTAGATCGCCGGGCGGCAGCGCCCGGCCTCGCCCGCCGCCTTGGCCAGCGCGACAGCCGGGAACGCCGCGTCGTCGAGCGGGAAGAACTCCCAGGTGTGGGCGGTGGTCCAGTCGACGGCCGCGGCGGCGCCGGGCACCCGGTCCGGCCAGCCGATACCGAGCGCGATGGGCAGTCGCATGTCCGGCGGGCTGGCCTGGGCGAGCGTGGACCCGTCGGTGAACTCGACCATCGAGTGGATCACCGACTGCGGGTGGACCATCACCTCGATGTCGGCGTACGGCACGTCGAACAGCTCGTGCGCCTCGATCACCTCCAGCGCCTTGTTGACCATCGTGGCGGAGTTGATCGTCACGACCGGGCCCATGTTCCAGGTCGGGTGCGCCAGCGCCTGCTCCGGCGTCACGGCGGTCAGCTCGTCCCGCCGCCGCCCCCGGAACGGGCCACCACTGGCGGTGACCACCAGCCGCCGTACCTCGCCCCGGGCGCCGCCGCGCAGGCACTGCGCCAGCGCCGAGTGCTCGGAATCAACAGGGACGATCTGCCCCGGCCGCGAGACGGCGGCCTTGACCAAGGGGCCGCCGGCCACCAGGGACTCCTTGTTGGCGAGCGCGAGGGTACGACCGGCGTGCAGCGCGGCCAGCGTCGGCGGCAGGCCCAGCGAGCCCACCACCCCGTTGAGCACCACGTCACACGGCCACTGCGCCAGCTCGGTCATCGCGTCCGGCCCGGCCACGATCTTGGGCAGCTTGAAGTCACCGGTGGCCCAGCCGCGCCGGCTCGCCTCGGCATAGAACGCGAGCTGAAGATCCTGCGCGGCGGACGCGCGGGCCACACCGACCGCCTCCACGCCCAGCTCCAGCGCCTGCGCGGCGAGCAACTCCACGTTGCCGCCACCCGCGCCGAGGGCAACCACCCGGAAGCGGTCCGGGTTGCGCTTGACGATGTCGATGGCCTGGGTGCCGATCGAGCCGGTCGAGCCGAGCAGCACGAGATCTCGGGGAGTGGTCACCGGACCATTGTTCCCCAGCGCCTCACCCCGGTTCGTCCCGGAGTGCCCGGCGACATGATCCACTCCACTTCCCCGAGGTGGTGGCATCCCAGCCGCCGCGATGCCACCACTTCGGCGAACTGGTGTCGATCACGCCTCGAGCGCCTCCTCGTCGTGGGCTGGTCAAGACACCCGAGCAGATCCAACGGCCCCGGGACGGGTCGTGGTCAGGCCAGGTCGAGGAGCTTTAGATCGTCATGGTCGGCGAAGTCCGCGTAGTCCTTGCCGTTGAAGGTCGCGAGCGGAAGCCTGTGGACCAGGCAGCATGCGGCGATCCATGAGTCGTTGACCGGCCGCGGCCGTCCACGGAGCTGGGCCGTGGCCTGAATTCGGCCCCAACGCACCGCGACGGCCTCGTCGAAGGGCAGCAGGACCAGGTTCCGGCGCCAGAGCGCCAGGTCAGCCAACTTGCGCGGGCCCCAGCTGCGGACCACGGTCCACTTGGTCAACTCCCCCAACGTTACGAAGGTGATGGCGAGGGTCGACCCGGTCAGCCGCGCTCTCAACCGCTCGTCCACTCGGCCTCGCAGGATCGCCGAAGCCACGTCGGTGTCCAGGACGATGATGCTCAAGCCAGTCCCTCGCGCCGGGAGGCGTACAGGTCGGCGAGGAAGCGGTCCAGTTCCTCGTCCGATTCGATCAGGTCCGGACGGGCAAGGTCGTCGAGACTGGTGACCGGCTCGACGCCCTGGCGCCGTGCGAGTTCGTCGGCCGGCACGTGAAACGTGCTCGGCCAGTCCGGGTTGCGCTCGGCGTCGGTCGACATGGGGGCGCTCACCTTCTCCACCTCACTGAATGCCTCATCCTCTCACCTGGCAGCGCTGAAACCTGCCGATCGCACCGGAGGATCACACGTTCTCGGAGCCGCCGGTCGCACCCACTGTGCGCCTGTCCCGCCGAACGGTCAGGCGAGGCGCTCCCGGGCGTAGGTCTCCACCGGGCTACGGGGACGCGATCGTCCCGTCTGGCGCGGTGAGGTGCTCCAGGTGCTCCAACGGCAGGTGCGAGGGCTGCCACTCCAGGAACAGCGCGGTGGCGTCGTCGTCGAGCTCGTCCTGCTGGTAGGCGAGGACGGCGCGCACCAGCCGGCGCATCGTCTCCGGGCTGGGCAGCCGCTCGTTGAGGGCACGCTCGACGAAGTCGACGAGCCGGTCCAGCCCGAACCGTTCCCCGTCGTCGCCCCGGGCGTCGGTGATGCCGTCGGTGTAGGCGAGGATGCGGTCGCCCGGGTGCAGCGCCTCCTCGTGCGCCCGCGGGCGCCGCGTCGACAGGTTGCCCAGCCCGAGCGGCAGCGCGGTCGGTCCGGGCAGTGCCCGGACGGCCTTGCCGTTCCGCAGCAGCATGGCGCCGGGGTGGCCGGCGTTGATGGTCCGCAGCACGCCGGTCCGCCGGTCGAGTTCGGCGAGTAGCGCGGTCGCGAACAGGCCGGGGTGTTCGGAGCGGACCCACCTGTCGATGCTGATCGCCGTGTCGACCAGGTCGAGACCGGTGCGCCGGGCGTTGCGGTACGCGCTGACCACGAGCGAGGCCAACGCGCTCGCCTTGATCCCGTGCCCGCAGGTGTCGAAGAGCCCGACGCTGAGCACGTCACCGTTGAGCGCGTAGTCGAAGATGTCCCCGCCGACGTCGTAACACGGTTCGAGGATGGCGGTGATCACCAGCTCGTCCGTCGCGAAGGTCAGCGGCGGCAGCAGCCCCCACACGGTCTCGGCGGCGACCTGCATCGGCAGGCGGCGGCGGATCCGTTCCACGACGTCGCCGTAGAGCCGGCGGTTCACCAGGACCTGAGCGACGGCGACCGCCACCTCCCAGGCCGGCCGGTCCAGCGCGGGGTCGCCGGCGCGCGACGACACGATCTCCAGCGCCCCCAGCCGTTCGCAGCCGAGCAGCAGGGGCACCCAGAGCCGGTCCGGGCGGTCAGGGGCGCGCTGCACCTGCAGGCCGGTGAACGCCCGGCCGGCCAGCGTCGTCTCGATCGTGAGTTCGTCCCGGGGCGCGCCCGCGCCGACCAGGGGTACGAGCGAGGACTGCGTGTAGTCGGCCAGGTAGATCACGATGTCGGTGGCCCCGATGACGGGCGCGACCCGGTTCACCAGGAGCGACAGGTCGTCCGGACCGCCCCGGGCGGCGTGGAGGTGCAGCCAACGCGCTGCGTCGCCACCGTCGACCATCCGTGCCTCCCCCGCGTCCCCACCACCGTAGGAGGCCGAGGGCGAACTGCCAACGGCACGGCTCAGGCCGGACGTTCCAGGACGAAGGTCTCCAGTTCGACCCCGCCGTACCAGTCGGTGCGCACGCCTTCGTGCGTCATGCCGAGGCGCCGGGTCACCGCCATCGACGGGTCGTTCCCGGCCATCACCACCGCGTACACCCTCGGGGTGCCGGTGGCGAACTCGCGTTCCACCACCGCGCGGGCCGCCTCGGTCGCGTAACCGTTGCCCTGGGCGTCGGGGTGCAGGTGCCAGCCGACCTCGATGTCGTCGGTCAGGGTGACGCCGTCGCGTCCCGGCAGCGGCTTGAGCAGGATGCTCCCCGCCACCGGCCCGCCGGCACGCGGCTCGATCGCCCACAGGCCCCACCGGCCGTCGTACGGCGCCCAGCGTTCGTGCCACATCCGGACCCGCTCGCGCGCCTCGGACGGGTCGGTCATCCGCCCCTTGCCGCCGCCCAGCCAGCGCATCACCTCGTCCCGTGAGTAGATGTCGTAGATCCGGGCCAGGTCGTCCGGCGACTCTGTCCAGTCGCGGAGCACCAGCCGGTCGGTCGTGGCGATCGTCATGCCGCCGGATCGTAATGCGTGGCGCGGGCTCGTACGGGGAACGAGAGGGCGATGGGCGACGGGTGGGAGCGGACCAAGCGGATCACGGCTGCGGCGTTCCGGCCGGTCCGCGGCCGGGACCTGTCGCTGCACGCCGCCGCGATCACCTTCTACGGCGCGATCGCCGTGGTGCCGGTGGCGCTGCTGGCGATCTGGCTGACCGGGCTGCTCGCCGGGGCGGACCGGGTGCGGCGGCTGACCGGGTACGCGATCGACACGCTGCCCACCGAGATCGGCGCCCACCGGGCGGCGGCCGCACTCGTCGAGGCCGGGCTGGGGCTGACCCCGCTGCTGGCGCTGGCGTCGCTGCTGCCGGCCTCGCTCTACGGGGAAGGACTGCGCCGCGCCTTCGTCTCGGTGGCCGAGCCGCGCGCCGAGTCCGGCGCGCTGGTCGGCTGGCGGGGGCGCCTGCTGCTGCTCCCGCTGCTGGCGCCGGCCCCGGTGCTGCTGCTGTCGATCCTGCTCGGGCTGCCGATGACCACCCGGCTGGTACGCCAGGGCGGCTGGATCGGCGCGCTCGGCGTGGTGCTGTCGTTCCTCGCGGTGTGGCTGGTGCTCACGCCGGTGCTGATCTGGGTGTTCCGGGTGGTCGGCCCGGCCTCGCCGGACTGGCTCGCCACAGTGGGCCTGGGCTCGTTCACGGCGGCGAACCTGTCCGGCTTCGTGCACGGCTTCGTGCTGTTCTGCTCGCTGCCGCTGGACCTGGGCGTGCCGTTCGGCGGGTTCGACGAGATCGGCGGCGGCGTGGCGGTGCTGCTCTGGCTGTACCTGTTCCACGTGATCGTGCTGTCCGGCTACTCGGCCACGCTGGCGGCGAGCCGGTGGCGGGCCACCCGGGAGGCGGCCCGCGCCTGACGGCGGGAGGTCAGCGCCGGAACGGGCCGCGCACCTCGTACGTGATGCCGCCGGTCCCGGCCCGGGCGCCGCTGGTGCCGCGCTGCGAGGAGAAGTAGAGCCGGCTGCCGTCCGGCGAGAACGCCGGCCCGGTGATCTCCGACTCGGGCTGCCCGAGCAGCCGCAGGAACGGTGCCACCACACCGGCCGGGGTGATCACGTTGATCTCCATGTTGCCGCCGTCCTCGGCCACGTAGAGGTCACCGCCGGCAGTGCCGGTGATGTTGTCGACGCCGGTCAGCGGCGCGGCACCGGCCGGCACCAGTGAGTCGTCGTACGCGAGGTCGAGCCGCTCGTTCACCGCGTCGTACGCCCACACCCGGTTGTCCCCCTTGGTGGTGAACCAGCAGGTGTCGTCGGCGTACCAGCAGCCCTCGCCGCCGTCGAACGTCTGCGCCGCGCCCACCTGGTAGCGGGTGGGCACCGGGAATCCGTCGCGGTCCGGCAGGCCCCGCCAGGTCACCGGGCCGGTCACCTGGCCGTCCGGGGCGCACAGCACCTGCACCTTGCCGGTGCGCAGGTCACCCCAGGTGTCCGGGACGAACCGGTAGAAGCAGCCGTCGCCCTCGTCCTCGGTCAGGTAGACCACCCGCCGCTGCGGGTCGCAGGCCGCCGCCTCGTGCTTGAAGCGGCCCATCCGGGTCCGCTCCTCGCCGGACCGGCCGCCCTCGGGCCAGGTCTCGAAGACCCGCCCCAGCGGCACCTCCTCGCAGGACAGCCACGTCCCCCACGGGGTCGGCCCGCCCGCGCAGTTGACGTTCGTGCCGCCGAGGATCCGGTACGCGGCGGCGATCGCGCCGTCGGCGGCGAACCGCACCGCCGAGGCGCCGCCGACGAGCGGGACCTCCGAGTTGGAGACGTAGATCCAGCCGTCGCCGGCCGGGAAGCAGGCGCCGCCGTCGGGCGCCGGGTGCCAGGTGTACGAGGTGCCGGCGACCCGCTGCCCGGACCGCGCGATCACCCGGCTGGTGAAGCCGGCCGGCAACTGGAGGGCGTTGGCGTCGGCGGCCAGCAGGTCGCCGTACGGGCCGGGACCGGGCTGGGCGGGCTGGGCCGGGGCGGCAGCGGCGGCCCAGAGACCACCGGCGAAGGCGGCGGCGCCACCGACGGCTGTGGCACGCAGGACGGTACGACGATCCATCGGGGGTGACCTTCCCGGAGGCGGTGGGTGTCCCGTCGACGGTAGGACGAGAAATGCATCGACCACCGCCACTATAGAGTGAACGCCCGGTGACGGCCGTCCGGCGTCAGAGGCCCTCGACGTACCGCTTGGCGTCGGCGAGCGACATGTGCGTGTGCTCCCGCACCACCTTGATCGCCTGGATCTTCTTCCCCTGGTACAGCAGCCGCGCGGCCTCGGCCCGCACCGCCTCGTCGACGCCCTTTCCGGGGGCCGGAGGGCCGGGCGACCAGGTTCCACCGGCCGTCAGCGCGTCCACCGCCCGCTTCGCGTCCAGCAGCGACAGCCCGGTCTGCTCGCGCAGCACCTTGACCGCCTCGACGGTACGCCCCGCGCGGGCCAGCCGGAGCACCTCGGCCTGCCCGTCGCCGGCCGGGCGATCCGGGGCGACCAGGTCCCGGGGACGGTCGCGCCGCAGCACGAGCAGGAGGAGGAGCACCACCACGACGAGCGCCACCGCGAGCGCGATCTGGACAGCCGGGGACATGCCCGGAACGGTAGCGCCCCAGGGCGAACCCTCCCGCAATAGCTCGCCCGCCGCTACGCTCCGGCCCATGAGCGACGCGAGTGAGCTGCCGTCCCGCGCCGACGTCGTGGTGGTCGGCGCCGGGCACAACGGCCTGGTCTCGGCGATCCTGCTGGCCCGCGCCGGCCTGGACGTGCTGGTGCTGGAGGCGTCCGGCGTGATCGGCGGGGCGACCCGCACCGAGAACCCGTTCCCGAAGGTGCCGGGGCTGCGTCACTCCACCGGGTCGTACCTGCTCGGGCTGATGCCGCCGGAGCTGCTGGCCACGCTCGACGTGACCATCCCGGTGCTGCGCCGCGACCCGCACTACTTCCTGCCCACGCCGGGCGGGCTCGGTTCGCCGTACCTGCTGGCCGGCAGCGACGTGGCGGCGAGCCGGCGGCAGCTCGCGGAGATGTTCTCCCCCGCCGACGTCGCCGCCGACGATGCGCTCCACGCCGAGCTGGCCCAGCTGCGGGAGGATCTCGCCCCGGCGTGGCTGGCCGAGCCGCTGCCGGTCGAGGAGACCGCCGAGCGCTACGTGCGGCCCGCGTTGCGGCAGGTCTTCGTCGACCTGGTACGCGGCTCGGTGGCCGACCACCTGGCCCGCTTCGACTTCCGCTCCGAGCTGCTGGTCAGCATGTACGCGGTCACCGACGGCCTGTCCGGGCTGAACGCCGGCCCGGACGACCCCGGCACCGGGCACAACTTCCTGGTGCACAACATGTGCCGGCTACCAGGCGCGGACGGCACCTGGATGATCACCCGGGGCGGCATGGGTACGGTGTCCCGCACGTTCGCCGAGGCCGCCGTGCGCGCCGGGGCGCGGATCGTGGCCGACGCGCCGGTCACCGCGATCCGGCTGGCCGGAGGCGCCGCCGCCGGGGTGACGCTCGCCGACGGGCGGGAGGTGGACGCCCCGGTGGTGCTCGGCGCCTGTGACCCGTACCGGCTGATGGGGCTGCTGCCCGACGGCGCGCTCCCGGCGGAGCTGGGCGCGCGGATGGCGGCGGTCCGCCGCCCCGGCACCACGCTCAAGCTCAACCTGGCGCTGACCGGGCTGCCGCGCTTCTCCTGCCTGCCGACCGACGCGCCGAGCCCGTTCGGGTCGACCATCCACCTGCTGCCCGGCTCGGCCTCGCTCGTCGGCGACGGCGGCGAGTCGCCGATGGCGGCGCTGCGCGGCATGTGGGCGGACGTGCGGGCCGGGCGGCTGCCGGAGGAGCCGACGATCGAGTGGTACCTGCACACCACTGTCGACCCGTCGCTGTCCGACGAGGCGGGGCACCACTCGTCGGCGCTGTTCGTGCAGTCGGTCCCCTACGAGCTGGCCGGCACCACCTGGGACGCGGCGCTGCCCGGCTACGTGGAGCGGCTGATCGCGATCTGCGAGCGGTACGCCCCGGGCGCCGGTGACCTGGTCGCGGACGCGGTGCCGCTGCCGCCGCCCGGCATCGAGGCGCATTTCGGGATCACCGGCGGACACATCCACCACGTCGACAACACTGTGTCGTTCACCGACCGGATGCCGTACGCGACGGGGGTGGACGGGGTGTACGCGGGCAGCGCCGGCTGCCATCCGGCGGGCAGCGTGATCGGCGCGGCCGGGCACAACGCCGCCCGCCGCATCCTCGCCGACCTGGGCTGAGTCCTCACGGCGTCTCGGGCGCCTCCTGGCCGGCGGGCGGGAGGTCGCCCGGACCGCGCACCAGGTAGACGCCGACAAGCAGCAGGTACGCCAGCAGGCTCAGCACCGGGTCGACGAACACGATCGCGAACGCGACCAGATAGAGCAGCGGACCGAGGCGGAACCGGCGGGCCACCGCCCGCGCCAGCCTCGGGTCCAGGCCCGGTTGCAGCAGTCCGCGGCGGCGCGCCCACCACCAGCTCAGGTTGAAGAACAGCGCCTCACCGAGCACCACGCCCGCGTACAGCGCGGCGGTCAGCCGCTGGTCACCGACGGTGCCGCGCAGGTTGTCCGCGAGCAGGTCGGCGGTGAACGGGATCGCCGCCACGAACATCAGCAGCAGCAGGTTCAGCACCAGCAGCATCTGGTCGACCCGGCGGACGTAACGCCACATGTTGTGGTGGGTCAGCCAGACCTGGCCGACGATGGCGAAGGTGATCACGTACGCCAGGTAGGCGCGCCACTCGTGCAGCAGCGCGGCCGGCAGCCCGTCGTCCTGCGGCGTGTCCGGGTCGAACGACAGCAGCTCGACGGCCATCAGGGTGAGCACGATGGCGATCACCGCGTCGCTGAACGCCTCCACCCGGGAGGCGTCGCGCGCCATCTCGTTGCCGCGCCCGAACCGGTACGCCGGTTCCCTGTCCGCACCCGTCACGCCGCCCCCTCACGACCGATGGTCGCGTGCCGGGGCGGCGTGCGGGGCGAAACCGTCAGACGGCCGGCGTCGAGGTCTCCGCGTCGGCGCGGTGCGCGCGGATCTTGTGCCCGACGCTGGTCAGGCAGCGCCCGCTGGCCAGGTCGAACTTCCAGCCGTGCAGCTGGCAGGTGAGCTGGTCGCCGTCGACGATGCCGAACCGGCTCAGGTCCGCCTTCAGGTGCGGGCAGCGCCGCTGCACCACCCAGCCGTCGAGCGTGATGTCCTCGGCGTCGACCGCCCGCTCGTGCTCGTCGTACCAGCCCTCGGCGTACTGGAGGCGCTCCTCGGACAGGCACTTGAAGAAGGCGTAGACGAACTCGTTGTACTGGCCGATGCGGGCCGCGGAGAAACGGCAGGACAGGAAGAGGGAGTTGACCCAGTCCACCTCGCCGATGTGCAGCAGGTGCTCGATCAGCGCCCGCTCGGTCCGGAACCGGTAGCGGACCTTCTCGTCCGCGTACGGCCGGACCTCCTTGCCCGGGAAGTCCACCACGATGGATTCGACCTCGGCGCCGTCGTAGCCGACCAGGTCGAAGCGGACCGGCCCGCCGACGCCCTTGGCCAGGTAGATCGACTCGTCGAGCAGCGGCTCGATCCGGCGCTTCATCTCACCGAGCACGTCGACCTCGGGGTGCCGCCAGGACGCCTTCTCGGCCTCGATGACCG
Organism: Micromonospora sp. SYSU B005; assembly: GCF_055362685.1. Classification (NCBI taxonomy): domain Bacteria; kingdom Bacillati; phylum Actinomycetota; class Actinomycetes; order Micromonosporales; family Micromonosporaceae; genus Micromonospora; species Micromonospora sp. SYSU B005. The sequence continues at coordinate 199,763 of NZ_JAXCFU010000004.1, read as the reverse complement.
GGCGCTTGCGCTCCCGCATCTCCTCCAGGTGGGCGACCTTGTTCGCGAAGAACTCCTCCACCGGCACCGGGTGCGTGGTGGTGGCGCCCTCGGTGGTGACCTCCGAGACGCTGCCCGGCAGCAGCACGATGCCGTTGGTGCCGCCGACCTTGGCGTACTCGGCCAGGAACACCGACTGGTCGGGGAAGATGTTGCCCTCGTCGCCGAAGATGTCGTTGAACTGCCACAGCTCGTCGTCGAGGAAGCACGGCGGGCCGGCGATCGGGAAGACGTGGTCGGCCTTCAGGTCGTCGATGTAGCGCCAGGTGCGGTCGAACTGCCGGTCCCGCTTCTGCTTGCCGAACGCGGTCTTCGCCGCCTGCGGCAGCTCGTAGACCATCGGGTACCAGATCGCGCCGGAGAACTGGAGCATGTGCGCGTGCACGTGGCCCAGCTCGGCGAAGACGGTCAGGTCGGTCGGGCGGGCGTCGTTCTGGTTGAGCAGCCGCACGCCGTCGTACTCGACCCAGAGCGACGAGTCGCCGATCGGGCCGTCGGTCGGGCTGGTCAGCGCCTGAATCATGATCTTCAGGCCGCCTGGTAGCTCCACGACCTGCTCGTTCGGGGCCTTGAGGAACTTGGTGAAGCCCAGCTCCCGGAACTCGTCCTCCATCTCCGAGGTGGGGAACTCGGGCAGCAGGACGGTGGCGTCCTTCGACACGAAGTCACGCAGGTGCTTCGCGTCGAAGTGGTCCCGGTGCAGGTGCGACACGTACAGGTAGTCGACCTGGCCGAGGGTCGCCCAGTCGAGCAGGGAGTTGTCCGGGAAGGGGAACCACGAGGCGAAGTAGGCGGGGTTGACCCACGGGTCGCACAGGATGCTGCCCGCGGCCGTGTCGATCCGCATGCTGGCATGCCCCGTACCGGTCACTCGCACCGCAGTCCTCCTCAAAAAGGCATCAAGGTGTACGTCAAGACGCTACCGGAGGCAGTGTGCTCGCCGTCCCGCGACGCCGGTAGTGGCCATCCGCCCCCACCGGTACGGGACCAACGACCCGGGCCGCGCCGCCCGCCCGCTGTCGCCCGCCCGGGTCATCCCCGGCACAGGAGGTCGGACCCTGCGCCGGGCCCGGTTGGGGCCGTGCCAGACTGATCGGAGATCCGATCGCGAGGGAAGGACCGACAGTGGCAGGAGACGAGCCGGTAACCGCGCCAGATCAGCACAAGCCCGGACACCGCAAGTCCGGACGGATCGGTGCGGTGCTGTCGGCGGTGGCTTTGGTACTGATGGCGCTCTGCGGGATCGAGGAGGGCCGGGTGGAGCACATCTGGCTGTTCGGGATCGCCGGACTGCTGATCGCCATCGTCATCGGCGACGCCGTGCTGCGCCGCAACGGCCTGCGGTCCTGACGCGCGGCGCCCACGGTAGTGCGCGAAGGGCCCGCCCCCTCACCCGGGGGGCGGGCCCTTCGTCGTCTCGGGAGGCGGGGTCAGCGGCCGAGCAGGATGTCCTGCACGTCCTTGAGCGCGGCGTCGACCTCGGCCTCGAAGTAGCCACCGGGCACCAGCCCGAAGCGCAGCGTGTCGAGTTCCTTCGGGTTCACCGGCATCGGGTTGCGCCCCTGCATGCCGCCGAGCAGTGTCTCGAAGAACCGGTCGACCTGGTCCGGGTCGTACCCGCTGCCGAACCGCCGGACCTGGAAGCTGCGCCGGATCTGGTCGACCCGGTGCAGGTCGCTGCCGGGCGGGCCGGCCATCGGCGGCCCCACCATCGGCGGACCGGCGACCGGCGGGCTCACGAGCGGCGGGCCGGTCATCGAGGGGCCCGGGCCGTAGCCCTGGTCCGGCGGCCCGTAACCCGGGTCCGGCGGGCCGTAGCCGGGCTCCGGTGCGCCGTAACCCTGCTGCGGCAGCGCCGGCGGGCCGCCGGGGCCACGGCCGCGCAGCTCACGCTCGGGCATGCGGATCTCGGCGGTCATGTCGGCACGGGCACGCCGGCCGGCCTCGAACCCGTCGAAGCGCTCCTCCTGGCCGTACCCGCCAGGGCCGCTGTCCGGGGGACCGTACCCACCGGGGCCGCTGTCCGGCGGACCGTACCCACCGGGACCGTTGTCCGGCGGACCGTAGCCGCCCGGGCCGTTGTCCGGTGGACCGTAGCCGCCCGGGCCGGGCGGCAGGCCGCGCGGCGGCGGGCCGCCGTGCCCCATCGGCGCGCCCGGGCCCATCGGGCCGGGGCCACCCGGGCCGCGGGGGCCGTCGTAGCCACCGCGCGGGCCGTCGTAACCACCGGCGAACGCGCCGGTCGGCTCGTCGTAGCGGTTGCCGTACCGGTCGGCGGGCGGGCCGGGCTGGGCGGGCATCTGCCGGGGCGGCATCGGCGGCTGCGGCACCGGCGACATACCCCGGTCGTCGCGCATCGGCGGGCCGAGCCGGTCGGCCATCCGGGGGTCGCCACCGCGCCCGGCCGGCGCGCCACCGCGCTCCTCCAGCTCGGCGAGCTGCCGCTCGACCCGGTCGAGGTGCAGGTCGACCTGCCACTCGTCGTAGCCGTTGAACCGGACCCGGAAGACGACGTCGTGGACCTCCTGGGAGGCCACGGGCGCGCCGATCGGCTGGCCGTCGAGTGTCGCCTCGACCCGGTCCAGGAAGGCGTCGACCTCGTCGACCTTGTAGCCCCGGCGGAGCGCCTTACGCCGGAAACGCTGACCCTGACTCGCCACTATGTCTCCTGGTCTCGTACCGCTACGCCGTTGCCGCGCGTGAGTCGCCGTCCGTGTCCCCGGCGGCGGCGAGCTGCCCACAGGCCCCGTCGATCTCGCGTCCCCGGGTGTCGCGCACCGTGGTCGACACGCCGGCGTCGCGCAACCGCCGGACGAACTCCCGCTCGACCGGCTTCGGGCTGGCGTCCCAGCGGCTGCCCGGAGTCGGGTTGAGCGGGATCAGGTTCACGTGGGCCAGCTTGCCGGCCAGTAGCCGCCCGAGCAGATCGGCTCTCCACGGCTGATCGTTCACGTCCTTGATCATCGCGTATTCGATGGACACGCGACGCCCCGTCGTGGCCGCGTAGTCCCACGCCGCGTCCAGCACCTCGGACACCTTCCAGCGCTGGTTGACCGGGACGAGTTCGTCGCGCAGCTCATCATCGGGGGCGTGCAGCGACAGCGCAAGGGTCACCGAGAGGTCTTCGCTGGCCAGTCGGCGGATCGCCGGCACCAGACCGACGGTCGACACGGTGATGTGCCGCTGCGACAGGCCCAGTCCCTCCGGCGCCGGGGCGACCAGCCGGCGGATCGCCGCCACCACCCGCGAGTAGTTCGCGAGCGGCTCGCCCATGCCCATGAACACCACGTGCGACAGCCGCGGCGGCGACCCGGCCACGGCGCCGGAGGCGGCCACCCCGGCCAGGTAGACCGCCTGGTCGACGATCTCGGCGGTGGACAGGTTACGGGTCAGCCCGGCCTGGCCGGTGGCGCAGAACGGGCAGGCCATGCCGCAGCCGGCCTGGCTGGAGATGCAGACGGTCACCCGGTCCGGGTAGCCCATCAGCACGCTCTCCACCAGCGAGCCGTCGTGCAGCCGCCAGAGCGCCTTGCGGGTCGCGCCGTCGTCGCAGGCCAGCTCGCGGACCGGGGTGAGCAGCGTGGGCAGCAGCTCACCCGCCAGCCGCTCCCGGGTCGCGGCCGGCAGGTCGGTCATCCGCTCCGCGTCGCGCACCAGGCGGCCGAAGTAGTGGTTGGAGACCTGCTTGGCGCGGAACGCGGGCTCACCCAGCTCGGTGACGAGCGCCTGCCGGCCCGGCAGGTCCAGGTCGGCGAGGTGGCGGGGAGGCATCGCGGGCCGGCGGCCGCGGGCGTCGGGGTCTACGGAGATCAGCGGAAGACTCGTCATGGCGCGTCCAGTCTGACACGCTCCCGCCCGGACGCACCCGTCCGTACGTGTCGAATCGCCCCCGGCCACCCGGCCCGCAGCGGGTCGCCGCCGTGACGCATGCCTCAGTTCACCACCGGGACGAAGACGGCGAGCAGCAGGTACGCCACCGGCACGGCGAACAGGATCGAGTCGAGCCGGTCCATCAGGCCGCCGTGCCCGGGCAGCAGGTTGCTCATGTCCTTGACGCCCAGATCCCGCTTGATCATCGACTCGGCGAGGTCACCGAGCACCGCCGAGACCGAGATCGCCATCCCGAACAGCGCACCCCACCAGGGGGCCACGTCGAACAACGCCCACAGCAGCGCCGCGCTGCCCGCCGCCGCGGCGGTCACCGAGCCGGCGAAGCCCTCCCAGGACTTCTTCGGGCTGATCGTGGGCGCCATCGGGTGCTTGCCGAACGACACGCCCGCGGCGTACCCGCCGGTGTCGGAGAGCACCACCGCCGCCAGCGTCACCAGCACCCGCAGGTGCCCGTCACCGGGCGCCGCCGCGAGCATCGCCGCGAACCCGGCGAGGAACGGCACGTACACCGCGATCAGGGTGGCCGCGGTCAGGTCACGCTGGTAGTTGCCGGGCCCGTCGCCCAGCCGCCAGATCATCGTGCCCAGCACCGTGACCAGCAGGCCGAGGCAGAGCGCGTCGGGGCCCGCGTACCAGGCCAGGCCCACGGTGATCACGCCACCGGCGACGAGCGGCGCCAGCGGCGGGTGGGCGCCGCTGCGGCGTACCGCGCGGGCCATCTCCCAGATGCCGATCCCCACAGCGGTCGCGAGCACGGCGAGGAACGCCGGCATGAAGAAGAACAGCGGCACCACGACCGCCGCGCCGAGGGCCACCCCGACGCCGATCGCGGCCGGCAGGTTGCGCCCCGCCCGGGACGTCTTCGGGGCGGTGGTCGGCGGACGCTCGGCGCTCGCCCGCCGGCGTCCCGGCCCGCGGCGGCCGGCCGGCGGCTCCGAGGCGGGCTCGTCGCGTACCGCCGGGATCTGCTCGGTGGGCTCGTCGCGCACCGGCGCGATCTGCGCGGTCGGGTACTCGTCGTCGCGGGCGGGCTCACCCCAGGGGCCGTCGTGGTCCGGCCCGGCGGGCCGCCCACGGTCGCCGGCCGGCGGTCCGTCGTACCGGCCAGGGCCGTCGTGGTGCCGCGAGGTCGTCGGGTACGGCCCGGCGTAGGTGTCAGATCCGGCGTACGTGTCCGGACCGGCGTACGTGTCCGGGCCTGCTCCGGGACGGGCGTAGGTGTCCGGCTCGGCGGGGTGGGTGTGCGCGGCCGGGCCGGGCCGCCAGGGGCCGGGCTCCAGATCGGTGTCCGGCCAGGGCAGGGCCGGGGCGGCCGGGCGGTCCCAGCCACGCGACTCGGTGTTGCCGTAGGGGTCGGGGTGGGACATCACGCACCGGCAGCCGGTACGAGAGCCACCACATGACGCAAGACCAAGACCATCCCCTACCGGCGTGAGACTTCCTGTTTACCGACCGACGGCCGGGCGACTCCCGCCGTTCACCCCGTGGTGGTCGGGAATCGTGCCGAGCCTACTGCACCCGCCGCGGCCCCGAGGGTGTGCGCCGCCGGGCACGACGACGGCACCGGGCCGCCGCCCGGACGGGCGACGGCGGCGCGGTGCCGTGCGAGGTACGCGGGTGCTCAGACTTCGAGCAGCTCGCTCTCCTTGTGCTTGACCAGCTCATCGACGTTGGCGACGAAGCGCTGGGTCAGGTCGTCCAGCTCCTTCTCCGCGCGCCGGCCCTCGTCCTCGCCGACCTCGCCGTCCTTGACCAGGCGGTCCAGCTCCTCCTTGGCCTTGCGGCGGATGTTGCGGACGGCGACCTTGGCCTCCTCGCCCTTCTGCCGGGCGACCTTGATCATGTCGCGGCGCCGCTCCTCGGTCATCTGCGGCAGGACGATGCGGAGCTGGTTGCCCTCGTTGTTCGGGTTGGCCCCGAGGTCCGAGTCGCGGATCGCCTTCTCCATGGCGCCCAGCTGCGAGTTGTCGTACGGCTTGATGATCACCATGCGCGGCTCGGGCACCGCGATGGACGCCATCTGCGGCAGCGGGGTCGGGCTGCCGTAGTAGTCGATCACGATCCGGGAGAACATGGCGGCGTTGGCGCGTCCGGTACGGATGCCGCCGAACTCCTCCTTGGCGTGCTCGATGGCACGCTCCATCTTCTCCTCCGCCTCGAGGAGGGTGTCGTCGATCACCGGTCTCCTCGCCTCCTTCTGTCGCTCGTCGTGTGTGGTGCGGGTGCTGCCGTGGCAGAGGGACCGCTGCCGGTCCGGCGGGCCGGTCAGGCGGTGATCAGGGTGCCGATCTTCTCGCCGCCGACGGCCCGGACGATGGTGTCGTCGCCCTGGGCGCCGAAGACCAGCATCGGCAGGCCGTTCTCCATGCAGAGGCTGAACGCGGCGGCGTCGGCCACCCGCAGGTTACGGCGCAGCACCTCGGAGAAGGTGATCGAGTCGAGCTTGCTCGCGGTCGGGTCGATCCGGGGGTCGGCGGTGTAGACCGCGTCCACGCCGTTCTTGCTCATCAGCACCACGTCCGCGCGGATCTCCAGCGCCCGCTGGGCGGCCACCGTGTCGGTGGAGAAGTACGGCATGCCGGCGCCCGCGCCGAAGATGACCACGCGGCCCTTCTCCAGGTGGCGGATCGCGCGCAGCGGGATGTACGGCTCGGCGACCTGGGCCATCGTGATGGCGCTCTGCACCCGGGTCTCGATGCCCTCCTTCTCCAGGAAGTCCTGGAGGGCCAGGCAGTTCATGACCGTGCCGAGCATGCCCATGTAGTCGGCGCGGGCCCGGTCCATGCCGCGCTTCTGCAGCTCGGCGCCGCGGAAGAAGTTGCCGCCGCCGACCACCACGGAGACCTGCACGCCGCGGCGTACCACGGTGGCGATCTGGCGGGCGATGCCCTGCACGACGTCGGGGTCGACGCCGATCGCGCCGCCGCCGAACACCTCACCGGAGAGCTTCAGCACCACCCGGCGGGACCGACCGGGCGGAGGGGCGGTCGGGTCCTCCGCCGCCAGGCTCCGGTCACTCACAACCTGCGTCATCCGCCCCGCCCCTTCTCCCCGCGCATCGCGCGAGCGTCGCGTACGTGCCCCTGCCGACCCTATGTGACGAGGAGGCCGCGGTGCCTGTCGCGTACACCGGCGGCCTCCTCGTCGACGTTCTCCCCTGTGCCCGGGCCGGACGGCCCGGTGCGGCGGCTCAGGCCTGGCCGACCTCGAACCGCAGGAAGCGGGTCACCTCGATGCCGGCGTCGGCCAGCACCTGCTTGACGGTCTTCTTGTTGTCGGCGACCGACGCCTGCTCCAGCAGGACGAAGTCCTTGAAGAAGGCGTTGACCCGGCCCTCGACGATCTTCGGCAGCGCCGCCTCGGGCTTGTTCTCCTCGCGGGCGGTCTGCTCGGCGATGCGCCGCTCGGACTCGACGGTCTCGGCCGGCACCTCGTCGCGGGTGAGGTACTTCGGCCGCATCGCGGCGATCTGCATGGCCACGGCGCGCGCGTCGGCGTCGGCCGCCTCGTCCGACTTGCCGGTGAACTCGACCAGCACGCCGACTGCCGGGGGCAGGTCCTGGCTCTTGCGGTGCATGTAGACCGCGGTGGTGCCGTCCAGCTTGGCGAAGCGGTTGAGCACCAGCTTCTCGCCGATCTTGGCGGACTGCTCCTGGATCAGGTCGGCCACGCTCTTGCCGTCGATGCTGCTGGCGAGCAGCTCCTCGGCGTTGGTGGCGCCGCTGGCCACGCCGTGCTCGACCAGCTGCTGGGCCAGCGCGATGAAGGCGTCGTTCTTGGCGACGAAGTCGGTCTCGCAGTTGAGCTCGAGCAGCGCCTGGCCGGAGTGGGCGATCAGGCCGTTGGCGGCGGTGCGCCCGGCCCGCTTGCCGACGTCCTTGGCGCCCTTGACGCGCAGGATCTCGACGGCCTTGTCGAAGTCGCCCTCGGCCTCGGTCAGCGCCTTCTTGGAGTCCATCATGCCGGCGCCGGTGAGGTCGCGGAGCTTCTTGACGTCCGCGGCGGTGAAGTTGGACATGACTCTCTCTTCGGTGTCAGTGAGGTGGTCTGGGGTGCTGGTTACCCGGTTCCGGGCCGGTTCTGCCCGGCGTACCCGTCGCGTCCCCACCGCCGGGAACCCAGACGGTGGGGACGCGACGGCGAGATCACTCCGCGGAGGCGGTCGCCGGCTGCTCGGCGGCAGGCGCGGCCGGCTCGGCGGCAGCGGCGGCGGCGGGCTGCTCGTCGGCCTTCTTCGGCTCCTCGAGCAGCTCGCGCTCCCACTCGGCCAGCGGCTCGTCGGCGGCGACCTGGCCGGCCTCGGGCTTCTCGTCCGCGCCCCGGTTACGGCCGGAACGGGCGATCAGACCGTCGGCGACGGCGGCGGCCACGACCTTGGTCAGCAGCTCGGCCGAACGGATGGCGTCGTCGTTGCCCGGGATCGGGAAGTCGACCTCGTCCGGGTCGCAGTTGGTGTCGAGCACCGCGATCACCGGGATGCCCAGCTTGCGGGCCTCGTCGACGGCGATGTGCTCCTTCTTGGTGTCGACGATCCAGACCGCGGCCGGGAGCTTCTGCATGTCCCGCAGACCACCGAGGGTCTTGGTGAGCTTGATCTTCTCGCGGGAGAGCTGGAGCGTCTCCTTCTTGGTGTAACCGGCGGCGGTGCCGCTCAGGTCACCCAGGGCCTCCAGCTCCTTCATCCGCTGCAGCCGCTTGTACACGGTCTGGAAGTTGGTCAGCATGCCACCGAGCCAGCGGTGGTTCACGTACGGCTGGCCGACCCGGGTCGCCTGCTCGGCGATGGCCTCCTGGGCCTGCTTCTTGGTGCCGACGAACAGGATGCTGCCGCCACCGGCGACGGTGGTGCGGACGAACTCGTACGCCTTCTCGATGTAGTCGAGCGTCTGGCGCAGGTCGATGATGTAGATACCGTTGCGCTCGGTGAAGATGAAGCGCTTCATCTTCGGGTTCCAGCGGCGGGTCTGGTGCCCGAAGTGCACACCGCTTTCCAGCAGCTGACGCATGGTCACGACGGCCATGGTGGGTTACTCCTACGTTGTCCCTGGTTGTCCGTCCAGCCGGCGGCCGGACGCCTGGCGCCCGGTCGCCGGCCAGGGTGGGCCCGGTACGTCAGACCGGGACCAGGGAGGCCGTCGCCCCACGGAGGAGACCGTGGAGAGGGCACGCGAGGTCGACCGCGCGAGGCGGTCGCCAGTCGACCAGTGTACGCGCCCTCTCCGCTGCACGACCCCCGGGTGCGGAGGCCGGCGTGATCGACTCCAGGTGCGCCTTGATCGACTCCAGGACGGCGAAGTGGCGGCGTCACCCTGTCGGTGACACCGCCACTCCGGCGTACTGGGGTCGGGCTCAGCCCGCCGCGAGGGCGGCGGCGAGGAACAGCACCAGGCCGACGGTCAGGTAGGCGGTCGGCGGGCGCAGCCAGCCCCGGCTGCCGTCGGCGAGCGCCAGCCCGCCGGTGCGCAGCCCGTACAGGCCGGTGCCGAAGATCGGCAGACCCACCACCAGGAAGATGCCCACCACCACGTGCGACGTCGACACCGGGTCGCCGAACAGGCCGTGCAGCAGCACCCGCACCGCCGGCACCTCCAGCACCAGCACCATCACCGCCAGCAGGACCGCCAGCGCCGGACGCCGGGTCCGGTAGACGCCGTCACCGGGCGGCGGCCCGTCCGGGCGGGGCAGCACCGCGGGCATCGGACCGGTCGGCATCTCCAGCGGATTCGGGGTCGCCGCCGGCTGGGCCGGACCACCCGGACGCTCGCCGATCCGCAGCGGAGTGGCCTCGCCGGGGTTCAGCCGTGCCGCGGCGGCCGTTTCGGCCCCGCCGTCGGCACCAGGCGCCGGCTCGACGACCGGATAGCCGCCGATCGGGCTGAGCCGGGGCTTCTCGACGCCGGCGGCAGCGCTCCGGGCGTCGACGCCGGCGCCGCCCGCCGGGTCGCTGCCGAGGGCGATGAGACCGTACGGGTCGGCACCGGCCGGTGCGGCACCCGTCAGCGGGGCGGTAGCCGGCGTACCGAGCGTGCTCGACAGCGGGTTGCCGTGCGCGGCGGTGCCGAGCGCGTCGACTCCGCTGCGGGACACCGCGCCGAGCGGGTCGGCCGCCGACTCGCGTGCCGCGCGACGGCCGGCGCGCGACCCGGGCAGCTCACCGGAGACCTCCGGGTCGTCCGGCCGCTGCGACCGCCAGCTGCTCGTGTCGTCCACCAGCGGATCGGCGGCGGAGTACCGGCCCGGCTCGGCGTACCGATTCTCACCGGCGCGCTGCTCGGGCGTGCGGTAGTCGTCGTCGCGGTAGCGGGGCTCGCCCGCGGCGCGCCAGTCCGACTCGTATCCCCGGTCGCCCCATCGCGACCCCTGCTCATCCTCGGAATAGTTCCGTCGTCCGTCCACGACCGGCACGGTATGCGACGGGCTCCAGCCGCGCCATTCGGGTCTCCGGGGATCGGCCCAGGTCAGCGCCGATATCGCCGGGTCGCCGGCGGGACACGCTCAGTAGCCGTACGGCGTGAAGATCGGCGCGACGTCCGGGTAGGGGAAGTCGCCGGGGAACCCGGGCACCACCGACTCGCGGTTCAGCACGGCGACCAGGAAGTGAGCCAGGCAACCGTCGAACAGGTGCCACTCGCCGAAGTCCCGGGCGCCGTTCACCGCGATGCGCCACCGGTCAGGCGGGCTGCCGGGGTCACGCAGCCAGTAGACGGTGTCTCCGTTGTCGGTCAGCGCGACCGCCGTCAGACCGTCGACCGGCGCGGGTAGCGCCTCCCCGCTGGAGGCGTACGCGCGCAACGTCTCGGTGGCCTCCGCGACACCGTGCACGAGGTCCAGTCGCGGCACCGGATGACCGGGCACGAGCACCGCCAGGAAGTCGTCGAACCTCCCCGGGCCGTACCGGTCGACGAGATCCTTGTAGTCGCCGGGGAGTGCGAAGCCGAGCGAGCGCTCCACCGCGGGCCAGTTCGGCGGCGCGCTCGACCGGGGCGGAGGCGGCATCATCCGCGCGAGCCGCTCGACGTACCGGTTCACGCGAGTCTGAAGTCACTTCTGGTGACCCCGTACTGGTCGGGCACCACCAGGCAGCTGAAACGCCTGCCCGCAAGGCTGGACTGCTCGACCCTCAGATTCAGGGCGAGCACCGCCGCATCCGTCCTCCGAACCCGGGATTCGGCGTCCGCCTCGCGGAACTCCGCGATCCCGCCCCTCGTGCCGACCACGACGTAGTCGACTCTCCGGCCGGCGCCGGGTCCGTCGCCGCCATGGCGGGCATCCGACGGCTGCCCGCAGATGCCGCAGGTCGACGCATCGAACGACGTGTTCCGATCAGTCACGGCACTCCCCCTCGCGATCGAGTCGGATCATCATGCCTCTGCCGGGTTCCGTAGCAGAACGGCCGCATGATCGTCGGTCCGTCCACAAGGCCGCTCCTGTCCACAGGGCAGCCCCTCACGGCGCCCCCGCTCCCGTCCGCCGGTCGCATCCTGGCCGGCATGACGAACCGGAACCGAGCCGTCGGGGCGTACGGCGAGCGGTGCGCGCTACGGCACCTGATCGAGACGGGCCTGCGCCCGGTCGCCCGCAACTGGCGCTGCCCCGAGGGCGAGATCGACATCATCGCCTGGGAGGGCCGGGTCCTGGCCATCTGCGAGGTCAAGACCCGCCGCACCGAGCAGTTCGGCTCGCCCGCCGAGGCCGTCGTACCGGCCAAGGCCCGCCGGCTGCGCGGCCTGGCCGCGCGCTGGCTCGCCGAGACCGGGATCACCGCCGACGAGGTCCGCTTCGACGTGCTCTCCGTCCGGCTCCCGCTCACCGGCCCCGCCCGCGTCGAGCACGTCCGCGGCGCGTTCTGACATGGGATACGCGAAGGTGCTGAGCGTCGGCCTGGCCGGCGTCGCCGGGCATCTCGTCGAGGTCGAGGCCGACCTGGCTCCCGGACTGCCCGCCGTGATCATCTCCGGCCTGCCCGACACCGCCCTGCACGAGGCGCGCGACCGGGTCCGCGCCGCGATCGTCAACTCCGGCCAGAAGTGGCCCAACCGGCGCATCACCCTCAACCTGCTCCCCGCCACCCTGCCGAAGTACGGCTCGGCGTTCGACCTCGCCATCGCGCTCGCCGTCCTGGCCGGCTCGGGTGAACTGCCGCCGGTCGCCCTGGACGCCACTGTCGTGCTCGGTGAGCTCGGCCTCGACGGCGCGGTACGCCCCGTCCGCGGCACGCTGCCGATGGTCGCCGCCGCCGCCCGCGCCGGGCACACCCGCGTCGTCGTACCCGCCGGCAACGCCGCCGAGGCGGCAGTCATCCCGGGCATACGCGTGCACGCGGTCGACACGCTGCATCGACTCGTCGCCCACGTCCGCGACGGCAGCCCGCTGCTCGTTCCGCCCGTTCCCGCCCCGGGCCACGGCACGGCCGGGCCGGACCTGGTCGACGTGGCCGGGCAGCCACTCGGGCGGCGGGCGCTGGAGATCGCCGCCGCCGGTGGCCACCACCTCGCGCTGCTCGGTCCGCCCGGCGCCGGCAAGACCATGCTTGCCGAACGACTGCCGTCGATCCTGCCCGAGCTGGACGACGAGGCAGCCCTGGAGGTGACCGCGCTGCACTCGATCGCCGGTCTGCTGCCACCCGGCGGCGGGCTGTTGCGCCGTCCCCCGTTCCAGGCGCCGCACCACACCGCCACGGTGCCCGCGCTCGTCGGAGGCGGTTCCGGGCTGGCCCGGCCCGGCGCGGTGTCGCTCGCCCACCGCGGGGTCCTGTTCCTGGACGAGGCGCCCGAGTTCGGCAAGGGCGCGCTGGAGGCGTTGCGGCAGCCGTTGGAGAGCGGCCGGGTGCGGGTGGCGCGCACCCGCGGCGCCACCGAGTACCCGGCCCGCACCCAACTGGTGCTGGCGGCCAATCCCTGCCCGTGCGCGAAGCCCTCCGGCGACGTCGACTGCGAGTGCCCGCCGCTGGCCCGGCGACGCTACCTCGGACGGTTGTCGGGTCCGCTGCTCGACCGGGTGGACGTGCAGGTCAAGCTGAAGGCGGTACGCGCGGCGGAGCTGCTGAGCACCGGCGCCGCGCAGGAGTCCTCGGCCACCGTCGCCGCCCGGGTGGTCGCCGCGCGGCACGCCGCCGCCGAGCGCTGGGCGGCCACCGGGCATCGGGTGAACGCCGACGTCCCCGGCCCGTACCTGCGCCGGCCGCCGTGGCACCTGCCCGCCCGGGTCACCACGGATCTCCGCCGCCGGCTCGACACCGGTTCGCTGTCCGCGCGCGGCTACGACCGCGTACTCCGGCTCGCCTGGACCATCGCGGACCTGGACGGGCGGGACCGGCCCGACCACGACGACGTGGCGGAGGCCATCCAGCTCCGGACGGGAGAGGTTGCGTGAGCGCCGACGACCGCCGGTTGGCGCGGGTCGCGCTCACCTGGCTCGCCGAGCCCGGTACCCGGTCGGTGTACGCCCTGGTCGAGCGGCTCGGCCCGGTCGCGGCACTCGATCTGCTGCTGTCCGGCGGGGCGCCGGAGCGGACGCTGCGGTCGGCCGTCGCGGCGCGCGGCGCCGCCGGTGACGCCCGGACGGTCGCCGCCGACGCGCTGGCCCGCGGCGAACGGCTCGGCGCCCGGCTGGTCACCCCGGACGACGACGAATGGCCCACCCAGGTCGGCGACCTGCGCCGGTTGGCGCTGTCCGGCGCCACCCGACGGGTCGACGTGGAGACCGATCCGCCGCTCTGCTTCTGGGTACGCGGAGCGTGGCCGCTCGGCGAGGCGCTGGCACGCTCGGTGGCGGTCGTCGGCGCGCGGGCGGCCACCCCCTACGGCGCGCACATCGCCACCGAGCTGGGCTACGGTCTCGCCGACCGGGAGTGGACAGTCGTGTCCGGCGGGGCGTTCGGCATCGACGCCGCCGCGCATCGCGGGGCGCTGACGGCGGGCGGGCGCACCGTCGCCGTGCTCGCCTGCGGGGTGGACCGCCCCTACCCGATGGGCAACGCCGCGCTGTTCGACCGGATCGCCGAAACCGGCCTGCTGGTGAGCGAGTGGATTCCGGGCGCGGAGCCGTTGCGGCCACGGTTCCTCATCCGCAACCGGGTCATCGCGGCGGCGACGAACGGCACTGTCCTCGTCGAGGCCGCCGCTCGCAGCGGCGCCACCCAGACGCTCAACCGGGCGCTCGGCCTGCGCCGCCCGGCGATGGTGGTGCCCGGGCCGGTCACTTCAGCGATGTCGGTCGGTGGGCACGAGGTGCTGCGGGAACGGCCGGAGGCGCGGCTGGTCGCGAACGTCGCGCACGTGCTGGAGGAGGTGGGACGCATCGGGTACGACCTGGCCCCGCCCGCCCGGGCGCCCGAACGTCCCCGGGACCGGCTCGACGAGGAGGCCACCCAGGTGCTGGAAGCGCTGCCCCGCCGCCGGGCCCTCGACCTGGAGAGCGTCGCGGCGCGGGCGGGCGTGGACCTGCGTACCGCCATGCGCAAACTGTCCATGCTGGAGGAACTGGCGATGGTGGTACGCCGGGACGACGGCTACGCGCTCGCACCGCCACCACCGGCCGCCCGTTCGTGAGCGCGTCAGTCGCCCTCGAACCGGATCTCGGCGTCGCGACGCTCGGCACATCGGCGGACGAGCCGGGCCAGCCGGTGCACGTGCTCGACCTCGGCCGGTGCCCCGGCCACCTCGGCCAGGCACCGCAGCTCGGCGAGCAGTTGCGGCATCCGCTCGGCGCTCACTGTCAGCTCGCCGAGCGGGTCGACGCGGTCCAGCAGCGGGGTCCGCCCACCGCCCCGGACACGCTTGAGCAGGTCGAGCAGCACGTCCTGCGAGTCCGCAACGGCCTCGATCGAGACGTACGCGGGCCGGCGACGACCGGTGCCCGCCGATATCTGCCGGTAGAGGACGGCGTCCACTCCCACTCTCGGCCTCCTCGTACCGGCGTCACCGTCACGGGACGCACTGGCCTGATCGCGGCCGGATCGGCCTCCGTCGGGGCCGGCTCGGGCCACGCTGCCCGCCGGTCGCCGCACCGGAGCGTGCCGCAGCATGAGTTTCCCCTGTCCAGACCGGCTTCTGCCACCCCGCTCAGCGCGTCGTCACGCATCCCGCGGCGGAAGGACGCGGGCGACGTGGCGGACGGCACAACCCACGGGCGACGGCCGACCCGCCGCGAAGGCGGGAGCGACAGCCGGGCGGCACGGCGAAGCGGCGGGCGGCGGCACGGCGACGGGCGGTGCTCCGGCCTTACGCTGGGGCGGTGATCGCCGTCCGCCTCCGCCGCCGCGACCGTGTGCGCCCGGATCGGGTGCCGCGGTGAGCAAACGGCAGCGCGGCACCCGGGACGCGCACGAGGAACTGCCGCCCTCGATGCGCGAGGCGGTGGACGACTTCGCCGACCACCTGTCGCGGGTGCGCAACCGCTCCGTCCACACCGTCCGGGCGTACGTCACGGATCTCGTGTCGCTGCTTGATCACGCCGTCCGGATGGGCTGCGCCGAACTGCCGGAGCTGGACCTCTCCGTGGTGCGCAGCTGGCTGGCGAAGCAGCGGACCATGGGGGCGGCCCGGACGACGATGGCGCGGCGCGCCGCCGCGGCCCGGACGTTCAGTGCCTGGGCGCACCGGACCGGCCTGCTCGCCGACGACGTGGCCGCGCCGCTGGCCAGCCCGCGGGCGCGGCGGGAACTGCCCACCGTGCTGCGCGCCGACCAGGCCGCCACTCTCGTGGAGGCCCCGTCGCGGCAGCGCCCGGGCCCGGCCGAGGCCGACCGCTCGACGGTCCACCCCGACGGTGCCGGGCTCGGACGCGACCACGGAACGGCCCCCGAGGCGGCCGGCGACGGACCGCCCGACGCGGTGCTGCTGCGCGACCGGCTGCTGCTGGAACTGCTCTACGGCACCGGGGTACGCGTCAGCGAGGCGTGCGGCCTCGACGTCACAGACGTCGACCAGGCCCGCCGGGTGGTACGCGTGCTGGGCAAGGGCGGGCGGGAACGCTCGGTGCCCTACGGGGTGCCGGCCCAGCGGGCGCTCGATGCCTGGCTGCGCGACGGCCGGCCCACTCTGCTGACCCCGGGCTCGGGCCGGGCACTGCTGCTCGGGACGCGGGGCGGGCGGCTCAACCCGACCACCGCGCGGCGGATCGTGTCCGGGTGGGCCGGTGCGGCCGGGGTACCGCGGGTCACGCCGCACGGGCTGCGCCACTCCGCCGCCACGCACCTGCTCGAAGGAGGCGCGGACCTGCGCGCCGTGCAGGAGCTGCTGGGGCACTCGTCGCTCGCCAGCACCCAGATCTACACGCACGTCTCGGTCGAGCGGCTCCGCGCCGCGTACCGGCAGGCACACCCCCGCGCCTGACCACCGAATCCGGCCGGCGCATGATCCATTCCGGGCTAGGATCGGTGGATGACGGTGCCGCAGCCGCCCGAGCCGATTCCCGGGGCTCGGCTGCTCTTCTCCCTCGATCCCTCCGTCAGTCACCTCAACCACGGCTCGTTCGGCGCCGTACCGATCGCCGTGCAACGCGCCCAGCAGCGCCTGCGCGACGAGATGGAGGCCAACCCGCTGCGGTTCTTCACGCAGGGCCTGGTCGACCGGATCGCCCACGCCCGCCGGCACCTGGCCGCGTTCCTCGGCGCCGACCCGGACGGCACCACGCTCGTCGGCAACGCCACCACCGGTGCGGCCGTGGTGTTGCAGTCGCTCGCGCTGCGCCCCGGCGACGAGATCGTGACCACCGACCACGGGTACGGGGCGGTGGCGCTGTCGATCGCCAGGGAGTGCGCCCGCACCGCGGCGGTGCACCGCACGCTGCCGGTGCCGTTGACCGCCACCGACGAGGAGGTGGTCGAGATCGTCCGCACCGGGCTGCGGTCCGGGCGTACCAGACTGCTGATCGTCGACCAGCTCACCTCGCCGACCGCCCGGCTGTTCCCGACCGCGGCGATCGTCGCGGTGGCCCGGGAGCAGGGCGTGCCGGTGCTGGTGGACGCCGCCCACGCGCCGGGCATGCTGCCGGCCACCGTCGCGTCGGTAGGCGCCGACTTCTGGGTCGGCAACCTGCACAAATGGGCGTACGCGCCACGCGGCACCGCCGTACTCGTGGTGGCGCCGCAGTGGCGGGAGAAGATCCAGCCGCTAGTCGTCTCGTGGGAGCAGGACAGCGGCTTCCCGGTCCGTGTCGAGTGGCAGGCGACGCTCGACTACACCGGCTGGCTGGCCGCGCCGGTGGGCCTGTTCACGTTGCGCAGCCTCGGCGTGGACCGGGTACGCGCGCACAACGCGGCGCTGGCCGCGTACGGGCAACGGGTCGTCGGGGACGCGCTCGGTGTGGCGCCGGAGCGGCTGCCGGAGCCCGGCGGACCGGCGGTCGCCATGCGGCTCGTGCCGCTGCCGCCCGGTGTCGCGACGACGCTGGACGCGGCCCGGGATCTGCGGGCCCGGATCGCCGACCGGCTCTCCGCCGAGGTGTCGATCGCCGGCTGGAACGGGCGCGGCTACCTGCGGTTGTGCGGGCAGGTCTACAACACCCCCGACGAGTACGACCGGCTGGCCGTCCGGCTGCCCACGCTGCTCGCCCAGCGCTGAGCGACACAGCCGATCACCCGGCGGGGACGGGGTGCAGCGGCAGCAACCGGACGCGACCGAGCCCGAGCAGGGCCAGCGGATCGAGGTACTCCGCGTCGCGTCGCAGTCCCCAGTGCAGGCAGGCCGCCTCCACGCACCCGGGATGCCCGGCGAGCAGGTCGCCGAGCGGCGTGCCGGCGTTCACAGGGGTACCGGCGGTGAGCCGGGAGCGGACCGGTTCGTATGTGGTGCGCAGCCCGTCGGAATGGCCGACGGTGAGCACCGGCCGGCCGGCGACGGTGCCGGCGAACAGGACGGTCCCGGCGCCGGCCGCCAGCACCGGTGCGCCCGGCTCGGCGGCGAGGTCGACGCCCCGGTGCCCGGACCGCCAGGGCTGCGGCGGCGGGTCGAAGCGCCGCACCACCCGGGGCGCGCCCGGCAGCGGCCACCGGAACCGCCCACCGGGCGCACCCCGAAGTCCCGCAGCCGAGCCGCCCGTCGCCGAAGCACCAGAAGCCGGGGCACCCGAAGGTAGCCCCGACAACGGCCCGGCCGGGGCCGACAGCGTCGCCCGGGAAGACGCGGAGGGCCCCGGCAGGCAGACGACGAGGAACAACACCACTGCGTAAGAGATCGAGGAACGCACGCGAGCACCCTGCCCGGCCCGGGCACCCTCCCGCGCACCCCACCGGCCGGCCCTGTGGACGACGCCCTCACTGTGGACGAGCGCCGAATTCGGGGCCGATCTGCTACGGCCCGGACGCCTATGCTGGCCGGGTGACGAAGGACTGGTACGCCTGGCACAGCGACTACGACCAGCCCGAGTCCGCACTGGCCCGGCGGCTCGCCGAGGTGCGGCAGCGTGTCTCCGACGCCCTCGACGCCGCGCCGGCCGGTCCGCTGCGCGCGCTGAGTCTCTGCGCGGGTCAGGGCCGTGACCTGATCCCGGTGCTGGCCGCCCATCCGCGGGGCGCCGACGTGACCGCCCGCCTGGTCGAGCTGGATCCGCGCAACACCGATCCGGCCCGCCGTGCCGCGGCCGACGCCGGGCTCACCGGCGTGGAGGTGGTGACCGGGGACGCCTCGCTGACCGACCGGTACGCCGATCTGGCCCCGGCCGATCTGGTGCTGGTCTGCGGCATCTTCGGCAACATCAGCGACGACGACATCCGGGCGACGGTGCGGCACTGCGCCTCGCTCTGCGCCACCGGCGGCACGGTGCTGTGGACGCGGCACCGGCGCGAGCCGGACCTGGTGCCGGTCATCTGCGAGTGGTTCGCCGAGGAGGGCTTCGAGCCGGTCGCGGTGAACAGCCCGGCCGACGGTGTGGGCGTCGGCGCGCACCGCTTCACCGGCACGCCCCGCCCGCTGACGCCCGGGGTGCGGATGTTCACGTTCGTGGGCTACGACGTGCTGGAGCGGACGGAGCAGGAATGACCACTGTGGACGACGTGAGCCGGCCCTCCCGGGTGGCCGGGCCGGACGAGGCGATCAGCACCGAGGAGCTTCAGCTCGCCGCGCGCAACCACGGCATCCCGCTGGAGGCGCTGCGGTACGACGTGACCCCGGCGGGCCTGCACTACCTGCTCATCCACTACGACATCCCGGACGTCGACCCGGCGGCGTACGCGCTGAACGTGTCCGGCGCGGTCGAGCGTCCACTGCGGCTGGACCTGGCGGCGCTGCTCGACCGGCCCCGGGTGACCCACCGCGTGACGCTGGAGTGCGCCGGCAACGGCCGGGCGCTGCTGCATCCCCGCCCGGTGAGCCAGCCCTGGCTGGTGGAGGCGGTGGGCAACGCCGAGTGGACCGGTACGCCGCTGGCGCCGCTGCTGCGCGAGGCCGGCCTGTCCGGCGACGCGGTGGACGTGGTGTTCACCGGCGCGGACCACGGAGTGGAGCGCGGCGTCGAGCAGGACTACCAGCGGGCGCTGCCGGTGGCCGACGCGCTGCGTGAGGAGGTGCTGCTGGCGTACGAGATGAACGGCGCTCCCCTGCTGCCGCAGCACGGCGCACCGCTGCGCCTGATCGTGCCCGGCTGGTACGGCATGGCGCACGTGAAGTGGCTGCGCGACATCACCGTGACGACCGAGCCGTTCGACGGCTACCAGAACGCGGTGGCCTACCGGCTGCGGCGCGACGCCGACGACCCGGGCGTGCCGGTGACCCGGATCGAGCCGCGTGCGCTGGTGCGTCCGCCCGGGTTCCCGGATTTCATGTCCCGCACCCGAGTGCTGCGGCCCGGGCCGTGCACTCTGGACGGCCGGGCCTGGTCCGGCCACGCGCCGGTGACCTCGGTCGAGGTGACGACCGACGGCGGCGGGACGTGGACACCGGCGGTCCTGGACGAGCCGGCCGGGGGCGAGTGGGCGTGGCGCCGCTGGTCGGTGAACTGGACGGCGACCCCGGGGCGGTACGTGCTCGGCGCCCGGGCGACCGACGCGTCGGGGCGGACCCAACCGGTCGAGCAGCCGTGGAACCGGGGCGGGTTCGCGAACAACCTGGTGCAGCGGGTCGAGGTGGTCGTGCCTGCGGAGTGATCGGGGGCGTTCAGCCGCCTGCGGTCAGCTCCCGAATCCGGAATCTGCGGGAAGCGAGATGTCGGGCTTTTCGAGCTCTTCCACATTGACGTCCTTAAACGTCATTACTCGAACATTCTTGACGAAACGGGCAGGGCGGTACATGTCCCACACCCAGGCGTCGTGCATCTCGACCTCGAAGTAGACCTCGCCGTCGGAGTTGCGCACGTGCAGGTCGACCTGGTTGGCCAGGTAGAAACGGCGCTCGGTCTCCACCACGTAGGAGAACTGGCGGACGATGTCCCGGTACTCCCGGTAGAGCTGCAGCTCCATCTCGGTCTCGTACTTCTCGAGATCTTCCGCGCTCATCGCACTCCGCCTTCCATGACCACATCTTCCCCCACCGACGCCGGAGGTCGCGGCTGCTCGCCCAACGCCACGCCGACGGTACCCCCTGACGCGCCGCAGTGCCCCATCGGCTCGTCCGGGCGGCCGGCGAACGCTCCGGGCCCGAGACCCGGCAGCCCTGCTGCGGGCTCGGGCGACGCCGCGTCGGTGCCCACCGGGCGGCGGGCGCGGGGAGGCCGGCCGTCCCGTCCGGAGACGGCGGCCACGTTCACGTACGAGAAGCGGTGTTCCCGGCAGGGCCCGAGCGCGCGCAGGGCGGCGCTGTGCTCGGCGGTGATGTAGCCCTTGTGCTCGGCGAAGCCGTAGCCGGGGAACCGCCCGTCCAGTTCCACCATCATCCGGTCCCGGGTGACCTTCGCGAGCACACTCGCCGCCGCCACACACGCGGCCACCCGGTCGCCCTTCCAGACCGCCAGCCCCGGCACGTCCAGCCCGTCGACGCCGAAGCCGTCGGTCAGCACGTACTCCGGGCGGGTGGTGAGCGAGGCGAGCGCCCGGCGCATCGCGGCGAGGTTGCACACGTGCAGCCCGCGGGCGTCGACCTCCTCGGCCGGGATGACCACCACGGCGTACGCCAGGGCCCGTGCCACCACCTCGTCGTAGACGCGCTCGCGGGCGGCGGGGGTGAGCAGCTTCGAGTCGGCCAGCTCGTCGATCTCGCCGCGCCGGCCCTCGGGCAGGATCGCGGCGGCGGCCACCAGCGGCCCGGCGCAGGCGCCCCGGCCGGCCTCGTCGGCGCCCGCCACGTGCCGGAAGCCACGCCGTTGCAGGGCGCGCTCCAGCGCGTAGAGGCCGCCGTCGCGGCGGACCACGGTGCGCGGCGGAGTCAGCATGCGCCGCCTCCCGCCAGCACGGCGCCGAGCCGGCCGGGCAGGTCCGGCGGGTAGTAGCGCTCGGCGGTGGCGGCCAGCTCGGCGACCGGCCACCAGCGGTGCCCGTGCACGCTCGCCCGTTCGACGTCGTTGAAACCCGCGGTGTCGACCTCCCAGCCCGTCACCCGGACCAGGTAGAACTGCTGCTCCTGGCGGTACCAGACGCCGTCGAACGGGAACTCGACGGTGTCCGCCCAGACCGGAGCGCCCAGCTCGGCCGGGGCCATCCGCAGGCCGGTCTCCTCGGCCAGTTCGCGGGCGGCGCCGTCGGCCGGGGACTCCCCCGGGTCCAGCCCGCCGCCGGGGGTGAACCAGTAGCGGTGACCCGGCCGGGCCGGATCACTGCCCTGGAACAGCAGCACCCGGTCGGACGCGTCGACCAGCAGCACCCGGGCCGCGCGACGAGGGGTGTAGACGGTCACCGCACCAGCCTGCCAGACGCCTGCGACGAACGACCACGCCCTCCCGCCGCCGGCGCGGGGCCGGCGTGCCGGAGCGTGGCGCGGGCCTGCTCAGGGATTGGGGATCCCGTCGAACTGCTTCGGAACGCTGAGCCAGGTCGCGCGGCTGACCGGCCAGAAGATGGTGAAGGCCCGGCCGACGACCTCGCCCTCGGGGATGGTGGCGACGTTGATGTCCTCGCCCGACTGCTGCCAGTGCTCCAGCGAGTCGCCGGACGCCTCCCGGTGGTCACCCATGACCCACAGGCGCCCCTTCGGCACCGTGATGTCGAAGTCCTGGTCGGCGGGCTTGTTGCCGGGGAAGATGAACGGCTCGTCGATCGGCTTGCCGTTGATGACCAGCCGCTCCTGGCCGCCGGTGCGGTCGCAGCAGACCACGTGATCGCCGCCGACGCCGATGACCCGCTTGATGAAGTCCTCGCCGTCGGGGTTGCCGCTCCACTCGGTGGGCGCCTTGAAGACGATGACCTCACCCCGGTGCGGCGAGCGGAAGTCGTAGACCAGCTTGTTGACAAGCACCCGATCGTCGATCTTGAGGGTGTTCTCCATGGACGGCGACGGGATGAAGAAGGTCTGCAGCACGAAGGCACGCACCAGCACCGCGACCAGGATCGCCACGCCCAGGAGGATGGGCAGCTCCTTCCAGAAGGAGCTGCGGGGCTTCTCGGTCTGCTCGTCGATCACGGGTGGAGCCTACGTCGCCGGGTACGCCGCGGTCGCCCCGAACCCGCCAGAACGGTGAGCGTCGCCGCGACCGGGAGGATCAGGACGACGCCGCCGACCGGGTCGGGATCCACCGGCACCGGCCCCGGCGCCGCCGCGGCGTCCGCACGCGGCACGCTCGAGAAGGTCTCCGGTACGGGCAGACTCGTCCAACGCTGCGAAGGCCAGACGATCATGAAGGCGCGGCCGACCACGTTCTCGATCGGCACCGGCCCCTGACATCGGGCGTCCTGCGAGACCAGCCGGTGGTCACCCATCACGAAGATCTGCCCCGGCGGCACCACCACCTCGGTGAACTGCCGGGACCGGCACTCCTTCGGATTGGGTGGCAGCTCGACCGGGGAGTCCTCGGAGACGTACGCCGTCTCGTCCAGCGGCACCCCGTTGACCACCACCCGGCCGTCGTCGCAGCACCAGACCTTGTCGCCCGGTACGCCGATGACGCGCTTGATGAAGTCCTTCTCGCCGGGGCGGCTGACGCCCACCAGGTCGCCGAGCGTGCGGCCGACCCGGCCGGCGAAGTTCGTCGGCGGCGCGGGCGCCTCCTGGGCGACCCAGCGGTCGGTGCCCCGGAACACCACCACCTCGCCGCGGACCGGGTCCCGGACGTCGTAGACGACCTTGTTGACGAGCACCCGGTCGCCGACGAGCAGCGTGTCCTCCATCGACCCGGAGGGGATGAAGAACGCCTGGAGCAGGAAGGTCCGGATCAGCACCGCGAGGCAGAACGCCACGATCAGCAGCAGCGGCAACTCCTGCCAGAGCGGCATCTGGCGGCGGCTGCGGCGGGCCCGCCGGCGCCAGGGATCGACGGCGCCGTCCTCGTCAACCATCTGCACCATGCCACTCTCCGGTCCGCGGAAACGACACTACCGCCCGGGAGTCTCCTCGGAGACCCCACGGGCGGTAGTGGACCGTTTCGCACCGTCCGGCTGCGCCCGTACCGACCAGGGTAATGCGGTCTGGTCGATACGACATCCGCGCAGGCCGGGCGGCGTGGCGAACGTGGATCAGTTCGCCGGCTGCTTCTCCCGCAGCTCCTTGATCTTGGCCTTCTTGCCGCGCAGCTCACGCAGGTAGTAGAGCTTGGCGCGACGCACGTCACCGCGGGTCACGACCTCGATCCGGTCGATGCCCGGGCCGTTGAGCGGGTAGGTCCGCTCCACGCCGACACCGAAGCTGACCTTGCGGACCGAGAAGGTCTCACGCAGGCCGTCACCCTGGCGGCGGATGACGACGCCCTGGAAGATCTGGACCCGGGAGCGGTTGCCCTCGACGACCCGCGCGTGCACCTTGACGGTGTCACCGGCACGGAAGTCGGGCAGGTCGGTACGCTTCGACTGGGCGTCAAGGGCGTCCAGGATGTTCATCGCTGCGTCCTCGTGAGGCTCACGGCGCATCGTCAGTCGATGCGCGGATGGGTGATTCTGACCCCCGGGTGGTGACCGGCGATACCGGCCCCGGTCGAGGGTCCTCGCAACCGCCCACGGCGTGGACGGATGCGGCAACCCCTCTACTTTGCCACATGCCCCGGTGGCGGGGAAAATCCGCCCCGCTCCAGCGTCACCCGGTCCCGCTTGTCGAGCGTCTCCGGGGCCAGCGCGCCGATCATGTCCGGGCGCCGGGCCGCGGTCCGCAGCAGCGACTCGTCGCGCCGCCAGCGGTCGATCCGGGCGTGGTCGCCGGAGCGCAGCACCTCGGGCACGTCCAGCCCGCGCCAGCTCGCCGGCTTCGTGTAGAGCGGTGCCTCCAGCAGCCCGTGCGCGTGCGACTCCTCGTCCAGCGACCCGGCGTTGCCGAGCACGCCGGGCAGCAGCCGGGTGACCGCCTCCAGGATCACCAGCACGGCCACCTCGCCGCCGAACAGCACGTAGTCGCCGAGGGAGACCTCGGTCACCGGCATCCGGGTCGCCGCGTGGTCCAGCACGCGCTGGTCGATGCCCTCGTACCGGCCGCAGGCGAACAGCAGGTGCGACTCGGCGGCCAGCTCGTGCGCCAGGGCCTGGGTGAACGGGACGCCCGCGGGCGACGGCACGAGCAGCCGGGGCAGCGTGTGCCCGTCCGGGCTCAGCTCGCCGGGCGCCAGCGCGTCCAGCGCCTCACCCCACGGCTCCGGCCGCATGACCATGCCGGGACCGCCGCCGTAGGGCGTGTCGTCGACGGTGCGGTGCACGTCGTGGGTCCAGGTCCGCAGATCGTGTACGGCCAGCCGCAGCGTGCCGTTCGCGCGGGCCTTGCCGATGAGCGACAGGTCCAGCGGGGCGAAGTACTCGGGGAAGATCGACACGATGTCGACGCGCATGCGGTGGCTCCAGCCGGAGGTCGAGAGCTAGAGGTCGAGCAGGCCGCCGGGCAGGTCGACGACGACGCGACCGCCCGCCAGATCCACCTCGGGCACGATCGCCTTGACGAACGGGACCAGCGCGGTACGCCCCTCGGGGCGCCGCAGCACCAGCATGTCGGACGCGGGCGCGTGGTCGATGCGGGCCACCTCGCCCACGTGCTCGCCGTCGCGGGTGACCACGGTGAGCCCGACCAGCTGGTGGTCGTGGAACTCCTCCGGGTCCTCCGGCGGGGCGACGTCGGCGCTGTCCACGCCGAGCAGCGTGTTGCGCAGCGCCTCGGCGACGTCGCGCTCCAGCACGCCCTCGAAGGCGACGAGCAGGCGGCCCTGGTGCCAGCGGGCCGACTCGACGGTGAGCGTCGGGGGCACCCGCCAGGCGCCGGGCTCCGACGGGGTGACCCCCGGCTCGGTGGTCAACACCGAACCGGGGGCGAACCGTGCTTCGGGCTCGTCGGTACGCACCTCCACGGTGACCTCACCGCGGATGCCGTGCGGCTTACCGATCCGGCCGACGACGAGAAGCATCAGTACGAGTCGACGATGTCGACGCGTACCCCACGCCCGCCGATGGAGCCGATCACCTGGCGCAGCGCCTTGGCGGTCCGGCCGGACCGCCCGATCACCGTGCCGAGGTCCTCGGGGTGCACGCGGACTTCGAGGCGCTTGCCCCGACGGGAGTCGACCATGCGCACCCGGACGTCGTCCGGGTGGTCGACGATGCCCTTGACCAGGTGCTCCAGAGCGGGACGCAGCGGCATGTCAGGCCTGCTCGCCGGACTCGGCACCGGTCTGCTCCTCGGCCTTGGGGGCCTCGGCCTTCGGCTCCTCCGCCTTGGCGGCGGCCTTCTTGGCCGGCTTCGCCGGGGTGTCCGCCACGCCGGCGGCGGCCTTCGCCTCGGCCTCGTACGCCGCCTTGCGGTCGGCCCGCTCGGGGGCGACCTTCAGCGGCGGCGGGGCCGGCAGGCCCTTGAACTTCTGCCAGTCACCGGTCAGCTCCAGCAGGCGCTGCACGGCCTCGCTCGGCTGGGCGCCGACCGAGAGCCAGTACTGGACCCGCTCCGACTTGACCTCGATCACCGAAGGGTCTTCCTTCGGCTGGTACACACCGACGAACTCGATCGCCCGACCGTCACGCTTGGTGCGCGAGTCGGCGATGACGATGCGGTACTGCGGGTTGCGGATCTTGCCCATCCGCAGGAGCCGGATCTTTACGGCCACAGTTGTTTCGCTCCTGTTGCGATCTCACCGGCCCGTACGGGCGGTGTGCGGGTGAGCGCCGACCGGCACAGTGGGGTTTGGGCCGGAGACTGCTCGGTGAACTGGCGACGCGCCCGGGTTAGAGGGCGCCGGACGCGTGCCGGATACCAGCGAACCATTCTGCCAGATCCGGACCGGAACTCTCACACCGGACCCGGACACCACGCCCGGGGAAGCCCGGGCCGTGACCGAGGACACTCGTTCAGCGCACCGGCGGGCGGTCCCAGCCCGGCGGAAGTTCGTCCGGTACGTCCCATTCGGCGGGCGGAGCGAAGTCGCACCAGGTGCCGTCGAACGGGAACTCCCCCGCCTCGGCGATTCGGATCACCCGCTCGCCCTCGGCGCGTACCGCCTTCTCGTCCGTCACCCAGTAGTGCTCCGGGAACGCCAGCCGCTCGGCGAACTCGTCCTCGTCCTTCCACTCCCAGCTCAGGTCCGGGTACACCACCACGTCGAGGTCCTGGTCGACCATGTCGACGCCGGCCACCGTGCCGTCGTCCCAGCGGACGCCGGGCTCCTCCAGGTTGACGTACCAGTTCTGGAAGCGGCCGGCGGCGTCGCGGAACCACCAGACCGAGTGGGCCGCGCCGGTGGGCAGGAACTTCAGCACCGGCGGGCCGTTCCACAGTCCCTGCGCGAGCCGGTAGGACGACGTCACCCACTCGGCGAACGGCACGGCCCGCATGCCCAGGCCGGCCTCCGTCACCTCGTGCGCGACGGGCGCTGTCCGCGCCACCCAGAGCAGCAGGCCACGCTCGTCGTCGGAGACCACGCGGGCCGACCGGACCCAGCCGATCCGGCCGTGCCGCACGTTCCGGTGCAGGATCAGCCGCCCCGGCGCGAACCGGCCGGCCGGATCGCCGGGCCGCATCTCAGTACGCGCGGGCGAGGATCGCCACCAGGTCGGGCTCGTCCTCCGAGTCCGGCACCGAGCCGTCGGCGCGCACCAGGCAGCGGACCGTCACGCCCTGGCCGTTCGCCTCGGCCTCGCCCTCGACGCCGACCGCCGACCACGGCACCCGCGCCCAGCCGGTGGCGGACGCCTCGATCGCCTCGGCCAGCGTCGACACCTCGACGGTGCGGGACCGGCGGAACTCCAGCGCCTGGTCGTGCAGCGCCCGCTGGTCGGCATCCAGCGCGGCCACCACCGCGCCGACCACGTCGGCCACCGGCGTCGGGGCCTTCGAGCCGTCCGTACGCCGGACCACCACCGCGTTGCCGGCGGCCAGGTCACGCGGGCCGACCTCGACGCGGACCGGGTAGCCGCGCAGCTCGGCGTCGACGGCGCGGCGGCCGAACGCGGTGTCGGTCCGGTCGTCGAGCGCCACCCGCACCCCGGCGTCGCGCAGCGCGTCGCACAGCTTGGCCGCCGCCTGGCTCACGCCCTCGCCGTCCTTGACGATCATCACGTACGCCTGCACCGGCGCCAGCTTCGGCGGCACCCGCAGCCCGTTGTCGTCGCCGTGGCACATGATCAGACCACCGAGCATCCGGGTGGAGGTGCCCCAGGAGGTGGTCCACGCGTGCTCCCGGCCGCCCTCGGCCGAGGAGTAGCTGATGTCGAACGCCTTGGCGAAGTTCTGGCCCAGCTCGTGGCTGGTGCCCAGCTGCAGCGCCTTGCCGTCGCCCATCATGCCCTCGCACGTGTACGTGGCGGTGGCGCCGGCGAAGCGCTCCCGGGCGGTCTTCAGGCCGACCACGACCGGGATGCCGAGCACGTTGACCATCAGATCCTCGTACGCCTCGTGCAGGATCCGCCGCGCGTAGGCGCGGGCGTCCTCACGGGTCGCGTGCGCGGTGTGCCCCTCCTGCCAGAGGAACTCGCTGGTGCGGAGGAAGATCCGCGGGCGCAGCTCCCACCGGACCACGTTCGCCCACTGGTTGAGCAGCAGCGGCAGGTCGCGGTACGAGTCGATCCACTTGGCCATGAACTCGCCGATGACCGTCTCGCTCGTGGGGCGCACCACCACCGGCTCGGCGAGCTGCTTGCCGCCACCGTGCGTGACCACCGCCAGCTCCGGCGAGAAGCCCTCGACGTGCTCGGCCTCACGCTTGAGGTAGCTCTCCGGGATGAACAGCGGGAAGTACGCGTTCTCCGCGCCCGCCGCCTTGATCCGGGCGTCCATCTCGGCCTGCATCCGCTCCCAGATGGCGTAGCCGGCCGGTCGGATCACCATGGTCCCCCGGACCGGGCCGTTGTCGGCCAGCTTCGCCTTGGCGATCAGGTCCTGGTACCAGCGGGGAAAGTCCTCCGCACGGGGAGTGAGCACGCGTGCCATGACCGCACATCCTATGCGTCCCGTGACGGGTCGCCGCAGCCGGGCGCGCCCGCACTACCATCTGCCGTCATGCACCTCCCCGCCCCGGACCCGGCACCGGCACTGGCCCCGCTCGCCGCCCGGTGGGTGGCCTGGGTGGCCGCCCACCGCCAGCCGGTCAACCCGCTCAAGGACACGACCGGCCGGCACGGCGGGCGTCACCAGCCCGCCGACGTGTGGTTCCTGGCCGGCACGCAGGGTGGCGGGGTCAGCCGGCGTTGCGTGGTGCCGGCGGGTCGTCCCCTGTTCTTCCCGGCGATCTGCTGCTGGACGGTCGGCCGCCGGGACGACCCGGTCCCGCCGATGCCCCACGCCGACGGGCACGCCGAGCTGGACGGGGTCGCGGTGCCGGTGCGGCCGGCGGGCTCGCCCGCCTCGTTCCCGGTGCGGGGGTTCTTCAACAACGTCGTCACCGCGTGGCCGTGGCCGGTGCACGTCTCCTGCTGGGGTCTGTGGGGTCTGGTGCCGCCGCCCGCGCCGGGGACGCACCACCTGACCTTCGGCGGCCACGACGGCGGACGGTTCCGGGTCGAGGCGGAGTACGAACTCGAGGTGCGCTGAACAGCGCCCGTAGACTTCGATCACCATGCGCAAGCCGAAGAACGTCACGCCGGTGCGTGACACGATCGTCGACGCCGCCCGTTCGCTGACCGTCACGACCGGCTGGGCCGGGGTCCGGATGGGTGCGGTCGCGAGCGCCGCGGGGGTGAGCCGGCAGACGGTCTACAACGAGTTCGGCACCAAGGCGGGCCTGGGCGAGGCGCTGGCCCGGCACGAGGTGGACCGGTTCGTCGGCCAGGTCCGGTCCGCGCTGGACGAGCACGACTCCGACGTCCGCGCGGCCGCGTACGCGGCGATCCACCGCACGCTCGCCTCGGCCGCCGAGAACCCGCTGGTGCGGGCGGTGCTGACCAGCACCCGGGGCGGATCGGAGGAGCTGCTGCCCTACCTCACCACCCGGTCCGAGCTGGTGCTCGCCGAGGCCGCGCGGGCGCTGCTGGAGTGGACCGGTGAGCGTCTGCCCGACGCCGATCCGGCCGCCCTGGCGTTCGCGGCGGACAGCGTCGTACGCCTGGTGGTGAGCCACATCGTGTTGCCCGGGGGCGCGGTGGACGAGACCGCCGACCGGCTGGCCGACCTGGCGGTGCGCCTGTTCCTGATGGCGGCGACGGCCCGCTAGGGGCGCCGGCGGCGGCCGGTCACCCCCGCCGCCGACCGCAGGTCAGCGGACGACCCGGCCGCGCAGCACGATCCGGCTGGGCGTCCGGACCACGCGCAGGTCGCGGCGCGGATCCTCGGGGTAGACCACCAGGTCGGCGAGGCCGCCCTCGACCAGCCCGGGGAAGCCGAGCCACTCCCGGGCCCGCCAGGAGGCGGCGGCGAGCACGTCCGGGGCGGACATGCCGGCCTGCTCGTGCAGCAGAAGCATCTCCTCGGCCGCGAGGCCGTGGTCGATGCCGCCGCCCGCGTCGGTGCCGACGTAGATCGGCACGCCCGCCTCGTGCGCGGCGCGCACCACCTCGGGGAAGCGGTCGCGCAGGGCGAGCATGTGGTCGGCGTACCCGGGGAACTTGGGCCGGGCCTGCTCGGCGATGTGGCCGAACGTCCGGATGTTGATCATCGTGGGGACCAGGGCGGTGCCCTGCCGGGCCATCAGGTCGATCAGGTCGAGGCTCAGCCCGGTGCCGTGCTCCACCGAGTCCACCCCGGCCCGCACCATGATCTCCACCGCCGACTCGGAGAACGTGTGCACCGCGGCGCGTACCCCGGCGGCGTGCGCGGCGGCGACCGCCGCGGTCATGGTGTCGGCGTCCCAGGCCGGCGCCAGGTCGCCCACTCCCCTGTCGATCCAGTCGCCGACCAGCTTGACCCAGCCGTTGCCGGCCGCGGCCTGCGCGGCCACCGTCGCGGCGACCTCCGCCGCGCCGACCTCCACGCCGATGTCGCGCAGGTAGCGCTTCGGCGGGGCGACGTGCCGGCCCGCGCGGGCCAGTCGCGGCAGGTCCGGCTCGTCCTCCAGTTCCGGGTACGGGTACGGCGACCCGGCGTCCCGGATCGCCAGCACGCCCGCGTCCCGGTCGATCCGGGCCAGATCCCGTGCCTGGTCGAGCGAGGTGATCGGGCTGCCGCCGCGGGCGATGCCGATGTGGCAGTGCGCGTCGGTCAGGCCGGGCAGCACGAAGCCACCGTCGGCCACCGTCTCGGCGCCGGGCACCGGTTCGAATGTCACCCGGTCGCCGATTAGCCAGACGTCCCGGACCTCGTCGTCGGGAAGGAACACACCGCGCACGTGCAGAGCCATGTGCACAGTCCTACCCGATCAGTCCTCCTCGCCGGCGAGCAGGTCGTTGCGGCGCGCGGTCAGCGCCGGCAGATCGACAGAGACCTTCCAGGGCCGCTCGGTGACGAACAGGTCCTCGGCCTGACTGACCTGCTTGTACTCGCGATTGGCGCCAAGCACGTACTCAGTCAGCGTGATCTTCTCCTTGACCGGGTCGAGCACCCAGTAGGAGCGGACACCGGCGTGCGCGTAGACCCTGGCCTTGTCGTACATGTCGCGGAAGGTGGAGGTCGGCGAGATGACCTCGACGGCGAGCACCGCGTCCTCGACCGGCAACGGGCTCCGGTTGGCGTTACCCCGCACGACCGCGACGACGTCCGGCCGGGGCTCGTTCCGGTGGTCGACCCGCATCGACAGGTCGATCCCGACCTGATACTCCTTCGGGCAGTTGACGCGAAGCGCGAGCAGCAACTCGACGCACATGTCCTGGTGCAGCAGAGTGGGCGACGGCACGATCAACCTTCCGTTGATCAGTTCGTACGGAAGGTCCTTGGGCAGCTCGCCCAGGTCGTCGACCGTCCACTCGTGCCGCTCCGGCAGGATCGGGACCGCGGTCATTGACATCTCCCTCCAGGGGGCGACATCACTTTAAGAGACAGCGATGTCGCCCACCGTCACCGACACGCTAGCGCGGGCCCTTGTCGCCACCCTTGCCGAGCTTGTTGAAGTCGATCTTCGGGAGTTTGAAGCCCGGCGGCAGGCCCTGTCCACCGGCCAGGTCACCCGGGTCCAGGCCCGGCGGGAGCTGCGGCATGCCGCCCGGGAAGCCGCCCGGCATCCCGGCACCGGTACGCGGCCGGCCGCCACCCTTCGTACCCTTGCGCTTGTTCTTCGGCGACTTGGTCGCCTTGCGCCGGCCGCCGCCGGGCAGGCCCATCATGCCGCCCATCTGCTTCATCATCTTCTGCGCGTCGGCGAAGCGGTTGAGCAGCTGGTTGACGTCCATGACGGTGACGCCGGAGCCGTTCGCGATCCGGGCCCGGCGGGAGCCGTTGATGATCTTCGGGTTGGTGCGCTCGGCCGGGGTCATCGACCTGATGATCGCGGTGACCCGGTCGAAGTGCTTGTCGTCCAGCTCGGCGAGCTGGTCCTTCATCTGCCCCATGCCCGGCATCATGGACAGCACGTTGGCGATCGGGCCCATCCGCCGGACCGCGATGAGCTGATCGAGGAAGTCCTCCAGCGTGAAGGTCTCTCCGCCCATCAGCTTGGCGGTCATCTTCTCCTTCTGATCGGAGTCGAAGGCCGCCTCGGCCTGCTCGATCAGAGTGAGGACGTCGCCCATGCCGAGGATCCGGCTGGCCATCCGGTCCGGGTGGAAGACGTCGAAGTCCTCCAGCTTCTCGCCGGTGGAGGCGAACAGGATCGGCTGGCCGGTCACCTCACGGACGGAGAGCGCGGCACCACCGCGGGCGTCGCCGTCGAGCTTGGACAGCACCACGCCGGTGATGCCCACGCCGTCGCGGAACGCCTCGGCGGTGCGCACCGCGTCCTGGCCGACCATGGCGTCGATGACGAAGATGACCTCGTCGGGCTGGACCGCGTCGCGGATGTTCGCGGCCTGCTGCATCATCTCGGTGTCGATACCGAGCCGGCCGGCGGTGTCGACGATGACGATGTCCCGGGCGGCGCGGCGGGCGTGCTCGATCGAGTCGCGGGCCACCTGCACCGGGTCGCCGACGCCGTTGCCGGGCGCCGGGGCGTACACCTCGACACCGGCCCGGCCACCGAGCACCTGGAGCTGACCGACGGCGTTGGGACGCTGGAGGTCGGCGGCGACGAGCAGCGGCTGGTGGCCCTGGCTCTTGAGCCAGCGGGCCAGCTTGCCGGCGAGCGTCGTCTTACCGGAACCCTGGAGACCGGCCAGCATGATCACGGTCGGCGGGTGCTTGGCGAACTGGAGCCGCCGCCCCTCGCCACCGAGGACCTTGATCAGCTCCTCGTTGACGATCTTGACGATCTGCTGCGCCGGGTTGAGCGCCTGGGAGACCTCGGCGCCGCGCGCCCGCTCCTTGACGTTCGCGATGAAGCCCTTGACCACCGGCAGGGCGACGTCGGCCTCCAGCAACGCCATCCGGATCTCGCGCGCGGTGGCGTCGATGTCGGCGTCGGTGAGCCGGCCCTTGCCGCGGAGCTTGGTGAAGATCCCGGACAGGCGGTCACTCAAGGTGTCAAACACGCGAACATCCCGTTTGTCGTTTTCGGCGGGCACATGCTGCCGGGCCGGTGGTCCAGCCCACCGTTAGGGTAGCCCGCCGCCCGCACCCCCGCTCCGGCCCGGCGGCCCGTTCCGCTACACGGCGGCGAGGACGGCGGCCTCGATCCGGGTCCGTTCCTCGTCCGACGGCCAGCCGCCGACCAGGTAGAACGCGTCCACCACGTCGCCACCCAGCGTCGAGATCCGGGCCGCCCGCACCTGGGCGCCCGCCTCGTCCAGCGCGCAGGTGACCCGGTAGAGCAGCCCTGCGGCGTCGGCGGCCCGCAGCTCCAGCAGCACTGCGTCGGTGGCCGCCTCCCGGTGCCACACCACCCGGGGTGCGGCGCCCTGGCTGCGCGCGGCGAGCGCCCGGCCGCGCAGCCGCTGGATGACCGAGACGTCACCGCCGACCGCGCGGCGCAGGTCGGCGCTGAGCGCGATCGGGTCCGGGGCCAGCCCGTAGCGCGGCTGCACCCGGCACTCGACCAGGGCGCGGCCGTCGACGGTGGCGGCATCCGCGGAGATCACCTCCAGGCGGTGCAGCGCCAGGCACCCGGCCACCGTCGCGAGCAGCCCACGCCGGTCGGCCGCGGCCACCGACACCCGGTCCTCCCCCAGGTGTACGACAGGCAGCGGCCCGGCCACGAGCGCCGGGTCCGGGGCCGGCGGGGCGGGTACCACGCCGGTGTCCAGCGTGGTGCGTACCCGGCTCACCAGTTCGGCGATCAGCCGGCCCTTCCAGCCGGACCAGGCGGCCGGGCCGGTGGCGGCGGCGTCGGCGCGGACCAGGGCGTGCAGGAGTTCCAGCGTGCCGGTGTCGCCGACCCGCTCGGCGACACCGGCGACGGTCTTCGGGTCGGACAGGTCACGGCGGGTGGCCACGTCGGGCAGCAGCAGGTGCAGCCGGACCAGCGTGCCGATGAGCGCCGCCTCCTCGGGCGGCAGCCCGATCCGGGTGGCGACCGCCTCGGCCAGCGGCGCGCCGACAGTCGAGTGGTCGCCGTCCAGCCCTTTGCCGATGTCGTGCAGGAACGCGCCGAGCAGCAGCAGGTCGGGCCGTTCCACGTCGCGGGTGTGCCGGCTCGCCTCGTACGCGGTCTGCACCAGGTGCCGGTCGAGCGTGAACCGGTGCACCGGGTTGTGCTGGGGCAGGCTGCGCATCCGGGTCCACTCGGGCAGCCAGCGGTCGATCAGCCCGTACCTGTCGCAGGTCTCCCAGGCGGGCACCAGGCCGGGACCGGCGCCGAGCAGGGTGATCAGCGCGGCGCGGGCCGCCGGCGGCCAGGGCGCGGGCAGCGGCGGGCAGTACGCGGCGAGCCACTCGCAGGTGGCGCGCGCGATCGGCAGCCGGGTGGTGGCAGCGGCGGCGGCCACACGTAGCGACAGGCTCGGGTCGGGGCGGGCCCCGATGGCGGTGCGGGCGAGCACGAGTTCGCCGTCCTGCTCGACCACGTCCCGGGCGACCGGGCGGCGCAGCGGGCGGCCGGGCGCGGCGCGGTGCCGGCCGGAGCGGAGCCGGTCGGCGGCCCGCCAGGCGTCGTCCAGGGCGTGGCTGACGGTGCGGGCGTCGCCGGCCACGAGCCGCAGCAGCGCGTCGCCGTCCTCGGCGCCGAGCAGCCGCGCCACGCCGTCGCGTTCCTGGGCGACCAGGCGGTCGACCCGGCGGCCCACCTGCTGGTGCAGCGCGTCGCGGGTGTCCAGCAGCCGCCGGTGCGCCGCGTGTACGGCGGGGCGGAGCGCGTCGGTGACGCCGGCGGTGGCGATGGCGCGCAGGATGCCCACGTCGCGCAGCCCGCCGGCCGCCTCCTTGAGGTCGCCTTCGAGCAGGAAGGCCAGTTCGCCGTGCGCCTCCCAGCGCGCGGCGGTGATCTCGCGCAGGCCGGGGAGCTGGCGGATCGCGGTCCGCCGCCAGTGGTCGGTGGCGGTACGCGCGAGCTGGTCGGTGAGCGCCGGGTCGCCCGCCACGTGCCGGGCGTCGAGCAGGCCGAGGGCGACCTTGACGTCGTCCTGGGCCACCGACAGCGCCTCGGCGACGGTGCGCACCGAGTGGTCCAGCCGCAGCCCGGCGTCCCAGATCGGATACCAGAGCGACGCGGCCAGCTCGTCGATGCCGGGTACCCCGGCGTGCAGCAGCACCAGGTCGAGGTCGCCGTAGGGGGCGCACTGGCGGCGGCCCAGCCCGCCCACCGCGACGAGCGCGACCCCGTCCCGGTCCGGGAAGGCCCGGCACAGCCAGGCGTCGAGCGCGTCGGCCCGGGCGGTCCGGGCGGCCGCGCCGATGCCGGCGGGAACGCCGGCGACCTCGTTGACCACGGGCACGCCGTCCCCGGTGGGGGCGGCGGCCGTGGTCAACGAGGTCACGTCGGCGGATCCGGCGATCAGAGGGCGTCGAGCCCGCGCTCGCCGGTACGCACCCGGACGACCTCCTCGACGCCGGTCACCCAGACCTTGCCGTCGCCGATCTTGCCGGTCCGGGCGGCGCCGACGATCGCGTCCACGATCTTGTCGACGTCCATCTCGTCGGTGAGCACCTCGACCCGGATCTTGGGCAGGAACTCGACCGTGTACTCGGCACCCCGGTAGACCTCGGTGTGCCCCTTCTGCCGGCCGTAGCCCTGGACCTCGCTGACGGTCAGCCCGGCCACGCCGAGCGCGTGCAGGGCCTCCTTCACCGCGTCCAGCTGGTACGGCTTGATGACCGCGGTCACCAGCTTCATGTCCAACCCCTCCATCCCAGGAACGTTAACCGGCGACCTTCTCGCTGACCGGCGCGGACTCGTCGGTCTCGACGGCGGGCTCCGCGGCCGGCTTGCCGGCGCCGATCCCGGCCATCGCGAACGCGCCACCGCTGCTGCCCGTGGTGGGCGACAGGTCGTAGCCGCTCTCCGCGTGCTCGGCGATGTCGATGCCGTCGACCTCGGCCTCGGCGGAGACCCGCAGGCCGATCGTCTTGTCGATCACGAAGCCCAGGGCGAAGGCGACCACGAAGGAGTAGACGCTGACGATCAGCGCGCTGATCGCCTGCTTGCCGAGCAGCGAGGCGTCGCCGCCGACGAGCAGACCGTCGGTCTCCACCAGCGAGCTGACCGAGGCGGTGCCGAACAGGCCGATCCAGAGGCAGCCGATCCAGCCGCCGACGAAGTGCACGCCTACCACGTCGAGCGAGTCGTCGTAGCCGAGCCGGTACTTCAGGCCGACCGCGAGGGCGCAGACCGCACCGGCCACCACGCCCAGCAGCACCGCTGCGGCCGGGGTGATGAACGCACAGGCCGGGGTGATCGCGACCAGGCCGGCGATGGCGCCGGACGAGGCGCCGACCAGGGTCGGCTTGCCGTCGCGCAGCCACTCCACCACGATCCAGCCGAGCAGCGCGGCGGCGGTGGCGACCTGCGTGTTGATGAACGCCAGCGCGGTGACCCCGTCGGCGGTCAGCTCGGAACCGGCGTTGAAGCCGAACCAGCCGAACCACAGCAGCGCGGCGCCGAGGGCGACCATCGGGACGTTGTGCGGCTTCATGCTCTCGCGCGGCCAGCCGACCCGCTTGCCGAGCACGAGCACCAGCGCGAGCGCCGCCGCACCGGCGTTGATGTGCACAGCGGTACCACCGGCGAAGTCCAGCGCGCCGATGTCGCCGCCGATCAGCCCGCCGCCCCAGACCATGTGGGCGACCGGGAAGTAGACCAGGGTGGCCCAGCCGAACGCGAACAGCAGCCAGCCGGCGAACTTCACCCGGTCGGACAGCGCGCCGCTGATCAGCGCCACGGTGATGATCGCGAACATCATCTGGAAGGCGATGAAGACGTAGATCGGGATGCCGGTCTCGCCCCACAGGTCGTTCTCGCCGACGAAGGTCTTGGTGCCGAGGTACTGGCCCAGGTCACCCCAGAACCTGCCGCCCTCGCCGAAGGCGACGGTGAAGCCGTAGAAAAGCCACAGGATGCTGACGAGCCCGATGGACGAGAAGCTCATCATCATCATGTTCAGAACGCCCTTGGACCGGTTCAGGCCGCCGTAGAACAGCGCGAGACCGGGGGTCATGAGCAGCACGAGGGCAGTCGAGACAAGCAACCAGGCAGTGTTCCCGGTGTCGATCTCCACGCTGCCTCCTCTCGTTGTCGTATTCCTCCCTCCGACTGAGACCTGGCAGCATCGCCCGTCAGCCGGTTGCGCGGAAGCTTTGTCGCCGGCTGTTTCCTTCAGCGACACCGCGCGATTTCCGACGCGTGACGGGTTGTTTCCGGCGTGTGAAGAACGCCGATCTTGGTCAGCGCAGCGCGTACTCCAACTGGTGCCGCTCGTAGTCGAGCAGCCGCAGGTCACGCATAGGGCGACGCAGGTGGCCCTTGTGGACGATCCGGACGAACGCCGGTTCACCGGCGGCGGCCATCCGCCGGATGCCCTCGACGTGGTCGACGATGCGCTTGCGGATGGTCCGGATCAGCCGGTGCCGGTCACGCGGGATCAGCCCGTACGCGTCGGCGAACAGCCGCAGCCGGCGCGGCCGGTCCGGGTGCTTCCAGCCGAGCGTGATCGAGTCCCGGTCGGAGAAGATCGGCACCCAGGTCCAGGCCGCGTACGCCACGTCGTAGATGCGGGCGCCGGGCGAGGCGAGGTCGAAGTCGATCAGCCCGAGCGTGCCGTCCGGCCGCCAGATCACGTTGTGCGGCGCGGCGTCGTGGTGGCAGATGACCTCGGTGTCCGGCGGGGGCGGCCCGAACGAGCGCCAGACCGCGCCGGGCGGCGGGGTGAAGCCGTACTGCGCGTCGTGGAACATCCGCAGCATCGTGGCCACCGTGACCAGGGCCTCGTCGGTGACCCAGTGCGGGGCCAGCGGGTACTCCCCGCACTCCCCCTCCAGGTACGACAGGACCTCCCGGTTGCGCTCGTCCATGCCGAGCGCCCGGGGCGCGCCGGTGAATCCGACGTACTCCAGGTGGCGCAGCAGCGCGTGCACGGAGGGCGTCCACGGGCCGGCGTTGCGCCGGACCGTGTCTCCCACACGGACCACTGTGCTCACGTTCCCGCCGTGCAGCGGGATCTCCTGCGAAGTCACGTACGGTCTCCCGAGGCGTGGCGACGGGTGGCTGGGGTCGCGCCACCCCGCGTAGGCGCGATCGTCAGTCGTCACGGGAGAGGCTACGCGTCCCGGGCGAGCGGCTCGGTGCCGAGCAACGCGTCGACGAACTGTGCCGGGTCGAACGGGGCCAGGTCGTCCTTGCCCTCGCCGAGGCCGACGAGCTTGACCGGGATGCCGAGCTTGCGCTGCACGGCGATCACGATGCCGCCCTTGGCGGTGCCGTCGAGCTTGGTCAGCACCACGCCGGTGACGTTCACCGCCTCGGTGAAGACCCGCGCCTGCTCCAGCCCGTTCTGGCCGGTGGTGGCGTCGAGGATCAGCAGCGTCTCGTCGATCGGGCCGTGCTTCTCCACCACCCGCTTGACCTTGCCCAGCTCGTCCATCAGGCCGATCTTGTTCTGGAGCCGGCCGGCGGTGTCGATGAGCACGGTGTCCACGCCGGTGTCGATGCCGCGCTTGACCGCGTCGAACGCGACGCTCGCCGGGTCGGCGGCCTCGGGCCCGCGGACCGTCTCGGCGCCCACCCGGCCGCCCCAGGTCTCCAGCTGGTCGGCGGCGGCGGCCCGGAACGTGTCGGCCGCGCCGAGCAGCACGCTGCGGCCGTCCGCGACGAGCACCCGGGCGATCTTGCCGCAGGTGGTGGTCTTGCCGGCGCCGTTGACGCCGACCACGAGCACCACCGCCGGGACGCCCTCCTTCGGCGCGGTGCGCAGCGAGCGGTCCAGGCCCGGGTCGAGCGCGTTGACCAGCTCGGCGGCGAGCAGCGCGCGCAGCTCGTCCCCGGTACGGGTGCCGAGCACCCGGGTCCGCTCGCGCAGCCGGTCGACGATCTCCCGGGTGGCGTCGATGCCGACGTCGGCGGTGATCAGGCTGTCCTCGATCTCCTCCCAGGTGTCCTCGTCCAGCCGGTCGCGGCTGAGCAGGCCGAGCAGGCCCTTGCCGAAGGCGTTCTGCGAGCGGGACAGCCGCGACCGCAGCCGGACCAGGCGGCCGGCGGTCGGCTCCGGCACCTCGACCTGCGGCACCTCGACCGGAGGGGCCGGCGGCGCCTCGACCACCACGCCGGTGGTGAGTTCCGCCTCCGGGGCCTCGACCGGCGGGCCGGCCAGGTCCTCCTCCGTCCGGGTGTCGACCTCCGTGCGCGGCAGCGGCGGCTGCGGGCGCCGGCGCAGCCGGGGCACCACGAGGCTCAGGCCGCCGATGATCAGCACGCCGAGCAGGGCGAGAGCGACGAGGAGGTATTCCGTCATGCCCGAAATCCTGTCAGATGCCGGCGACGGCGTCCCACTCACCGCCTCGGCACGCGAACAACCTGCGGGTACGCTCACACCGGAAGGCGTACCGCAACCGCCGGCCGGGTAGGAATCAGCCGCAACGATCTTGTCGGAGGTGCGTCGTGCCCGGTTCCCGCCTGCTCATCGGCCCGCTGCTGCGCCGGGTCGTCGACACGCGGGCCACCGTCTGGGTGGAGACCAGTTCGCCCGCTGTGGTCACCGTCCGCACGGCGGACGGCGCCACCGGCAGCTCGCCCACCTTCTCCGCGTACGACCACCACTACGCGATCGTCGTGGTGAGCGGGCTCACCCCGGACAGCGCCACCACCTACGAGGTGCTGATCGACGACGAGGTGGCGTGGCCGCTGCCCGACTCGTCGTTCCCGCCCAGCGTGATCCGCACCCGCGCGCTCGACGACGCCGACCAGCCGGTGCGGCTGTTGTTCGGCTCGTGCCGGGAGACCACCCAGCACTCCACCGCGCGCCGGCTGCCGCCTGACGCGCTGGACGCGTACGCCCGGCGGGTGATGGCCGCGCCCGACGAGGCCGTGCTGCCCGACCTGCTGGTGCTGCTCGGCGATCAGGTGTACGCGGACGAGACCTCGCCGACCGTGCGGCGGCTGCTCAAGCGGCGCCGGCGGCGGCCGAAGGACGCCCCGGCGACGCAGGTGGTGAGCTTCGACGAGTACACCAAGCTCTACCTGGAGTCGTGGCGCGACCCGGAGATCCGCTGGCTGTTCTCCACCGTGCCGAGCGTGATGATCTTCGACGACCACGAGGTGATCGACGACTGGAACACCTCGCAGTCGTGGCGCGCGGACATGCGCGAGCAGCCGTGGTGGGCCGAGCGGATCCGCAGCGGCCTCGCCTCCTACTGGGTCTACCAGCACCTGGGCAACCTCAGCCCGGACGAGATCGCCGCCGACCCGGTGTACGCGAAGGTGATCGCCGCCGAGGACGCCACGAGCGTGCTGCACGAGTTCGGTGAGCGGGTCGACAAGGAGGCCGACCTGGCGCACGACACCGAGCGCTGGCGGGCCGTGCAATACCAGTGGAGCTACGCGCTGGACCTGGGCCGCACCCGCCTGGTCATGCTGGACAACCGGTCCAGCCGGGTGCTCCTGCCCGGCAGCCGGGCGATGCTGCCGCCGGGCGAGTGGTCGTGGTTCCTCGACCAGGCGCACGGCACCTACGACCATCTGGTGGTGGGCAGCTCGCTGCCGTGGCTGCTGCCGCCGGGCATCCACCACGTCGAGGCGTGGAACGAGCGCCTGGCCGACTCCAACCGGCAGTGGGTGGCGCGGATCTCCGAGCAGATCCGCCGGGCCCTGGACCTGGAGCACTGGGCCGCGTTCCGGCGCTCGTTCGAGGCGCTGGGCGAGCTGTTCGCGCGGCTGGGCAGCGGCACCGCGCCGCGCACCGGGGCGCGGGTGGGCGCCGGGCCGGCGTACGCGCGACCGGCGTCGATCAGCGTGCTCTCCGGTGACGTGCACCACTCGTACGTGGCCCGGGCGCGGTTCGCCGACCGTGACGTCCGGACGCCCGTGCACCAGCTCACCTGTTCGCCGATCCACAACCAGGTGCCGGCCGGCATGCGCCCGCTGATGACGCTCGGCTGGAATCCGGGGCCGGCCGGGGCGACCCGGGCGCTGGCGCGTTCGGCCGGGGTACGCCGCCCGCCGGTGCGCTGGCGGAAGCTGGCCGGGCCCTACTTCGGCAACGCGGTCGCCACGCTCACCCATGAGGGCCGCAGGGCCGCCGTGGTGATCGAGGGCACGACCAGCGAGGGCGAGCTGCGACCGGTGGCGCACCAGCAACTCAGCGACGGGGACTGAGTACCCTCTGAGCGTGGACGAGACGCTGCGCGCCGTGGAGCACGAGTTGACCGCGCTGCTGCGCCGCGGCCGGGCGTTGTCCTGGGAGATCGCCCGCGAGGTCCACCCGAACCTGGAACCCAACGCGTACGGCCTGCTGCTCTGGCTACGCCGCTCCGGGTCGATCCGCCTCACCGACCTGGCCGCGAAGCTGGGCATCGGCAAGGGCACGCTGAGCCGCCAGATCGGCGGTCTGGAGGCGCTGGGCCTGGTCCGGCGCGACCCGGACCCGACCGACCGGCGGGCGGCCCAGCTGAGCCTGACCGAGGAGGGCACCCGGCGGTTCGACGCGGCCCGGGCGGCACGACTCGGACAGATCAGGCGTTCGCTCGAAAGCTGGCCGAAAGAGGACGTGGCGGACCTGGCCCGG
The DNA here is from genome assembly GCF_055362685.1 of Micromonospora sp. SYSU B005. Taxonomy (NCBI): domain Bacteria; kingdom Bacillati; phylum Actinomycetota; class Actinomycetes; order Micromonosporales; family Micromonosporaceae; genus Micromonospora; species Micromonospora sp. SYSU B005. The sequence goes on along the minus strand of NZ_JAXCFU010000004.1, from coordinate 158,254 downwards.
CTGATGCACCGCTTCAACGAGTCGTTCTGAGCCCCCGGCGAGGGGGAACAAAGCCGGCCCGACCCGAGTTGTTGCTCAAGGCAACGGCTTATACGGTTGCCCGAGGCAACCTTTCTCCCCCGTTCCGGAGGCAATCCACGATGACCCAGGCGACTGCGCCCGCGCGGGCGACCGCCGTCGACATGTCCCACCGGCAGATCCTGGAGGCACTCTCCGGCCTGCTGCTGGGCATGTTCGTCGCGATCCTCTCCTCCACCGTGGTCTCCAACGCGCTGCCGCGGATCATCACCGACCTGCGCGGCGGCCAGTCCGCGTACACCTGGGTGGTCACCTCGACGCTGCTGGCGACCACCGCGACCACGCCCATCTGGGGCAAGCTCTCCGACCTGTTCAGCAAGAAGCTGCTGGTCCAGCTCTCCCTGGTGGTCTTCGTGCTGGGCTCGGTGCTCGCCGGGCAGGCGCAGACCACGGGTGAGCTGATCGCCTGCCGCGTGGTGCAGGGCGTCGGCGCGGGCGGCCTCACCGCCCTGGCCCAGGTGATCATGGCGACGATGATCGCGCCCCGCGAGCGCGGCCGGTACAGCGGCTACCTCGGCGCGGTGATGGCCGTCGGCACCATCGGCGGCCCGCTGATCGGCGGCGTGATCGTGGACACCTCCTGGCTCGGCTGGCGCTGGTGCTTCTACGTCGGCGTGCCGTTCGCCGTGCTCGCCCTGGTCGTGCTCCAGCGGACGCTGCGCCTGCCGGTGGTCAAGCGCGAGGTGAAGATCGACTGGTGGGGCGCCACGCTCATCACCGCCGCCGTCTCGCTGCTGCTGGTCTGGATCACCCTGGCCGGCGACAAGTACGACTGGATCTCCTGGACCAGCGGTGCGATGGTGGCCGGCGCGGCGGTGCTCGGCGTGCTCGCCGCCCGGGTCGAGAAGCGTGCCGCGGAACCGATGATCCCGCCGCACCTGTTCCGCAACCGCACCATCACGCTCGCCGTGATCGCCAGCATCGCGGTCGGCGTCGGCATGTTCGGCGCCTCGGTCTTCCTCGGCCAGTACTTCCAGATCAGCCGTGGCGCCAGCCCGACCATGTCCGGCCTGATGACGCTGCCCATGATCGGCGGCCTGCTGGTCTCCTCGACGGTGGTCGGCCGGATCATCACCGCCACCGGCCGCTGGAAGAGCTGGCTGGTCATCGGCTCGGTGCTGCTCACCGCCGGCTTCGCGCTGATGGGCACCATGCGCGCGGACACCCCGTACTGGCGCCTCGCCGTGTTCATGGCGCTGATCGGACTCGGCGTCGGCATGAGCATGCAGAACCTGGTGCTGGCCGTGCAGAACACCGTCCGCCCGGACGAACTCGGCGCGGCCAGCTCGGTGGTGGCGTTCTTCCGCAGCCTCGGCGGCGCGATCGGCGTCAGCGCGCTCGGCGCGATCCTCGGGCACCGGGTCACCGGCTACCTGGCCGACGGCCTGAGCCGCCTCGGCGTCCCGGCCTCCGGGTCGGGTGGCGGCGGCCTGCCGGACGTGCACACGCTCCCCGGCCCGATCCGGGCCGTGGTCGAGTCCGCGTACGGCCACGCCGCCGGTGACATCTTCCTGGCCGCCGCCCCGTTCGGGCTGCTCGCCCTGATCGCGGTGGTCCTCATCCGGGAGGTGCCGCTGCGCCGCTCCAACGCCGAGCCGGTCCCCACCGGGCGGGAGACGGCCGAGGCCGTTCCGGCCGGAACGAAGGACTGACGATGGACGCCGCGGAGCGTGAACGGTACGGCCCGCAGACCCGGCCGCTGCCCTACGAACGGGGTACGGACGGGCCACGGGTGGTGCTCGTCGGCGTGGACGGCAGCCGCACCTCGATGCGCGCCGCCGCGTACGCCGCCGGACTGGCCCGGCGGCAGGGCGCCACGCTGGTGGCGGTCTTCGTCAGCTCGCCCGCCTCGTACAGCGCGATGCTCACCGGCGTGGTGGCCGGCGCGGTCCAGCAGACCCACGACGAGCTGGCCGACGAGCTGCGTGCCGAGTGCCGGCGCGGGGCCGAGGAACTGGACCTGCCGGTGACGTTCCTGTGCCGGCGCGGCGACGCCTACACCGAGCTGTGCCGGGCCGCCGACGAGCACCGCGCCGACATGGTCGTGGTCGGCTCGTCCGAGCAGGCCGGGCACAAGCTGGTCGGCTCGGTCGCCACCCGGCTGGTCCGCACCGGCCGCTGGCCCGTCGTCGTGGTGCCATGAAGGAAGGGCCCCCTGTTAACGCCTCGCGTCGTACCGGGGGCCCCTCTTAACATCTGCGCCCATGACCTGGACCGTGCCTGAGATCGACCGCCGCCACGAGCCGTACGTCGCCGACGAGCGCACCATGCTCGAAGGCTGGCTCGACCACCATCGCGACACCCTGGTGCACAAGTGCGCCGGGCTGACCGCCGAGCAACTGCGTACCCGAAGCGTCGAGCCCTCCGGGCTGACCCTGCTCGGCCTGGTCCGGCACATGGCCGACGTGGAGCGCTGGTGGTTCCGCCACCGCGCCGCCGCCCTGGAGTTGCCCGACCTCTACGACTACAGCACCGACCCGGACGCGGACCTCAACGACATCGCCGACGCCGACCCGGCCGAGGCGTTCGCCACGCTGCGCGCCGAGATCGAGGCGGCCCGGGAGGCGGTGGCCGGCCTGCCGCTGGAGCACACCTTCCGCCACCGCCGGGGCGACACCACGCACGAGATCAGCCTGCGCTGGGTGTACGTGCACATGATCGAGGAGTACGCCCGGCACAACGGCCACGCCGACCTGATCCGGGAACGCATCGACGGCGTCACCGGCGCCTGAGCCGGCTCAGTACGCCAGCGCCGCCCGCAGGTACCGCAGGTCGGCCGGGCCGCTCCAGCGGTGCGCGGAGAGACCCGCCACCCGGGCGCCGGCCACCGCGCGGTCCTCGTCGTCGACGAACAGCACCCGCCCCGGCGGCGTCGCCAGCGCCTCGCAGGCGGCCTGGAAGTACTCCTTCGCCGGCTTGTGCACCCCGACGACCGAGGAGTTGACGATCACGTCCAGCTCCTCGGTCAGGCCCAGCGCGGCCAGGTCGGCGTCGAGCAGGTCGGTGGCGTTCGTGCCCAGCCCGACCCGGATGCCCGCAGCCCGCACCTCGCGGACGAACGCCAGCACCTCCGGGTCGACCTCACCGCGGTAGCTCTGCCACTCCTGGACCGCCGCACGGGCCCGGTCCGCGCCGACGGCGGGGGTCAGCGCGTCGGCCACGCTCATCATCCACTGGGCGTGGCTGACCTGGCCGGTGAGCACCGGCTGGAGCAGTCCCCAGGACATCGCGATCTCACCGAGGACGCCCTCGGTCAGCCCGTACTCCCGCTCGACGCCGGCGGCCACCGCCGGATCCCAGCGGCGCAGTACGCCGTCGAAGTCCACCAGGAGCGCCGTGGCGCGTTCCCGACTCACTCGCTCGTCACCTGTTCCTCGTCGTCGGCCCGGTTGAGCCGCTGGCTGATCACCTGGGTCACACCGGCGCGCATCGTCACTCCGTAGAGCGCGTCGGCGATCTCCATGGTCCGCTTCTGGTGCGTGATCACGATGAGCTGGCTCTTCTCCCGCAACTGCGCCAGCAGCGTGATCAGGCGGCCCAGGTTCACGTCGTCGAGCGCCGCCTCCACCTCGTCCATGATGTAGAACGGGCTGGGCCGGGCGCGGAAGATCGCCACGAGCATCGCCACCGCGGTCAGCGACCGCTCCCCGCCGGAGAGCAGCGAGAGCCGCTTGATCTTCTTGCCCGGCGGGCGGGCCTCGACCTCGACGCCGGTGGTGAGCAGGTCCTCCGGGTCGGTGAGCACGAGCCGGCCCTCGCCGCCGGGGAACAGCACGGTGAAGACCTGCTCGAACTCCCGTGCGGTGTCCTCGAACGCGCTGGCGAAGACCTCCAGGATGCGGTCGTCCACGTCCTTGACCACGGTGAGCAGGTCGCGCCGGGTCGCCTTGAGGTCCTCCAGCTGCTCGGAGAGGAACTTGAAGCGCTCCTCCAGCGCGGCGAACTCCTCCAGCGCGAGCGGGTTCACCTTGCCCAGCAGGGCCAGTTCCCGCTCCGCCTTGGCGGCCCGCTTCTCCTGCACCGGCCGCTCGTAACGGACCGGCTCGGGCACCGGCCGGCCCTCCTTCTCGGCGAGCGCCACGTCCGCGTCGGTGGGCGGGACGAGCCGGTCCGGGCCGTACTCGGCGACGAGCGTGGCCACGTCCAGCCCGAAGTCCTCGGCGGCCTTGGCCTCCAGCTGCTCGATGCGCATCCGCTGCTCGGCGCGGGCCACCTCGTCGCGGTGCACCTGGCTGGTCAGCCGCTCCAGCTCGGCGGCGAGGCGCTTGGCCGCGCCGCGTACCTCGGACAGCTCGGCCTCGCGCGCGGCGCGTTCGCGGGCGACGGCGTCGCGGTGCTCCTCGGCCCGGGCGATCGAGACGGTGAGCCGGGTGAGCGCCTCCCGGGCGCCGCCGACCACGGCCCGGGCGATCTGGGCGCCGCGCGTGCGGGCCGCGCGCCGGGCCGCGGCGCGCTCCCTCGCCGCCCGTTCGGCGGTGGCCTGCCGGGCCAGCGAGTCGGCCCGCCCGGCGATCGAGGCCACCCGCTCCTCGGCGGTACGCACCGCGAGCCGGACCTCCATCTCGTTCTGCCGTGCCTGCGGCACCATGGCGGCGAGCTGGTCGCGTTCCTCGGTGGACGGTTCGGCGTCGATCGGGGTGGCCTCGGCCAGCCGCAGCCGTTCCTCCAGCTCGGCCAGCGCCGCGAGGTCCCGTTCCCGGGCCGCCTCGGCGCGGGCCCGGGACTCGCCGAGCCGGTCGGTCTCCGCCTTGGCGGAGCGGGCGGCAGCGCCCAGTTCGGCGAGGCGGCGGGCGGCGGCGTTGCGGTGGCTCTCCGCCTCCCGCTTCGCGGCGGCGGCGTGCTGCACCGCCTCCTTGGCGGCGGCCACCTCGGCGCGCGCCTCGGCGAGCTGTTCACGTAGCTCGGCGGCGGAGCGTTCGGCGGTGGCCCGGTTGGCCCGCGCCTCCTCGACGGCGGCCTGCACCTCGATGAAGCTGGGCGCCTTGGCCGACCCGCCCGCCGCCGCGTACGCACCTACCACGTCGCCGTCGGGGGTGACCGCGCGCAGCTCCGGGTTCGCGGCGACGAGCGCGGACGCGGCGGCCAGGTCGTCGACGAGCGCCACGTCGCGCAGCGCCCGGTGCACGGCGGGACGGATCGCGGGCGAGCACTCCACCAGGTCCGGGGCCCAGCGGGCGCCCTCGGGCAGCTTCGGGCGCAGCGCGTCGGCGGGCCCGTCCATGCCCGGTCCGGCGGGGCTGCCGACCAGCAGCCCGGCCCGGCCGGCGTCGGAGATCTTGAGCAGCCGCATCGCCTCGACCGCCTCGTCCACGCCGCTGACCGCCACCGCGTCGGCCAGGCCGCCCAGCGCGGCGGCGAGCGCCGCCTCGTCACCGAGCGCGACGGTGAGCAGCCCGGCGAGGCTGCCGAGCAGGCCGGGCACCTGGTCGGCGCGGGCCAGCAGTTCCCCGGCGCCGTCCTTGCGGCGCAGGCCCATGGCGAGCGCCTCCTCGCGGGCCTTCCAGGTGGCGGCGTCCTTCTCGGCGGCGCGTTCCCCGTCGGCGAGGCTGCGCACCGCGGCCTGGGCCCGCTCGTGTACGGCCACCGCCTCGTCGTGCCGGGCGTCCAGGTCGGCGTTGTCCCGGTCCGCCTCGGTCGACTGTTCGGCGACCGCGTCCAGGTCGGCCTGCGCCTTCTCGGCCCGGCCCATGGCGTCGGTGTGCGCGGCGGCGAGCCGTTCGATCTCCTCACCGGCGCTCGTGGTCCGCGCTCGGGCGGAGTTGACCTGCCCGGTGAGGCGGGCCAGCCCTTCCCGCCGGTCGGCGATCGCCTTGGCCGCGGCGACCAGTTCCCGTTCGGCGGCGGCGAGCTGGCGTTCCAGTTCCTGGCGGTGCTCGACCGCCTCGGCCAGCCGGATCTGGTCATCGGTGAGCGCGGCCCGCAGCTCCTCCTCCTGCTCGCGGACCCGCCGCGACTCCGCCTCCAGCTGCTCCGGGTCGCGGCCGGGGCGCTCGTCGTCGCCGGCGGCGCTGAGGTGACGCAGCCGCTCCCGGGCCAGCTGCTCGATCGAGCGGAACCGCTCCTGGAGCGCGGAGAGGCGGTACCAGGTGTCCTGCGCCGCCGCGAGCAGCGGCGCGTCCTCGGCCAGCGCCGCCTCCAGCTCGCCGAGGCGGCCCTGCACCTCGCCGTGCTCGGCCTCGATCAGCTCGCGCCGCTCGCGCAGCGCGGTCTCGTCGGCGATCTCCTTGTCCAGTGTGGTCCGCAACGTGTGCAGGTCGTCGGCGAGCAGCCGCAGCCGGGCGTCGCGCAGGTTGGCCTGGATGCCGGCGGCGCGGCGGGCCACCTCGGCCTGCCGGCCCAGCGGCTTGAGCTGGCGGCGCAGCTCGGCGGTGAGGTCGGTCAGGCGGTTGAGGTTGGTCTGCATCGCGTCGAGCTTCCGCAGCGCCTTCTCCTTGCGCTTGCGGTGCTTGAGGACGCCCGCCGCCTCCTCGATGAACGCGCGCCGGTCCTCCGGCTTGGCGTGCAGCATGCCGTCGAGCCGGCCCTGCCCGACGATGATGTGCATCTCCCGGCCGATGCCCGAGTCGGACAGCAGCTCCTGGATGTCGAGCAGGCGGCAGGAGTCGCCGTTGATCTCGTACTCGCTCTCGCCGGAGCGGAACATCCGGCGGGTGATGGAGACCTCGGTGTACTCGATCGGCAGCGCGCCGTCGGTGTTGTCGATGGTGAGGGTGACCTCGGCCCGGCCCAGCGGCGCCCGCCCGGCGGTGCCGGCGAAGATGACGTCCTCCATCTTGCCGCCGCGCAGCGCCTTGGCGCCCTGCTCGCCGAGCACCCAGGCGATGGCGTCGACGACGTTGGACTTGCCGGAGCCGTTCGGGCCCACCACGCAGGTGATCCCGGGCTCCAGCTTCAACGTCGTGGCGGAGGCGAAGGATTTGAAGCCCTTCACCGTCAGGCTCTTGAGATGCACCTTCTCGATCCTCGTCCGGTGGCCGCCGTACCGTCGCCGGCTGCGCGGACCTGGTGAACCCGCAGACTAACCCGGGACCGGGGCGCCGCCGCCACGCGACCCACCCGCCGCCCGGGCTGTCCGCTTTCCGCCCGGCCGTCGCGGACGGGACGGAAATGCATGATCACAATTACCGGGCGCAATTCCGGGCGCTTCCGCAAGATCGAGAATTGCGACGGCTGCGACGAAAAGGGGTCCGCACATGGCTGCGCGCCGGCACTTGAGTGTCGGCGCGCTTTTCGGTGTGGTGCGATTCAGTTTTCCGACAACTGGAGATCAGGTCAGTGCGGGCTCGGCCAGACGGAGGAGGTCATCGGCCTCCGCCGCTGCCGCCGCAAGCCGATCGTTGTCGGCGCGCAGACGCGTGATCTCGAACTCCAGTGCCTGAACCCTGGCACGCAGTCGGGTGACCTCGTCGAGCAGACGCCGGTCGGGCGCTGCACTTACGTGGCCGTAGAGGGCCTTCGCCATGCTGACTCCTTGATGTGCGCTGCCGGAAAGGCCGGCCAACGCGCGCCCATGATGTTCGCGGCTGCCATTCCCACTGCATCGGGGCATGGCTGGGCGCGACTGGCGACACCTACATATTGAGCCGAAAACCCCTCCTTCGTCAAGTTGACCAAGGCCGTAGATCATCTCCACGTCGGCCGGTCCACTCGCCGGGGGCTGCCAGAAGGCGCGGACACGCTCTGTCCGGACGCCTTTACTGTACGCCGGAAATGCGTGAACGACTCATCCTCGGCGCCGACTTCGCCTTAACTCTTTCTTAGCCACGTTGCCGCAGCTCGGAGCGCGCCCGTAGCGTCACCCGGGCCCGCAACCGACCCGTGGAGGGGACAGGCGTGTACCGCTGGAACGACCCGATCGAACCGGAGGACGCCCGCCGGCGTCCCGAGCCGCCGACCGACGAGGGTCCGGCGTGGCTCAGCGACCGGCCCGAGCCGCGGTCGTCGTACCTGTTCGGGGACGCCGCGCAGCGGCCGCCCGCCGGCCCGGCCCCTGCGGGCTACGGCCCGGAGAACGCGCCCCCGGCCCCCCGGGACCGGTGGAACGGCGAGGAGCAGCCGACCACCGCATGGCACGGCCAGGAGCCCGCGTGGCAGGGCCGGGAACAGCACGGCGCGTGGCAGGGCCACGAGCAGCCGGCCGGTGGCTGGGAGCAGCCCACCACGACCTGGCAGCCGGCGACCGACACCCCGGCCGACGACCGGCGGCGCCCGAAGCGGCGCCTGTCCCGGCCACTCGTGATCGGCGGGGCCGCCGCCGCGGCGACGCTCGTGGTGAGCCTCGGCGTGGGCGCCGTCCTGCTGCCCGGCGACGACCAGGGCACGAAGCGCACCTCCGCCGACGCGCCGGTGGCCGCCGCGCCGCAGGCGCCCGACGGGACCGATGACGCCGCCGCGCCGGAGTCGGCGAGCCCGTCCGCCGTACCGACCACCGCCGCGCCGAGCCCGACGAAGAAGGCCACCCCGAAGCCGAGCCGCAGCACCGCCCCGTCGCGGCAGCAGGAGCGCAGCAGCGCCCCGGGCGGCGGCGGGTCGAGCAGTGGCGGGTCCAGCGGCGGCTCCACGAGCACCAAGGCCACCGCCACGACCGGGCTGAGCGCCGAGCTCCAGAAGGTCGTCACGATCGTGAACCAGGAGCGGGCGAAGGCCGGCTGCAAGGCGCTCACCGTCAACGCCAAGCTGAACCTGGCCGCCCAGCGGCACAGCCAGGACCAGGCCGACCACCAGAAGATGGACCACACGGGCAGCGACGGCAGCCAGCCCTGGGACCGGGTCAAGGCCGCCGGCTACAGCTACCGCATGGTGGGCGAGAACGTGGCCTGGAACTACCAGACCCCGGCGGCGGTCATGGAGGGCTGGATGAACTCCGAGGGCCACCGGAAGAACATCCTCAACTGCTCGTACACCCAGATCGGGGTGGGTGTGGCGCGCAGCAACGGGCCGTACTGGACGCAGGTCTTCGCCACCCCGAGCTGACCGCGCGTCGTGACCGGCCCGGCGCTCGTTGACCGGTCGGGGGCGGCGTCGGGCCGCCCGCGTCCGGGGAGCTGTCGATGCGGATCCGGCCGGTGTGGGCCGTGCCGCGCTCCCGGCCGGCCCGCGTCCGCCGACGTGGCCCGCGCCGGGGCGTGGCGCTCGCGCTGACCGCGCTGCTGCTCGCCCCGGTGCCGGCCTGCCGCCGGCCGATCACGCCGCCCGGCGCGCCCACGCCCTGGCCGGCCGCGCAGGCCGCCGGCTGGCGGTGGCAGTGGCAGCTCACCTCCCCGGTGGACGTGACTGTCGACGCCGACGTCTTCCTCCTCGACCCGGTGGCGACCACCTCGGCCGAGACCGCCGCGCTGCGCGAGCGGGGCCGCCGGCTGGTCTGCCACGTCCGGGTCGGCACGTACGCCGCCGACGACCCGGACGCCACCCGCTTCCCCACCGCCGTACGCGGCGCGGCGGTGCCGGGGCGGCCGGGGAGCCGTTTCCTGGACGTACGGGCCTGGGACGCGCTCGCGCCGGTGCTGGCCGACCGGTTCCGGCTGTGCCGGGGCAAGGGCTTCGGCGCGGTGGCGCTCGCCGACGCGGACGGCTACCGGCACCGCTCCGGCTTCCCGCTGGACTTCGACGACCAGTTGCTGTTCCACCGCCGGCTGGCCGGGCTGGCCCGCAAGCTGGACCTCTCCCCCGGCCTGGTCGACGACGTGCCGCAGGTGGCGGCGCTGGCCCCCGACTTCGACTTCGCGGTCAACCAGGAGTGCGTACGCCGCCGCGAGTGCGCGAAGCTGCTGCCGTTCGTCGATGCCGGAAAGCCGGTCTTCCACGTCGAGTACACCGGCGAGCCGGCCGACTTCTGCGTCACCTCGGTCGGCTACGGCTTCGCCTCGATCCGCAAGGACCGCCGGTTGGACGCCTGGCGGGAGCCGTGCGCCCTGCCGTGACATCCCGCCGCCCCTCCCGCCGGGGAGCGGGGCGCCGATGACGGTCATCCAGCACCGAAGCTGCCGACACTCTCCGTGACCTCACCGGCGAACAGATGCACGGAAGGCGGTATACCTGAGAGTCATGAATATGCCTCTCAGGTATACCGCGCGAACACGAATGCCTTCTCAGCGGCCTGCACGAGCCGGAACCGATGTCAAGCGGCTCGGGACCACCGGTTGGGCGCCGGACCGAGCCCCGGACCCGCCCCGGACCGAGCCGACCGGGGCGGGTCCGCTCGGGCTCAGCGAGCGCCGACCAGCTCCGGTGCCGGGGCGGGCGGCGGCTCGACCGCCGGGACGGGCCGCCGGCGGCGCATGAAGCGGGGCGCCCACCAGTTCGCGTCGCCCAGCAGCGTCATCACCGAGGGCAGCACGACCGCCCGGATGATCGTGGCGTCCAGCAGGATCGCCGCCGCCAGGCCGATGCCGAGCTGCTTGAAGTCGATCATGCTGAGCGTGGCGAAGATGGAGAACACCGCCACCATCACCACCGCCGCGCTGGTCACCACACCGGCCGAGGAGGTGATGCCGTACGCCACCGCCTCCCGGGTGGGCATGCCCCGGTCGACCGCCTCACGGATCCGGCTGACCACGAACACGTGGTAGTCCATCGACAGTCCGAACAGCACCACGAACAGGAACAGCGGCAGCCAGGTGACGATCGCGTCCATCGAGGTGAAGCCGAGCAGCCCTTCCGCCCAGGTGCTCTGGAAGACCAGCACCAGCAGCCCGTACGCGGCGCCCGCGGAGAGCAGGTTCAGCACGATCGAGGTCAGCGCCACCACGATCGACCGGAACGTCCACGCCATCACCAGGAACGTCAGCGCCAGCACGAACGTGGCGACGATCGGCAGCTTCGCCCAGATGTGGGCGGCGTAGTCCTCACTGGCGGCCACGCCGCCGCCGACCGCGTACTCCACGCCCGGGATGCCGCCGAGCGTGGCCGGGACCAGGTCCTCGCGCAGCTCGTGCAGCGACCGGGACGCCTCGTCGGAACGGCTGGCGTGCGGCGTGGCCACCTCCAGCACCGACACCTGCCGGTCCGCCGACACCTGGATCTCCGGGCCGTCCCCCTCGGCCGGCGCGAAGAGCGGGTCGGCGGCGGTACGGCCGGCCAGGTCGGTGAGCGCGGCCCGCACCCGGTCGGCCTGCTCGGCGGGCGCCCGCACGGCGACCGTGTGGCTGGTGCCGTTGCTCGGGTAGGCCGCGGTGAGCCGGTCGTACGCCTGCATGGCGGCGGTGGTGCGCGGCACGTCCTCCGGGCCGGGGAACTTCAGCTTCATGCCGAGCGCGGGCGCGGCGAGCGCGAGCAGCAGCGCGACCGAGATCAGCAGCGTGGCCACCGGTGCGCGCAGCGCCGGCTTGAGCACCGCCGGCCAGAACCGCGGCCGGGCCGGCTGCCCGTTGCGCGGGGCGGTGAGGCGCCACAGCAGCGGCACCCGCGGCCGGTCCACCCAGCGACCCAGCTTCGCCAGCAGCGCCGGCAGCACTGTGAGCGAGCCGATCACCGCGACCGCCACCACCAGGATCGAGCCGACCGCCAGCGACGAGAAGATCGCGTCCTGGGCGAGCAGCAGACCGCCCATCGAGATGATCACGGCGGTGCCGGAGACCACCACGGCGTGCCCGGAGGTCTCCGCCGCGATCTCCACCGCGTCCAGGCCGGATCGGCCCTTCGCCCGTTCCTCCCGCTCCCGCCGCACGTAGAACAGCGAGTAGTCCACGCCGACCGCCATGCCGATCAGCAGGATGACGCTGGCGGTGGTGTCGGTGGCCGGCACCAGGTGCGAGGCGAGTGTGGAGAGACCCATCGCGGCGGCCACCGAGGACAGCGCCAGCAGCACCGGCACCCCGGCGGCGATCAGCGCGCCGAACGCGATGATCAGGATGGCCAGCGTCACCGGCAGGCTGAGCAGCTCGGCGCGCTTGAAGTCCTTGCCGAGCGTGTCGTCGAGCGCCTTGTCGATCGACGCGCCGCCGACCTGCTCCACCCGTAGCTGCGGGTGCGCGTCCTGCACCTTCGCGGTGCTGTCCCGCAGCGGCTGCACCCGTTCCCCGGCGGTGCCCGGGTCGCCCGACATGGTGATCGGCACCAGCAGCGCGCTGCCGTCGCGCGACGGCATCGGCGTACCGATCGAGGCCACGCCGTCGACCTGCCGCAAACGGTCCGCCGCGTCCTGCGCGGCGGCCTTCGCCGCCGCCTGGTCGAGCGAACCCGAACGGGCGGTGATCAGCACGTTCTCGGTCGCCGGCCGGTCGAACCCGCCACTGTCGACGATCAGCTGTGCCCGTCCGAACTCGCCGATCGCCTGATCCTCGTCGGTCGCCTCGTTCAGCCCGGCGGCGCTGCCGCCCACGAAACACACCGCCACGAAGACCACCCACAACGCGATCGCGCGCCACGGATGCTCCGCACTCCACCGTGCCAGCCGCACGGTCACCGGTCGCCTGCCCATGTCCCGGGTTCCACCCTCCTGATGCCGGCCCTGTGCCGACCCCAGATGACGCTAGGCAGCGGGCGGGGCCCCGACATCGGGGAACGGCCCCCGCTCGTCCCCGATCCGCCGGGCGAGGTCCGCGCGGCCGGAACCGGCCGCGCGGACCGGGCGGAAAAGGGCATCTCCGGGTACGCTCCGGCGCGTCTCCGGGGACCGCCGGGCGATGCACACCGGCGCAACCCCGAATCGGCTCGGGGTCATCCCCGGAGGGTGCCCCGGGGCCGCGGCTGGCATCGCGGGCAGCTGTAGGAGGACCGGTTCATGAACGCCTCCCGCCGGATCGGAGCGCCGCAGCGCGGGCAGGGCTCGCCCTCCCGGCCGTACGCGTTCAGCGACCGGTCGAAGTAGCCGCTCTCGCCGTTGACGTTGACGTACAGCTCGTCGAAGCTGGTGCCGCCCTGCTTGATCGCCTCGGCGAGCACGTCCCGCACGTGCCCGAGCAGCCGCAGCGCGGCCGGACGGGTGAGCGCGTCGGCCGGGCGGGTGCCGTGCAGCTTCGCCCGCCACAGTGCCTCGTCGGCGTAGATGTTGCCCACCCCGGAGATCAGCGTCTGGTCGAGCAGCGCGCGTTTGATCTCCGTACGCTTGCGCCGCAGCGCCGCCACGAACGCCTCGTCGGAGAACTCCGGGTCCATCGGGTCGCGGGCGATGTGGGCGATCTCGGCGGGCAGCTCCGCGCCACCTTCGGACACGGACAGCCCGCCGAACGTGCGCTGGTCGACGAAGCGCAGCTCCGGCCCGTCGTCGGCGAACCGGAACCGGACCCGCAGGTGCAGTTCGTCGGCCGCGCCGACCGGCTGCAACAGCAACTGGCCGGACATGCCGAGGTGGCCGATCACCGCGTCGCCACTGTCCAGCGGCAGCCAGAGGTACTTGCCCCGGCGGCGTACCCCGGTGATCGTCCGGCCGGCGAGCACGTCGGCGAAGTGCGCGCCGCCGGGCGCGTGCCGGCGTACCGCCCGGGGGTGGCGCACCTCGACGGCGGCGATCCGCCGGCCGATCACCCACTGGGCGAGTCCCACCCGGACGGTCTCGACCTCGGGCAGCTCAGGCACGGCCGGCGCCCGCCTCCACGTCGGAGGTGTCGTCCTGCGGGCTCGTCTCCGCCTCGGCCCGCGCCGCCGCCTCCGCCCGCGCCGCCGCCTCGGCCTCGGCCTGCTCGGTGAGCATCCGCCAGGCCGACTCGGCCGCGCGCTGCTCGGCCTCCTTCTTGCTGCGCCCCTCCGCGCCGCCGTAGCGGTTGCCGGCCACCACCACCCAGGCGGTGAACGTCTTCAGGTGATCCGGTCCGGTGCCCTCGATCCGGTACTCGGGCACGCCGAGCCCGAGCGCGGCGGTCAGCTCCTGGAGGCTGGTCTTCCAGTCCAGCGCCGCGCCCCGGCCCGCCGACTCGGCCATCAGCGGGTCGAACAGCCGGTGGATGACGATGGCGGCGGTGTCCAGGCCGTACTGGAGGTAGATCGCGCCCAGCAGCGCCTCCAGCGTGTCGGCCAGGATGCTCGCCTTGTCCCGGCCGCCGGTGGCCTCCTCGCCCTTGCCGAGCAGCAGGTACGCCCCGAGCCCGTCCGGGCCGAGGCCACGCGCCACGTCGGCGAGCGCCCGCATGTTGACCACGCTGGCGCGCAGCTTCGCCAGCTGCCCCTCGGGCAGGTCGGGGTGGTTGTGGAACAGGGCTGTGGTGATCACCACGCCGAGCACCGAGTCGCCCAGGAACTCCAGCCGCTCGTTCGTGGGCAGGCCGCCGTTCTCGTACGCGTACGAGCGGTGGGTCAGCGCGCGTTCCAGCAGTTCCGGGTCGAGCGACACCCCGAAGGCCGCCTCCAGGTGGCCGACGGGAGCACGCCGCCGCTTGTCGTTGGTCATGGTGCTACCTCGGTGTCGTGTCGGTCAGGTGCGAGATCGTGCGGGATGCCGGCGAGCAGGGAGCGGACCGTCGCGGCGGCGTCGCGGCGCCACAGGTGGGCCGCGAGCGCGATACCGGAGGCGACGTCCTCGGAGCCGGCCGCGCCGTGGCACACCACCACGGTGCCGCCCACCCCGAGCAGCGCCGCGGCACGCGGGGCACCGCCGCGTGACGGCGGGCCGCCGGCCATGGCGTACGCGCCCTCGATGGCCTTGAGCAGGACGTTTCCGGTGAATCCGTCGGTCACCACGACGTCGGCGCGGGCGCCGAGCGAGATGTCGTACCCCTCGACCAGGCCGACGTAGCGGCCGTCGCAGGGCAGCGGCGCGGCGGCGAGCGCGGGCGCGGCGACGCGGCGCAGCCGGTCGCCCTTGCCCGTCTCGAGGCCGACGGAGAGCAACCCGACGCGGGGTGCGGTGACGGCGTGGGCCACCGACGCGTAGGCGGCGCCGAGGAGGGCGTGCCGGGCCAGCGTGGCCGGGCCGGGTTCGAGCGTGCCGCCGACGTCGAGCAGCACCACCGGCCCCTCGACGGCGGGCAGCGTGGCGGCGAGCGCGGGACGGCGTATCCCGGTCCAGCGGCCGAGGCCGAGCGCGGCGGCGGTGACCGTGGCGCCGGTCGAGCCGGCGGAGACGACCGCGTCGGCGAGTCCGTCGCGGACGGCCTGCACGGCGGTGCGTACCGTGCTCTCGCCGCGAGCGGCGGTGGGATGGTCGGCCATGCCGACGGCGGTCCGTACCGGGCGGACCGTGACCCGGGCGCGCTGGGCCGGGTCGAGCGCACCGATCAGCTCGTCGGCCACCTCGATCGGGCCGACGAGCATCAGGTGCAGGGCGGGATCCGTGCGTACCGCTCGCAGAGCGCCGTCAACCACGACGGCGGGAGCATCGTCCCCGCCGAGGAGGTCGACGGCGATCCGCGCGGTGCCCGGCTCCGACGATCCGCCGGCCGGGAACCGGTCGGCGGTGGCGGGAGCCGGGGCACCGGGCGAGAGCCTTGGTGCGCGCGTCACCCGACCGGTGGTCGGGGACGTCACTCGGCAGCCGGGTCAGACCTCGAGGACCTGACGGCCGTTGTAGGTGCCGCAGACGGAGCAGGCGGCGTGCGGCAGCTTGGCCGACTTGCACTGCGGGCAGGCCACGGTCGCCACCGCCGAGGCCTTCCAGTTCGCCCGGCGGGCGCGGGTGTTGCTGCGCGACATCTTGCGCTTGGGGACGGCCACGGTTCTTACTCCTCTGTACGGGTCAGTTGCGTCAGGCTCGCCCAACGCGGGTCGACCTGCTGATGGCTGTGGTCGGCCGGCAGATCGTCCCAGTGCACCCCACACTCGGGGCACAGGCCTGGGCAGTCCTCCCGGCAGAGCGGGTTCGTCGGCAGCGCCAGCACCACCGCGTCCCGCAACGCCGGTTCCAGGTCGATCAGATCGCCCTGCATCCGGCCCACCTCGTCCTCCTCGGTCGTGTCGTCCGTGGTGCTGTTCTCGTACGCGTACAGCTCCTGGATCGTCACGGCCAACGAGTCGTCGATCTCGCGCAGGCAGCGGCCGCACTCGCCCTTGACGGGACCGGTGACGGTCCCGGAGACGAGTACGCCCTCGGACACCGACTCCAACCTCAGGTCGAGGTCGAGGTCCGCGCCCTCCGGCACGCCGATCAACTCCACGCCGAGGTCCGCCGGTGCCAGCACGACCCGCTTGTGCGTACGCAACGCGCCAGGTCGGCGCGGCAGTTCCCTCGTGTCGAGGACCAGCGGCGACCTGGGGTTGAGTGTGCTTGGCGAGTGTTTGGGCATAGTCAGACTCCGGCCGTTGAGAGGCCGACAAAGAAGGTTACCTGCCAGACGGGCGGACCGTCGAACCGGGGGCTCACCTCCGGCCCGGCGGGAGCCGGCTGTCGGCGACCGGCCCGCGCGCCGCTCAGAAGGGTAGCGGGCGGTCCGCCTCGTCCCCGCCGAAGGTCCCGATCTCGCGCAGCGCGTGCATCTTGTCCCGGCCGCGCTCTATCGAGGCCAGCGCCCGGGTGAGGAACTGCTCGAAGTTCGCCAGCGCGGTGTCGACGTAGTCGTCCACCTCCTCGCGGAGGCGCTGCGCCTCGGCCCGCGCCTCGGCGATGATCCGCGCGCCCTCGTGCTCGGCCGAGACGGTGATCTCGTTGACCGAGACGAGCCGGGCGTGTTCCGCCTCACCCTCGCTGATGATCCGGTCGGCCTCGCGCTTGCCGGCCTCCATGATCTTGTCCCGCTCCTCGAGCAGCGCGGCGGCGCGGCGCAGGTCGGCGGGCAGCTCCGCGCGCAACTCGTCGAGCACGGCGATCATCTCGCCCCGGTCGACCATGCAGTTGTTGCGCGACATCGGGACGGAGCGGGCCTGCTCCACCATGGCGATCAGTTCGTCGATGCGATCGAGCGGGTCCACCGGTACCTCACTCCTGTCTTCGTCGGCCGCTCTCCATCATGCGGCCTCGCGCCCGTTCTCGGCGCTGCAGACATCATGTCGCGCCCGAGCCACAACCGCCCCACCCGCCCCACCCGGCGCGTCGCCCCCGCGCTCCCTCACCCTCCCCCGCCCCTCTCCCCGGCGATCTTGCACTTGCGGCCCGGCGCTCGCCCCTTGCGGGAGGAATGTCCGGGCCGAAACTGCAAGATCGCGGGGGTGGGGTGGGCGGAGGGGCGGGCGGGGTCAGGGGCGGAGGCGGGTGGTCAGCTGGGCGCGGACCAGGGCGGGGACGTGGGCGGAGATGTCGCCGCCCCACTTCGCCACGTCCTTGATCAGGCTGGACGAGATGAACGAGTAGAGCGGGTTGGTCGGCATGAAGAGCGTCTCCACGCCGGCCAGGCCGATGTTCATCTGGGCCATCTGCAGCTCGTAGTCGAAGTCGCTCACCGCCCGCAGGCCCTTGATCAGCACACTCGCCTGCTGCGCCCGGCAGAAGTCGACGAGCAGGCCGCGGAACGACTCCACCCGCACGTTGTCGTAGGAGGCGGTCACCTCGCGGAGCATCCCGATGCGCTCCTCGACCGTGAACAGGCCCTGCTTGGACTGGTTGACCAGCACTCCGACGATCACCTCGTCGAACAGCCGGCTGGCCCGGCCGATGATGTCGAGGTGTCCGTTGGTGACCGGGTCGAACGAGCCCGGGCAGACCGCACGTCTCATGATCGGCGACCGTACCAAAGAGTGGTCTCGCCGTAACGTCTGCTGCGCTCCGGAGTGACACCTTCCACCCACGTGACCGGTCCGGTACGGCTGGACCGCTCGACGATCACCAGGGCGTCCGGTGCGAGCCAGCCGCCGTCGACCAGCGCCGCCAGCATCGCGGTGATCTCCGCGTCCGGCACCGCGTACGGCGGGTCGGCGAAGACCACGTCGTACGGCCCGCCGTCCGGTCCCGCCGCCAGCACGCCGGCGACCTTGCCGGTGACCAGGCGGGCGGCCGGCGCGGCCCGCAGCGTGGCGATGTTCTCCCGGATCACCCGGGCGGCCCGCGCGTCGGACTCGACGAGCAGGACGTGGGCCGCGCCCCGGGACAGCGCCTCCAGACCGACCGCGCCGGAACCGGCGTACAGGTCGGCGAAGCGTGCGCCGTCCAGGTCGACGTGCGAGTGCACGGCGCTGAACAGCGCCTCACGGACCCGATCGGACGTGGGCCGGGTTCCGGCACCCGGTGGCGCGGCGATCCGCCGGCCGCCGAGCGTGCCGGCCACGATCCGGGTCACCGTCGCTCCCTGCGCATGCCCCGACGCTACGCGACGCGCCGACCACCCGGCCGGCGCGCCCTCGCCGTGGATACGGCGGTCAGGCCGCGTCGAGCACCGACGTGATCGCGACCGGATCGACCTCGGCCCGGTTGGTCAGCAGCACGAGCCGCTGGTCGGAGTCGGGCAGCCAGGCGGCGAACGCCTTGTAGCCGCCGTTGTCCCCGGAGTGGTGCAGCGCCCGCCGGCCGGCCAGCGGGCCGACGAAGAAGCCGTAGCCGTACGCCTCCTCGGGCCGCCCGGTGGGCGCGTGCGGCGCGGTCATCGCCGCCACCGAGTCCGGGGCGAGCAGCCGGCCCCGGCGCGGCACGTCGAGCCAGGTGAGCAGGTCCGCCCCGGTGCACCAGACGTCGCCCGCGCCCAGGCTGACCGTCGTCAGGTCCCACGACGGCACCGGACGGCCGCCCTCGTGTCCGGTCGCCACGTCCGGCCGCCCCTCGCCCGAACCGGCGAAGCTGCCAGTCATGCCCAGCGGCGCGAAGACCTCCTCGGCGAGGAACTCGGCGTACGGCCGGTCGGCCACCCGCTCGACGGTCCGGGCCAGCAGCACGTAGCCGGGGCTGCTGTAGTGCCACCCGGCTCCGGGCCGGAACAGCGGCGGCAGCGCCGCGAACCGGTCCAGCAGTTCGTCCGGCTCGGCCGGCCCGTGCAGGTCGATCGCCGGGTAGTCCTCCCAGTGGCCCAGGCCGGACGTGTGGGTGAGCAGGTGGTGCAGCGTGATGCCGGACCACTGTGGCGGCGGCGTGCCGGGCAGACGGCGTACCACCGGATCGGACAGGCTCAGCGCTCCCCGCTCGGCGAGCAGCAGCACCGCCACGGCGGCCATCTGCTTGCTGATCGAGGCGATCTGGAACCGCGTCGCCGCGGTGCAGCGCCGGCCGGACGCCTCGTCGGCGACTCCGGCCACCCGGTCCACCACGACTTCGTCGCCCCGGGTCAGCAGCAGCACGCCGCGTTCGAGTGATGGTGTCGACATCTGCGCGAGCCTAGGCACGCGACGCGCGGGCCGCAGCCCCGCGACCGCACCGGCCGCCGTCAGCCCTTCTCCAGGTATTCGGCGCGCTCCTCGTCGACGAGTGCGGCCACCGACGCCGCGAGCGCCGGGTGCCGGGCCAGATCCGGGTCGTCCTCGACCAGTTCGGTCGCCTCGGCCCGCGCGTCGCGGATCAGCTCGGTGTCACGCAGCAGCGACAGCAGCCGCAGGTGCGAGCGCCGGCCGGACTGGGTGGCGCCCAGCACGTCGCCCTCGCGGCGCTGCTCCAGGTCGAGTTCGGCGAGCTTGAAGCCGTCGGTGGTGGAGGCGACCGCGTCCAGCCGCTCCCGCGCGGACGAGCCCTCGGCCGCCTCGGTGACCAGCAGGCACAGACCGGCTGCCGAACCCCGGCCCACCCGGCCGCGCAACTGGTGCAGCTGGGAGACACCGAACCGGTCGGCGTCCAGCACGATCATCACCGTCGCGTTCGGCACGTTCACGCCGACCTCGACCACTGTGGTCGCGACCAGCACGTCCAGCTCGCCGTCGGCGAACGCGCGCATCACCGCGTCCTTCTCGTCCGCCGGCAGCCGCCCGTGCAGCACCCCGATCCGCAGGCCGTGCAGCGGCCCCTCGGCCAGCAGCGGGGCCACCTCGGTCACCGCCAGCGGCGGACGCCGGCCGTTGTCGTCCTCCCGCGGCGGCTCCTCGTCCGACACCGGCCCCTCACCGATACGCGGGCAGACCACGTACGCCTGGTGGCCCTTCGTGACCTCCTCGCGCAACCGGCGCCAGGCCCGGTCGAGGAACGCCGGCTTCTCGGCGGCCGGGACCACGTGCGAGGCGATCGGCGAGCGGCCCTGCGGCAGCTGGGACAGCGTGGAGGTCTCCAGGTCGCCGTAGACGGTCATGGCCACGGTGCGCGGGATCGGGGTGGCGGTCATCACCAGCACGTGCGGCGGCTGCTCGGCCTTGGCGCGCAGCGCGTCGCGCTGCTCCACGCCGAAGCGGTGCTGCTCGTCCACCACCACCAGGCCGAGGTCGTGGAAGTCGACGCCCTCGTAGAGCAGGGCGTGCGTGCCGAGCACGATCCCGGCGCGGCCCTCGGCCACCTCGGCCAGTGCCCGGCGCCGGGCCGCCGCGCCGAGCGAACCGGTGACCAGTTCCACCCGCGTGGCGTCGTCGGCGGCGCCCAGCTCACCGGCCCGGCCGAGTGGGCCGAGCAGGTCGAGGATGCCCCGGTGGTGCTGGGCGGCGAGCACCTCGGTCGGGGCCAGCAGCGCGGCCTGCCCACCGGCGTCGACCACCTGGAGCATGGCGCGCAGCGCCACCACCGTCTTGCCGGAGCCCACCTCGCCCTGGAGCAGCCGGTGCATCGGGTGCGGCCGGGCCAGGTCGGCGGCGATCTCCCGCCCGACGACCTGCTGGCCGGAGGTCAGCTCGTACGGCAGCCGCGCGTCGAACGCGTCGAGCAGACCGCCCGCCTTCGCCGGCCGGGCCCGTCCCGGGGACGCCGCCGCCCGCTGCTTGCGCTGCACCAGCGTGAGCTGCACGGCGAACGCCTCGTCCCACTTCAGCCTGCGGCGGGCCCGGTAGAGCGCCTCCTTGCTGGTCGGACGGTGGATCTCATGCAGCGCGGTGCCGATGTCGACGAGGTTGCGGGTGGCCCGCACGGTGGCCGGCAGCGGGTCTTCCGGCGGGGTGAACGTGTCGAGCACGACGCGGACGCAGCGGGCGATCACCCAGGTCGGCACCGCCGCCGCGGCCGGGTAGACCGGGATCAGCGCCCCGGCGAACTCCTCGACCTCCTCGTTCGCCGCCGCCTCGCCTTCGCCGCCCTCGCCGAGCAGGACGTACTCCGGGCCGTTGAGCTGCCGCTTGCCCCGGAACTCGGTCACCTTGCCCGCGAACAGCCCCCACCGGCCGGGCCGCAGCTCCCGCTCGCGCCACGCCTGGTTACCGAAGAACGTGCAGGTGAGCACGCCGCCGGAGCCGTCGCCGACGGTCACCTCCAGCAGGTTGCCGCGCCGCTGGCGCATCGGGCGCACCGCGGTGCGCTGCACCTGGGCGAGCACCGTGACCTGCTCCCCCACATCGAGCGAGCGGATGTCGGTGTGCTCGCCGCGCTCGTCGTACCGGCGCGGGAAGTGGTAGATCAGGTCGCCCGCGGTGTGCAGGTCGAGATGCCCGGCCAGCGCCTTCGCGGTGCGCTCACCGACCAGCTTCTTCAGCGGCGTGTCCACAGTGGCCGCTTCACCAGTCATTCGACCCCCACCAGGAGCGGATAGTGCGGCTGCCCGCCCTCGTACGCCTGCACCTCGACGAACGGCCAGGCCCCCTCGACGTGCGCGCGGACCCGGTCGGCCAGCCCGGCCGGCGCATCGGCGCCGCAGAGCAGTGTGACCAGCTCACCGCCACCGCCGAGCATCCGGTCCACCACTGCGGTGCAGGTGTCGACCAGATCCTGCCCGATCAGGTGCACCTCGCCCTCGACCAGGGCCAGCACGTCACCCGGGCGGGCCGGGCCGGCGACGGTGAGCGCTTCCCGGGCGGCGTGGCAGACCTCCGCGTACCGGCAGGCGCCGGCCGCCTCGGCCATCGCGATCACGTCGTCCTCGAACCGCCGCTTCGGATCGCGGACGGCGAGCGCCGCGAGCGCCTGCACCGGCGAGCGGGTGGGCACCACGCTCACCTTGATGCCGAGGCCGTGCGCCTCCTTGGCCGCCGCGCTCGCCACCGACTGGGTGTTCGGGTCGTTCGGCAGCACCACCACCCGGGCGGCGCCGGTGGCCCGGATCGCGTCGAGCAGCTCACCGGTGGACGGGTTGGCGGGCACCACCACGGCACCCTCGGCGGCGAACAGCTCCGCGATGCCCGCGCCGGTGGCGACCACCACGGCGGCCCGCCCCTCCGGCAGCGGCACCTGCGGCCCCGGCGCCGGGGCGGTCTGGTCGGCGAAGCGGCTCACGCTGATCCGGTGCGGGCGGCCGGCGACCACGCCCGCCTCGACCGCCGCCCCGATGTCGTTGACGTGCACGTGCACGTTCCAGGTGCCGGCGCCGTCGCCGACGATCGCGAGGGAGTCGCCGAGCGCGTCCAGCTCGGCGCGCAGCCGGGTCACCGCCTCGTCGCCTGCGTCGAGCAGGTACTGCACCTCGTAGGCGTACGCGTCGGAGCCGCTCTCCCGCACGGCGGTGACCGGCGCGCGGCGGGCGGGCGGCGCGGGCGGCGCGGGCGCCGGCTGGCCCGGGCTCTCCCCCGTGATCACCTCGACCAGCGCGTCCAGCAGCAGGCACAGGCCGCGCCCGCCGGCGTCGACCACGCCGGCGCGGGCCAGCTCCGGCAACTGCTCGGGGGTACGCGCCAGCGCGTGCGCCGCCGCCTCGCTCGCGGCCCTGGCCACGGCGCGCAGGTCGTCGCTGTCCGCCCGGCGAGCCGCGTGCGCCGCGGCGGCGACCACGCTCAGCAGCGTGCCCTCGACCGGCCGGGCGACAGCGGCGTAGGCGGCGGTGGTGGCGTCGGCCAGCGCCTCGGCGAGCTGCCGCCCGCGCACCGCGGGCACGGCGGCGAGCGTGTCGGCGAGACCGCGCAGGATCTGCGAGAGGATCACCCCGGAGTTGCCGCGCGCCCCGAGCAGCGCGCCCCGGGCCATCAGCCGCAGCGCATGCCCGTGCGGGGTGTGCCCGTCGTCGGGGAGCGTGCCGAGGTCCATCGCCAGGGCCTGCTGGGCGGAGGTGAACGTGAGCACCAGGTTGGTGCCGGTGTCGCCGTCGGGCACCGGGTAGACGTTCAGGTCGTCGATCTCGCCCTGGTGGGCCCGGAGGGCGGCCAGCCCGCTCGCGCACCAGCGGCGTACCGCTGCGGCGTCGAGGGTCTCCAGCACGTCGGGAAGCCTACTGGCGCACACCGACACGCGCCGGGGTCGTCGCCGCGTGTCCGCCCCGGCGGACGGCCCGGCCGGGACGCCGGTACGCTGGGTGGGCTCGCGAAAGGGCCGGTTGGGCGTACCGACTGTCATCGGGTAACCTGACCAGGTTGCCCGGGCAGCGCCTGGCGGCGACCTCATGAACGTTTCAATCCCAGGAGTATCCCGTGGCTAGCGTGTGCGACGTCTGTGGCAAGGGGCCGGGCTTCGGCCACAACGTGTCCCACTCGCACCGGCGGACCAACCGCCGCTGGAACCCGAACATCCAGTCGGTGCGCACCCCGGCCGGTGGCGGCAACACCAAGAAGTTGAAGGTCTGCACCTCGTGCATCAAGGCCGGCAAGGTCACCCGCGCCTGACGCGGTAGCGCCACCGGAACATCGTCGGTCGCCGGCGGATCCCTTCGGGGTCCGCCGGCTTCTGTCGTGTCCGGCGACCCGCCGTGCCCACCGGCCCGGTATCGGCCGACCCGCCCCCGCACCCCTGACCGACCGTACGGCGACCGCCTCGATCCGGCCGGTTAGGGTGCTGCTGCGCCGGCCGTCCGGTTCCGGCGCGAGCCGTGGGGAGGATGACCGGTGGACCTCGATCTGGGTCGCGAGCAACTGGTGGTGGTGGGCGCGTCGTTCGGCTCGCTGAGCTGGTTCGACCAGGAGCTGCCGCCGGGCAGCGTGGTGCTGGTCGAGGAGCCGGACGTGATCGCCCGCCGCGACCTGGCCCGGTTCGCCGAGCGGCTGCCGATGATCGGGCGTCTCGTCGCGGCCGAGTACCAGACCGGCTTCGACCCGGACGCCCTGCTCGCCCGCGAGCCCGGCCTCGCCGACGCCCGGCTGGTCCTGCCCGGCCTGGAGTACGCGGTCGGCGCCACCGCCCGGCTCGCCGAACGGCTCGGCCTGCCCGGCGCCGGCGTCGAGGCCGCCGACGTCTTCTCCGACAAGCACCGGATGCGGCTGCTCGCCGACCGGATCGGGCTCGCCAACCCGGCGTACGAGCTGGTCGACGACCCGGCGCGGGCGGTGGAGTTCGCGCAGGCGCACGGCGGCCGGTGCGTGCTCAAGCCCACCCGGCGCTCGGGCAGCCTGGGCGTGCAGCTGATCACCGACGCGGCCGAGGTGCCGGCCCGCTGGGCGGCCAGCGCCGCGCCGCCCGACCCGGCCGAGGCCACCGAGCGCGGCCTGCCCACCGGCGTGCTGGTCGAGGAGCTGCTGGTCGGTTCCGAGCACAGCGTGGAGCTGCTCGTGGCCGAGGGCGAGGTGGTCTTCGCCAACGTCACCGACAAGCGGATCGCCGGTGGCCGCTACCCGGTCGAGACCGGCCACACCGTGCCGTCCGCGCTGCCCGCCGACGCGAACGACGCGCTGCGCGCCGCCGCGGTACGCCTCGCCGAGGCGGCCGGCTTCCGCAGCGGCATGCTGCACAGCGAGTGGATCCTCGCCGACGGCGTGCCGACGCTGGTGGAGTGCGCGGCCCGGATGCCCGGCGACATGATCACCGCGCTCATCTCGATCGCCTACGAGCGGGACGTCATCGAGGCGTACCTTCGGATCCTGCGCGGCGAACGGCCGGAGCTGCCGGCGCGGGCGACCGGCGCGGCGGCGATCGAGTTCCTGATCGCGCCGCCCGGCCGGGTCACCGCCGTGGACGGCAGGCGCGACGCGCTGCGCGTGCCGGGCGTGCTCGACGTGCAGGTGGAGACGAAGGTCGGTCAGACCGTGCCGGAGCTGCTCTCCTCGGCGCACCGCAGCGGGCACCTGATGACCTGGGGCACCACCCCGGACGAGGCGGCGGACGCCGCCCGCCGCGCCGCGAGCCAGATCCGCATCACCGTCGGCTAGAGCGTGCGGCCGTACGACAGGCAGCCCGGGGCGTCCTTGTAGAAGCCGAAGTTCGGGATCCGCTCGTAGCCGGCCGAGGTGTACATGGCGATCGCCTCGGGCTGCTTGTCGCCGCACTCCAGCACGATCCGCTTGCGGCCGTGGTCGCGGGCGGACCGCTCGACCGCGCCGAGCACCGCGCGGGCCACGCCCCGGCCCCGGGCCGCCGGGTCGGTGTACATCCGCTTCAGCTCGGCCGTGTCGCCGTCCTCGCCGTGGCTGCGCCAGCCGCCGCAGCCGACCGGCCGCCCGTCCAGGTAGGCGACGAGGAACGTACCGTCCGGCGGGGTGAACTCGGCCGCGTCGACGGGGGTCTCGTCGCCGCTGCCGCCGTACCGGGCGCCGAGGTCGGCCAGCGCCGCCCGGATCAGCGCCTGCGACTCGGGCGCGTCGAAGCGCCGCTCCCGGATCTCGATCTCGCTCACCGTGCCAGGTTACGACCGCCTCCGGTCCGAGCCCGGCCCGGCGGCCCGGGGTCGGACGCAGATCACTCCGCCGTCCGCCGGCTGTGCTGGCTATTCCGCCGTCCGGCGGAAGTGGTCCCAGCCGCGCGGGCCGCTGTGGGCGGCGCCGTCGACGGTGACCCCGGCGCCGGCCGCCACCCGCCCGACCGGCCGCCAGCCGTCCGGGAGCGCGGCGTCCGCCGGGAACGTCGCCGCCAGCGCGTGGTCCTCGCCGCCGGCCAGGATCCAGGTGTACGGGTCGACGCCGAGCGCCTGCGCCGCGTCCCGCATCTGCCGGGGCACCTCGAACGCGTCGCGGCTCACGTCGATCGCGACGCCGCTGGCGGTCGCCACGTGCCCGAGGTCGGCCAGCAGCCCGTCCGACACGTCGATCATGGCGGTGGCCCCGGCCGCGGCGGCAGCGGGTCCGGCGGCGTACGGCACCTCGGGGCGGCGGAACGCCTCGACCAGCAGCCGGGGCGTGCGGAAACCCCGGGACAGCACGGTGTAGCCGGCCGCCGACCAGCCGGTGCGCCCGGCCAGCGCCACCACGTCGCCGGGGCGGGCGCCGGAACGCACCACCGGGTCGCGGCCGGCCAGGTCGCCGAGCGCCGTC
This sequence comes from Micromonospora sp. SYSU B005, assembly GCF_055362685.1. Lineage (NCBI taxonomy): Bacteria > Bacillati > Actinomycetota > Actinomycetes > Micromonosporales > Micromonosporaceae > Micromonospora > Micromonospora sp. SYSU B005. Next base: position 132,229 of record NZ_JAXCFU010000004.1, on the reverse strand, counting down.
ACCGCGACGGTGAGCGTCGGGCTGCCGGACATGTCCCCGCCGACCACGCTCGCGCCGACCAGCGCCGCCTCCGCGCCCAGCCCGTCGGCCAGTTCCTCGGCCCAGGCCGGGTCCAGCTCGGCCGGCATGCAGAGCGCGACGAGCAGCGCGGTCGGGGTGGCGCCCATCGCGGCGATGTCGGCGAGGTTCGCCGCCGCCGCCCGGTGTCCCACGTCCCGCGCCGACGACCAGTCGCGGCGGAAGTGCCGCCCCTCCACCAGCACGTCGGTCGAGGCGACCACCCGCCGGTCCGGCGCGGCCACCACCGCGCCGTCGTCGCCGGGGCCGAGCAGGCAATGCCGTCCCTGCGCCAGCCGGGCCGTCACCCGGCCGATCAGGCCGAACTCGCCGACATCAGTGACAGTCATTCCGTCCCCTCGCTCCGCTGCGTCGTTCCGCACGTCCCACCCCTGTCCGTACCGGCGTGTGCTCGCTCACCGCGTCCGACCGGCAACCGATAGGGATCACGGCCGCTCAGTACGGTAGTTTCACCCTTCGGGTCGCCCGGAGGCGACGGACGGAGGTCGAGTCGTGGTACAGGCGTACATCCTCATCCAGACCGAGGTCGGCCGGGCGCGTGACGTGGCCGGTCTGATCGCGGACCTGGCCGGCGTGGTGCGGGTCGACGCCGTCACCGGGCCGTACGACGTGGTGGTGCTCACCGAGGCGAACACCGTCGACGAGCTCGGCAAACTCATCGTCAGCAAGGTGCAGATGGTGCCCGGCATCACCCGCACCCTCACGTGTTCGGTGGTGCGGCTGTAAGTGGACGAGAAGGACACCTCCCCCCGCCGGGACGGCGCCACCCGCCGTGCCGCGCTCTGGGCGACGCTCGTCGCGGTGCCGGTGACCCTGGCGGTCGCCGGGTTCACGTTCGCCAAGCTGGCCCCGGAGTCGCCGGACGCCGAGCCGAGCGCGTCGGCGAGTCCCCGGGCGCAGTCCAGCGCGCCGGTCGAGATGCCGGCTCCGGCCCTGGCCGAGCGCCCGACCATCCTCTGCCGGGCCCTGATGTCGCAGCTCCCGGACAGCGTGCGTGACCTGCCGCAGCGTCCGGTCACCGCGGGCCCGGAGCAGAACGCCGCGTACGGCGACCCGGCGCTGACTGTTGCCTGCGGCGGCAGCCCGGCAGAGTTCCCGCCCACCGACGAGGTGTGGAAGGTCAACCAGGTCTGCTGGCACGCGGCGCAGGAGGCCGACGCCACGGTGCTGACCACCGTCGACCGGGAGACCCCGATCCGGGTGCGGGTGCCGAAGTCGTACGAGCCGCCGCTGCAGTGGGTGACCTCGATCTCCGACACGATCGTCAGCTCGGTCCCCTCGGCGAAGCAGGCCCCCTCGGGCTGCTCCGCCTGACGCCCGCCGGCCCAGCGGCCGGCGGGCGGTGCCGGCCGTCAGCGGCCGGCGCGGCGGTGCAGGGCGGTACGGATCAGCCGGTTGACCAGCTTCGGGTACTCCAGCCCGCTGGCCGACCACATCCGCGGGAACATCGACGTCGGGGTGAAGCCCGGCATCGTGTTGATCTCGTTGAGGTAGACGTCCATCTGCGGGGTCACGAAGAAGTCGACCCGGGCCAGGCCGGAGCAGTCGAGCGCGGTGAAGGCCCGGGTGGCGTAGTCGCGCACCTGCCGGGCGACCGGCTCGGGCAGGTCGGCCGGTACGTCGTACTCGCAGACCTGGTCGGCGAAGATGTACTTGGCCTCGAAGTCGTACCAGTCCTGGTCGCCGATCATCCGCACCTCGGCGAGCACTGAGGCTTCCGGCGCGCCACCGGCCTCGCCCTCCAGCACTCCGCACTCGATCTCGCGGCCGACCACGGCGCCCTCGACGAGCACCTTGCTGTCGATCTCCCGCGCGGTGACGAGCGCGGCGTCCAGGTCCGCCCAGTCGTCGACCTTGGTGATGCCGAACGAGGAGCCGGCGCGGGACGGCTTGACGAAGACGGGCAGCCCGAGGCGCTCCTTGTCCTCGTCGCTCAGCGACATCCCGGCGCGCAGCACCGCGTACGGGCCGACCGGGATGCCCTCGGCGGCGCAGAGCTTCTTGGTGAACTCCTTGTCCATGGCCGCGGCGGACGCGAAGACGTTCGCGCCGACGTAGGGGATGTCGGCCATCTCCAGCATGCCCTGGATGGTGCCGTCCTCCCCGTACGCGCCGTGCAGCACCGGGAAGACCACGTCCACGTCGGCCAGCGCGACCGGCCCCTGGGCGGGGTCGAGCACCATCAGGCCGCCGACGGCGGGGTCGGCGCGCAGCACCAGTTCGGCGCCGGAGCCGGCGGTGACCTCGGGGAGTTTGCGGTCGGCGATGGCGAGCCGGCTCGGGTCGCCGCTGGCGAGCACCCACTGGCCGTGCCGGGTGATGCCGACCGGGACCACCTCGAACTCGTCCGGGTCGAGCGCGGCCAGCACGCTGCCGGCGCTGACGCACGAGATGCCGTGCTCGGGGCTGCGGCCGCCGAAGACGATCGCCACACGGGTCTTGCCTGGGGTGGTCATGGTCACCTCATCGTTCGCGACTGCGGCTGGCCGTGCTCGCCGGTGGCGCTCACCCGACTGACCTTACTGTGCGTTGCCGCAAGCGGTGGTCGTTACCCGGGGAGACGCGGAGTCGCGTGGCAAACGGTCAAGGTGACATATACGGGGAGTAACGGAGTGGTGTGTCTCAGAAGGCCGGGTGCCGGGGCCGGCGGCCGACCGCGATGACCTTCACGCGCTGCCGGCCGGCCCGCACCATGCCCAGCGCCATGAACGCGCCGGCGATCCGGTCGGCCGCCTCCCGACTGCTCGCGCCGACCACCTGGCGGCGGCGTTCCGGGCTGGTCCGTTCGTCACGCCGGCTGCCGTCCGGCGGACGCACGTCGGTCAGGACCACCAGGAACCTGGTCACCGCGCAACCCCTCCCCGTCTCGTGGACCGGCAGGGGCACGCGGCGGTCGGATCGTGGGGGAGTGAAGAATCCGACCACCGCGCGCCCCATCCCCTCCGGTCGCTCACCACCACCGTCGCCACGACAACCGCCGGTGAGGACGCCGTCACACATTGACAGGTTCACCGGCATGAATGCAACTCTCATCGACTTTCTCTCATGCCCGCTTTCCCGCGAGATGTGCGACCATCGATACATGGCGCCGAAGACCGCCCGGGCCCGACGGCTCGGCATCGCCCTGCGGACCCACCGGGAGGCCGTCGGCCTCACCCTGGAGGCCGCGGCCGACGAGATCAACAGCACCCGGAGCACGCTGTCCCGCTACGAGAACGCGCAGACGCTCGTCAGCCCCGCCACCGTGCGCGCGCTGCTGACCAGCTACGGCGTGGACCCGGCCGACATCGCCGCGGCGGTGCAGCTGGCGAAGGACGCCCGCAAGCCGGGCTGGTGGGTGTCCTATTCGTACCTGCTGGACCAGCGCACCATCGACTTCATCGCGCTGGAGGCCGAGGCCACCGGCATCGCGAACTTCGAACCGTCGGTGGTGCCCGGTCTGCTCCAGACCGCCGACTACATCCGCGGGGTGATGCGCGGCGGGCCGCACACGCTCACCGACGAGCAGGTGGAGCAACGGGTCCAGCTACGGCTGGACCGCCAGCAGCGGCTCTCCGGGTCCGAGCCGCCGATCCTCGACGCCATCATCGACGAGGGCGCGCTGCTGCGCCCGGTCGGTGACCGCTCGGTCATGTCCGGCCAGCTCCAGCACCTGCTGAAGATGGCCGAGCTGCCGAACGTCACGGTGCAGGTGATCCCGCTCGCCGCCGGCTACCACCGGGGCACGCGGGGCTCGCTGCACATCCTGGAGTTCGCCGACCCGGAGGACCCGATCATCGCCTCGGTGGAGACAGTCGCCGGGCAGATGGTCCTCGACCGGCCGGGTGACCTGCGTACCTGCGCCAAGATCATGGAGCACCTGCGGACCGTGGCGCTGAGCCCGGCGGCCAGTCGGGACCAGCTCCTCCGCCTGCTGAACGAGAGGTGACCAGATGAACGGCACGAATCCCACACCGGCCCGCTGGCGCAAGAGCAGCCACAGCGGCGACGAGGGCGCCTGCGTGGAGATGGCGCCGCTGCCCGGCGCGGTGGCGGTCCGCGACTCGAAGGACCCGGCCGGCCCGGTGCTGGTGTTCCCGCCGCACGCCTGGGCCGCGTTCACCGCCGCGCCGCCGAGCGCCTGAGCGGCCCGCCGCCGCCCGCCTGGGCGTGACGCCGACCGCCTGGGCGGCCCGTCCGGCGGGCGACGTCAGCCGAGTGGGGCGGCGGCGGTGGCGGCACCGCGTACCGCCTCCAGCGCCGCGATGGCCACCCCCCGCGCACCGGCCATGTCCCGGTCCGGCACCAGCGCGAAGGTGGCCACCGCCCGCTGCTCCTCCCGGAGCACCGTGTGCTCGGCGACCGCGGCGAGGAACCAGTCCCGGAACTCCGGCGCCGCCTCCACCACGCCCCCGCCGACGAAGTACGCGTGCGGATCGGTGAAGTTGGCCGCGATGGTGAACAGCCGGCCCAGTGCCTTGGCCTGCTGGGTGAAGACCAGGCGGGCCAGCGGGTCGCCGCGTTCGCCGTAGCCGCGCAGCAGCTTCGCCGCCCGGTCCGGCTCCTCCGCCGCGAGCGGATGCTCCGGATGCCGGGCCAGCCAGTACGGCAGCAGGTTGCGCCGGATCGCGGTGAGCGAGGCGACGCTCTCCGCGTCCCCGGTGAAACCGCAGGCGCAGACCGGCGCCGCCTGGTCCGGCTCGATCAGGGCGTCCAGCGGGATGTGCACGTGCCCGAACTCGCCGGCCATGCCGGCCGCGCCGCCGACCACCCGGCCGGACTCCACCACGCCGCCGCCGAGCCCGGTGCCGACGATCGCGGACACCGACGACCGGGCCATCGCCCCGGCGCCGAAGTAGACGTGGTGGGCGTAGAGGGCTGCGGCGTTGCCGTCGTTGGCGTACACCACAGGCAGGCCCAGCCGCCGTTCCAGCGCGGTGCGCACGTCGAAGCCCCGCCAGGCGGGCTGGGAGAAGTTCGTCGAGCCGCGGGACGAGATCACACCGGTGGCGCTGGCCGGGCCGGGCGTGTCCAGCCCGACCGCGCGGACCAGGTCACGCGGTACGCCGGTGTGGGCCAGGACGCCGTCGAACGCCCGCGCCAGCGCCTCCACCGCCGCCTCCGGGCCGGCGCCGACGTCGCTCGGGATCTCCAGCAGCCCGTCCACCAGGAACCGGCCGTCGACGGTCAGCACCGTGGCGTTGTCACTAGTGCCCCCGTTGTCCAGCCCCACCACCACCGGCACACCTGCGCTGCCCACCGCCACCGCCTCCCGCCGCGCCTGACCCGAGGCTAGTTCCCGTCCGGGCCACCCGCCACGCCCCCGGCGGGACTCCCCCGCCGCGATCAGCCGGGACGGCGGGCGGTCACCGCTGTCGCCTCGCGTTCCTCGTCGCGGACCACCGCCGGCTCCAGCCCCGCGGCGGTGAACACGGCGCACAGCTCCGGGGCCTGCGCGACGCTCACCTCGACCACGACGTGCCCGCCCGGGGCGAGCCACTCGGCCGCGCCGGAGGCGACCCGGCGCAGCACGGCCAGGCCGTCGGTGCCGCCGTCCAGCGCCACCGGCGCCTCGTACAGGCGTGCCTCGGCCGGCAGCGAGGCCACCGCGGCGGTCGGCACGTACGGCGCGTTCGCCACCACCAGGTCCAGCGTCCCGCGCCGGCCGGCCGGCAGCGCGTCGAACAGGTCGCCCTGGTAGACCGGGACGCCCAGTGGTTCGAGGTTGCGCCGGGCGCAGGCCACCGCCACCGGGTCGATGTCGGCGGCGGCCAGCCAGCGCGGCGTCAGCCGCTCGTGCAGCACCACGGCGGCGGCGCCGCAGCCGCAGCACAGGTCGAGCACCGCGGGTGCCGGCCCGGCCAGCGCCGTCGCGGTGTCGACGAGCAGGGCGGTACGACCGCGCGGCACGAATACCCCCGGGTGTACGGCGATGCGGCGGCCGCAGAACTCGGCCCAGCCGAGCAGATGCTCCAGCGGCAGGCCGGCGACGCGACGGTCGGCCAGCCGGGTCAGCGACTGCGCCGAGTCGGCGGCGGCGATCAGCAGGTCCGCCTCGTCCTCGGCGAAGACGCAACCGGCGGCGCGCAGCCGCCGGACGAGGGCCGGACGGTCGGGGGTGAACACGGTGGATGCCATGGCAAGCCTTTCGGGAAGCGCTCGTCGGCGCCCCCGGCGTCGCCTCAACCCCGAAGCGACGCGGACTCGGAGGGAGCACCGGTCCTCTGCTTGTGGATCGGACTCACCTCCTCGGGTCGGGGCCGCACGGGCCGTGGCTGCCCGTCACCTTAGCCCAGCGGCCGATACGCCGTCAGCCCGCCGCGTCCAGCGCCGCCGTCACGTCGGCGAGCAGGTCGGCGGTGTCCTCGACGCCGCAGGAGAACCGCACGAAGCCCGGCGTCGTGTCGTCGCCCCACTGGGCCCGCCGGTCGGCGGTGCTGTGCAGGCCACCGAACGAGGTGGCGGCGGCCACCAACCGGGAGGCGGCGAGGAACCGGGCCACCCGGCGCTCGTCACCCAGGTCGAACGAGAGCACACCCGGTACGCGCCGCATCTGGGCCGACGCGACCGGGTACGCCGGATCGTCCGGCCGTCCGGGCCAGCGCAGGCCGGTGACGTCCGGGCGGTCCGCGAGCAGGTCGGCCAGCGCCCGCGCGTTCGCGGTCTGCCGGGCCAGCCGCAGGTCGAGCGTGGCCAGCGACCGGTGGGCCAGCCAGCAGTCGAACGCGCCGGGCACGCCGCCGGTGGTGTTGCGCCAGGTGGTCGTCGCGTCCCGCAGCCCGGCGTCCCGTGTCGCCAGGTAGCCGAGCAGCAGGTCCGAGTGGCCGGTCAGCGCCTTCGTGCCGGAGGCGACCACCACGTCCGCGCCGAGGTCCAGCGGGCGCTGGCCGAGCGGCGTGGCGGTGGTGTTGTCCACCGCCACCAGCGTTCCCGCGGCGTGCGCGGCGGCGGCCACCGCCGCCACGTCGACGACGTCCAGGCCGGGGTTCGCCGGAGTCTCCAGCAGCACCAGCCGCACACCGTCGAACGACGGGTACGGCCCGGCCGTGGGCACGAGCACCACGCGTACCCCGAGCTGCTCCAGCGCGCCGGAGGCGAAGGAGCGCACCGAGTAGTAGCCGTCGGCGGGCAGCAGCACGGTGTCGCCGAGGCGCAGCACTGTCAGCAGCAGCCCGGTGATGGCGGCCTGGCCGCTGGCGAAGACCCGGCAGTCGCCGCCCTCCAGTTCGCCGATCGCCGTCTCCAGCAGCCGCCGGGTGGGGTTGTCGGGCCGCCCGTACCCGTCCACCGCCGCCGACGGGCCGCGCTCGGGGTCCAGGTGGTACGGCGCGGCGAAGACCGGGCCGGGCAGCAACGGCTGCCCGGGTACCGCGTCCGGCAGGCCGGCGTGCACGCTGCGCGTGCCGTCACCCCAGTGCTCGCTGCTCATCTCCGCTCCGCTCACTCGTACGACTCGGGCTTGGCGGTGCGGCTCATCAGCGCGTCCACCGCCAGGCGCGGATCCATCCCCTCGTGGCAGATCCGCTCGATCTGCTCGGTGATCGGCATCTCGACGCCGTGCGCGCGGGCCAGGTCGCGGATGGCCAGGCAGCTCTTGACGCCCTCGGCGGTCTGCCGGGTGGCCGCCTGGGCCTGTTCCAGCGTCTCGCCCCGGCCCAGGTGCTCGCCGAAGGTGCGGTTGCGGGCCATCGGCGACGAGCAGGAGGCGACCAGGTCACCCATGCCGGCCAGCCCGGCGAACGTGATCGGGTCGGCGCCGAGCGCCACGCCCAGCCGGGCGGTCTCGGCCAGGCCGCGGGTCATCAGCATGGCCCGGGTGTTGTCGCCGAAGCCCATCGCGGTGGCGATGCCGTACGCCAGCGCGATCACGTTCTTCACCGCGCCGCCCAGCTCGCAGCCGATCACGTCGTCGTTCGTGTACGGGCGGAAGTACGGCGTGCGGATGGACGCCTGCACCAGCGCGGTACGGCGGCTGTCGGTGCCCGCGACCACTGTGGCGGCCGGCTGTTCGGCGGCGATCTCCGGGGCCAGGTTGGGCCCGGAGACCACCACCACCCGGTCGGCGGGCACCCCGGCGGTCTCGGTGATCACCTGGCTCATCCGCTTGGTGGTGCCCAGCTCGATGCCCTTCATCAGCGACACGAGCGTGGCGTCCGGCGCCAGGTACGGCGTCCAGTCGGCGAGGTTGCCGCGCAGCGTCTGCGAGGGCACCGAGAGCACCACCACCTCGGCCCCCTCGATCGCCTCGGCGGCGTCGCCGGTGGCGGTCACCCGGTCGGGCAGGCGGATCCCCGGCAGGTACTCCGGGTTGTGCCGCCCGGTCCGGATCGCCTCGGCCACGGCGGCCCGGCGGGCCAGGACCGTCACGTCCCGCCCGGCGTCGGCGAGGATCTTGGCGAACGCGGTCCCCCAGGAACCGGCGCCCAGCACGGCGACGTGCCCGCTCATTCGGTGACCTCCCGGGTGCCGGTGCGGGCGGGCCGCTGCCAGAGTGGCGGTGGTGTGCCGCCGCGGATCTCCGCGACCAGATCCCGGATGCGCAGCATGATGGTGTCCGTCATCTCCTCCAGGATCGGCCGGGTCGGCGTGGCGCCGGCCCAGCGGCTCAGGTCCACCGGCGGCCCGGCGATCACCGTCACCGGGGTACGCGGGCGCAGCCCGAACCGGGCCGTACGCGGGTCGAACATCCGTTCCGGGCCGACCATCGCGATCGGGACCACCGGGGCGCCGGTGGCCAGCGCCAGCCGGGCCGCGCCGGTCTTGCCCTTCATCGGCCACAGGTCCGGCTCCCGGGTGGTGGTGCCCTCCGGGTAGATCACCACGGCACCCCCCTCGGCCAGCGCGGCGACCAGCTTGTCCAGCGACTTGACCGCCTCGACGGTGCCCCGCTCGACCGGGATCTGCTGGCAGCGGTGCAGGATCGCGCCGACCACCGGCACCCGGAACACGCTGGCCTTGCCGAGGAAGCGCGGCCAGCGGCCGGCGTCGTAGATGTAGTGCGCGACCACGAGCGGGTCGGCGTGCGAGATGTGGTTCGGCACGAGGATCACGCCGCCGTCGCCGCGCAGGTGCTCCATGCCCCGCCAGGTGCGCCGGGTCCAGACCGTCATCAGCGGCTTCACCAGCACCACGGCGAGTCGTCGCCAGAACCCCAGCCTCCGCCGTGCCACTCTGCCTCCTCGATCCGCCCACGCGCCCCGGCACAGAATCATGCCTGTTCGCCCCCGCTGCGGCCAGTGCGGGTACCGCCGCCCTCGCTGGCAGGATGGTCGGCGTGTCTGAGGCCCGCTGGACCGTGGTGATGCCGGTGAAGCGCCTTCCGGCGGCGAAGAGCCGTCTGCGGGGCGCGCTGCCCGGCGTACCCCATGAGGAGCTGGCGCTGGCCCTGGCGGCCGACACGCTGCGCGCGGTGCGGGCGTGCCCGGCGGTCGCCGGGGTGCTCGTGGTCACCGACGACCCGCTGGTGGCGGCGGCGGCCGGCGCGGCGGGCGCCGGCGTCGCCGCCGACCCCGGCGGCGGGCTCAACGCGGCGTTCCGGCACGGCGCGGCCGTCGCCGGGCCGCACGCCGCGGTGGCCGGCCTGACCGCCGACCTGCCCGCGCTGCGACCGGCCGACCTGGCCGCCGCGCTGCGGGCCGGCCAGGGGGTACGCGGGTTCGTGGCCGACGCCCCGGGCGGAGGCACAGTGCTGCTCGCCGCGCCGGCCGGGACGCCGCTGGCGCCGCAGTTCGGGCCGGGATCGGCCGCGGCGCACGCGGCGAGCGGGGCGCTGCCGCTCGCCGGGGAGTGGCCCAGCCTGCGCCGGGACGTGGACACCCCGGCGGACCTGGCCGACGCCGCCGGGCTGGGCGTGGGGCCGCGCACCGCCGCGCTGCTGGCCCGGGTCGCCGGGGCGGTCCGGTACGGTGCTGGCATGCAGGGGACGGTGGCCACCTACGACGCGTCGACCCGCAGCGGCGTGCTGCTGCTCGACGACGGCACCGAGCTGGCGTTCCCGGCCCGCGCGTTCGACGCCTCCGGGCTGCGGCTGCTCCGTTTGGGGCAGCGTGTCCGGATCGAGCGGGACGCCGACGGCGAGGTGGTCCGGGTGACCTTGCCGACGATGGCGTGAACAACCTGGCCCGAGTTCATTTTCCGTTCACCCTTATCGGGGAATCATGAGGTGGTGAGCACCCCTCGCGAGCACCCCGACGGCCCGCCGCCGATCCTCGACCCCGGCACGCCCCGCAACGGCCGCCCCACCCGCGGCCCGGACGGGCGGTTCCGCCAGACCCGGCCCCCGGAGGAGCGCCTCGGCGCCGACCCGGACGCGGCCGGCGCGACCGGCCTGGACGAGCCGCTCGACCCGGTGGAGGGCCCCGGCCCGGTCGGCGAGACCGCCGCGGACGCCGCCCCGCCGGCCGTACCGCCGCTGCCGGAGGACCGTTTCCTCAACCGGGAGCTGTCCTGGCTCGACTTCAACGCCCGGGTGCTGGCGCTCGCCGAGGATCCGCGCACCCCGCTGCTGGAACGGGCGAAGTTCCTGGCCATCTTCGCCAGCAACCTGGACGAGTTCTACATGGTCCGGGTGGCCGGGTTGAAGCGGCGGCTCTCCGCCGGCCTGCCGGTACGCGGCGGCGACCGGCTGCCGCTGCGCACCCAGCTCGACCTGATCACCGAGAAGGCCGCGGGCCTGGTCGCCCGGCACGCCGCCTGCCTGGTCGACGACGTGCTGCCGAAGCTCGCCGCCGAGGACATCCGCATACTGCGCTGGAGCGACCTGGACGACGCGGAGCGGGAGCGGCTGCGCACCTGGTTCCGGGAGCACATCTTCCCGGTGCTCACCCCGCTGGCGGTCGACCCGGCGCACCCGTTCCCGTACATCTCCGGCCGGTCGCTGAACCTGGCCGTGTCGGTGCGCGACCCGGACGGCGGCTCGGAGCTGTTCGCCCGGGTCAAGGTGCCGAACAACGTGCCCCGGTTCGTCCGGGTGCACCGCGACCAGCCGGGCGTGCGGTTCCTGCCGGTCGAGGACCTCATCTCGGTGCACCTCGGCCAGCTGTTCTCCGGCATGCAGGTGGTCGAGTGCCACCTGTTCCGGGTGACCCGCAACGCCGAGGTGGAGGTGGACGAGGACCGCGACGAGGACCTGCTCCAGGCGCTGGAACGGGAGCTGGCCCGGCGCCGGTTCGGCCCGCCGGTACGCCTGGAGGTCGCCGCGTCCATCTCCGACCACATGCTGGAGCTGCTGGTCCGTGAGCTGGACATGGACGGCCACGACGTGCTGCGGGTCCGCGGCCTGCTCGACCTGTCCGCGCTGTGGCAGGTGTACGGCGAGGCGGACCGGCCCGACCTGAAGGACCCGTCGTTCGTGCCGGCCACCCATCCGCGGCTGGCCGAGGGTGAGGTGCCGCGCAGCGTCTTCGCCACGCTGCGCGACGGCGACGTGCTGGTGCACCACCCGTACCACTCGTTCGCGACGAGCGTGCAGCGCTTCGTCGAGCAGGCGGCGGCCGACCCGAACGTGCTCGCCATCAAGCAGACGCTCTACCGCACCAGCGGCGACTCCCCGATCGTGGACGCGCTCGTCGACGCGGCCGCCGCCGGCAAGCAGGTGGTGGTGCTGGTGGAGCTGAAGGCGCGCTTCGACGAGGTGGCGAACATCGGCTGGGCCCGCACGCTGGAACGGGCCGGCTGTCACGTCGTGTACGGCCTGGTGGGGCTCAAGACGCACTGCAAGACCGCGCTGGTGGTACGCCAGGAGGGCAACCAGATCCGCCGCTACTGCCACATCGGCACCGGCAACTACCACCCGAAGACGGCCCGGCTCTACGAGGACTTCGGCATGCTCACCGCCGACCCGGAGATCGGCGCCGACCTGACCGACCTGTTCAACGTGCTCACCGGTTACAGCCGGCAGACCGCGTTCCGGCGGCTGCTGGTGGCGCCGCAGGGCATCCGCAGCGGCCTGATCGAACGCATCGACAGGGAGATCGAACACGTCCGGCTGGGCATGCCGGGGCTCGTGCAGTTCAAGGTGAACTCCCTGGTGGACGAGGAGATCACCGACGCGCTCTACCGGGCGTCGCGGGCCGGCGTGCACGTGGACCTGCTGATCCGCGGCATGTGCACGCTGCGGCCGGGCGTGCCGGGGCTGTCGGAGAACATCCGGGTCCGCTCGATCCTCGGCCGGTTCCTGGAACACTCCCGGATCTTCCGGTTCGGCAACAACGGCGACGCCGAGTTCTGGATGGGCTCGGCCGACCTGATGCACCGCAACCTGGACCGCCGGGTCGAGGCGCTGGTGCAGGTGAGCGACCCGGTGGCCCGGGCCGAACTGGACCACGTCCTCACCGCCGCGTTCGATCCGGACGTGGACGCGTTCGAGCTGGCTGCCGACGGCACCTGGCACCGGCGTACCGGGGACGGCGACGTGCGGCTGACCCACCTCCAGGATCTGTTGCTGCGCCGGGTCGGCGGCCGGGCGGACTGACCGGGCCGTGGCGGGTGCCGGGCGGGCATACGGTGAGCGGGTGAGCGACGACGAACCGGTACGGATCCGGGCCGCCGGTGGCGTGGTGTGGCGCCCGGGTCCGGCCGGCGTCGAGGTCTGCCTCGTGCACCGCCCCCGGTACGGCGACTGGTCGCTGCCGAAGGGCAAGCTGGACCGCGGCGAGCACCCGCTCGTGGCCGCCGTCCGCGAGGTGGCCGAGGAATCAGACGTCCGCGCCGTGCCGCAGGTCCGCCTGCCCACCGTCCGCTACCGCAGCGAGGGTCTCGCCAAGGCGGTCGACTACTGGTCCATGCGGGCGGCCGGCACCGGCGGTTTCCAGCCCGGCACCGAGGTCGACGACGTGGCCTGGTTCCCGGTCGACGACGCGGTACGCCGGGTCAGCTATCCGCACGACGCCGAGGTGATCGCCGCGTTCGCGGCGCTGCCGCCGGTCACCGCGACGGTGCTGCTGGTCCGGCACGCGCACGCCGGCAAGCGCGGCACCTGGACCGGCCCGGACCACGGCCGCCCGCTCGACGACAAGGGATGGACGCAGGCGCGGGCGCTGGTCCCGCTCGTCGCGCTGGTCCGCCCGGCCCGCCTGTTCTCCGCCTCGGCCCGGCGTTGCGTGCAGACGCTCGACCCGGCGGCGGCCCGGCTGGACCTGCCGATCGAGGTCTGCGGCGACTTCGACGAGCCGGCGCCGGGCCAGCAGGTCGAGGAGTGCGCGCTCGCCGCCGCGGCCCGGCTCGTCGCGCTGGCGCAGGCCGCCGGGACGGTGGCGGTGTGCAGCCAGGGCAAGGTGATCCCGGGCGCGCTGGAACGGCTCACCGGCCGGGTGGACGAGGACTTCACCACCGACAAGGGCGGCGGCTGGCTGCTGCCGTTCGCCGGTGACCGGCTGGTCCTCCCCGACCGTCTGTGAGGCGGTTCAGGACAGCGTGACGGTGAGCGTCACCGGGAGGTGGTCGCTGGCCTCGGTGCGCGGCGCGCGTACCTCGGTGGCGGTCAGCCCCGGCGAGGTGAAGACATGGTCGATCTGGGTGCGCGGATCGTCGGCCGGGCTGGTCCGCAGCGGCCGGGCCGCGGCCAGCGCGTCCACCAGCCCCGCGCGGGTGAACTCGGCGAACGCCGGGTCGTCCGGCTCGGTGTTCAGGTCACCGCCGAGCACCAGTGGGCGGCCGTTCGCGTACCGGCCGGCGAATTCGGCCACCTCGCCCGCCTGCTCGACCGGATCCCGGCCGGGCGGCGGTTGCAGGTGCGTGGCCACCACCGCCAGTTCCCGCCCGCCGAGTTCGAGCGTGACGCCGAGGGCCTGCGCCCCGGTCGGCGCGCCGTGCGCGGTCAGCCGCCGCGTCTGCCCGGACCGCATCGGGAAACGGCTGAGCACCGCGTCGCCCCAGACCGGGTCGGCGGCGGGCCCGAAGACGTACGGCATCCCCAGCCGCCCGGCCAGCAGCGCCAGCGTGTCGTGGCCGCCGTTGAGCCACCAGCCCCGGTCGACCTCGCTGAGCAGCACCACGTCGGCGCCGCGCAACTCCCGGGCCACCGCGTCCAGGTCCAGCCGCCCGTCCAGGCCGAACCCCATCCGGATGTTGTACGCCGCCACCCGTACCGCCGCCGGCGCCGTCGTGGCCCGGGCCGGTGCGGGCGGTACGTGCAGCGCGGCGCCGAGCCCGGCCAGCACGGTGAGCCCGGCCAGGGCCGCGACCCGGACCGTTGCGGGCAGCACCGGGCCAGGTGCGGCCGCGCCGGGCTGGACGGGCGCGGTAGCCGCCACCAGAGCCACCAGGACGGCCGCGGCGACCGGCGCCCAGCCGTTGGGGTACCCCAGGTCGTAGGCGGCGTAGTAGGCGACCGTGGCCACCGCGAACACCAGCATCCCGAGCGTCGCCGCCCGACCGCGCCGCGTCCCCGCCCGCCCGTCGTCCGCGCCTCGTTCGTCAGTGGCGCCGGCCGGGCCGTCGTCGGCGGCCGTGTCGGTGCGGGCCAGGCAGCCGCCGAGGCCGGCGGCGGTGAGCAGGTACGCCGGGACGAGCAGCCCGGTCACGAACAGCACCGACCCGGCGAGCAGCGCGAGCGGCCACAGCACCCGCGCCACGCGCGCCGGTGCCCGGAACAACGCCGCCGCGAGGAACAGCAGCACCGCGAGCGCGCCCGGCAGGGCACCGTTTCCGGGGCGGACGAGGCCGGGGAAATCAGGCGATCCGGTGCCGGCGGCGGCGCTCCAGAGCGCCGGGGCGAGCGCCACCTGCCCGGCCAGCAACAGCGCCGGACCGCACAGCAACCAGGCCCGGCGGCCCGGGGTGGGCACGCGCCGCCCGGCGTCGCCGTCCGCCACATCCGTCGCCGGGGCGGCCGTCCGCGCCGCGTCGCCGCGTACCGGAGCGGCGGCCCGGTCCCGCAGTACCGCCACCGAGGCGGCCAGGAACGCCGGCACCAGCAGGGCGCTCAGGCTCCAGGCGAGCACACCGCCGCGCCACACCAGGTCCTCGGTGCCGAGCAGGGCATGCCCGACCGCGTTCCCGGCCAGCCCGAGCGCCAGCCCGGCGACCGGCCTTGGCACCGACGCGGCGATCGCGGCGAGCCAGATCAGGCCGGCGAGCAGTCCGGCGCAGGCCAGCCAGAGCTGGGCCGGGCCGCCGGGTTGCGCGGTCAGCGCCAGCCGGGCCGCCGCCAGCACGCCCGCCGCGGCGAGTCCGACCGGGGCGGCGCCGATGCGGCGTACGAGTGTGGGCGCGGCGAGCGCCAGCACGAACCAGCCGAGCGCGAACGCGCCGAGCAGCTCGGCGGGTGTCTCGGCGGCCTGGCCGAACAGGGTGATGACCGACGGGAGCCAGACGCGGAGCACGTCCAGCAGGACCGCGATACCGAGCGCGAGCGTGAGGGTGGAGAGGTGACGGTGCCGCACGGGGCGCCTCTTCTCGTGACCGACGGGGGTTTTCGGCACGGCGATTCTGCGGGGCGCGACGGCGGGCGGTCAACGGCGTACCCATGCGAAAGGGCGCCCACCGCGAACGGTGGGCGCCCTTTCGTGGGCCGTCCGGTCAGCGCCGGGTGGCGGCCTTCTTGGCCGGTGCCTTCTTCGCGGGCGCCTTCTTGGCCGCCGTGGTCTTCTTCGCCGTGGCGGACTTCGCCGCAGTCGTCTTCTTGGCGGTGGCGGTCTTCTTCGCCGCGGTGGACTTCGCCGCGGTCGTCTTCTTCGCCGCCGTGGTCTTGGTCGCGGCGGCCTTCTTCGCCGGCGCGGCCTTCTTGGTAGCGGTGGTCTTGGTGGCCTTGGTGGCCTTCGCCGCCGTGGTCTTCTTGGCGGCAGCGGTGGTCCGGCCGCCGGTGGCCTTGGCGGCACCGGTGGTCTTCTTCGCGGCGGCGGTGTCCTTCGGCACCTTGCCGCTGGCCACCATCTCCTTGAAGCCCGCGCCCGCCCGGAACGTCGGGACGGAGGTCTTCTTGACCTTCACCGCCTCGCCGGTCCGCGGATTGCGCGCTGTTCGGGCTCCCCGGACGCGCTTCTCGAACGCTCCGAAACCGGTGATCGCCACCTTCTCGCCCTTGGTGACCGCCGCCTGGACCTCAGCGAGAACCGCGTCGAGCGCGGCCGTCGCCGTCTTCCGGTCCCCCAGGCGAACGGCGAGCGCCTCGATGAGCTCGGCCTTGTTCACGACTTCCTCCCGATTGTGCAACTGACTCGACGCGAGCCATTCTGCGCGCACGGTATGCCCTGTGCTGCCTGGACACAAACATTCGGTGGAAAAAAGCCCTTGTGTCGTAACGGATTCGCCCCCACCGGATGCACCGGTGGGGGCGAATAGCGCTTGAGGTCAGGCGATCGAGGGCAGGAACGCCGGCCGGGCCGCCTCGTACGTGCTGATCTCGGACTCGTGCCGGAGAGTGAGTCCAATGTCGTCCAAGCCCTCCATCAGCCGCCAACGGCTGTGGTCGTCCAGCGGGAACGCCCAGGTGGCGTCACCGGCGTGGACCTGACGGGCGGCGAGGTCGACAGTGATCGGCGTGGTCGGCTCGGATTCCACGAGATCCCACAGTTCTTCCACGGCTTTCAATTCCAGCTCGACCGGAAGGAGGCCTTCCTTGAGCGCGTTGCCGCGGAAGATGTCGCCGAAGCGAGGCGAGATGACGGCCCGGAAGCCCCAGTCCCGCAGCGCCCAGACGGCGTGCTCCCGGGAGGATCCGGTGCCGAACTCGGGGCCGGCGATCAGAATCGACGCACCTGAATGGGCGGGATCGTTGAGGACGAATGACGGGTCCTCCCGCCACGCGTTGAACAGACCGTCGGCGAATCCGGTCCGGGTCACCCGCTTGAGGTACACGGCGGGGATGATCTGGTCGGTGTCCACGTTGGATCGGCGCAGCGGCACGGCCGTGCCGGTGTGGGTGGTGAACTTGTCCATCAGTCGGCTGCCCTTCTACAGATCGGCGGGGGCGGCCAGCCGGCCGACCACGGCGGTGGCGGCGGCGACCGGCGGGGACACCAGGTGGGTACGCCCGCCCCGGCCCTGGCGGCCCTCGAAGTTGCGGTTGGAGGTCGAGGCGGAGCGCTCACCCGGCTTCAGCGTGTCCGGGTTCATGCCCAGGCACATGGAGCAGCCGGCGAAGCGCCACTCGGCGCCGGCTTCGGTGAAGACCTTGTCCAGCCCCTCGATCTCGGCCGCCTCGCGGACCGCGGCGGAGCCGGGGACCACGAGCATGCGTACGCCGTCGGCGACCCGGCGCCCGCGCAGCACCTCGGCGGCGGCCCGCAGGTCCTCCAGGCGGCCGTTGGTGCAGGAGCCGACGAACACCACGTCCACCGCGAGGTCGCGCATCGGGGTGCCCGGGGTGAGGTCCATGTACTCCAGCGCGCGACGGGCGGCGACCCGCTCCGGCTCGGCGACGAAGTCCTCCGGGTCTGGCACGGTGGCGCCCAGCGGCACGCCCTGCCCGGGGTTGGTGCCCCAGGTGACGAACGGCGTGATCCGGCTCGCGTCGAGCGTGACCTCGGTGTCGAAGGTCGCCCCCTCGTCGGTGGGCAGCGTCCGCCAGTACTCCAGCGCCGCGTCCCAGTCGTCGCCCTGGGGCGCGTTGGGCCGCCCCTTCAGGTACGCGAACGTGGTCTCGTCCGGCGCGATCATGCCGGCCTTGGCGCCCCACTCGATGGACATGTTCGCGATCGTCATCCGCCCCTCCATCGAGAGGTCGCGGATCGCCTCGCCCCGGTACTCGACGATGTGCCCACGCCCGCCGCCGGTGCCGACCTGCGCGATCAGCGCGAGCACCAGGTCCTTGGCGGTGACGCCGGGCGCCAGCTCGCCGACCACGTTCACGGCCATGGTCTTCGGGCGGGCCTGCGGCAGCGTCTGCGTGGCCAGCACGTGTTCGACCTCACTGGTGCCGATGCCGAACGCCAGCGCGCCGAACGCGCCGTGGGTGGCGGTGTGCGAGTCGCCGCACACGATCGTCATGCCGGGCTGGGTGAGGCCCAGCTGCGGGCCGATGACGTGCACGATGCCCTGGTTCTCGTCGCCCAGCGGGTGCAGGCGGACGCCGAACTCGGCGCAGTTGCGGCGCAGCGTCTCGATCTGGGTGCGGGAGGTGGGGTCCGCGATCGTGAGCAGGTCGCCGCGCCGGGAACGGAACGCCGGGTCGTCGTACCCGGTCGGGGTGTTGTGGTCCTCGGTCGCGATCGTCAGGTCGGTACGGCGGACCCCGCGCCCGGCCAGACGCAGCCCGTCGAACGCCTGCGGGCTGGTCACCTCGTGCAGCAGGTGCAGGTCGATGAAGAGCAGGTCCGGCTCGCCGGCGGCGGAGCGGACCACGTGTGCGTCCCAGACCTTCTCGGCCAGGGTCCTCGGTTGAGTGACTCCCACCATCTGGACATCCTAAATTCTGGGAGGTAAATTTCGGCTTGTGGGACACAGTATGAGCGGTGTCGGCGTTCTCGACAAGGCGGTGGTCATCCTGGCCGCCTGTGTCGACGGCGCCAGCCTGGCCGAACTCGTTGAACGCACCAAGCTGCCCCGGGCCACCGCGCACCGGCTGGCACAGGCGCTGGAGATCCACCGGATGCTCGTCCGGGACACCCAGGGGCGCTGGCGCCCGGGCCCACGCCTGGGCGAGTTGGCGAACGCGGCCCCGGACGTGCTCCTGACCGCCGCCGAGCCGCTGCTCGCCGCGCTACGGGACGCCACCGGCGAAAGCGCCCAGCTCTACCTGCGCCGCGCCGACGAGCGGATCTGTGTGGCCGCCGCCGAGCGCGCCAGCGGCCTGCGGGACACCGTCCCGGTCGGCTCGGTGCTGCCGATGACCGCCGGCTCGGCGGCGCAGATCCTGCTCGCCTGGGAGCCCCCGGAGGCGGTCATGCCGCTGCTCCCCCGCTCCAAGTTCACCGGCCGCACGCTGGCCGAGGTGCGGCGGCGCGGGTGGGCGCAGAGCGTCGCCGAGCGGGAGGCGGGTGTGGCGAGCGTCTCGGCGCCGATCCGCGACCGTACCGGCCGGGTGATCGCCGCGATCAGCATCTCCGGCCCGATCGAGCGCCTCGGCCGCCGCCCCGGCGAACGCCACGCCATGGCCGTGGTCCGAGCCGGCCAGCGCCTCTCCGGCCTCTGACCCACCCACCCACCCCCTTCGCGTTGATCATGAAGTTGGCGGCATTTTTGATCTCCCCGGCTGCCGCCAACTTCATGATCAACGGGGCGGGGAGGGGCGGGTAATGCGAACGGCCCGCCTCGCGGAGCGAGACGGGCCGTTCGTGGGTGTAGCCCCGACCGGATTCGAACCGGCGCTACCGCCTTGAGAGGGCGGCGTCCTGGGCCGCTAGACGACGGGGCCAGGCACTTTTCGTGCTTCACCACCCTGCCGGGCGGTGTGGCAGTAGTCTAGCGGCATCCCGCGCGGCACCATCGCCGGGGGGCACCCCCTGCACACGTGCACCGGACAGCAGAAAGCCCGCCCCGGAAAACGGGACGGGCTGTCGGTGCTGTAGCCCCGACCGGATTCGAACCGGCGCTACCGCCTTGAGAGGGCGGCGTCCTGGGCCGCTAGACGACGGGGCCAGAACCTTCATTGCACTCCGCCAGCGTGAACTGCCGGAATCCAGCGTCCGAGGGCTCTCACGAACCCTCGGTTGCGCTGGGGTACCAGGACTCGAACCTAGACTAACTGAACCAGAATCAGTCGGGCTGCCAATTACCCCATACCCCATTGGCCCCTTGCGGCGCCGGGAATGAACTTTACCCTCCCGGTGCCGACAGGCCAAATCCAACCCCTCGAAACCCACCTGACCAGCGGAAACGAGGCATCGGAGCGGATCAGGCGACAGGGACCACCGGGTTGCTCAGCTCCCCGATCCCCTGGATCCGCACGGTGACCGTATCCCCCTCGGTGAGCGGACTAACCCCCGCCGGCGTGCCGGTGAGGACCACGTCGCCGGGCAGCAGCGTCATCACGTGCGAGATGTACGACACCAGGCCCGGTACGTCGAACACCATGTCCTTGGTCCGGCCGAGCTGACGTACCTCCATCTCCTCCGGGTTGCGGCCCACCTCACACCGGATCTCCAGGTCGCTCACGTCGAGCCCGGTGGTGATCCACGGCCCGATCGGGCAGAACGAGTCGAAGCCCTTGGCGCGGGTCCACTGCCCGTCGGAGCGCTGGAGGTCCCGCGCGGTGACGTCGTTGGCGCAGGTGTAGCCGAAGATGGCCCGTTCGGCGGCGGCCCGGTCGGCGCGGCGGGCGCCGGGGGCGCCGATCACCACGGCGAGTTCCGCCTCGTGCTCGACCTGCTTGGAGAAGATCGGCAACCGGATGGCATCGCGGGGGCCGATCACCGAGGTGGACGGCTTGAGGAACAGCAGCGGCTCCTTCGGCACCTCGCTGCCGTGCTCGGCGGCGTGTTCGGCGTAGTTACGGCCGACACACACCACCTTGCTGGGCAGGATCGGCGACAGCAGCCGGACGTCGGAGAGCGCCCAGCGGGCGCCGGAGAACTGGATCTGCCCGAACGGGTGGCCTTCGATCTCGGCGATGGTCAGGCCCTGCGGCCCGGCCTCCGGCTCGCCCTCGACGACCCCGAACGACATTCCCTTGGCATGAGCGAAACGAGCGATACGCACCCGGCCAATCTATCCCCGCCCGCGGGCCGCCCGGCGGCCACCGGCAGGCGGCACGCCCCGGCCGCCGCGCGCCACACCCTCACCGGCCGCCGGCGGCACCGGATCGGCGGCCGGACAGGGTACGCGCGATCGCGCCGGACGGGGCGGGAATGGCGGCTTCGTACCCGCCCGGCGGTCCCCGGCCCATAGCTTCGGGTCCGGAGGTTCGTTGGTATGCCTGCATCGAGACGACACCACAGGGCCCTGGCAGTGTTCGTGAACTGCCTCGGCGTCATCGCCGCCGTACCGGCGCTGTCCCCGGCGACGCCCGGCGCGGCCGCCGCCCCCGCCCGTCCAGCCCCGGCACCGGCTGTCATCCCCGGTGCCGCGGCCACCCCGATCCCGACCGGCGTACCGGCGGTGCCCCCTGCGGTGCCGACCACCGGCCCGGCGCCGGTCCGGCCGTCGATGCCCCCGGTCAGCGTGGCGGTGGGCGCGTCGGGCACCCCGGCGCCGGGCTACCGGATCGAGGTCCGCAACGCCGGCACCTCGCCCGTCGACACGATGGTCCGGCAGGAGCTGCCGAACGGGTCGCGGGCCACCACGGTGACCGGCGGTGGGCGGACCAGCCGCCCCGCCGGGATGAGCGCCGGTGAGGTGACCTGGCGGCTGCGGCTGCCGGCGAAGAGCACCACCACGCTGCACACCGCGCTGTCGGTCCCCGGTCCGGGCCGCTCGGTGACGGCCCCCACCTGCGTCTACGGCTCGGACGGCACGCGCCCGTTCGACTGCGCCACGGCGACCTGGGTGGGCGCCGCGACGGCTCCGGCGGCGCAGGTCACCGCCGCCCCGGCCTGGCGGCGGCCACCGGTGCTGCTCGCCGCGTTCACCGCGCTGCTGGTGGTGACCGCCGGTGTGGTGTGGTGGGCGCTCCGGCGCCGCCGCCGGCGCACCGCGGCGGGACGCGCCGCGACTCCCACCGGTACGCCCGGAGGCGGCGCCATGCACACCGGCGCCCCGGGAAGCGGCGTGCCCGGCCCGGGCGTGCCGGGCGGAGCCGGGCCCGGCCAGGGCGGCCCTGGTCACAGCGTGCCGGACCGAGGGGCGGCCGAGCGCGGCACCGTCTATCCGCGTACGGCGGTGCCGTCGCCCGCGAGCCGTCGTCGCCGCCCGCCGGTGTGGCTCGTGGTCGGCGTGGCGGCGGCCGTGCTGGCCGGTGTGGTCGGCGCGGCGGCCTGGTCGGCCACGCAGCGGGTGGCCGCGATGGACACCACCAAGCAGCCGACGAGCGGCGCGTGGGTCGGCAGCAGCGTCACCGGCGGGCTGGGCCAGCCGCTGCGCGAGACCGCGTTCGAGTTCACCGTCTACCGGGTGAGCTGCGGTGCCGACGTCCTGCCGCCGGCGCCGGGCGGCGGCCGGCCGTGCCTGGCCACGGTCGGGGTGCGCAACCTCACGACCGAGGACCAGACCTGGCACGGGCAGTTGCAGCGGGCGTACCTGCCCAGCGGCAACTGGGTGGCGGCGGACGAGGACGCGACCCGGGTGGCGAACCTGGGCCGGGACGTCTTCTCCCAGCCGGTGGCCGCCGGGCGGCGGGTGCTGCTGCCGCTGGTGTTCACCATGCGCGGCGACGAGCCGCCGAAACGGCTGGAGCTGCGCAGCGGCGTCTTCTCGGCGGGCGTGCGGGTGGACGTGGCGTGATCCGGGCACGGGCGGCGGTCGTACCCTGGGGTGTGTGACCGCCGCCCTCGCCCCCGCGCTCGACCTGGCCGACTGGCAGGCGCGCCGGCACGCCCACGAGGCGCGGGTGGACGCCTGGCTGACGCCGCACCTGGAGCGCCGCCGCACCGGGGTGAAGCACCCGGTGGAGGACTTCCTGTTCACCTACTACTCGCACCGCCCGGCGCAGTTGCGCCGCTGGCACCCGGGTGCGGGCGTGGTGCTGCGCGACGCCGACCCGGCCGGTTTCGGCCCGGACTACACGGCGGGCGCCGCCGGGCTCACCCTCGACACCGATCGGGTACGCGCGCGGCGCGCCGAGTCGATCGCCTGGATCCGTACGCTGCTCGCGGCGACCGCCGGACGCCCGGCGCAGTTCGGCTGTTTCGGCATGCACGAGTGGGCGATGGTCTACCGGCAGACCCAGGAGCAGGTGCGCCACAACGCCTGGCCGCTGCGGCTGAGCCCGGCGGAGACGGCGGCTGTGGTCTCCGAGCGCGGCGTGCGGTGCAGCCACTTCGACGCGTTCCGGTTCTTCACCGCGCCGGCCCGGCCGCTGAACGTGCTCCAGCCGACCCGGGAGGGCCAGCACGCGCTGGAGCAGCCAGGCTGCCTACACGCCAACATGGATCTGTACAAGTGGGCGTACAAGCTGTCGCCGCTGGTGCCGTCGGAGCTGGTGGCGGACTGTTTCGCGCTGGCCCGGGAGATCCGGGCGCTGGACATGCGGGCCAGCCCGTACGACCTGGCCGACCTGGGTTACCCGCCGGTGCCTGTGGAGACGCCGGAGGGCCGGGCCGAGTACGCCGCCGCACAGCGCGGGTTCGCCGAGCGGGCCGCCGGGTTGCGGGCCCGGCTGCTGGCAGCGCTGGACCGGGCCGTGCCGGCCGACCGCCGCTGAGCGCGGGGCCGGCCGGCGCGGGGATCAGTTCGCGGCGCAGGTCACTGCCGGTGCCGGGCTCGGGACGGCACCGTCTGCGAGGAACCCGAACGTGGTCTGGGCGGCCGGGGCCAGG
Organism: Micromonospora sp. SYSU B005; assembly: GCF_055362685.1. Lineage (NCBI taxonomy): Bacteria > Bacillati > Actinomycetota > Actinomycetes > Micromonosporales > Micromonosporaceae > Micromonospora > Micromonospora sp. SYSU B005. Next base: position 108,881 of record NZ_JAXCFU010000004.1, on the reverse strand, counting down.
GCGCCGTTCCAGCTCGCGTTCCGGCCGGTCACTGTGGTTCCGCTCTGCGTCACGTCGGCGCTCCACGCCTGGCTGATCCGCTGGCCCGCGGTGAGCGGGAAGCGCACGGTCCAGCCGGCGATCGGCGCGGCGCCGTCGTTGCGGACGGTCACCTCCCCCTGGAAGCCGCCCGGCCACTGACCGGCGATCCGCCAGGTGGCGGTGCAGCCGCCGGGCGCCGACGTCGGGCCGGCGGTGGGCGTCGGGCTGACGGTGGGGCTGGTGGTCGGTGACGGCGTGGGGCTCGCGGTCGGGCCGGGCGTGGTGCGGGCCAGCGCGGCGGCCAGCGCCGGGTACCACCTGTCGGACATCTTCTGGTCGCCGGCGGCGTTCGGGTGCACGCCGTCGTACGTGTCGGTGGCGGTGCTGAACCCGGTCCACTGGTCGACCACCACGATCGGGGAGGCGGCTGTGGTCTTCCCGGCCGCCCAGCCGTCGATCAGCGCGTTGAGCGCCACGGTCCGCTGGCCGCACTCCGGGCAGCTCGCCGGGTTCATCGGGATGATCTTCGCGACCAGCACCGTGGTGGCCGGGTTGGCGGCCCGCATCTGGTCCACCAGCTTGGAGTACGCGGCCAGGATCGTGGCGGGCGCGATGTTGCTCCACACGTCGTTGGTGCCGAAGTGCATGAGCACGACGTCCGGGCGGGTGGCGGCAAGCCAGCCGGGCAGCAGGTTCTGGTTCGCCACGTTCGTCGCGAGGTAGCCGCCGTGGCCCTCGTTGTCGCCGTCGTACGGCACGCCGCAGCCCTGCGGCCCGAGCGTGCCGACGAAGTCGACGTCGGTGTGGCCGGTGGACTGGAGGCGGTTCCAGAGCAGTGCCCGCCAGCAGCCGGGTGACCCGGTGATGGAGTCGCCCAGCGGCATGACGCGGACCGGGGTGGCCGCCGCGGCGGCCGGGGGCGTGGTGGCGGTGAGGGCGAGGCCGAGAGCGAGGACCGGCAGCAGCGCGGCGAGCGCGGTCAGCGCGGCGCGCAGGGGGTTTCGGGACATGCGGAAGGGACTCCTGTCACTGTGACGTGGTGGTCGGTGACGGCCCTGAAGCTCCCGTACGCATTGAAGCGCTTCGACGCCTCCGGCTCAACCCTCCGGGTGCCCCCGGTGCCGGTTCCACTCCGGAGCGAGGATCGACATGACAGTGGCGTCCACCCAGTCGTCGCCGTCGCGCAGCACCTGTCGCAGCGTCCCCTCGGCGACGAAGCCCACCTTCTCGTAGGCGCGCCGGGCACGCGGGTTGAACGCGAACACCTCCAGGCCGATGCGGTGCAGGCCGAGCCGCTCGAAGCCGTACCCGACGATCAGCCGGACCGCCTCGGTGCCGAGGCCGCGGTTGCGGCCGCCGGGGCCGATCAGCGTGCGGAAGTTGCAGCTCGCGTTGGCCCGGTCCCACTCGTTGAGGACCACCTCGCCGACGCAGGTGCCGCTCGCCCGGTCCACCACCGCGAGGTCGAGCCGGTCGTCCTGGCTGTTGCGGGTGCCGTACCAGGCGCGCAGACGGGACGGCTCGAACGTCTCGCCGGCCGGGCTGCCGGTCAGCCGGACCACCTCCGGGTCGGCCAGGATCTCGGCGAGTGCCGGCAGGTCGTCGTCGTGGAACGGGCGCAGCACCACCCGCTCGCCGGTGAGCGTGGGCTTGACGGAGAAGTCAATCACGTGGCGGAATTCTCCGGTCGGCGTACCGGGCGGCTCAACCGTTTTTCGGTCAGTCGCCGTCCACCCGGCGGTCGCGTTTGCGCTGGGACTGGCGCTTCTTCTCGGCCAGGCGGCGTTCCTTGGCGCCACGCGAGGGGCGGGTCGGCCGGCGCGGCTTCGGCGGCGGGGCGACGGCCTCGCGCAGCAGCGCGGCCATCCGCTCGCGGGCCGCCTCGCGGTTGGCCAGCTGGGCGCGGTGCTCGCTGGCGGTCACCGTGAGCACGCCGCCGACCAGGCGGCCGGCGAGCCGGGCCAGCGCCCGTTCCCGCAGTGTCTCCGGCACGCTCGGCGAGCCGGCCAGGTCGAAGCTCAGCTCCACCCGGGAGTCGGTGGTGTTGACTCCCTGCCCACCCGGGCCGGACGAGCGGGAGAACCGTTCCCGCAGCTCGGCGGCGGGCACCGTGAGCCGATCGGTGACCCGCAGTCCGTCGTCCACCCCCCGAGGCTAGCGCCCGGCGCGATGACTCGGGGTGGGGGTGGCGCTCGGCGTGGGACCGGCCCGTTCCTCGCCGCCGCCGGACGCCGCGTACGCGGCCGCGCCGACGAGCAGCAGGGCGATCACGGCGAGCTTGACGACGACGCCCCGGATCGCGAGCCAGGCGTTGCGCCGGGCGCCGGGGACGCTCGTCCGGATCGTCTGGTAATCCGTCCAGCCACGTTTTGCACGCGCGTAGGACGCGCCGACACCGGCGCCGATGATCAGGCCCACCACGAGGAGGGCCGCAATGACAGCTTGCTCCACCTCCGCCAGTATCCATACTCAGCGTAATATTTCTATGCCCCGATGATCCCACGCCGGATATCCGACAGTTCGCACCGATCTTGCGATGCTTGTGCAGGTCAGCGCCGCGCGGGGGCCGGAGCAACCCCGCGCGGGAGACCGCGCCCGTTTGACTCAGCCGCCCCGGCCGATGATGGTGTCGGCGGTCTGCTGGACCTGGTCGATCGGGATGGCGAAGCCGATGCCGATGGAGCCGTTGCCGTCGATGGTGGCGATCGCGGTGTTCACGCCGACCACCTCACCGCGCGCGTTCACCAGCGGACCACCGGAGTTACCCGGATTGATCGAGGCGTCGGTCTGCACCGCCGTGTGCCGGCCGTTGCCGATCCGTACCTGCCGGTTCAGCGCGCTGACGATGCCGGCGGTGACCGTCCCGGCGAGCCCGAGCGGCGACCCGACGGCGAGCACCGGCTCCCCCACCCGCGTCGAGTTCGCCTTGGCGAGCGGTAACGGCGGCAACCCGGCCGACGCGGGCACCTTCAGCACGGCCAGGTCGCTCGCCGGTTCCCGGCCCACCACCTCGGCCGGGAAGCGCCGCCCGTCCGAGGTCTCCACAGTCACCGCGCCGGCACCGCCGCGGGCCAGGATGTGGTCGTTGGTGACGATGTGCTGCTCGTTGTCGATGGCGAAGCCGGAGCCGGACGCGGACGCGCCGGAGCGGCCCCCGACCATCACCGAGACCACGCCGGGCACCGTCTTGCCGGCGGCGGTGACCAGCTCCGCGGGCACCGGAGCGGCGGACGCCGCGGTCGGTCCCGGCGAGTCCTGATCGGCCGCCCAGGTGCCGGCCGCCGCGCCGGAGACGGTGGAGAGCGCCACCACCGCCGCCACGCTCAGCAGCCGGTGCCGCATGCTCCGCCGTCCCGCGTCCGGCCCGCCCCCGGGTACCTCCCGGTGGCCGCGCCCGTCCGGGTCCAGCTCCGGCGAGACGAACCACGGTCCGCGTGGCTCGCCGAGTCCGGTCTGCACTGCCATGCCTGGCTCCTCACATGTCGTGCGGTAGTGGTGTGCGGGTCAGGGCAGCCGGGAGAACCACCGCAGCGAGCCGGCCGCGGCGCCCATCGCCAGGACCAGCCCGAGGCCGATGAAGCGGGCCGAGACGTCCTGCCGCTCGGTGCGGTAGCCGACCGAGGTGCCGATGTCCTCGTAGACGTCCTTCAGTTCGGCGGTGGTGGACGCCTCGTGGAAGCCGCCGCCGGTCTGCTCGGCGACCGCCCGCAGCGTCTGGCCGTCCACCGGCACCTGGATCGCGCGGCCGCCCCGGTCGACCGAGCCGCCGGGCGTGCCGAAGGAGATGGTGTGCACCGGCACCTTCGCGGCGACCGCCTGGTCGGCGGCCTCCATCGGGTCCATGCCGGACGTGTTCGCGCCGTCGGAGAGGATGATGATCCGGGCCGGCGGCGGGTCCTTGGCGGCGGTGGCGTCCAGGCTCTTGACCGCGCCGAGCGAGGTGCTGATCGCCTCGCCGATGGCGGTGCCCTGCACGCCGGTGATGCCCTCGGCCAGCCGCCCGATGCCGTCGTGCAGCGCCTCCCGGTCGGTGCTCGGCGGCACCAGCACGGCCGCGCTGCCGGCGAAGGCGACGAGACCGACGTTGAACTCGTCGGGCAGCCCGTCGACGAACCGCCGGCCCGCCTCCTTGGCCGCGGTCAGCCGGTCCGGGTCCACGTCACCGGCGAGCATCGAGGTGGACACGTCCACCGCGACCATCACCGTGGCCCGCTCCCGTGGCACCCGCACCTCCGCCTCGGGCCGGGCGAACCCGACCACGAGCAGCGCCAGCATGGCGAGGAACAGGCCCGCCGGGACGTGCCGCCGCCAGGCCGGGCGGCGCGGGGCGACCCGGTCGAGCAGGCGCAGGTTGGTGAAGCGCACCGCGTACCGGCTCTGCCGCCGTTGCAGCACCAGGTAGCCGGCGACCAGCGCGACGACGGCGAGCAGCAGCCAGAGGCGGGCGGGTGACTGCCAGGTCATGCGACACCTCCGCGGGCCGCGGCCGGCACGGTGGCCAGCCGGCGCTGCTCGTGCACGTACCGGACGACGTCCGCGCACCAGTCCCGGTCGGTGCGCAGCGCCAGGTGGGTCGCGCCGGCCCGGCGCAGGGTGCGGCGTACCTGGTCGCGCTGCTCGGCGGCGGCGCGCGCGTACCGCTCGCGCAGGCCCGGGTCGCCGGTCCACACCTCGCGGTGCCGGCCGCTCTCCGGGTCGACCAGCGTGATCAGGCCGACGTCCGGCAGTTCCAGCTCGCGCGGGTCGGTCACCTCGACCGCGAGCACCTGGTGCCGTACCGCGAGGCGGCGCAGCGTGGCGGCCCACGGCGGCGGCGCGGCGTCCGGGTCGTCGGGCAGTTCGTCGAGGAAGTCGGAGACGATCACCACGAGCCCGCGCCGGGTGGCGACGCGCTGGAGGCCGTCCAGCCCGTCGACCAGGCCCGGCGCCGCGTCGCGCCGGCCCGCGCCGGCCGCGCCCGCGCCGTCGGAGTCCGGCAGGTCGCCGGTACGCGGGGCGCCGAGCAGCGCGCGCAGCAGCCCGAGCAGATGGATACGCCCGCTGCGGGCCGGGAACCGGCGCAACCCGTCCGGGGTGAGTACCTGGGCGCCGAGCCGGTTGCCGACGCCGGCGGTGAGGAAGCCGATCGCCGCCACGGCGGCCACCGCCAGTTCCCGTTTGTCCAGCGTGGACGTCCCGTACTCCATGCTGGGGCTGGCGTCGACGAGCAGCCAGGTGGTCAGCTCCCGGTCCGCGTCGACCTCGCGGACGTGCGCGACGGTGGTCCGGGCGGTGACCGCCCAGTCCATCCGGCGCACCTCGTCCTCGCCGGGCCGGTACTCGCGGCTGCCGGCCGCCTCGCTGCCGGGACCTGGGAGCAGGCCGCGGTACCGGCCGTGCAGCAGGCCGTCGAGCCGCCGGGTCACCGTCAGCTCCAGCCGGCGCAGCCGCTGGTCCGGGGCGAGATCGGCGAGCCCGGGCCCGGCCTCGCCGGTCATGCCGCCGCCAGGTCGTTCACCGTCTCGGTGGGCCCGTTCACCAGCCGGGGCGGCGGCACCGCCTCGATCACGCGGCGTACCACGTCCTCGCCGGAGATGCCGTCGGCGATCGCGTCGAAGGAGAGCACGAGCCGGTGCGCCAGCACGTCCACCGCGAGTTCCCGGATGTCCTCGGGGAGCACGTAGTCCCGTCCGTGGATCAGCGCCTGCGCGCGGGCGGCGGCCACCAGGCCGAGCGTGGCCCGGGGGCTGGCCCCGTACGCCAGCAGGGGCGCGACGTCGGGCAGACCGAAGCGTTCCGGGTCGCGGGTGGCGAGGATGAGGCGGACCACATATTCTGCGAGCGCGTGGTGGACGAAGACGTCTGTCGCGCGGCGCTGCAGATCGCGCAGCCGGGTCGGGTCGAGCACGGTACTCGCGGTGGGCCGCTCGGTGCTCATCCGGTAGAGGATGGCCAGTTCGTCGGCGTCGCTCGGGTAGTCGACCACGACCTTCATCAGGAAGCGGTCGCGCTGCGCCTCGGGTAGTTGGTAGACGCCCTCGGACTCGATCGGGTTCTGGGTGGCCAGGACCAGGAACGGGTCCGGCACCGGCCAGCTCCGGCCGGCGATGGAGACCTGCCGCTCGGCCATCGCCTCGAGCAGCGCCGACTGCACCTTGGCCGGGGCCCGGTTGATCTCGTCGGCGAGCACCAGGTTCGCCATGATCGGCCCCAGCTCCACGTCGAACTGTTCGGTGGAGGCGCGGTAGATGCGGGTGCCGACGATGTCGGAGGGGACCAGGTCGGGGGTGAACTGGATGCGGGAGAACGTGCCACCGACCACTGTGGCGAGCGTCTGCGCCGCCAGCGTCTTGGCCACCCCCGGTACGCCCTCCAGCAGGCAGTGGCCGTCGGCGATCAGGGCGGTGAGCAGGCGGTCGACGAGTCGATCCTGCCCGACGATCACGCGTTTGACCTCGACGAGGGTCTGTTCCAGCTCGACGCCGCTCGCGTCGGCGTCGACCGGGCTGAGCACGCTGGCCGGGGTGTCCGAGATGTCCGTCACGGTGCTTGCTTCCCGTGCCGGACCGGCGACAAACGTCGGATTATCGGCCCCTGGGCGGTGGTCGGCGGGCCGGACCGGCAGCTTCTCCCCAGCCGGGCGGGAACGGCACGAAGCGGCTCGGCACCCGCCGGACCGGTACGGAACACGACACCGGCCCCCGCCGGAGCGGGAGCCGGTGCGGGGCCGTACGGGTCAGTTGGCGACCAGGATGTGGAACGGCCGGTCCGAGGCGCCGCCGGTGGAGTTGCGGGTCTGCACGAAGACCGCGTTCGGGGTCAGCGTGCGGGGCGCGGCCGAGATCTCGCCGCCCGGCGGGACGTTCGCCGAGTCGTTCGTGCCGATCGACACGTGGTACCCCTTGGCGGAGACGTTGTAGTCGAACAGCACCTGGTACTGCCCGACGGTGACCCCGACGCCGGGGGTGAACCGGAACGAGGACACCACGTTGCCGGAGTGCTGCAGCAGCGTGCCGTTTGCCGCCACGACGGCCCAGGCGACCTGGCCGGCCGCCGGTGGGGCCAGGGTGGCCCGCATGGCGGTGCGGGCGGCCTGCCGCTCGGCGGCGGTCACCGGCGGCTGGGCCGTGGAGTGCCGGGCACCGGGCTGCGGCTTCGCCTCCGATTGGGCGGCTGCGGCGATCCCGCCACCGGCCAGGCTGAGCGACAGCGCGGCGAGCGCCACCACCGTCGCCTTTCGCTTCAAGAATGTGGCCATGAGTTCTCCCTTGGTAGACCGTGGTGATACGGCGACTGCGCGCGTCAAATTGCGGATCATCGGGTATCCGTCCGGGAGCGCACCGCTCGTGAGCTGGCCTTACTACAGAGAGTCGCGACGTCTCAACCAGGTGGAACCTAGCACCGGAAAATGCGGGCGGTCAATAGCACTATTGCGTGCCCAGCCAACCCGCAAAGTGCTCGGAAATTGCGAGGAACAATTCACGAAATTGTTTCGGAGGGCATCGCGCCGACCCTGATCCGGGTAGCCTGACCGCCATGATCACCCTGCCGCGACTGCCCCGGGCCGGCACTCGGGGCGGCCGCCCGGCCACCGTCGCGTGCTGGCTCGCCGTCGCGCCGGTCGCCGCGTGGGCGCTGGTACGCCTGACCGGGCTGGAACGCGGCCCGCTGGTGCAGGCGGTCGCGTTCACGCCGTACGCCGCCGCCGTGGCCCCGGTCGTGGCGGTGGCCGCGCTCGCCCTGCGGCGCCGCGCCCCGGCGGTGATCGCGGTCCTGGCCGCGCTGACGCTGATCGGCGCGGTGGCGCCCCGCGCGATCCCCGGCGACCGGCCCGCCGCCGACGGGCCGACGCTGCGGCTGCTCACCGCCAACCTGCGCCTCGGCTCGGCCGACCCGGCGGCGCTGGTGGACCTGGTCCGGACGCGGCGGGTCGACGTGCTCACGGTGCAGGAACTCACCCCGCCGCTGGCGGCCGAGCTGGACCGGCTCGGGCTGGCCACCCTGCTGCCGCACCGGTCGCTGACGCCCGAGGTCGGCTCGACCGGCTCCGGCGTGTACGCCCGGCACCCGCTGCGCGACACCGGTCACCGGCGCAACAGGGGCTTCTTCTTCACCCAGGCGTACGCGACGGTGACCGTGCCGGGGGCGCCACCGGTGCGGGTGGAGTCGGCTCATCCGGCCGCGCCGTACGCCCCGCACCTCGTGCCGGACTGGTGGACCGACCAGCGCGCCCAGCCGCCTGCCACCCCGGACGGCGGGCTGAGCGTGCTGGCCGGGGACTTCAACGCCACGCTCGACCACGCGGCGCTGCGGGGCCTGATCGCCACCGGCTACACCGACGCGGCGGACGCGGCCGGAGCCGGGTTCGGCGGCACCTGGGGGCCCTACGACGGCGACCCGATCCCGCCGGTCACCATCGACCACGTCCTCGTCGACAGGCGCATCGCGGTGCGCGCCGCCGGCACCCATTCGGTGCCGGGCAGCGACCACCGCGCTCTGCTGGCCGAGCTGCGCCTGCCGGCCGGCTGAGTCAGGCCGGGCTCCCGCCCGGCACCCGGGCCCGGTCCAGGCCGTAGGTGAGCGCGTCGACCAGCGCGTGCCAGCTCGCCTCGACCACGTTCGGGTGCACGCCCACAGTGGTCCAGTCGCGGCCGGCGCCGGCGGTCTCCACGAGGACGCGCGTGACAGCGCCGGTGCCGTGGCTGCCCTCCAGGATGCGCACCTTGTAGTCGGCCAGCTCGAAGTCGCGCAGCTCCGGGTAGTGCCGGGCCAGTCCCACCCGCAGCGCCTCGTCCAGCGCGTTCACCGGGCCGTTGCCCTCCGCGGTGGCGATCACCCGCTCGCCGCGTACCCGGATCTTCACTGTCGCCTCGGAGACCACGGCACCGTCCTCGCGGTGCTCGACGATCACCCGGTACGACTCCAGCGCGAACGGCCGGGCCGGCGCGGCGTCCGGCAGCTCGGAGCGGACCAGCAGCTCGAACGAGGCGTCGGCGGCCTCGAACGACCAGCCGTCGGCCTCCAGCTCCTTGACCCGCCCGGTGACCCGGGACAGGGCGTCCGGATGGCCGGCCAGGTCCAGACCGAGCTCGCGGCTCTTGAGCTCGATGCTGGCCCGGCCGGCCATCTCGGTCACCAGGATCCGCATGTCGTTGCCCACCACGGCGGGTTCCACGTGGTTGTAGAGCAACGGGTCGACCTTGATCGCGCTCGCGTGCAGCCCCGCCTTGTGAGCGAAGGCAGCGGCCCCGACGTAGGCCTGGTGGGTGTCGGGGGCGATGTTGGCGATCTCGGAGATGGCGTGCGAGACCCGCACCATCTGTTCCAGGCAGCCCTCCGGTAGGACGGGCATGCCCAGCTTGAGCTGGAGGTTGGCGACGATCGCGAAGATGTCGGCGTTGCCGGGGCGCTCGCCGTACCCGTTGGCGGTGCCCTGCACGTGCCGGACGCCCGCCTCGACCGCGGCGATCGTGTTGGCGACCGCGCAGGCGGTGTCGTTCTGCGCGTGCATGCCGAGCCGTTCCGGCGCGATCCCGGTCCGCGCCACCAGTTGCTCGACCACGGCGGTGACCTGGGAGGGCAGCATGCCGCCGTTGGTGTCGCAGAGCACGAACCGCTCGGCGCCGGCGGCCAGCGCGGTCTCCGCCACGGCCGAGGTGTAGCCCGGGTCGAACCGGAACCCGTCGAAGCAGTGCTCCCCGTCGACGAAGACGCGCCGCCCCTGCGCCACCAGGTACGACACGGTGTCGCGGATCATGGCGAGGTTCTCCTCGGCGGTGGTGCGCAGCGCGCGCTCCACGTGCCGCAGGTCCGCCTTGGCGACCAGGGCCACGGCCGGGGTCTGTGCGTCGAGCAGGCCGCGCACCTGCGGGTCGTCCTCGACCGCGAGGCCGGCCTTGCGGGTGGCCCCGAAGGCGACCAGGATCGCGTGCCGCAGCTCCAGCTCGGTGCGGGCGCGGCGGAAGAACTCGGTGTCCTTGGGCACCGCGCCCGGCCAGCCGCCCTCGATGAAGCCGACTCCGAGGTCGTCGAGCAGGCGGGCCACCGCCAGCTTGTCGACCACCGAGTACGTGAGCCCTTCGCGCTGCGCGCCGTCGCGCAGCGTCGTGTCGTACACCTGGAACGTCATCGGAGTCCTCTTCTCGTGCCCTGGGGAGCAAACAAAAAGACCCCCCGCGGATGCGGGAGGTCTGCGCGCTCGGCGGGGGAAGGGCCGGCGCGCTAGCTGCTAATGATCAGGACGAAGCTGGTCACGACCCGTACTCTGCCACCCCGCCCCCGGTTCTGGGAGGCGAAACCCATATTCCGGGACGACGACCGCCGTGGTGATCGCCTTCACACCGGGCCACCGCCCGCCACGAGCACAAACGGGGCTGCGGAAGAATCTTGAACTGATCCAGTTACTGGCCCGGCGGTGCTGCCGAGCCACGCCCAAGGAGGACCCGTGCTCACTGTCGGTGACCACTTCCCCGAGTACGAACTCACCGCCTGCGTGTCGCTCGACGCCGACAAGGCGTTCGAGACGATCAACCACAAGTCCCACGAGGGCCAGTGGCGCGTCGTGTTCTTCTGGCCGAAGGACTTCACCTTCGTCTGCCCCACCGAGATCGCCGAGTTCGGTCGCCTCAACGGCGAGTTCGCCGACCGCGACGCCCAGGTGCTCGGCGTCTCCGTCGACAACGAGTTCGTCCACTACGCCTGGCGCAAGGACCACCCGGACCTGCGCGAGCTGCCGTTCCCGATGCTCAGCGACATCAAGCGTGAGCTGACCTCCGCCTGCGGCGTGCTCGGCGCCGACGGTGTCGCGCAGCGGGCCACCTTCATCGTGGACCCGAACAACGAGATCCAGTTCGTCATGGTGACCGCCGGTTCGGTCGGCCGCAACGTCTCCGAGGTGCTGCGGGTGCTCGACGCGCTCCAGACCGATGAGCTGTGCCCGTGCAACTGGACCTCCGGCGGCGCGACGCTCGACGCCAACGCCCTCCTCGCCGGCGCCGGGGCCTGACCATGGGTCTGGACGCGATCAAGGCGGGCCTGCCCGAGTACGCCAAGGACATCCGGCTCAACCTCGGCTCCACCATCACCACCTCGACACTGAAGCCGGAGCAGGCGTGGGGCACCGCCCTGGCCTGCGCGGTGGCGGCCCGCAACCCGGTGGTGCTGCGGGAGATCGCCGCCGAGGCGGCCGGTCACCTCACGCCCGAGGCGGTCGCGGCGGCCAAGGGCGCGGCGGCGGTCATGGCGATGAACAACGTCTACTACCGGGCCAAGCACCTGATCGGCGACGAGCAGTACGCGTCGCTGCCGGCCCGGCTGCGGATGCAGATCATCGCCCGCCCCGGCGTGGAGAAGACCGACTTCGAGCTGTGGTGCCTCGCCGTCTCGGCGATCACCGGCTGCGGTGTCTGCCTGGAGTCGCACGAGAAGACGCTGCGCGCCGCCGGGTTCAGCCGTGAGCAGGTGCACGAGGGGCTGCGGATCGCCGCCGTCGTCCACGCCGCCGCGGTGACCCTGGACGCGGAGGCCGCACTGGCGTGATCCACCGGCCCGCACGTGCCCGACCGGCACCGCGCGGGCCGACGACCCGAGGGGCCGGCGTCACCACCGTGGCGCCGGCCCCTCGGCGTCGGCGGGCCGGCCGCCGGCGGGTTGGTGCCCGGACAGGGTGGGTAACCCTCCCGACTGACGACGGCGCCGCGACGGCCGCGGCCCTGGGACGGGAGGCGGCACATGGACGGACTGGACCCGCGCGCCACGCACGGCGGCACCGAGCCGATCCTCGACGACGGCCGGGGCACGGTCGCCGGGGGCGCCCCGGCGGGTGCCTTCGACCCGTGGCGCTACCGCGACGAGGCGGGTGTGGCGAGCGCCGACCTGACCGGCTACAAGGTCGAGGCCACCGACGGCGCCATCGGCAAGATCGACCGGGCGAGCCACGAGGTGGACGACAGCTACCTGGTCGTGGACACCGGGCCGTGGATCTTCGGCAAGAAGGTGATGCTCCCGGCCGGGACCGTGAACCACGTCGACCACGACGCCCGCACCGTGCACGTCGACCGGGAGAAGGACCAGATCAAGGCCGCCCCGGAGTACGACGAGTCCAGCCACGCCGACCCCGGATACCGGGACCGGCTGGGCGGCTACTACGGCGAGAGCCACTCGGCACTGCCGCCGGACGTGCCGCCGCGCGCCTGACACCTCGGTGACGGCCGGCGGGGACGCGCGAACGCCCCGCCGGCCGTTACCGTGTCGGATGTGGACGCCCCGGAGAGCCCCTTCCCCGCCCTGTTCAACTTCCGCGACGTCGGCGGATACGCCGCTCGCGACGGGCGCACCGTCCGCCGCGGCCGGCTCTACCGCTCCGACTCGCTGCACCGCATCGACGACACCGACCGGAGCGCGTTCACCGCGCTCGGCATCCGTACCGTGATCGACCTGCGCCGCCCCACCGAGGTGGAACGCGACGGGCGGGTGCCCGACTACGACGGCCTGACCTACCGGCACATCCACCCCGAGCATGCCGACTGGGGCGCGAACCGGTTCGACGCCTCCGGCGTGAGCCTGGCCCGCTACCTGGCCGACCGGTACGCCGACCTGGCGCGTACCGGCACCGCCGGGCTCGCCGAGGCGGTCGGGTTGATCGCGGACAGCGCCAACGCCCCGGTGGTGGTGCACTGCGTCGCCGGCAAGGACCGCACCGGCATCGTCTGCGCGCTTACGCTCTCCGTGCTCGGGGTGCCCGACGACGACGTGGTAGTCGACTACGCGCTCAGCACCGCCGCGTCGCGGCGCTTCACCGAGTGGGTCCGGGCCACGCTGCCGGACGCGGAGGAACCACCGCCGCCGTTCCTGGAGTCACCGGCCGAGACGATGGAGCTGTTCCTCGCCGAGCTGCGCGGCGGCTACGGCTCGATCGAGGGCTACCTGACCCACGCCGGCGTCACCGACGCGCAGCTGGAGTCCCTGCGCACCCACCTGCTGGACTGACCTGCCCCGCGGTGATCGAGGAGCGAACCCCTCGATCACCGCGAAGGGCCGTCAGAGGACCCGGGTGACCCAGCCGTGCGGGTCGGCGGCGCGGCCGCGCTGGATGTCGACGAGCTTCTGCCGCAACGCCATCGTGGCCCGGCCCGGCTCGCCGCCGCCGATGAGGAACTCGCCGTCGGGGAAGCGCACGCCACCGATCGGGGTGATCACGGCGGCGGTGCCGCAGGCGAACACCTCGCGCAGCCGGCCGCTCGCCGCGTCGGCCCGCCAGTCGTCGAAGCTGACCGGCGCCTCCCGCACCTCGTGCCCGGCCTCGGCGGCGAGGGTGAGGATCGCGTCGCGGGTGATGCCCGGCAGGATCGTGCCGCCCAGCGGCGGGGTGACGATGCTGCCGTCGTCGTAGACGAAGAAGACGTTCATGCCGCCCAGTTCGTCGACGTACCGCCGTTCGACCGCGTCCAGGAACACCACCTGGTCGCAGCCGGCCTCGATCGCCTCGGCCTGCGCGGCGAGCGAGGCGGCGTAGTTGCCGCCGCACTTGGCCGCGCCGGTGCCGCCGGGCGCGGCCCGGGTGTAGTCCGGCGACACCCAGACCGTCACCGGCTTCACGCCACCGGCGAAGTACGCGCCGGCCGGCGAGGCGATCACGCAGTAGAGGTATTCGTTGGCCGGGCGGACGCCGAGGAAGACCTCGCTGGCGAACATGAACGGCCGCAGGTAGAGGCTGGCGTCCTCGTGCTCCGGGATCCACGCCTGGTCGATCTCGACCAGGCGGCGCAGCGACTCCACGAACGTCGCCTCCGGCAGCTCCGGCATGGCCAGCCGGCGGGCCGACGCGGCGAACCGGGCCGCGTTGGCCTCGGGACGGAACATCGTCACCGCGGCACCGGTGCGGTACGCCTTCAGCCCCTCGAAGATCTCCTGCGCGTAGTGCAGCACCGCCGCGGCCGGGTCCATCGGGATCGGCGCCCGCGCCTCCAGACGGGCGTCGTACCAGCCCTTGCCCTCGGCGTAGCGGATCGTGACCATGTGATCGGTGAAGACCCGGCCGAAGCCGGGGTTCGCCAGCAGGGCGGCCCGGTCGGCGGCGGATACCGGCGCGGGATTCGGACGGATCTCGAAATCGAGCATGTCACCACCGCTCATCGCGCTGACCTCCCTGCGGGTTGACGGCATGCGGGATCGCACGCCGACGTCACTGGTGCCAGAAAACTTACCCCGAACGGTCGTTCAGCGGATAGCTCCGCCCCGGCGGAGACGACGCGCCGGACGGTCGGGGTGGCCCGGTGACGGGTCTGGCGGCCCGGTACCGGGCCGCCGGCAGGGTCGGCCCGGTCAGGCTACGGCGTACGCGGCGAGCCGGTCGCCGACCTCCTCGGTGCGCAGCGGCGTCCCCGGCGTACGCGCGGCCAGCTCGGCACCGACCGCGGCGGTGACCCGGGCGGCGGCGTCGGGGTGGCCGAGCTGGTCGAGCAGCAGCGCGGCGGACAGCACCGCGGCGACCGGGTCGGCGACGCCCTGGCCGGCGATGTCCGGCGCCGAGCCGTGCACCGGCTCGAACATCGACGGGTAGCGCCCTTCGGGGTTGATGCAGCCGCTGGCCGCGAGCCCGATGCCACCGGTCACGGCGGCGGCGATGTCGGTGAGGATGTCGCCGAACAGGTTGTCGGTGACCACCACGTCGTACCGCGACGGGTTCGTCACCAGGAACATCGCGGCGGCGTCGATGTGCTGGTATTCGGTGGTCACGTCCGGGTGCTCGGCGGCCACCGCGGCGAAGGCGCGCGCCCACAGCGACCCGGCGTGGGTGAGCACGTTCGTCTTGTGCACGAGCGTGACCTTGCGCCGCTCCCGGCGGCCGGCCCGGGCGAACGCGTCACGGATCACCCGCTCGACGCCGTGCCGGGTGTTCAGGCTCTCCTCGGTGGCCACCTCGGCCGGGGTGTCCCGGTGCAGCGCGCCGCCGGCGCCCGCGTACAGCCCCTCGGTGCCCTCGCGGACCACCACGAGGTCGACCTCGCCGGGCTTGACCGCGGCCAGCGGACCGGCCACACCGGGCCAGAGCCGGGACGGGCGCAGGTTGACGTACTGGTCGAAGGCGAACCGGAGCTTGAGCAGCAGACCGCGCTCCAGCACTCCCGGCGGCACGGTGGGGTCGCCCACCGCGCCGAGCAGGATGGCGTCGTGGCCGGCCAGCTCGTCGAGGACGGAGTCGGGCAGCACCTCGCCGGTGCGGTGGTAACGTGCCGCGCCCAGGTCGTACTCGGTGGCCTCGATCCCGGGCACCACCGCGTCGAGGACCTTGCGGGCCTGCGCGACCACCTCGGGTCCGATGCCGTCGCCGGCCACCACCGCGATGTGTGCCACCTGGCGCTCCTCGTCTCGTCGTTAGGCGCAACCGTACGTCGCCGTCCCGGCCCCCGGTACGAATCTTCCATCATCCGGGACGGCGAATCACAGGAGGCTCCCAGCCGGCACTCATGCTGCGGTCATCTCCACTGCTTAGGGTCGGATTCACCGGGTCGACGGGGGCCCGGAATCCGGCACCGCCGCGACGCGGCGGCGACCACCGAGGGGGCAGGTGTCATGCGGATCGAGCACCGGCGGGCCCACTGGGCGGACGAACAACCACGTACCCGCTGGGTCGACCAGTCCGCGTTCCGCCCGCTCCGGCCGGACCTGCACCTGGGCACCACGAAGCACCGCGTCGAGCGGGCCGGCACCTCCGCGTCCGGGCGGATCAGCGTCCGGCACACCGTCACCACCTCGACCGCCGACTACACGATGCTGCTCAACGCGCCGGAGTGGTTCGGCCACCGGGCGGTCAGCGAGGCGCTGCGCGACGCCGTCGCCGAGCTGCGCGCCGTCGACCTCACCTACGGCCCGAACCGGCCGGACAGCCTCGTCTCCCGGCTGCGCCGCGACGAGATCAGCCCCGACTCGTACCCTCCGCTGGCCGACCTGATCGACCTCTGCGCCGCCATGCGGGCGGCCACCGACGGCTGGTTCGACGCCTGGGCCGTGCCCGGCGGCTTCGACCCGGGCGGCCTGCTCGGCGGCTGGGCGGTGGAGCGGGCCGCGGCGCGGTTGCGCGCCGCCGGCATCCACGACTACGCCGTGCTCAGCGGCGCCGACCTGACGGTACGCGGACACGCCGCCCACGGCGGACCGTGGCGCGTCGCCGTGCACCACCCCACCGACACCCGCCGGACACCCGTCGTGCTGGAGATGACGACGGGCGCGGTCGGCACCTCCGGCGTCACCGGCCGGCGCGGGCACGTCGTCGACCCGCACACCGGCGAGCCGACCGACCGGCTGGTGGCCGCCACCGTGCTCGGACCGAACCTCGCCGTCGCCGACGCCTACGCCACCGCCCTGTACGCCGCCGGACCGGCCGGGCTGGCCTGGTTCCGCCACGACACGGACTACCGCCCGCTGTTCGCGCACCACCGGCGCTGATCTGCTGCCCTGTTGCGGAGCGCGATCGGCCCCCACGGTCTCGGCAACGACCGTGAGGGCCGGTCAGCGACGAGTGCGCGTGGCTCGCGCAATCGAGGGGTGCGGGCCGAGGGGCCGGGCGCCCGACCACGCCACCCGAAGACGGGCCGGGGATCGACTCAGCGGAAACCGCATCGGTACGCTAGCGAATCGACGCAACTCGACGCAAGAGTCTCCACAGCGGACGCCGGGTGGACGATGTCGGCAATCAGCGGTGAACGCACGGTGGGGCAGAGGTGACGGGCCCGGCGCGGGATGGCACGCTGTCCGCCGTGAGTTTCGATCTGAGCGTGTGGGCCCTGCCGGACGGGGCGACACCGGAGCAGGTGCGGGCGGCGGTGCAGCAGTGCCGCGAGGGCTGGCACGGCGAGCAGCACCCCGACCCGCGACTCGTCGCCTTCTACCGGGCGATCACGGCGAGCTATCCGGACCGCCCGGCCCGGCCCGGTACGCCGTGGGAGGTGGCGCCGCTGCACACGGCCGCCGACCACATCGAGATGAACCTGCATCCGACCTGCCCGGACCAGGTGCTGCTGGACATCGAGCGGCTGGCCGGCGAGCACGACCTGATGCTCTTCGACGCGCAGGACGGCTCGGTCTACCCGCCACCGGCCCGCGTCCGTTCCTGACCCACCGGGACGACGAAGGGCCCGGCCGATCCGGCCGGGCCCCGATGTGTCCTGTTCGGACTACACGTCGCGCAGGTCGGCCGCGCTGGCCGCGACCGCGCCGATCGAGTCGGCCGCGGAGGTGAGCAGGTCGGCGCCGAGCGCCTGGTCGACGGTGAGCGTCATCAGCGTCTCGCCACCGGCCTCGCGGCGGGCCACCTGCATGGCGGCGATGTTGACGCCGGACTCGCCGAGCAGCGTGCCGACGGTGCCGACCACGCCGGGCCGGTCGGCGTAGCGCAGGAAGACCAGGATGCCCTCCGCGCCGATCTCCACGTCGAAACCGTCCACCTCGGTCAGCTTGAACACGTCCCGGGTGCCGGTGTGCGCCACGGTGCCGGAGACGCGGACGGTACGCCCGTCCGGCAGCGCCCCGCGTACGGTCACCAGGTTCGGGTGGTCGACGGTCTCGCCCGGCGTGGCGAGCGTGACCTCGACGCCCCGCTCGGCGGCCAGGTGCGGCGCGTTGACGTAGGTGACCTGCTCCTCCACCACGGAGCTGAACAGGCCCTTGGTCGCGGCGAGCTTGAGCACCGACACGTCGTGGGCGGCGATCTCGCCGCGCACCTCGACGGTGACGCTGGCGGCCACCCCGCCGGCCAGGGCGGTGAACGCCCGGCCCAGCCGCTCGGCCAGCGGCAGCAGCGGGCGGACGTCCTCGGCGACCACGCCGCCGGCCTGCACGTTCACCGCGTCCGGGACGAACTCGCCCTGCAGCGCGAGCTTGACGCTCTTGGCCACCGCGAGACCGGCCTTGTCCTGCGCCTCGTTCGTGGAGGCGCCCAGGTGCGGGGTGGCCACCACGTTGTCGAAGGCGAACAGCGGCGAGGAGGTGCACGGCTCCTTGGCGTACACGTCGACACCGGCGCCGGCGACGCGGCCCTCCGCGATCGCGTCGGCGAGCGCCTGCTCGTCGACCAGGCCGCCGCGGGCGGCGTTGACGATCCGGACGCCCGGCTTGACGATCGCCAGCTCCTTCTCGCCGATCAGGCCGACCGTCTCCGGCGTCTTCGGCAGGTGGATCGAGATGAAGTCGCTCTCCCGCAGCAGCTCCTCCAGCCCGACCAGGCGGACGCCGAGCTGGGCGGCGCGGGCCGGCTGGATGTACGGGTCGTACGCGATCAGCCGGGTGCCGAACGCGGCGATGCGCTGCGCGAAGAGCACGCCGATGCGGCCGAGGCCGACCACGCCCACGGTCTTGCCCTGGATCTCGACGCCGGTGTACTTGGACCGCTTCCACTCCCCCGCCTTGAGCGCGGCACTGGCGCTGGCGGTGTTGCGGGCGACCGCGAGCAGCAGCGCGACGGCCTGCTCGGCGGCGGAGACGATGTTCGAGGTGGGCGCGTTGACGACCATGACGCCGCGCGCGGTGGCGGCCGGCACCTCGACGTTGTCCAGTCCGACGCCGGCCCGGGCGACCACCTTCAGCCGCGGCGCGGCGGCGATCGCCTCGGCGTCGATCTGGGTGGCGCTGCGTACGATCACCGCGTCGGCCTCGGAGAGGGCGGAGAGCAGAGCGGGGCGGTCGGTGCCGTCCACGTGGCGCACGTCGAAGTCGTGGGCGAGCACCTCGATGGCGGCGGGGGCGAGTTCTTCGGCGATCAGTACGACAGGATTCATCGGTCCTCGTAGACGCTCGGTAATGGTTCGGCCTGGGGCGCCGGGACGCCGCGCTGCGCCCTGCGCCGATCCGTGCCACGGCCGTCGGGTGCGCTCGGGCACCACACCAAGGATGGTAGGGGGCCGCCCGCCCGGCGTGTCCCGGACTGCGGGGTGAGGGCCCTCACACAGCCCCGTCGCACGCCTGTCATCCCCTGTTCACCGGACGCGGCGACTGGCGGGCTCCCCGTACAACGGAGGCAGCACCCGCACGGGGAGGGAGCCGCAGATGTCGGTAATGGTCCGGATCGCGCTGTTACGGCCGATGGCCCGACTGGGCCCGCACCGGTGGGGGCCACGGTTGGCCGAGGTCCTGATCACCCGGTCTCAGATGGTGAGCGGGCTGCCGGGTTCGACCGCCCGGCGCACGGCGGCCGCCGAGGAGGCGGTGACGCTCTGCCGGCGGCTGGCCGCCGAGCGGCCGGACCAGCACCGGGTCGCCCTGGCCCGGGCGCTGGTGGCCCGGGCCGCCGCGCCCGACACCGTGCCCGTCGCCGAGGCGATCGGCCAGCTCCGGGAGGCCATCGGGTACGTCGAGGACACCGACGACCGGCCGGAACTGGTGGTGCTCGCCACCGCCCGCGGGCTCCTCGCGCTGAACCTCCACCTGTGCGGGGAGGTGCGGGAGGCGCTCAGTCTGGCGCTGCGGGCCCGAGCGACCTGGCGCGCCTGCGGGGCATTGCGGCCGCCGGAGCGGATGCGGTTGGCGCGGGCCCTGCTGACGATCGGTGAGGGCAAGGAGTCGCTGGGCCGGACGGAGGAGGCGAACACGGTCCGGCGAGAGGCGCTGGAGCTGCATCGCGGTCTTTCCGCCTATCGGCGGATCCAGTGGACAGGCATCGGCGCGTCCGCCGCGACGGACCTCGCCCAGGGCCTGGCGGCCACCGGTGCGGCACGCGAGGCCCTCGAGTTGATCAAGGAATCCCGCGTCGACGTGGAGCTGTGGAGCGGGATCCAGCCCCGGTCGGGGCGACAGCTGCTGGCCCGGGCCATGCTGATCGAAGCGGAGTGCCGGGCGCAGCTGGACGACCCGGAGGCGGCCGTGCGGCTCGCGGAGCAGGCCGTCGGCCGGCAGCGGGCGATGGTGACGGCCGGAACGCCGCGCGCCGGGGCCGCACTGGCCCACGGGCTGCTCGTCCTCGGCGACCTCACCGCGCGGGCCGGCCGGCCGGACGACGCGGCCGCGCACCTGACCGAGGCGGCGGCGCTCGCCCGCAACGGCCACGACGACGTGCTGGCCCAGGCCCTGTTGGACAGGCTCGAGCTGCGGGCCGCGGCCGAAGACCGGGCTGCGGTCGACATCCTGCTGGCCGAGTTACTTCCGCTCTGCCGGGAGAACGCCGGGCGGCTGCCGGAGGTCTGGCGTCCCCGGCTGGCCCGCGCCCTGCTGATCCGCTGCGCGCTGACAGTGGACGAATTGACGACGGGCTCCGGCGGTTCGCCGGCGGAGGCACCAGGCCGGCGCGGGACAGCGCCGCCGGACGGACCGGCCGAGGACGGCCTGGCAGGCGGAGGCGCGACGAGCACCGGGCGGGACGGAGACGGCCTGGCGGCCGGACGGAAGGCGGTCGAGCTGGCCCGGTTGCTGGCCGGCGGCGACCCGGCGTACCGGGACCTGCTCGGGCGGTGCCTCTTCACGCTCGCGGGCGCGGTGAACCTGGCCGGTGACCCGCGCGGGTCGGCCGATCTGCTGCGCGAGTGCGTGACCGTGCGCCGCGAGCTGTTCGGCGTCGACCCGGTGGCGACCCGGCTCGGGTTGGCGGAAGCCCTGTGCAACCTGGGCAACCGGGTGCACGCCCTCGACCGGCTGGAGGAGGCGGTGGGGATCTACCGGGAGTGCCTCGACCTGCTGCGCGCCGACCCGGACCGGATCGACCGGGCGGAGCTGCTCACCCCGCTGCGCAACCTCGGGCTCACGCTGTCGCGTCTGGACCGCAGGGCCGAGGCGGAGCGGGTCCGGGACGAGATCGCGGCCGTTCAGGAGACGGTCGGCGCCGGTCGCTCCGATCCGTCGTGACGGCCCGCGGCCCGACGCCGGGGAGAGCGTCGGGCCGCGGGCCGCACGAGGAAGAGATCAGGCGGTCTCGGTGATCGGCCGGTCGACCCAGCTCATCATGGCCCGCAGCTTCTGCCCGGTCTCCTCGATCGGGTGCGCCGCGCCCTCGGCCCGCCACTTGGCGAAGTTCGGCCGGCCGGCCTCGTCCTCGGCCACCCACTCGCGGGCGAACTCGCCGGACTGGATCTCGCCGAGGATCTTGCGCATCTCGTCCTTGACCCGGGAGTCGATGACGCGCGGGCCGCGGGACAGGTCGCCGTACTCGGCGGTGTCGGAGATGCTGTAGCGCATCCGGGCGATGCCGCCCTCGTACATCAGGTCGACGATGAGCTTCAGCTCGTGCAGGCACTCGAAGTAGGCCACCTCGGGCGCGTAGCCGGCCTCGGTGAGCACCTCGAAACCGGTCTGCACCAGCGCCGCCGCGCCACCGCACAGCACCGCCTGCTCGCCGAACAGGTCGGTCTCGGTCTCCTCGGTGAACGTGGTCCGGATCGCGCCGGCCCGGGTGCCGCCGATCGCCTTGGCGTACGCCAGGGCCAGGCCGAACGCGTTGCCGCTGGCGTCCTGCTCGACCGCGACCAGGCAGGGCACGCCCTTGCCGTCGACGTACTGGCGGCGGACCAGGTGACCGGGGCCCTTCGGGGCGACCATCGCCACGTCCACGTCGGCCGGGGGCTTGATCAGGCCGTACCGGATGTTGAAGCCGTGCCCGAAGAACAGCGCCTTGCCCGCGGCCAGGTTCGGCGCGATGGACTCGGCGTAGATGTGCCGCTGGGCGGTGTCCGGCGCCAGGATCATGATCACGTCGGCCTCGGCCGCCGCCTCGGCCGGGGTGAGCACCCGCAGGCCCTGCTCCTCCGCCTTCGGCCGGCTCTTCGACCCGGCGGGCAGGCCGATCACCACGTCGACGCCGGAGTCGCGCAGCGACAGCGCGTGCGCGTGGCCCTGGCTGCCGTACCCGATCACGGCGACCTTGCGGCCCTGGATCAGGCCCAGGTCGGCGTCGTCGTCGTAGAACACCTCAACGCTCATTGACTTCCCTTTCGTACGGCGGTGCCCGTCGGCCCGTCGAAAAACTTGTGGGTACGGATCAGGCGGCGCGCAGGGCCGGGCCGGCGGTGATGGCCCGCGAACCCCGCCCGATCGCCACGGTGCCGGACTGGACCATCTCCTTGATGCCGAACGGCTCCAGGTCGCGCAGCAGCGCGTCGAGCTTGTCCGGCGTGCCGGTCGCCTCGATGGTCAGCGTGTCCGGCGCGACGTCGACAACCCGGGCGCGGAACAGGCCGACCGTCTCCAGCACCTGGGCCCGGGCCGCGCGGTCCGCGCGGACCTTGACCAGCAGCAGCTCGCGTGCCACCGACACCTGCGGGTCCAGCTCCACGATCTTGAGGACGTTCACCAGCTTGTTGAGCTGCTTGGTCACCTGCTCCAGCGGCGAGGACTCGGCGTTGACCACGATGGTGATGCGGGAGACGTCCGGGTTCTCGGTCTCGCCCACGGCGAGGCTGTCGATGTTGAACCCGCGCCGGGAGAACAGCCCGGAGACCCGGGCCAGGACACCCGGCTTGTTCTCCACCAGCACGGACAGCGTGTGCATAGTCATTTAGAGTTCGTCCTCGTCGAACGCGGGGCGCACACCCCTGGCGAACATGATCTCGTCGTTGCTGGTGCCGGCGGCGACCATCGGCCAGACCATCGCGTCCTTGCCGACCACGAAGTCGATGACCACCGGCGCGTCGTTGATCGCCATGGCCGCCTCGATGGTCTTGTCCACGTCGGCGGCGTTCTCGCAGCGCAGACCGACGCAGCCGAGCGCCTCGGCGAGCTTGACGAAGTCCGGGATGCGGTGCTTGTGGGTGCCCAGCTCGGTGTTGGAGTAACGCTCCCCGTAGAACAGGGTCTGCCACTGCCGCACCATGCCCAGGTTGCCGTTGTTGATCACGGCGACCTTGATCGGGATGCCCTCCAGCGCGCAGGTCGCCAGCTCCTGGTTGGTCATCTGGAAGCAGCCGTCGCCGTCGACCGCCCACACCGTGGTGTCCGGCTTGCCGACCTTGGCGCCCATCGCGGCCGGGACGGCGTAGCCCATCGTGCCCAGGCCACCGGAGTTGAGCCAGGTGTGCGGCTTCTCGTACGAGATGAACTGGCTGGCCCACATCTGGTGCTGGCCGACGCCCGCCACGTAGACCGCGTCCGGGCCGGCGATCTCGCCCAGCCGCTTGATCACGTACTGCGGGGAGAGCGTGCCGTCGGCCGGCTCCTCGAAGCCGAGCGGGTAGCGCTCGCGCAGGTCGTCGAGCTGGGCCCACCAGTCGGTCAGGTCGGCCGGCGGGTGCGCGGCCTGCTCGGCGGTGACGGCGGCGATCAGCTCGTCGATCACGTGCCGCGCGTCGCCCACGATCGGGACGTCGGCGTGCCGGTTCTTGCCGATCTCGGCCGGGTCGATGTCGGCGTGCACGACGGTCGCGTCCGGCGCGAACGAGTCCAGCTTGCCGGTCACCCGGTCGTCGAAGCGGGCACCCAGCGCCACGATCAGGTCGGCCTTCTGCAGGCCGTAGACCGCGGCGACGGTGCCGTGCATGCCGGGCATGCCCAGGTGCTGACGGTGCGAGTCGGGGAACGCGCCCAGCGCCATCAGCGTGGTGACCACCGGGATGCCGGTCTGCTCGGCCAGCTTGCGCAGCCCCTCGGTGGCGCCGGCCTTGAGCACGCCGCCGCCGACGTAGAGGACCGGGCGGCGGGCGCCGGTCATCAGCCGGGCCGCCTCGCGGATCTGCTTGCCGTGCGGGTGCAGCGTCGGCCGGTAGCCGGGCAGGTCGAGCGTGGGCGGCCAGGAGAAGGTCGCCGGCGCCTGGAGCACGTCCTTGGGGATGTCGACGAGCACCGGGCCGGGGCGGCCGGTCGCGGCCAGGTGGAACGCCTCGGCCAGCACGCGGGGGATCTCGTCGGCGGTCTGCACCAGGAAGTTGTGCTTGGTGATCGGCAGCGTGATGCCCTGGATGTCCGCCTCCTGGAAGGCGTCGGTGCCGATCGACGGCCGGGCCACCTGCCCGGTGATCGCCACCATCGGGACCGAATCCATGTACGCGTCCGCGATCGGCGTCACCAGGTTCGTCGCGCCCGGACCGGAGGTGGCGATGCACACGCCGACCCGGCCGGTGGCCTGCGCGTAGCCGGTGGCCGCGTGCCCGGCGCCCTGCTCGTGGCGGACCAGGATGTGCCGGACCGTGGAGTCGTAGAGCGGGTCGTAGGCGGGCAGGATCGCGCCGCCCGGAATGCCGAAGACCACGTCGACGCCGAGCGCCTCCAGCGACCGCACGAGCGAACCGGCGCCCGAGACCTGCGCGGTGGCGGGCTCCCGTACGGGCGTCTCGGTGGTGGCGGCCGCCGGGACGGTACGGCCGGGGCGGGCGGCGGGGTCGGAGTCACCGGCCGCGCCGGTGCCGGAGCGGGCACGGCGGGCGGAGTGGGCGAGGGTCTCTGGCGTGGGTCTCGTCATGGCGGTTCAAGCCTTCGGAAGTGAGTGGGTGACGCGCTTCTCAGGATGGGACGGCGAGGTCCCGGCGATGGTCCGACGGCAACAAAAAAGCCCACGTGCAGGATGCACGGGGCCAGCGCACTCTCGGTGGGAGAGTGCGCTCAGGTAAGTACTCGCGGCGACCGGTTCGACGACATGCGGCTAAGCCTGACGCATCTCACGCGATGAGTCAACTGATCCCACATTTTGGTTCACGGACGTGGGCGTGTCGGTCACCGACAGCCCCTCCACGACCGGTGCCACCTGCGAAGATCCCTCCATCGGGGGACGCTGCGCGGGCACCGCGGCGGGCGGATTGTTGCGCAGCCTCGGCAGCAGCGGCGACGGGGCGCGCGCCGGCGCGGGCGGCGGCGCCGGCGGCATCGCGGTATACCGGTTGCCCGGCGCGGTGGCCGCCTCCAGCATCGCCTCCAGGTGCTCGGCCGGTACGCCCCAGCCGAACAGCGCGCCCTGGCCGAACCGGCACCCGGCGGCCACCACCGCGGCCAGCTCGGTCGGGTTGGTGACGCCCTCGGCGATCACCTCCAGCCCTAGCTGGTGACCCAGGCGCATGACGATGTCGACCATCGGGGCGAACGCCGGGCCGTCCCGCCCGACCGGCCGGACCGGCTCGTGCTCGGCGACCAGACTGTGGTCGATCTTCAGGATGTCGATCGGCAGCCGCCGCAGCTGGCCGAGCGACGAATAGCCGGCGCCGAAGTCGTCCAGCGCGATCCGCACCCCGGTCAGCCGCAGCGCGGTGAGCCGCCGGATCAGCTCGTCCAGGTCGGTGGCGACCGCGTGCTCGGTCACCTCCAGCACCAGCCGCTGCGGCGGCACGTGGTGCGCGCGCAGCGCGTCGGCGACCTGGACCACGTACTCCGGGGCGTGCAGCTCGCGCGGCGACACGTTCACCGACACCCAGACGTCGTGCCCGTCGGCCAGCCAGCGGGAGAGCTGGAAGCAGGCCTGGTGCAGCACCCACGCGCCGAGCTTGGCGATCATCCCGCACTCCTCGGCGAGCGGGATGAACTCGTCCGGCCGGACGTTGCCCAGCTCCGGGTGCCGCCAGCGCAGCAGCGCCTCCGCGCCGACCGGCCGCACCGACGGCAGCGAGGCCACCGGCTGGAAGACCAGCCGCAGCTCGTCGCGCTCGATCGCGCCGCGCAGCTCGTGCTCCATCCGGGTGCGCCGGCTCAGCAACTGGTCGTACGTGGCGTCGTAGCGCTCGATCCGGTTCTTGCCCCGCTGCTTGGCGTAGCGCAGCGCCAGGTCGGCGTTGCGCAGCAGCAACTCGACGTCCTGCTCCCGCTGCCCGGCGGCCACCCCGATGCTCACCGACAGGAAGACCGGCCCGTCCCCCTGCTCGTACGGGCGGCCGAGCACCCCGAGCAGGCGGTCGGCGACCGGGCCGGGGTCGGCCGCACCGTGCATCAGCACCGCGAACTCGTCACCGCCGAGCCGGGCGGCCAGGTCGCCCGGGCGCAGGTTGCCCCGCAGCCGCCGCCCCACCTCGACCAGCACCGCGTCGCCGACGTCGTGCCCGCGCATGTCGTTGACGTTCTTGAAGCCGTCCAGGTCGAGCCCGAGCAGCACGCACGGCACGCCCGCCTCGGCGCTGCGGTGCAGGGCACGCAGCAGTCCGCGCCGGTTCGCCAGCCCGGTCAGCGGGTCGGTGTGCGCCAGCTCGCGGAAGTGCGCCTCGCGCTCGGCGAGCCGGATCGCGTAGCCGCGGACGTCGTTCAGGGCCAGATATTGCCGGGTCACCAGCGCGAACCCCTCGACCGTGCCGGCCACGATCGCGTACCCGTCGAACCCGCCGCCCTGCACCAGGTGGTACATCGCGGAGGCCGCCATGGCGAACATCGGCACGAAGGCGTACTCGCCGTCGCGGCGGATGAAGTCGACGTCGAGCTGCGTCAGGTCGGCGCGGCGCCCGGCCACGGCCGTGGCCATCAGCCCGGCGGCGGTCAGCACCGCGCCGGTGAGCACCATGCCCGGGCCGGCCTGGCAGAGCCCGGCGGACACGGCCAGGCCGCCGGCCGTCACCGCTGTCGCGCCGGCCGCGAGCAGCGTGAGCCACCCGCGCGGCGGCGCGACCCGCAGCACGACGATCACGGTGAGCCCGGTGGTGAGCGCCGCACTGACGGTGGCCAGCACGATCGGCAGGCAGGCGACCGGGGTGGCGTCGCCGAGCAGCCGGGTCGGCTCGCTGATCGCCACCCAGCCGACGAACCAGAGCGCGCTGCCCATGATCAGGCCGTCGAGCAGCAGCCGGGCGGTGGCCGCCCGGGACGCGGCGGCGCCGGGCAGCCGCAGTACGGCGGCACCGAGACCGAGCGCGGCGAGCGTCGTGCCGACGGCGACCAGGATCGCCCATCCGGTCCGCTGGCCCTGCCGGTGCGCCCAGTGGTCACCGGCGGCCAGCAGACCGCCGAGGCCGACCAGGAGGCTGAACAGGGCGGCCCCGGCGGCGACCGCGAGCAGCAGGTGAGCCGGCCGGCGGGGGCCGGTGCGGCGCCGCACCGAGGCGGCGAGCAGCACGGCGGCGCCGGCCGCGGCGATCCCGCTCAACACCGCGACGGTGACCATCCCCGGGGACGACTGCACGCGTCAACTCTGCCGGATGAGCGCCTCCCGTGGGGCACCGGGTGTGCAACTGTTGGGACACAGGGTGCGCGCGGCGGGGTCACCGCGCGGATGGTGTCAGACTGGTTGTCATGCCTGAGCTGCGGTCGAGGACCTCCACCCACGGTCGGACGATGGCCGGCGCCCGGGCCCTCTGGCGGGCCACCGGGATGACCGACGACGACTTCGGCAAGCCGATCGTCGCCATCGCGAACAGTTTCACCCAGTTCGTACCCGGTCACGTCCACCTCAAGGACCTCGGCGGCCTGGTCGCCGACGCGGTGGCCGAGGCCGGCGGCGTCGGCCGGGAGTTCAACACGATCGCCGTGGACGACGGCATCGCCATGGGCCACGGCGGCATGCTCTACTCGCTGCCCAGCCGGGAGCTGATCGCCGACGCGGTGGAGTACATGGTCAACGCGCACTGCGCGGACGCCCTGGTCTGCATCTCCAACTGCGACAAGATCACCCCGGGCATGCTGCTCGCCGCGCTGCGGCTCAACATCCCGACCGTCTTCGTCTCCGGCGGCCCGATGGAGGCCGGCAAGACGGTGGCGATCGAGGGCGTGGTGCACTCCAAGATCGACCTGATCGACGCCATGATCGCCTCCTCCAACGAGGCGGTCACCGACGACCAGCTCGGCGAGATCGAGCGCTCCGCGTGCCCGACCTGCGGCTCCTGCTCCGGCATGTTCACCGCCAACTCGATGAACTGCCTCACCGAGGCCATCGGCCTGGCGCTGCCCGGCAACGGATCCACGCTCGCCACCCACGCCGCGCGGCGGTCGCTGTTCGTCGAGGCCGGGCGCACCGTCGTCGAGATCGCCAAGCAGTGGTACGAGAACGACGACGCCTCGGTGCTGCCGCGCTCGATCGCCGGCCGGGAGGCGTTCGAGAACGCGATCGCCCTCGACGTGGCGATGGGCGGCTCCACGAACACCGTGCTGCACCTGCTCGCCGCCGCCCGCGAGGCGGAACTGGACTTCGGCGTCGCCGACATCGACGCGATCTCCCGCCGGGTGCCGTGCCTGGCCAAGGTCGCGCCGAACTCGCCGAACTACCACATGGAGGACGTGCACCGGGCCGGCGGCATCCCGGCCATCCTCGGTGAGCTGGACCGCGCCGGGCTGCTGCACCGCGACGTGCGGTCGGTGCACTCCCCCAGCCTCGACGAGTGGCTGGCCGACTGGGACGTGCGCGGCGGCGCGGCCCGGCCGGAGGCGATCGAGCTGTTCCACGCCGCGCCGGGCGGCGTGCGCACCACCGAGCCGTTCTCCACCACCAACCGCTGGTCGTCGCTGGACACCGACGCGGCCGGCGGCTGCATCAGGGACCGGGAGCACGCGTACAGCGCGGACGGCGGCCTGGCCATCCTGCACGGCAACCTCGCGCCGGCCGGCTGCGTGGTGAAGACCGCCGGTGTGCCCGAGGAGTGCCTGACGTTCCGCGGCCCGGCCAAGGTCTACGAGTCGCAGGACGACGCGGTGACCGCGATCCTCGCCAAGGAGATCGTCGCCGGGGACGTGGTGGTGATCCGGTACGAGGGCCCGAAGGGCGGCCCCGGCATGCAGGAGATGCTCTACCCCACCTCGTTCCTCAAGGGCCGTGGGCTGGGCCGTTCCTGCGCGCTGCTCACCGACGGCCGGTTCTCCGGCGGCACCTCCGGCCTGTCCATCGGGCACGTCTCCCCGGAGGCGGCCTCGGGTGGGCTGATCGCGCTGGTCCGCGACGGCGACGAGATCGTCATCGACATCCCGGGCCGGTCGATCGAGCTGAACGTGCCCGCCGACGAGCTGGAGGCACGCCGGGTGGCCGAGGAGAAGCGGGACCGCCCGTACACGCCGGTCGACCGGCAGCGCCCGGTGTCGGCGGCGCTGCGCGCGTACGCGTCGATGGCGACCTCGGCCAGCGACGGCGCCTACCGCCGCGTCCCGGAGTGAGCAACGCGGGGCTCTGCGGCAGGGCCCCGCGCGACGCCCGCCGCCGGTAGGGTCCGGCGGCGTGGAGACGACGGTGAGCTACGCGCGACTGGTCCGGCCCGCGATCGACCGGGTGTACGTGGGCGCCCGCTGGGGAGCCCGCGCCCGGATGGAGGCCTTCTACGCCGAGCGGGGCTGCACACTCGGCGCGGAGAACAGCTTCTTCTCCGGTGTGCTGGCCCGGCCGATGCCCGCCGAGGCGCTGGCCGACGGCCTGATCTACACGTCCGGCAGCATGGACGAGGAACTGGAGCAGGGCATCGTCGTCCGGGACGCCGACGGCGTCTGGCACCTCACCGACCTGGGCCGCGAGCTGACGCTGTTCGCCCAGCGGGCCAGCGGTGAGGCAGCCGAGGAACTGTGGTCGACGCTGCCCGGCGTGCTGCCCGGCCTGAGCATCGTGCCCCGCCTCGCCGACCTGGTCGGCCGGGTGCTAACGCACGCGCAGGCCACCGGCGGGCCGGTGTTCCGGGCGATGTCCCCGCCGTACGAGCCGGAGGGCGCCTCCCCGGCGCTGCTGCTCGTCACCCGGCTGGGCTCGCTGCGCCACCACCGCGCCGACGCGCACCGGGCCGCGTGGCGGGCCGCCGGGCTGACCGCCGACGAGATCCGGACGCTGCCGGACGGGCCGGAGCGCGCGGCGATCGAGGCGGACACCGACCGCCGCGACGAGCCGGCGTACGCGGTCCTCACCGAGGCGGAGCGGTGGGAACTGCTGGCCGGCCTCGCCGCCCTGCCCAACTAGCGCTCTCGGCCTGCACAGCCGTCGGGTGGAACGTCATGGGTGTCAAACGATGCCGTAGACACCCATGACGTTCCACTCACGGCGCGGGCGGCACTCGAAGGGACCGCAGCCTAGGCCGGGCTCGCGGCGAGGGCGACGCCCCGGGCGTACGCGATGGCGGCCGGGGTGTCCGCGAACACCAGGCCCTCGCGGCGCAGCTCGTCGGCGACGCCGAGCGTGCTGAGCACCTGGTCGTGGCCCGGCGTGATGCCGGAGAGCAGCACCGTGATCCCCCGGGCGCGCAACCGGGCGACGGCGTCGCCGAGCACCTGCGCGCCCGTCGCGTCGACGGTGGAGACGCGGGACATGCGCAGGATCACCACCCGCACGTCGGCCACCTCGGCCAGTTCCAGCAGGAAGGTGTGCGCGGCGGCGAAGAACAGCGGCCCGTCCAGCCGGTACGCGACGATGTGCTCGGCGAGCAGCGCGTGCTCCTCGGCGCTGTGCTCGCCGGTGTCCAGCGGCACCTGTTCCAGCTTGGCGCTGCGGGCCACCGCGCGCAGCGCCAGGACCGCCGCGACCGCGAGCCCGACGACCACCGCCGTCACCAGATCCCAGATGACAGTGACGGCGAACGTCAGCACCAGCACCACCGCGTCGGCCCGGGTGGCCCGCATCAGCGCCAGCAGGGAGGCCGCCTCCACCATCCGTACCGTGGTGGCGAGCAGCACCCCGGCCAGGGCGGCCAGCGGAATGCGGCCGACGAGCGGGGCCGCGGCGAGCACGATCGCGGCGAGGGCCACCGCGTGGGTGAGCGCGGCGAGCTTCGAGGAAGCCCCGGCGCGGACGTTCACCGCGGTACGGGCGATGGCGGCGGTCGCCGGGATGCCGCCGAAGACCGGGGAGGCCAGGTTGGCCAGGCCCTGGCCGAACAGTTCCCGGTCCGGGTCGTGCCGCTCGCCGACCGTCATGCCGTCGGCCACCGTGGCGGAGAGCAGGCTCTCCAGGGCGGCGAGCGCGGCCACGGCGAGGGCGCTCGGCAGCAGTACGCCCAGCGCGCCGAGGTCCACGAAGTCCAGCGACGGCGCGGGCAGCCCCTGCGGCAGCTCGCCGATCCGGGCCAGCTCGATCGGGGTCAGCTCGGCGAGCAGCGTCGCAGCGACCACCCCGACCAGGGAGAACGGCACGGCGGGCCGCCACCGGCCGCCGAGCAGCATCAGCGCCGCCACACCGAGCGCCACAGCGATCGCGGCGGGCCGGGGCTGCGCGGCGAACCGGGCGACCGCGTCGGCTGCGACCGCCCACACCTTCTCGCCGTGCGCGCCGGTGACGCCGAGCGCGGCCGGCACCTGTTGCAGCGCGATGACCACGGCGATGCCGGCGGTGAAGCCCTCGATCACCGGGGACGGCAGGTAGCGGACGTACCGGCCGAGGCGGGCCACTGCGAGCGCGATCAGGATCAGCCCGGCCAGCGCGCCGACCATCAGCACGCCACCGGCGCCGAACTGCTGCACCACGGGCACCAGCACCACAGTCATGGCCCCGGTGGGACCGGAGACCTGGAGGTTGGAGCCGCCGAAGACCGCCGCGACGGCTCCGGCGACGACGGCGGTGACCAGGCCGGCCTGCGCGCCGAGCCCGGAGGTGACGCCGAAGGCGAGCGCCAGGGGCAGCGCCACCACGGCGACGGTGAGCCCGGCGAGCAGGTCGCGCCGGGGTGAGCGGCGCGCTGCCGCCCAGTCGGCCCGGCCGGGCAGCAGCCCGCGGAACAGCCGGCCCGCCTGCCGGACGGCGTCACCGGCGCGAAGGGCCGCCGCACTCACCGGTCCGTCCCGGAGGCCCGCAGCTCGTCCAGCAGCGCGTCCCGGTCGGTGAGGACCGCGCCGAGGATGCGTCGTCCGGCGGCGAGCAGGTCGGCCACGTCGGGGGTGCTGAGCGCGTACATGACCAGCGGGCCGTCCCGGTACGAGGTGACCATGCCGGCGCGGCGCAGCACGGCGAGCTGCTGGGAGAGGTTCGACGCCTCCACGTCGATGGCGGCCAGCAGGTCGCGTACCGGCTTCGGCCCGTCCTGGAGCAGTTCGAGCACCCGGATGCGCACCGGGTGCCCGAGGGTGCGGAACAGCTCCGCCTTGGCCTGGTACAGCGGCACCGACATGACTCACCCCTCCGACGACTCTGAAGACTTTAGCACTTGCAGAAATCTTCAAATCGACGGAGATGGGGTGTGACCCCTCAGACGAGGTCGTTGACGCAGCGCAGCACCGGGCGGCGGGTGAGCGCGTCGGCGTCGAGCGGGCCCGGCGCGTGCACGGTGAACGTCGCGCTCTCCCCCGGCAGCAGCGTCACCAGGGCCCGGTCCACCTGCGCGGCCGGATCGAGGCGATCCGGGAACAGCGTCAGGTCGCGCAGCACGGTCCGGGCGGTCACCCTGACCCGCCGGCCGCCGTCGACCGGCTCGGCGGTCGCGTCCCACTGCGCCGCCGGCCACCGCACGTCGCGGTCCTCGGCGAAGAACCACAGCGCGCGCTCCGCGGCGTCCCCGGCGTCCGCGACGAGCAGTTCCGCGCGGCCGTCGTCCGGCCGCGCCAGCTCCGCCGGGAGTTCCACCACGACCGAGGAGTACGCCGGGACGTCGAGGTCGACCGAGGTCTTCGCCCTCGGCTCCCCGGTGAGGGCCAGCCGGGTGACGGTGGCCGGCCCGCTCCACGACTGGGCGGTCTCGTTCACCGCCACCAGCGCCAGCCCGCCGTCGCGCGGCTGCACCGTCAGCAGCCGGTCGGCGTAGGCGCGGCGCAGCGCGTACCAGAGGGGTTTGCGGCGGCCGTCGCCGTCGATCGCCGACCACGACGTGACCGGCCAGCAGTCGTTCAGCTGCCACACGACGGTGCCGGTACAGACCGGCCGGTGCGAGCGGAAGTGCTCGACGCCGAGCTGGATGGCGCGGGCCTGGTTGAGCTGGGTGAGGTAGTGCCAGTCGTCGAAGTCGGCGGGCGGCGGCAGGTGGGCGTCGAGCCCGCGCCGGAGCTTGCCGTCCCCGTCCGCGGCCTTCTGATGGTGTGCCATGCCCGGCGAGTCGTGCGCGAGCGGATCGTCGGAGAGGGACCGGCGCAGCGTCGCGTACGCGGGCGGCGCCTGGTAGCCGAACTCGGCCACGAACCGGGGCACGTACTCCCGGTAGCGCGTGTAGTCGTCGGTGTTCCACACGTCCCAGATGTGCGTGGTGCCGTGCGCCGGGTCGTTGGGATGCACGTCCTCGCTGCCGGACCAGGGGCTCCCCGGCCAGTACGGGACCGTCGGGTCCAGCTCGCCGACGATCCCCGGCAGCAGGTCAAGGTAGTAGCCGCGCCCCCAGGTACGCCCGTCCAGGGGCTCCTGCCAGTCCCAGTCGTGCCAGCCCCAGATGTTCTCGTTGTTGCCGGTCCAGAGCACCAGCGACGGGTGCCCGGCGAGGCGGGTCACCTGCTCGCGCGCCTCCGCCTCGACCTCGGTGCGGAACGGCTCCTCCTCCGGGTACGCCGCGCAGGCGAACAGGAAGTCCTGCTGCACCAGCAACCCGATCTCGTCGGCGAGGTCGTAGAAGTCGTCCGACTCGTACCGGCCGCCGCCCCAGACGCGCAGCAGGTTGACGTTTGCGCCGGCCGCTTGGCCGAACCGATGCGCCAGGCGCTCCCGGGTGACCCGGTTTCCGAACGCGTCGTCGGGGATCCAGTTGACGCCCTTGACGAACACCGGCACGTCGTTGACGTGCAGCGTGAACGGGGTGCCGTGCGCGTCGGGTGTGGTGTCGAGCCGGACCGAGCGGAACCCGATCCGCCGGGCGGCGGCGTCCAGCTCCCGGCCGTCGGCGCCGTGCAGGGTGACGTCGAGGTCGTAGCGCGGCTGGTCGCCGTACCCGATCGGCCACCACAACGCGGGGTCCGCGACGGTGAGCGTCACGACGGCGGTCCGCTCCCCCGCCGGTACGGCGACCTCGGCGCTGGCCCCGGCGACGGCGGCGCGGACGGTCAGCGGCTCGTCGCCGGCCCGCTCGACCTGCACGTGCAGCTCGACCCGGCCGACTCCGTCGGCCACCGTCACGAGCGGCCGGACCGACGCGAACCGGGCGGTGGACCAGGCGTGCAGGCCGATGTCGCGCCAGATGCCGGCGGTGACGAGCGTCGGCCCCCAGTCCCAGCCGAAGTTGCAGGCGGTCTTGCGGATGAAGTGGAACGGCTCCGGGTACGCGTTGGGCCGGTCACCGAGCCGGTCCCGGTGCGCCTCGGCATACCGGTACGGGGAGTCGAAGCGTACGGACAGGGTGTTGCCGTCCGGGCGCAGCAGCGCGCGGACGTCGAAGCGGTACGAGCGGTGCTGGTTCTCGGTGCGGCCGACCTCGACGCCGTTGAGCGTCACGGTGGCGACGGTGTCGAGCCCGGCGCAGACCAGGTCGACCCGGTCGTCGTCACCGGGTCGCCCGGCGAACGTGGTCTCGTAGACCCAGTCGGTGCGGCCGATCCAGGTGAGGCGGTTCTCGTTGTCGTCCAGGTACGGGTCGGGGATGAGGCCCGCCGCCAGCAGGTCGGTGTGCACGCAACCCGGGACCGTGGCCGGCACGGCCGTCCCGGCGATCTCCGGCGGCACCGCCGGACCGGGCTCGGCCCGCAGCGTCCATCCCTCGTGCAGCAGCGTTCGACGGCTCACGACTTCACCGCGCCTTCCATGATTCCGCGGACGATCTGACGTCCACCGATGAACAGCATGACCAGCAGGGGGACGGTGGCGATGAACGCACCAGCGAGCACCCGCCGGTAGATCACGTAGTTGCCGCTTGCGAGGTCGGAGACCGCCACCATCGACGTCGGGTAGTCGGTGCCGCTGAGCGTGATCAGCGGCCACTGGAAGTCGTTCCAGGTCGCCACGAACGTGAGCAGGCCGAGCACCGCCAGGGCCGGGCGGATCGCGGGCAGCACGATCGTCGCGTACACCCGCATGGTCGTGGCGCCGTCGACCCGGGCCGACTCGATCAGCTCGTCCGGGACGGTGTTCACGATGAACTGCCGCATGTAGAACACGCCGAACGCGGTGACCAGGCCGGGCGCGATGACGGCGAGCAGCGTGCCGTTCCAGCCGAGCTTGCCCATCACGATGTAGAGCGCGACGATGCCGAGCTGGTTGGGCACGGTCAGGGTGAGCACCACGAACAGCATCAGCGCGCGGCTGCCTTTGAAGCGCAGCTTGGCGAACGCGAAGCCGGCCAGCGAGCAGAAGAACAGCACCGAGGCGGTCACGACGGCGGAGACGATGACGCTGTTGACCAGTGACGCGGCGAAGTAGACGTCCTGGAGGGAGAAGACCTCGTCGACGTTCGTGAGGAAGCGGTCGCCGGGGACCACAGCGGGTGGCAGCTTCGCCAGCGCCTCGTCGTCGCTGGTGGCGATGACGAACATCCAGTAGAGCGGGAACGCGGCGAACAGCATGCTCACGGCGAGCAGCAGGTAGGTCCAGAGCCCGGCCGGGGTGTCCTGTGGCGCCCGGGCCACCACACGTCGCGTCGTCACCGGCGGCCTCCGGAGAGTCGGTTGGTCAGCAGGTAGTTGACGCCGGCCACGATCAGGATGATCAGGAACAGCGCCCACGACATGGCGGCCGCGTACCCGAGGTTGAGGTCCTTCCAGCCGACCTTGTAGATGAGCTGGGCGATGGTCTGCCACTCGCCGTCCGGCCCGCCGGTCGCGGCCTGCGCGTTCGGGTCGAACAACATCGGCTCGGTGAACAGCTGCAACCCGCCGATGGTGGACAGGATGACGGTGAACAGGACCACCGGCTGGATCATCGGCACGGTGATCCGCCAGAGCTGCTTCCACGGGCCGGCGCCGTCGATCGCCGCGGCCTCGTAGACGTCGCGCGGAATGGACTGCATGGCGGCCAGGTAGAGCAGCGCGTTGTAGCCGATCCACTTCCAGTTGACCATGGTGGCGATGGCGATCCAGGCGTGCAGCTTGTCCGCCCGCCAGTCGATCGGGTCCTCCGGGCCGCCGATGCCGAGCAGACCCAGCGCCCAGTTCGCCATGCCGAAGTCGCGGGAGAAGAAGACGCTGAACACCATCGTCGAGGCCACGATCGGTGTCACGTACGGCAGCAGCACGCCCACCCGCCACCACGTCTGCGCCCGCAGCCTGCGGTTGAGCAGCGACGCGACGAGCAGCGCGAGCAGCAGTTGCGGCACGGTGGAGAGCAGGAAGATGCCGAACGTGTTTGCCAGGGCGTTCCAGAAGTCCTCGTCGGCGAACAGGCGGCTGAAGTTCTCGGTGCCCGCCCAGTACGGCAGCGTCGGGTCGTCGAGGCGGTAGTTGCGCAGCGACACGACCGCGTTGAACAGCAGCGGGAACAGCCCGAACACGAGGAAGAGCAGGAAGAACGGCGCGATCATCAGGTACGGCATGTAGCGCATGTCGAAGCGGTACAGCCGGTCGCGCCAGCTCATCCGCCGGTCGCCGGCGCCGGTACGGCCGGGCTTGCGCGCGGGTGGACGGCCTGGTGGCGCGGGCGCGGCACGGGTGCTGGACATCTGTTCACTCCAGGGCCGGGAGATCGGACGGTGACGGGGCGGACCGGGCCGCCCCGTCACCTGTGACACGTCAGGACTTGGCGGCCTTCTCGGCCTCCTTGACCGCCTCGTTCCAGGCGGCGTCGGACTTGAGCGACTTGTTCTCCACCCGCCGGATGACGTTCTCGACCGCCACCCGGGTCGGGCCGTTCTTGCGGCCCAGGTACTGCGGGGTGAGGCCCTGCGCCATCTTCGGGAAGATCTGGCCGACCGGGGCGTCGTTGAAGAACGGGTTCTTGAAGTCGGCGATCGCCGGGTCGCTGTAGAGCGCCGGCTGCGACGGCAGGTTGCCGACCTTCTTGAAGATCTCGATCTGCTGCTCCGGCGCGACCAGCCAGGTCAGCAGCTTGTACGCCTCGTCGACGTTCTTGCCCTGCTTGGGCAGCGTCAGGAAGGAGCCACCCCAGTTGCCGCCGCCACCCGGTACCGCGGCGATGTCCCACTTGCCCTCGGTGCCCGGTGCGGTGTCCTTGATGTGGCCGAGCATCCACGCCGGGCAGGCGAGCACCGCGAACGCACCGCTGGTGAAGCCCTTGTCCCAGTCGGCCTGGAAGCTGACCAGGTTGGCCGACAGCCCGGCGCCGACGGCCTTGACCGTGTAGTCGAACGCGACCTTCGGGCCCTGCTCCATCCGGAGCTGGTCCTGCTCGTCGTAGAACCCGACCGGCTGCTGGCCGAGGATCGGGTTGAACAGGTTGGTGCCGGCGTCGATGAACTTCTTCTTCGTCTTGGCGGTGTACTGCTGGCCGACCTCGATGAACCTGTCCCAGGTGGGCCAGAGCGCTGACACCTGGTCGCGTTCGGTGGGCAGGCCGGCGGCCTTGAACAGGTCGGTGCGGTAGCACATGGCCAGGCCGCCGACGTCGGTGCCGAGGCCGATCTGCGTCTTGCCGTCCGCCGACAGCGACTGCTTCCACTTCCAGGGCAGGTACTTGCTCTCGTACGAGCCGGCGCCCTTGTCGAGCAGGTTGACGAACTTGTCGGACTGGCTGCGGAACTGGACCATGAAGCCCTCGTCGATCGCCGCGATGTCGGGCGCGCCGTTGCCGGCGACGAGCTTCTTCTGCAGGTCCTCGTGCTGGGCGTTGTACTCGCCCGAGTTGAGCTGGATCTTGACGTTCGGGTGCTCGGCCTCGTACTTGGCCTTCAGATCCTGGAGCCCGAAGTCGCCCCAGAAGTTGATTTTCAGCGTGACCTGACCACCGGCCGAGTCCGAGCCGCCGGTGGTGCTCCTGCCGCTGCAGGCGGCGATCATGACCAGGCTGAGGGCACCGACGGCGGCCACCCGCGCCAGGTGCGTCCAGGACCGTCTCATCTCATCCTCCGCGCCGTATGGGAACGCTCCCGAATATCGAGAGACGTTGACTGAACCGGATAAGTGACGCCACCGTACGGTCCTCATTCATGACTGTCAACGGTCGGTTACCGAGGTGCCGGTCCGGTAACCTCGCCGCCGCTCACGACCACGCTCCGGGCGGTCGTCGGCGGGTCCGCGCTCTAAGCTGAACCGCACAAGCGACTGCCGCCGGATGCGGTCCACCGGCGCCGCCGGCGGCACCCGGACCCGGCAGCGCGTGCAGTAGCGTCACCAGACGCCGGTGATCCGGCGACCGGAAGCGCCCGCGAGGGCCGGACACAGTGGAGGAACGCTTCGGTGAAGCGGCCGACCATCGCCGACGTCGCCCGGCGCGCCGGGGTCTCCAAGGGCGCGGTGTCGTACGCCCTGAACGGCCAGCCCGGTGTCTCCGAGGCGACCCGGCAGCGGATCCTCGCCATCGCCGCCGAGATCGGGTTCCGCCCGAGCAGCGCCGCCCGCGCGTTGTCCGGCGCCACCGCCAAGGCGGTCGGGCTGGCGCTGTGCCGCCCCGCCCGGATACTCGGCATCGAGCCGTTCTTCATGGAGCTGATCAGCGGCGTCGAGGCCGAACTGTCGGCCCGCTCGTACGCGCTCACGCTCCAGGTAGTCAGCGACCAGGAGGCCGAGATCGCCGTCTACCGGCGGTGGTGGGCCGAACGCCGGGTGGACGGCGTGCTCGTCTGCGACCTGCGCACCGACGACCGGCGCGTGCCGGCGCTGGAGGAACTGCAGCTGCCGGCGGTGGTGATCGGCGGACCCGGGCACACCGGGGGCCTGGCGAGCGTCTGGGCCGACGACGCGGCGGCCCTCGTCGAAACCGTGGAGTACCTGGTCGCGCTCGGCCACCGGCGCATCGCCCGGGTCGGCGGGCTGCAGTCGCTGCTGCACACCGAGATCCGCACCGAGGCGTTCACCGGCGTGTGCCGGCGGCTCGGGCTGGACGAGGCGACCACCGTCTGGTCCGACTACACCGGCGAGGAGGGCGCGCGGGCCACCCGGCGGCTGCTCAGCTCCGCCGGCCGCCCCACCGCGGTGATCTACGACAACGACGTGATGGCGATCGCCGGGCTCTCGGTGGCCCAGGAGATGGGCCTCACCGTGCCGGGCGACCTGTCCATCGTGGCCTGGGACGACTCGCCGCTCTGCCGGCTGGTGCACCCGCCGCTCACCGCGCTGGGCCGGGACATCCCGGCGTACGGCGCACACGCCGCCCGTCAGCTCCTGGCCGTGATCGCGGGCGAGCCGGCCGCCGTCGTGCAGGACGAGACCGCGCATCTGACGCCGCGCGGCAGCACCGCCCCACCGCGTACGACGAACCGCTGAACCGGTTCAGCTCACCGCGCCGTGGACGGGTACTCCTCGAACCACGCCTCGACCCGTTCGGCGGTCGCCGGCCGGGCCAGCGCGAAGCCCTGGCCGTACCGGCAGCCGGCCCGCCGCGCGCCCGCCACCTGGGCCTCCGACTCCAGTTCCTCGACCACCAGCTCCACGCCGAGCCGGTCGGCCAGGTTCGCCACCACGTCGATCAGCGGACACTGCCCGTCCCCGCCCGGGCCGACCAGGTGCGGGCCCACCTTGAGCAGGTCGATCGGCAGCCGGCGGAGCTGCGCGAGCGAGGCGTGCTCGGCCCGGAAGTCGTCCAGCGCGATCCGCACGCCGATCGACCGCAGACCGGCCAGCCGGGCCACCACTGTGGACGGCTCCGCGCCCACCACCGGCTCGGCCACCTCCACCACCAGCCGTTCCGGCACCACGTCGTACGCGGCCAGCGCGGTAGCGGTACGCGCCACGAAGTCCGGTGCGGCGAGTTCGCGCGGCGTCACGTTCACCGCCATCCACAGTTCGCGGCCGCCCTCCGACCACGCGGCGAGCTGGCGGCAGGCCCGGTCCAGCACCCACCGCCCGATCTCGCCGGTCAGGTCGAGGTCGGCCGCCACCGGCAGAAGCTCGGCCGGCAGCACGGTGCCCAGCGCCGGGCTGCGCCAGCGCAGCAACGCCTCGGTGCCCACGGGCATCCGGTCGGCGAGCGCCACCACCGGCTGGTAGACCAGGTCCAGCTCACCGCGCGCCACCGCGCCGGGCAGCTCCCGCTCCAGATCCAGGCGGCGGACCAGCTGCTCCTCCAGGTAGGCGTCGTACCACTCGACCCGGTCCCGGCCGAGCTGCACCGCCCGGCGGCGGGCCAGGTCCGCCTGGCGCAGCACGTCCTCCGGATCGCCGCCGCTGGTCTCGGCCAGCCCGACGCTCACCCTCAACCGGGCGAGACCTCCGGGCCGGGGGTACGGCTCGGCCAGCGCCGCGAGCAGCCGCAGACCGAGCGCGTACGCGAGCACCGGCCCGCGGTCGGTGAGGACCGCGTACTCGGTGTCGCCGAGCCGGGCGACCAGATCCTGCGTCTCGGCGCCCGCTCGCAACCGGCGTGCGGCCTCGGTCAGCATCGGTCCCTCCGGCACCGCGCCACCCGTACCGTGCAGGTCGACGACGAGCAGCGCGCCGCCACTGCGTTCCGCCATCGCCCGGACCAGTTCGGCGCGCGTCAGCGGCACGGGCTCGGCCGCCCGGGCGTCCGGTCCGAGCCGGCGCCGCAACCACGCCTCGCGAGCCGCGAGCCGTTGCACGCGGCGCCGCTGGTCGGCGGCGGCGAGCAGCTCACCCGCCATGATCGGCGGAACGACGGCCAGACCCAGGGCCATCGCGGCGGTGCTGAACTCCCCCGCCGTCATCAGGTGGATCCCGGCGGCCAGCGCGGCGATCCCGGCCGGCGCGGTGAGGCGCGGCCACGCGGCAGGCGCCACGTCCCGGCCCGGTCGTTCACCCCCGGAGGTACGCCGGGCGCCGGCGGCGGTGAGCAGCGCCCCCGCCACCAGCGGCGCCGCGACGAGCGGCAGCGCCCGGTCCGGCGCACCGTAGGCCAGCAGCACCACCAGTAGCGTCAGCCCGCCGAGCGTCAGCGCGGAACCGGCGTGGCAGCGCGCGGCACCGGGCCGGCGCCGGCGTTCGGCGACGGCGGCCACCGCGAGCACGGCGAGCACCACCGCGCCGCCCGCCGCCACCATTGCGGCGACGGCCGGGACCGGGCCGCCCGGCAGCAGCATCCAGCCCCCGAAGACCAGGCTCACGCCGAGCGCGAGCACGTCGACGGTACGGCGCACCAGCTCCGGGCCGGACAGCCGGGATCGGCCGGGCAGGCGCAGCAGCGCCGTCACGTGCAGTGCCCCGGCGAGGCACAGCCCGGCCAGCGCGATCGGCAGCCGGTGCGCGGCGTCGCTCAGCGGCAGCACCGCGACGGTGAGCCCGGCGTCCAGGACGGCACCGTCCAGGATGGCGGCGACCCGGCGGGACAGGGCCGCCCGGCGAGCCCGCCGCCCGGTCCTCGGGCCGAGCGCCGTCGCGCCGTGCGGCACAGCGAGGCCCCGAGCCCCGTCTGCCGGCGCGGGCCGGCCTGTCGGCGCGCGGTGGCCGGTCGGCGCGGGACGGTCGGTCGATTCGGAATGGCCGGTCGGTGCCGGATGGTCGGGCAGTGCGGGACGGTCGGGCGGTGTGGCGGCTCCGGCCAGCCAGGCGAGCCGGACGCAGGCGAGGGCGAAGCCTCCCGCGACGGCGAGCGCGGCGGCAGCGGGGCCGGGCAGGGCACCGGCGACGCCGGCGAGGAGGAAGGCCGTGCCGGTGAGCGACACGGCGACATCAGGCAGGACCGATCGCCGACGGGGAACGGCGGGAGGGGGGACGGGCACGGCGGTCGCCTTCGTGAGGGGGCACGGGGGCGGTGCGGTTGCGGTACGCGGTACGACGTGCGGGGTCGGGGCGGTACGGGAACGCATCGGCGGGGACCGCTGCGGCCACGCCTAGAAACGATCCCGGAAGCGCCCGGTGACGTCACCCGGCCAGTGACATCCGTCACATCAATGGACGTCGCCCGCGACGGGCCCCGTTCAAGATCAACGCCGCTGAGGTCCGCACGTCTCCCGACACGAGATCTTGGAAGGAAAAGGCCCCCAGAGGGGCCCCACGCTTCCAAGATCTCCAGCACGGGGAGATCTTGGTACCGAACCGCCCCGGGAAGGGCGGGGCCGTACCAAGATCTGCGG
This sequence comes from Micromonospora sp. SYSU B005, assembly GCF_055362685.1. Classification (NCBI taxonomy): domain Bacteria; kingdom Bacillati; phylum Actinomycetota; class Actinomycetes; order Micromonosporales; family Micromonosporaceae; genus Micromonospora; species Micromonospora sp. SYSU B005. Next base: position 67,128 of record NZ_JAXCFU010000004.1, on the reverse strand, counting down.
CGGGCACGCTGCGGCGGAGTGGCCGGGCGCGGAAGGGTCGGCGCGATCGAGTGGTCCGACTAGGGGGTGGGGACGCCCGCGGGGTGGCGGGGACCGGCCGGGTGGGATCATCGGGAGGTGAGCCGCGCCGATACCGTCCGTTTCCGTCACAACCAGGCCATCCTGGTCGCCGCGATCGTCGCCTTCATCGGCGCGCTGCCCCTGGCCTCCGCCCGATGGTGGCTGCTCTGGGTGCTGCTCGTACCGCTCGCCGTCGCGGTCTGGGCGTGGCGGGCCGGCACCGACGCCGACGCCCGGGAGCTGCGGCTGCGGGCGCTCGTCGGGCAGCGCCGGGTGCCGTGGAACCGGGTCGCCGAACTCGCCGGTGACTCCCGCGGCCGGGCGATGGCCCGGCTCGACGACGGCGAGGTGGTGATGCTGCCGGCGGTACGCGCCACCGAACTGCCCCGGCTGATCGCCGTCACCGGGCAGGAACTACCGGACGCCGACGGCGATCAGTAAGCCGGCGATCAGTAGCCGTCGACCACCCGGTTCGTCAGCTCCTCGCCTGCCACGTACCGGCGCAACTGCTCGCCCACCAGGCGGTACGCGCGGGGCAGCAGCCCGCGTACCGAGCCGGCGACGTGCGGGGTGAGCAGCACGTTCGGCAGTTCCCACAGGGGATGGTCGGCGGGCAGCGGTTCCGGGTCGGTGACGTCCATCGCGGCGCGCAGACGGCCCGAGGTCAGCTCGGCCACCAGCGCCGAGGTACGGGCCACCGGCCCGCGGGCGGCGTTGACGAGCAGCGCGCCGTCCGGCATCGCGGCGAGGAAACGTTCGTCGACCATGCCCCGGGTCTGCTCGGTCAGCGGCACCAGGAGCACCACCACGTCCGCCTCCGGCAGCAGCGCGGGCAGCTCGTCGACCCCGTGCACGCCCTGGTCGGGGCGCGGCGTACGGGCCACGAGCGTGAAGCTCACCTCGAACGGGGCGAGCCGGTCACGGACCGCGGTGCCGATCGAGCCGGCGCCGACGATGAGCACCCGCTTGCCGGCCAGCTCGTCGGTGGGCGCCACCTCGTCGTACGCCCACTCGCGCCGCGCCTGCGCCCGGGCCAGCGGCGCGAACCCGCGCAGCGAGGCGAGGATCGCGGCGACCACCCACTCGGCGGTGGGCGAGTCGTGCACGCCCCGGGCGTCGCAGAGGGTCACGCCGCCGGGCATCCGTCCCACCCAGGCGTCCGCTCCGGCGGAGAGCAGTTGCACCACCTCGACGTCGGGCAGCTCGGCGAGGAGCGCGCCGGCGTCCGGGCCGGACAGGAACGGCGGCACCCAGAACCGCACCCCGGCCGGGGACGACGGGAGCCGGTGCGGGTCGTCCAGCACCTCCACGGTGACGCCGGGCGGCGGCTCGCCGAGCAGCCGGCGGCCTTCGGGGTGCGGGATCCATACCTTCACGACCGCCGACGATATCGGCCCCGGACCGGCCGGCGCGGCGTGACCCGTGACGAACACCGCGCCGGGAATGGAGTGGCGGTCCGGCGGGGTATAACCGAGAACGGGATGCCGGTCGGGTGTTCCGCTTGCTGAGGGCGGTGGCGATGAGCGAGGACGGCCGGGGACGGGTGTCCGTGCCGATTCCGGCGCTCGCCGATCCCGACCGGTTGCGCTCACTCGACGAGACGCGGCTCGACGCCGTACCCGACGAGTCGTTCGACAGGTTCGCGCGGCTGGTCGGCGACCTGCTGGACGTACCCGTCGCGCTCGTCTCCCTGGTGGACGCGGACCGTCAGTTCTTCCCCGGCGCGACCGGGCTGCCGGAGCCGTGGGCGGCCCGCCGGGAGACGCCGCTGACCCACTCGTTCTGCCAGCACGTCGTCGACATCGAGATGCCGCTGGTGCTGCCCGACGCCCGCCTCTACCCGCGCGTACGCCTCAACCTGGCGATCGAGGATCTGGGCGTGGTGGCGTACGCGGGCATGCCGCTGACCGACCTGGAGGGGCGGGTGCTCGGCTCGCTCTGCGCGATCGACAGCAAGCCCCGGGCCTGGACGAAGGAGCAGTTGCGGACGCTCGCCGACCTGGCCGCCGCGTGCTCCTCGGAGCTGCGGTTGCGCATCGCGGTCCGGGGCGCCGAGCAGGCCCGCCGCCGCACGGAGGAGGCGCACGACCGGCTCGCCATGCTGGCCGGGATGAGCGAGATGCTCGGCGGCACGCTCGACGTGGCCACCGCTGTGGACCGGCTCGGGCACGCGATGGTGCCGCTGCTCGCCGACTGGTGCCTGATCACGCTCGTCGACCCGGCGGGCCGGCCGCGCACCGTCACCGGCGTGCACCGGGACGCCGAGCGTGAGGCCGACCTGGCCCGCTTCGCCGAGTTGCTGACCACAGGCCTCAGCGCGGAGTCGCAGATCCGGTCGGTGCTGCGTACCGGGCGGCCGGTGGTGCGGGCCGTGGCCGGCCTGGACGACCTGGCGCGCGGCACGACACGCCCGGAGCTGGTGGCGCTCGCCGAGCGGCTCGGCATCGGTTCCCACCTGACCGTGCCGATCACCGCCGCCGGGGACCGGGTGATCGGGGCGGTCACGCTGGTCAACCGTCCGGGGCGGCGCGGTTTCGACCCGAGCGACCTGCGCACCGCGCAGGACATCGGGGTACGCGCCGGACAGGCGGTCGGCAACAGCCGCCTCTACGGCGAGCAGCGCCACGTCGCCGAGGTGCTCCAGCACAGCATGCTGCCGACCCTGCCGGCCGTGCCGGGGATCGAGCTGGCCGCCCGCTACCTGCCGGCCGCCGACCGGGTGGAGGTGGGCGGCGACTGGTACGACGCGTTCGTCCAGCCCGACGGCGAGTTGATCGCCGCGATCGGCGACGTCGCCGGGCACGACATCGAGGCGGCGGCCACCATGGGCCAGTTGCGCAACCTGGTGCGTGGCAACGCGTACGGGCGTAACGACCCGGTGGAGGATCTGGTGGCCCACCTGGACCGGGCCATGGGCGGGCTGCGGGTGCCCACCGTGGCGACCGCCGTACTGGCCCGGGTCCGTCCGGCCGCCGGCGGGCTGACGGTCTCCTGGTGCAACGCGGGGCATCCGCCGCCGCTGCTGGTCCGCGCCGACGGCACGGTCTCGGTGGCGGACGGCCGCGGACCGCTGCTCGGGCTGGCCCGGCCGCCCCGGCGTACCGGCCGGACGCTGACCCTGGCACCGGGCGACACGCTGCTGCTGCACACCGACGGGCTGATCGAGCGCCGGGACCAGCCGATCGACGAGGGCCAGGCCGAGCTGCTCGCCCACCTCCGGGCCGGCGGACCGGGCGTACCGCTGGACCTGCTCTGCGACCGGCTGCTCGCCGCCGCCCACCGGCGCGAGGACGACGTCGCCATGCTCGCGCTGCGGGCCGGCTGAACCGGCCCTCCCCCGAACGGCCGGAGGCGGACAGGGGTGCGCGCGACGCGCCCGGTTCGCCGGTCCGCCCGGCTAGGCTGGGGCGGGTGAGCCCGCGTCTTGCGTACCCCCGTGTCCGCCGCCTCCGGACGGCGCTGGCGGCGTCCTGCGCGGCGCTGCTGCTGGGCACCGCCGGCTGCGCCCTCGGCGAGCCTGAGCCGGACCCGGCCGGCGCCCCGCCCAACCTGCCCACACCGTCCGGCACCGCGAGCCCCGGCGGGGCCGGCCAGCAGGTGGTCGCCACCGTGCTGGCCAAGGGCCTGGAGGTGCCGTGGGGCATCGCGTTCCTCCCCGACGGCGGCGCGCTGGTCACCGAGCGGGACAAGGGGCGGATCCTCCAGGTCGGCCCGGAGTCCGGCCCGGACGGGCTGGCCGTACGGCCGGTGCAGACCGTGCCGGACGTCGCCGCCGGCGGCGAGGGCGGCCTGCTCGGCATCGCGGTCTCCCCCGCGTACGCCAAGGACCGCACGGTCTTCGTCTACTACACGGCCGAGGACGACAACCGGATCGCGAAGATGCAGCTCGGGCAGGCGCCGAAGCCGATCCTGACCGGCATCCCGAAGTCCGGTACGCACAACGGCGGCGGGCTGGGCTTCGGCCCGGACGGTCACCTCTACGCGAGCACCGGCGACGCCGGGCGCACCGAGAACGCCCAGGACGCCAAGAGCCTCGGCGGCAAGATCCTGCGGATCACGCCGGACGGCAAGCCGGCGCCGGGCAACCCCACCGCCGGGTCGCCGGTCTGGTCGACCGGTCACCGCAACGTCCAGGGCTTCGCCTGGACGCCGGACAAGAAGATGTACGCGGTGGAGTTCGGCCAGAACACCTGGGACGAGATCAACCAGATCGACAAGGGCGGCAACTACGGGTGGCCCCGGGTCGAGGGGCGCGGCGACGACAGGCGCTACGTGAACCCGATCACGCAGTGGCCCACCGGTGACGCCTCCTGCTCCGGCCTGGCGGCAGCGGACCGTCTGCTCGTCGCCGCCTGCCTGCGCGGCCAGCGGCTCTGGCTGGTGGAGCTGGCCGGTAACGGCACCGTCCTCGGTCAGCCGCGCGACCTGCTCAACGGCCGGTACGGTCGGCTACGGGCCGTCGCGGCGGCGCCCGACGGCTCGCTGTGGGTGAGCACGTCGAACCGGGACGGGCGGGGTACGCCCACCGCCGAGGACGACCGCCTCCTGCGGCTCGTCTTCGCCGACGGTGGTGCCGGCCGGAGCTGATCCGGCCGGCCGGGTTTGTCAAGATCGCGCAGGGGGCAGGTCAGAATCTCAGCATGGACGGCCACGAGAACGAACAGCACCGCACCGGGGACGAGACGTCTCCGGAGCGCGGGCGCGCCCGCCGCCTGACGGCGTGGCGGCCCGGCCACCGGCTGCGCCGGCTGGGTGTCGTGCTGGCTCTGCTCGCGGTCACGCTGGGCGGCATCGTGATCGGCACGTACGCGGGCGGCCACGTCGGCACCGACATCGGCCCGTTCCGGGCCGAACTGAAGCTCAGCCCGTCGCTGTCCGGCGGCACCACAGTCGACATCCCGCCGCTGGGCGCGCTGCTGCTGGACAGTCACGACGGCCCGGCGTACCTCACCGTCGAGGTGGGCTCGCTGGACCAGGGGCGCACCGAGGCGCTCATCGACGACCCGGCCAGCATCAGCCGGGCCAGCCAGTCGGCCGTCCAGGACGTCCGCGACGGCGTGATGCGGCTCGGGCTGCGTACGCTCGCCTCGGCCGTGCTGGCCACGCTGCTGCTGGCCGCGCTCGTCTTCCGGGACGTCCGGCGCACCGCGTGGGCCGGCGGTCTGGCGCTGGTCGTGACCGCCGGCAGCCTGGGGGTGGCCGCGAGCACGCTGCGCCCGCAGGCGATCGAGGAGCCGCGGTACGAGGGCCTGCTCGTCAACGCGCCGGCGATCGTCGGTGACGCGCGGCGGATCGCCAACGACTACACCAAGTACGCCGAGCAGCTCCAACGGCTGGTCGGCAACGTCAGCAAGCTCTACACCACGGTCTCGGCGCTGCCCGTGGTGCAGCCGTCGCCCGGCACCACCCGGGTGCTGCACGTGTCGGACATCCACCTCAACCCGACCGGCTGGCAGCTGATCCGTACCGTGGTCGAGCAGTTCGGCATCGACGTGGTGGTCGACACCGGCGACATGACCGACTGGGGCAGCGAGCCGGAGGCGTCGTTCGTCGGGTCGATCGGCCTGCTCAAGAAGCCGTACGTGTTCATCCGCGGCAACCACGACTCGCCGCGCACCGCCGCCGCGGTGGCGCAGCAGCCGAACGCGATCGTGCTGAACAACTCGGTCACGACGGTTGGCGGGCTGACCATCGCCGGCATCGGCGACCCCCGCTTCACGCCGGACAAGGAGACCTCACCGGCCGGCAGCGGCCTCACCTCGGCCGTCGCCGACCAGGTGATCGGCGCCGGTGAACAGCTCGCCGCCACGATCGGGAAGTCGCCGCGCAAGGTCGACATCGCGCTCATCCACGACCCCGCCTCGGCCGGCCCGCTCTCCGGCACCTGCCCGCTGGTGCTCTCCGGGCACACCCATTCCCGGCAGGTGTCGAAACTGCCGCAGGTCGAGGGCAAGCAGCCGACCACGCTGATGGTGCAGGGCTCCACCGGCGGTGCCGGGCTGCGCGGCCTGGAGGGCGAGAAGCCGACCCCGCTCACCATGACGGTGCTCTACTTCGACCAGCAGAAGCTGCTCCAGGCGTACGACGACATCACCGTGGGCGGCACCGGGCAGTCGCAGGTCAACCTGGAGCGGCACGTCATCCGCGACCCGGCCAAGGGCGACCAGGTCCCGGTCACCCCGACCCCGACCCGCGGCCCGTCGGAGTCGCCGTCACCGGGTACGACCACGCTGAGCCCCACCCCCACGAGCTGACCGCCCCGCTTTCTCGCCGCCTCCCCTCGCGGTCATTCAGTCGGGCGCTCTGCCGCACTGACACCCGGTGACTCGGCGTCACGAAGCCCGTCCGGCACGGGGATGCCCCGCCGCCGACTTTGCTCTGCACCCATCGGCGCAGCAGGCACCGAGAGTCGCCGCCTGGGTGGATGCAGAGCGGTGGGCACTCCACTCCGTCCCAGCTCAGGGCGGTGATGCGGATGTGGCTGCAGAGCAAAGGGGCCGAGAGGTGAATCCCGAGGCCACCAGAGGCGGTTACTCTCCGCAGCCAATCCAGCCGTCACGTTCCGTGAGGGAAAACCAGCCACCGCCCGGGCTGTCCGGCCGGCCCCGTGGCGGAGTGCGGTCAGCGCAACGGACGCGCGCCTCAGCGCAACGCGATCGCGGCCAGCGCGGCGTTGACGATGCTGCCGGGCAGCAGGTCGTGCAGCTCGTACAACTCCCGGACGCTGCCGGACTGGCCGAACTCGTCCACGCCGAGCGGCACCGCCGGGGCGCCGACCGCCGAGCCGAGCCAGGCCATCGCGTGCGACGCGGCGTCGTGCACGGTGACCACCGGCACCCGGTCGGCGAACGCCGACCGCAGCGCGCCGGGCACGCTCGGCACGGTCGCGGTCCGCACGCCCTGGCGCAGCGTCCGCTGCCACGCACGGTAGAGCCGGTCCAGGCTGGTCACGTCGACCACGTGCGCGGCGACGCCCTCCTCCGCCAGCTCCGCGGCGGCCGCCAGGACCTCCGGCAGCACCGCGCCGGAGGCGGCGAGCTGCACGACCGGGGCGTCAGCCAGATCGGGGTACGCCTGGTGCGCGTCGACGAGCCGGTACGCGCCGGCCACCACCTGCCGCCGCAGCACCGCGTCCCCGAGCCGCGCCCGGGCCGCCTCGAACGGCGCCTGGTCGATCGGCCGGGTGCTGAGCCGGAAGTAGTACGCCCCGTCCTCGGCCGGCGCGGCGGTGGCGGCCGGAGCGGCGCCGCCGGCGATCTGCCCGAGCGCGTCGCAGAGCAGCCAGTCGAGGCTGCCGGCGTACGCGGGCTCCAGGAACGTCACCCCGGGCAGCTCCAGGCCGACCGACGCGGTGATGGTGGACTGGTGCGCGCCGCCCTCCGGGGCCAGCGTGATGCCGGACGGGGTGCCGGCCACCACGAACCGGGAACCGGAGTACGTGCCGTAGAGGAACGCGTCGAGACCGCGCAGCACGAACGGGTCGTAGACGGTGCCCACCGGCAGCAGCGGCTGGCCGGACAGGTCCCACGACAGGCCGAGCTGGCCCAGCAGCAGGAACAGGTTCATCTCCGAGATGCCCAGCTCGATGTGCTGCCCGGCGGGGCTCTCGGTCCAGCGCAGCATCCGGTCCTCGGTCCAGGAACGCTGCTCGGTCGGGGCGAACACGCCCGTCTTGTTGATGAACCCGGCCAGGTTCGTCGAGGTGGCCACGTCCGGCGCGGTGGTCACCAGGTAGGGCGCCACCTGCGGATCGCGTGCCAGGTCGACCAGCACCCGGCCGAAGACCTCCTGGGTGGAGACGGGCTTGTTCGCGCGTACCCTCGTGGTCTCCGGAACGGTGACGCCCAGCGCACGCTCGCGCGGCCGGCGGGACAGCGCCTCCCGGCGCTCGCCGGCCCGGATGCCGGCCGGGGTCGCCGGGTCGAGGCGGTCCCACTCGGTCTCGACGGTCAGGCCGTGCGCGGCGCGCAGCGCGTCGATCTGCTCGGTGGTGAGCAGCGCCGAGTGGTTGCGCGGGTTGCCGGCGATCGGCAGACCCCAGCCCTTCACCGTGTACGCGAACACGACGCTGGGCCGGTCGGTGACCGCGTCGCACTGGGCGTACGCGTCGAGCATCGCCTGCGCGTCGTGCCCGCCCAGGTCGGTGACGAGCGGGCCCAGCTCGTCGTCGCCGATGTCGGCGACGAACGCGGCCACCTCGGCCGGCGCGCCGTCCAGGAACTGCTTGCGCAGCGCCGGCCCGGCCAGCCCGAACAGCGACTGGTACTGCTCGTTGGGCATCCGGTCGATCCAGTCGCGCAGCGCCGCGCCACCCGGCCGGGCGTACGCCTCGGCGAGCCTACGGCCGTACTTGACCTCCACGACGTGCCAGCCGGCCGCCTCGAACTGACCGCGCCACTGGTTGATGCGGATGCCGGGGACGACCCGGTCCAGTGACTGGCGGTTGAAGTCGACGAGCCACATCACGTTGCCGAGTCCGGTGGTGGCCGGGTCGGCGACCGCCTCCCAGATGTTGCCCTCGTCCAGCTCGGCGTCACCGATGATGGCGACGAACCGGGAGTGCGGGCGCGGGCCGAAGTGCGCGTCGACGTAGCGGCGGGTTACGGCGGCGAACAGCGGCGCGGCAGCGCCCAGGCCGACCGAGCCGGTGGAGAAGTCCACCTCGTCCGGGTCCTTGGTACGCGACGGGTACGACTGGAGCCCGCCGCGTGCCCGCAGCTTCGGCAGGTACGACTTGTCGAGGTTGCCGAGCAGGTACTGGATCGCGTGGAACACCGGCGAGGCGTGCGGCTTCACCGCGACCCGGTCCTCGGCGTCGAGGTGGTGGAACCAGAGCGCTGTCATCGCGGTGACCAGGGAGGCGCTTGACGCCTGGTGGCCGCCGACCTTCACCCCGTCACCGGTGTCGCGGTCGTGGTTGGCCGCGTCGACGATGCGGGTGGCGAGCCAGAGCACCCGGCGCTGGATCTCGTCGAGGACGTCGAGGTCGTGCTGGTTCACGGTGACTCCATCCGGGCGTCGCCGTTGACGCCCTGTCCGGGGAGGGGGTGGCGAGGCGTTAGGAAGGGCCCCTTCCCATGCACCAGGCGTTAAGAAGGGGCCCTTCCTTACGTACGTCAGGCGCCGAGGCGCGCCAGGATCAGCTCGCGGACGGTCTTCGCGTCCGCCTGGCCACGGGTGGTCTTCATGACCGCGCCGACCAGCGCGCCGGCCGCCGCGACCTTGCCGCTGCGGATCTTGTCGGCGACGTCCGGGTTGGCGGCGATCGCCTCGTCCACTGCGGCGGTGAGCGCGCCGGTGTCCGAGACGACCTCCAGGTTGCGGTTGGTCATGATCTCGGTCGGCGAGCCCTCACCGGCCACCACGCCCTCGAGCACGGTACGAGCCAGCTTGTCGTTGAGCTTGCCGGCGTCGACGAGGCCCTGCAGCTCGGCGACCTGCGCCGGAGTGGCACCCACGTCGGCCAGTTCCACGCCGGTCTCGTTGGCGCGGCGGGACAGCTCGCCCAGCCACCACTTGCGGGCGGCGGCAGGGGTCGCACCGGCGGCCACCGTCGCCTCGATCAGCTCGACCGCGCCGGCGTTGACCACCGACTGCATGTCGAGGTCGGACAGGCCCCACTCCTGCTGGATCCGCTTGCGGCGCAGCCGCGGCAGCTCCGGCAGGGCGGCCTTCAGCTCGGCCACCCACGCGGTGTCCGGGGCGAGCGGCACCAGGTCCGGCTCCGGGAAGTACCGGTAGTCGGTGGCGGTCTCCTTGGACCGGCCCGACGTGGTGTCGCCGGTGTCCTCGTGGAAGTGCCGGGTCTCCTGGGTGATCCGGCCACCGGCCTCCAGCACGGACGCCTGGCGCAGCATCTCCGAACGGACCGCCCGCTCGACCGAGCGCAGCGAGTTGACGTTCTTGGTCTCGGTGCGGGTGCCCCACTCCTCACCCGGCCGGTTCAGGGAGGTGTTGACGTCGCAACGCAGCGAGCCCTCCTCCATCCGCACGTCGGAGACGCCGAGGGAGCGGATCACGTCACGCAGCTCGGTGACGTACGCGCGGGCGACCTCGGGCGCGAGCGCGCCGGTGCCGGGGATGGGCTTGGTGACGATCTCGACGAGCGGGATGCCGGCCCGGTTGTAGTCGACGAGCGACTCGGTGGCGCCGTGGATGCGACCGGTGGCGCCGCCGACGTGCAGCGTCTTGCCGGTGTCCTCCTCCAGGTGCACCCGCTCGATGCCGATGCGCACCAGCTCGCCGTTGACCTCGACGTCCAGGTAGCCGTCGAAGCACAGCGGCTCGTCGTACTGGCTGATCTGGAAGTTCTTCGGCATGTCCGGGTAGAAGTAGTTCTTCCGGGCGAACCGGCACCACTCGGCGATCGAGCAGTTCAGCGCCAGCCCGATCCGGATGGTCGCCTCGATGGCGGCCTTGTTCGCCACCGGCAGCGATCCGGGCAGGCCGAGGCAGACCGGGCAGACCCGGGTGTTCGGCTCGCCGCCGAAATCGGTCGGGCAGCCGCACCACATCTTGGTGTTCGTGCCCAGCTCGACGTGGGTCTCCAGGCCGATCACCGGTTCGAAGCGCGCGACGACCTCGTCGTACGCGGGCAGTGTCGTCGTCATCTGAGCTCCAGGCGCGATCCGGACAGAACCGTTCCAGCCTAATCGGCTGGCCGAGCCACCCCGCTGCCGGGCTTCGAGATCACCGCACCAGGCCCGCCACGACGACCGGGCCCGGGCCGGGTGTCACTCGGGTGTGGTGAAGGTCCGCCGCCGGTTGTACGCGAGCACGAGCAGGATGCCGCCGACGGAGAAGGCCACGACGCTCAACAGCAGCAGGACGAGCGGCGAACCCGGCCCGGTGATCGGCAGCCACGCGCCGCTCACCTTCGACGGCGAGGGCGTCGGCTGGGGCGCCGGGGTGCTGCTGCTCTCCGACGGCGTGGCGGCCGGGTCGCTCGGCGTCGGCGTCGCAGTCGGGTCGGCCGGGTCGGGCGTCGAGCCGGTCGGGGACGCCGTCGGGGTGCTCTGGGGCCGCGCGGCGACGGTCAGCGACACCTGCTTCGTGGCGCTGGTGCTGTATCCCTTCGCCGCGACGGTGAAGGTGAACGTGCCGGCGCTGCCCGGGGTGCCGCTGAGCTTGCCCGCCTCGTCGAGGGTGAGACCGTCCGGCAGGGCCCCGGCGGCCAGGGCGAACGCGATGTCCGAGTCGCCGTCGGCGGTGAACCGGAAGGAGTACGGCTTACCGACGGTGGCGGCGGGCGGTTCGCCGGAGGTGAACGCGGTCACCGCCTCGGCGACGACGACTGTGACGTTCTGCTCGTCGAAGCGGTCGTTCTTGTCGGTCATCCGCAGCGTGAACGTGTACGTCCCGGGCGTGGTCGGCGCACCACCGAGCGACGTCCCCACCACGAGCATCCCCGTCGGCAGACCGCCCGAGGTCACCGACAACCGGTACGGCGCGGTGCCACCCGTCGCCTCGACCGTGTGGATCGCGTACACCCGGCCGAGGTACATGGGCGACCGGGGCTTGCCCGACGTGATGACGACCTTCTGCTCGCGTACCTCGATGGTCGCCGTCTGCTCGCCGAAGAGGTCGTTCTTGTCGGTCATCCGCAACGTGAACGTGTACGTGCCGGGCGTCGTCGGCGCGCCACCGAGGGACGTACCGACCACGAGCATCCCCGGCGGCAGACCGCCCGAGGCCACCGACAACCGGTACGGCGCCGTGCCACCCGTCGCCTCGACGGTGTGGATCGCGTAGACCTGCCCGATGACCATGACCGACCGGGGCTTGCCCGAGGTGATGGTGACGGCCTCGGTGGCGGCGGTGCCCGGTTGCGCGGCGGCCGGTTGCCCGGCGCCCAGCAGCAGCGCGACGACCATCGTCAGGGCCATGACCGGACGAAGTGTCCCCATCGCACATCCAGCTCTCGGTCGGAACCGCTCGCGTCCGCCAGCGGGCCGCAGTCCAGTCGAACCAGCAGACTCGGAGTCTATTCGACCAGTGCCAGTGACCCCGGGCAATCCACTGATCGGTGATCACCGTGTCGGTACGGAGGCGGCCGGGCCGCCTCCGTACCCGTGGTTCAGAGCGCCGGCGGGGTGAGCGTGCCGACGGCGCCCTCCAGCGCGGCCGCGACCCGGTACATCCGATCGTCGGCCATGGTCGGCGCCATGATCTGGAAGCCGACCGGCAGCCCCTCGGACAGGCCGCACGGCACCGAGATGGCCGGGCCGCCGTACAGGTTCGTCGGGATGGTGAACAGGTCGGCCAGGTACATCTGGTACGGGTCGGCGGTACGCGACCCGATCGGGAACGCCACGAACGGCGTGGTCGGCGAGATCAGCGCGTCGACCTGCTCGAACGCGCTGGTGAAGTCCCGCGTGATGAGCGTGCGGACCTTCTGCGCCTGGCCGTAGTAGGCGTCGTAGTAGCCCGACGAGAGCGCGTACGTGCCGATCATGATGCGCCGCTTGACCTCGGGGCCGAAGCCGGCCTCGCGGGTCAGCGACATGACCTCCTCCAGCGACCGGTTGCCGTCGTCGCCGACCCGCAGGCCGAACCGGACGCCGTCGAACCGGGCCAGGTTGGAGGAGCACTCGCTGGGCGCGATCAGGTAGTACGCCGGCAGCGCGTACTTGAAGTGCGGGCAGGAGATCTCGACGATCTCGGCGCCCAGCTTCGCCAGCGCCTCGACCGACTCGCGGAACGCGGCCATCACGCCCGGCTCCGCGCCCTCGCCGGTGAACTCGGTGACCACGCCGAGCTTCACGCCGGTCAGGTCGCCGGTGGCGCCGAGCCGCGCCGCGGCCACCACGTCCGGCACCGGGGCCGGGATCGAGGTGGAGTCGCGTGGGTCGTGACCGCCGATCACCTGGTGCAGCAACGCGGCGTCGAGCACGGTACGCGCGCACGGGCCGGGCGTGTCCAGCGACGAGGAGAACGCGACCAGGCCGTAGCGGGAGGTGCCGCCGTAGGTGGGCTTCGCGCCGACGGTGCCGGTGACCGCGCCGGGCTGGCGGATCGAGCCGCCGGTGTCCGAGCCGATCGACAGCGGCGCCTCGTACGCGGCCAGCGCCGCCGCGCTGCCACCGCCGGAGCCGCCCGGGATCCGGTCGGTGTCCCACGGGTTACGGGTCGGCCCGTACGCGGAGTATTCGGTGGAGGAGCCCATCGCGAACTCGTCCATGTTCGTCTTGCCGAGCATCACCGTGCCGGCGTCGCGCAGCCGCTCGACGATCGTCGCGTCGTACGGCGGGCGCCAGCCCTCCAGGATCTTCGACCCGACAGTGGTCGGCACGCCCTTGGTGGTGAGCACGTCCTTCACCGCGACCGGCACACCGGCGAGCGGGCCCAGTTCGTCACCGGCGGCGCGGCGCTCGTCCACGGCACGCGCGGCCGCCAGCGCCCCCTCGGTGTCGACGTGCAGGAACGCGTGCACCCGGTCGTCGACGGCGGCGATGCGGTCCAGGTGCGCCTGGGTGACTTCGACCGCGGAGGTCTCGCCGCTCGCCACCAGTCCGGCGATCTCAACGGCGGTCAGCTTGCTCAGGTCGGTCATGCCGGCACTCCGCTTCGCTCCGTGCCGTCACGACCGACAACCACGCTGAGCCTGATGATTCGCTCGCTGCGCTCGCTCATGAGGCCACATCCTCGTCCAGGATCCGCGGGACGCGGAACCGCTGCTCCTCGGCGTCGGGGGCGCCCGACAGCGCCTCCTGCGGGGTCAGGCCCGGCCGCACCACGTCCTCGCGGAGCACGTTCGTCAGCGGCACGGAGTGGGACGTCGGCGGGATGTCCGCCGCGGCGACCTCGCCGACCTGCGCGACCGACTGGAGGATCACATCCAGCTGGCCGGCGAAGGTGTCCAGTTCCTCATCCGTGACGGCGAGCCGCGACAGTCGCGCGAGGTGCGCGACCTCCTCGCGGGAGATGGCGGCCATCAGTGCCCCCTTCGTGGCTGTCCTGAGACGTCTGCGACGGACCGGCCGCGCGTGCAGGCGTGCTCGATGACGCGCGGTGACCGGAGCGAGTCTATTGTCCCGCCGTCACGACGACGCCTTCGACTCCCCCTCCGGCGCCGGACCGCCGCGGCTCACCGCCTCCGCCGGGCGCACCGGACGGTAGCGGGACAGCCAGGCCACCAGGTCCTCGGCCGGCATCGGCCGGGCGTGGAACCAGCCCTGCGCCACGTCGCACCCGGCGGCGTGCAGCAGCCGCCAGGTGCGCTCGTCCTCCACGCCCTCGGCCACCACCCGCAGCCCGAGCGCGCCGGCCAGCTCGATCATCGAGCGGACGATCGCCGCGTCGTCCGGGTCCTCGGCCATCCCGAGGACGAACGACCTGTCCACCTTCACCTCGGACAGCGGGAGCCGGCGCAGGTGTTGCAGCGACGAGTAGCCGGTGCCGAAGTCGTCGAGCGCGATGCCGACGCCGATGCGGTGCAGTTGGGTGATGCTGGCGAGCACCCGTCGCGGGTCGGCCATCAGCGCCCCCTCGGTGATCTCCACCTGGAGGCGCTCGGGCGGCACGCCGTACCGGGTCAGCCGGTCGGCGATCTGGTCGGCGATCTCGCCGGTGTGCAGGTCCCGGACGCTGACGTTGAGCGCGGCCCGCAGCGTGAGCCCGGCTGCGGACCACTTGGCGAGCTGCTCCACCACGTCGTCGACCACGCGGCGGGTGAGCAGCCGCATCACCGCGCTCTGCTCGGCGACCTGGATCAGCTCGCCCGGGTCGACCATGCCCCGGCGCGGGTGCCGCCAGCGCAGCAGCGCCTCGACACCCACCACCTCGCCGGTGGCGATGGCGATCTGCGGCTGGTAGTACATGGTGATCTCACCCGGGTGCCCGGCCGGCTCGTCCGCCTCGGCCGCGGTGCTCCCGTCGGCGGTCGGCCCGATGACGCCCGGCGCGCCGGTGCTCACGGCCGCCTCCGCGTCCTGGGTGACGTCGGCGTCGGCGGTCTCCGGCGCGAACTCCGCGTCGCCGACCACGAGCGGACCCGCGCCCGTGCCGGCGCCGGCCCGGGCGGCCCGGCGGCGGATCGGGTCGGCGCCGGTGAGGATCTGCTCGATCAGGTCGTCGTCGTGCCGCTCCTCCGCGCGGTCGCGGCGTCGCCGCAGCCACCGGTTCGGCCCGTCGCCGGACCGTCCCCGGCCGCCGTCGCGCGCCGGGCGCTGGTTGCGGGCCGGGCGGTCGGCGCGCACCGGCAGCGCCGGGGTCAGGGCCGCGCCGTCACCCCCGCGTACGCCCACCGTCTCCCCGCCCTGCGCGGACGGGCCGGACTCCAGCACCCGGCGCAGGTCGGCCAGCAGACTGAGGCGCTCGGCCGAGTTGTGGTCGGACTCCGGCGCGTACACCGCCACCGTGTCGTTGCGGTGCTTCGCGTCGTACATGGCCACGTCGGCGTGACGCATCAGGGTGGCGAAGTCCTCGCCGTGGTCGGGGTAGAGCGCGATGCCGATGGCGCCGCCCACGTCCAGCGGCAGCCCGTCCAGCGGCACCGGTTCGGCGAGCGCGGCGACCACCCGGTCGGCCCGCTCGCGGGCCTGGTCGATGTCGGCGAGCCGGGGTACGACGATGGCGAACTCGTCGCCGCCGAGCCGCGCCACCATGTCACCGGCGCCCACGGCGCCCATCAGCCGGGCGCTCACCTCGACCAGCAGGCGGTCCCCCACCGCGTGCCCGAGCGCGTCGTTGACGTGCTTGAACCGGTCGAGGTCGAGCAGCAGCAGCGCCAGGTGCGCGTCCGGCGCACCCCGAGCGGCCCGCTCGCCGTGCAGGTGCACCTGCTCGGCCACCTCGGTCAGCAGCGCCTTGCGGTTGGGCAGCCCGGTGAGCGGGTCCACGTCGGCGAGCTGTTCCCGTTCCTCGGAGAGCCGGGCCATCCGGTAGACGGCGAACAGCGGCACCAGCACCAGCGGGATCAGCGCCGCGCTGGCCCGGGCGGCGGCCACCAGCACCGGCGCGAGCAGCAGCAGCGAACCGGTGGACAGCAGCTCGTACGCCAGGCCGCTGCGGACGCTCGGCCACCACCTGTCGCCGAACCGCAGCCGGACCGCGGAGCTGACCAGCCCGTAGTTGACCACGAACCAGGCGAGCGTCGCGCCGCCCACCGCCGCCACGTCGGTCCAGTGCAGCCGGCCGCCGCCGAACAGCTCGCCCGGACCGAGCCGGGTGACCGCGTACGCGGCGGCGAGCGCGCACGCGTACTGCGCGGCGTTGAAGCCGGTGCGCCAGGGGGCGTACCCGAGTCGCCAGCCGCTGACCGCCACGGCGACGGCCTGCACCGCGACGGCCGGGCCGAAGCCCCAGCCGAGCAGGATCGCGAAGGTGAAGCAGGTCGACGGGAACACCGCAGACGTCTGCCGGCGGCCGGGCGGGACGAACGGGCGGGCGTCGCAGGCGACGGCGAGCACCGCCATGGTCCAGAACGCGGCCGGCAGTTCGGTCAGCCGGTCGGTGAGCGCGACGAGCGGCCCGGCCGAGACCAGCAGGGCGACCGCGCCGATCGCGGCGACGAAGCCGAAGAACGGCCCGCTCCGCCCGGGCGGGACGGAGTTACGCGGGTCGCCGGTCTCCATCGCACCTCCCGGGGAATGTCCTGGCGCGCGCCGTCACGCGTCGTACGCCAATGAAACGCCCTCCGAGGCGATTTCCCCGACACGACAGTCACGAATCGGTCGGAGTCGTAATTAACTTGGTATCCGCGAACGATCGCCGTGACCAGCCCCGTCAGTCCTCCACCCGGGCCACCTCGCGGGCCGCCTCCGGGCCGGAGTCGAGCAGCACCCGGAAGCCGTCCTCGTCGAGGATCGGCAGTTTCAGGGTGGCGGCCTTGTCGGCCTTGGAGCCGGGGTTGTCGCCGACCACCACGAAACCGGTCTTCTTGGAGACCGAGCCGGTCACCTTGCCGCCCCGGACCTGGATCGCCTCGGCCGCTTGGTCGCGGCTGAACCCGCTCAGCGTGCCGGTGACCACCACCGTGACGCCGTCGAGCGGTCGCGGCCCCTCGTCGGCGGCCTCCTCGGCCATCCGTACGCCCGCCTCGGCCCATTTGCGCACCACGTCGCGGTGCCAGTCGACGGCGAACCACTCCTTCACGCTCGCCGCGATGGTCGGGCCGACGCCGTCCACCGAGGACAGCTCCTCCTCACCGGCGGCCTCGATCGCGGCGACCGACCGGAAGTGCCGGGCGAGCGCCTGGGCGGCGGTCGGGCCGACGTGCCGGATGGACAGTGCCACCAGCACGCGCCACAGGTCGCGTTCCTTGGCCTCGGCGAGGTTGTCGAGCAACTTGGTGGCGTTGCTGCCCAGGCTGCCGTCCTTGTTGACGAAGAACGGCGACCGGCTCAACTGCTCGGCGTCGAGCTGGAACAGGTCGCCCTCGTTGGTGATGATCTGGGCGTCCAGCAGCGCCGCCGCGCCCCTCTCGCCGAGCACCTCGATGTCGAGCACCTTGCGGCTGGCCAGGTAGAAGACCCGCTCGCGGATCTGACCGGGGCAGGCCCGCCCGTTGGGGCAGCGGATGTCGACGTCGCTCTCCTTGGCCGGCGCGAGCGGAGTGCCGCAGGCCGGACAGGTGGTCGGCATGACGAACGGGCGGGCGTCGGCCGGGCGCAGCTCGACCACCGGGCCGAGCACCTCGGGGATCACGTCGCCGGCCTTGCGCAGCACCACCGTGTCGCCGATGAGCACGCCCTTGCGCTCGACCTCGCGGGCGTTGTGCAGGGTGGCGTAGGCGACGGTGGAGCCGGCCACCCGGACCGGTTCGAGCACGGCGCGCGGGGTGACCCGGCCGGTGCGCCCGACCTCCACCTCGATGTCGAGCAGCTTGGTGTTCACCTCCTCCGGCGGGTATTTGAAGGCGATCGCCCAGCGGGGCGCGCGGCTGGTCGAGCCGAGGCGGCCCTGGATGGAGACCGGGTCGACCTTGACCACCACGCCGTCGATCTCGTGCTCGACGTCGTGCCGGTGCTTGCCGTAGTAGGCGATGTATTCCGCGACGCCGGCCAGGTCGTCCACCACCCGCCACCGGTCGCTCGTGGGCAGCCCCCACGCCTTGAGCGCGGCGTACGACTCGGACTGCGCGGCCGGCCGGAACCCGGTGCGCGCACCGATGCCGTGCACCACCAGGCGCAGCGGGCGGGAGGCGGTCACGCGGGGGTCCTTCTGCCGCAGGCTGCCGGCGGCGGCGTTGCGCGGGTTGGCGAACGGCGCCTTGCCCTGCTCGACCAGGCTCGCGTTCAGGTCGGCGAACGCGGCCACCGGGAAGTAGATCTCGCCGCGCACCTCCAGGAGGTCGGGCACGTCCGGGAAGTCGTCGGCCGGGGTCAGCCGGGCCGGCACGCCCTTGATGCTGCGCACGTTGGCGGTGACGTCCTCGCCGGTGCGGCCGTCGCCCCGGGTGGCGGCGCGCACCAGCCGGCCCTTCTCGTAGGTCAGGTTGATGGCGAGCCCGTCGACCTTCAGCTCGCACAGGTAGGGCACCGGGCCGCCGGCGTCCCGCTCGACCCGCTCGGACCAGGCGGCCAGTTCCTCGTCGGCGAAGGCGTTGTCGAGCGAGAGCATCCGTTCGGCGTGCGCGACCGGGGTGAAGTCGGTGGAGAAGGTGCCGCCGACCCGCTGGGTGGGCGAGTCGGGGGTGCGCAGCGCCGGGTATTCGGCCTCCAGCGCCTCGAGCTCCCGCAGTTGCTTGTCGAACTCGGCGTCGGTGACGGTCGGCGCGTCGAGGACGTAGTAGCGGTACTGGTGTTCGGTCAGCTCCTGGCTGAGCGTGGCGTGCCGCTCCCGGGCCGCCGGGGTCGGCTCGGCACCCGCCGCCGCGTCCTGGGCGGCGTCGACCGCTGGGGGAACCGCTTCTTCGGACACGCCGCCGCCTTCGGACACCGCTGTCGACCTCCCGTGTCGGTGCTACCCGAGAACCGTAGCGGTCGGCTGTGACAGTCGTCCGGTCACCCGCGCCGAGCAGGGCGGACCGGTGCCCGCCGCGCCACCCGGCGGGTCCGCCCCGGCCGTGCGACGATCGCGTCGGCGGTAGTGGGCGACAACGGTCGGGAGGCGGGCGGCGGATGCGCGACGGGGTGGTCTGGGCGCTGGTGATCGTGGCCTGCGTCGCGGCCGGCTGGCTGTGGAACGAGTGGCGCCGCCGCGCGGCCGACCGCGCCGGGACGCGCGACCGGGCGGACAGGAGGCGTGACCGGACCGGCACCGGGCCGCGGGGTGACCGCACCGCGACGCCGCCGAGGCCGCGTGGCGCCGGGCGGGCGGACCGGAACGAGCCCCGGCCCGGGGAGATCTGGTGGGCCGACGTGCCCTACGCCGACGGGACCGGTTCGAAGGTGCGCCCCTGCCTGGTGCTGCGCGTCGACGGCCGGGACGCCGAGGTACTGAAGATCACCAGCCAGGACAAGTCGGACCGGGACGACCACCTGCCGATCCCGACCCGGGACTGGGATCCGGGCGCCGACCACGACAGCTACCTCGACGTGAGCGAGCCGATCCCGGTGTCGCTGAGCGCGTTCGCCGACCGGGCCGGCACCTGCGACCCGGACCTGTGGCGTGGCGTCCGCCGGCTGAGCCACCTCACCGGCTGACCCCGGCGGCGTCCGCACCTCAGCGCGGCGCCTCCCCGTCGAACGCGGCGGCGAGCGCGGTGAGCTGGCCCGCGTACTCGATCCGGCCGGCCCACCCGGCGGGCCAGGCGGCCGTGCCGTACGCGGCGCCGACGAACGCGCCGGCCAGCGCGGCGATGGAGTCCGAGTCACCGGCCGTGGTGGCACCACGGGCCAGCGCGCCGACCGGGTCGTCGCGGTGGCGCAGCGCGCAGAGCAGCGCGGTGGCGAGCGCCTCCTCGGCGATCCACCCCTCGCCGGTGAACCGGCACGGGTCGCCGCCGTCGTCCGGGCGGGCCAGCGCCGCCTCCAGCCGGCCGAGCACGTACAGGCAGTCGTCCCAGCCCCGGGCGACGAACTCGGCCGCGCTGCTCTCGCCGGGCCGCTGCCACAGGTCACCGAGCCAGTCGTCCCGGTAGACGGTGCGCTGCTCCCGGGCCCGCTCGGTGAGCAGGCCGGGCAGTTCCGGCAGCGCCGCGCCGTCGCGCAGCAGCCGCACCGCGTACGCGGTCAGCTCGCTCGCCGCCAGCCCGGTCGGGTGGCCGTGGGTCAGGCCGGCCTGGAGCTGGGCCAGCCCGGCCATCGTGTCCAGGTCGACGTCGAGCAGCCCGACCGGGGTGACGCGCATGTTCGCGCCGCAGCCCTTCGAGCCGGCGACCGTGGCCTCCTGCCAGCGGGCGCCCCGGGCCAGCTCGGCGCAGGCCCGCAGGCAGGTCATGCCGGGGGCGCGGTTGTTCTCCGGGCTGACCGACCAGTCGACGAAGCGCTGCCGCAGCAGCGGCTCCACCACCTCGGCCGTGTACGCGGGCGCGTCGTGCAGCGCCCACGCCACGGCGAGCGCCATCTGGGTGTCGTCGGTGACCAGGGCCGGGTCGCCGGTCAGCTCGCGCGGACCGGCCGGACCGTAGCGCCGGACGATCTCGGTGACGGTGAGGAACTCGGTCGGCTTGCCCAGGGCGTCGCCGTAGGCCAGGCCGAACAGCGAACCGGCGGCGCGGCCGGTGGCGGTGGAGGCGGTCACGGTGGCGATCATGCCTCCACCACGCAAGCCGCGGAAGATCAGTCCCAGCAGAGGCAGAACGGGTGGCCGACCGGGTCGGCGTAGACCCGGAAGCCCTCCCCCTCACCCGGCAGCCGCCGTGCGCCGAGCGCCAGCACCGCCTTTTCGGCCGCCTCGATGTCGTCGACGCTCACGTCGAGGTGGAACTGCTGCGGCCGGGCCGGATCGGGCCAGTCGGGGGTGCGCAGGCCGGGCGCCCGTTGCAAGGCCACCCGCGGCTGATGCCCGGGTGGGCCGCCGAGCACCACCCACTCGTCGCCGTCGGAGTTCTCCTCCACCACGGGCAGGCCGAGCAGCTCGGAGTAGAAGGCGGCGAGCGCGCGCGGATCGGGACAGTCGATCACCGTGGAACGCAGTCGTCCAATCATGCCGGTCATCGTGCCCGGCGGGTACGACGGAAAAAAGTCAGTCCTCGGCGAGCCGCCGGCCCGCGTCGCGGCAGGCGGTGAGCACCGCGCGGGCGTACCCCGGGGTGGCGCCGGCCAGGCCGCACGCGGGAGTGACCACCACCTGCTCGGCCAGCCGGCGGCGGGGGAAGCCGAGCTGGTCCCAGACCCGCCGCACCCGGTCGGCGACCTGGGCCGACGTCGGCGCCCGGCCGGACGGCGGCGGCAGCGTCGGCGCGGCGCCGGCCAGCAGCCCGAGCCCGGCGTCGATCGCCTCGCCGAGCGGGTCGAGGTCGGTGACCAGCGACAGGTCGAGCGCGACGCCCACCGCGCCGGCGGAGCGGATCAGCTCCAGCGGTACGTCCGGCGCGCAGCAGTGCACGAGCGCCGGTACGCCGGCCGCCTCGATCACGTCGCGCAGCAGCGCCCGCGCCACCTCGGTCTCCACCGGACGGTGGGTGCCGAAGCCACTCTCGGTGGGCACCCGCCCGGCCAGCACGGTCGGCAGGGAGGGCTCGTCGAGCTGGAGCAGCACCGAGGCGCGGGGCAGCCGCCGGGTCACCGCCTCGACGTGCCCGCGCAGCCCTTCGCCGAGCGAGCCGGCGAGGTCGCGTACCGCGCCCGGGTCGCGCAGCATCCGGCCGCCGATCGGCAGCTCCAGCGCGGCGGCGAGGGTGAACGGGCCGGCCGCCTGGACCTTTACCGGTCCGGCGTACTCCTCGGCCTGCTCGGCGAGCTGGTCGAGGTCGCGTTCCATCAGGTCGCGGGCGCGGCGCAGGTCACGGCCGGGGCGCGGGGCGATCCGCCAGCGGGCCGCGTACAGCTCGACGGGCAGTTCGACGAGCAGGCCGGCGGTGCGGCCGACCAGGTCCGCGCCCGGCCCTCGCGCGGGCAGCTCGGGCAGGTGCGGCAGGGCGGGAAGTTCGCCGAGCACGATCCGCTGCGCCTCGGCGATGTCGGTGCCGGGCAGCGACCCGATGCCGGTCGCCGCGCCGGTGGGCCAGGGCCACGCCTGCTCAGTCACGGCCGCAGCCTATCCGCTGCCGGTACGAGGTCAGGCGGCGGTGATGGTGGCGGAGCCGAGGACCACGTCGCCGGCCGGGTCCGGCCGGTAGGCCACGATCGCCTGGCCGGCGGCGACACCCCGCACCGGGCGGCGCAGCGACGCGCGCAGGCCGTCGGCGTCGACCTCGACGGCGGCCGGCACCACGTCGCCGTGCGCCCGGAGCTGCACCTCGCACTCGACCGGCCCGTCCGGGCGCGGCCCGCCGGTCCACACCGGGCGGGTCGCGCGGACGTCGGAGACCTCCAGCGCCTCGGCCGGGCCGACCGTCACGGTGTTCGTGGTCGGGGTGATGGACAGCACGTAGCGGGGCCGGCCGTCCGGCGCCGGCCGGTCCAGGTGCAGGCCGCGCCGCTGCCCGACGGTGTACTGGTAGGCGCCGCTGTGGCTGCCCACCACCGCGCCGGTGAGCGCGTCCACCACCTGGCCCGGCGCCTCACCGAGCCGCTCGGCCAGGAAGCCGCGGGTGTCGCCGTCGGCGATGAAGCAGATGTCGTGCGAGTCCGGCTTGTCGGCCACGGCGAGGCCGCGCCGGGCGGCCTCCGCGCGCACCTCGGCCTTCGTCGAGTCGCCGAGCGGGAAGATCGACCGGTCGAGCTGCGCGCGGGTCAGCACCGCCAGCACGTACGACTGGTCCTTGGCCGCGTCCACGCTGCGCCGCAGCAGGCCGTCGGCGCCGAGCCGGGCGTGGTGGCCGGTGACCACCGCGTCGAAGCCCAGGGCCACGGCCCGGTCCAGCACCGCCGCGAACTTGATCTTCTCGTTGCAGCGCAGGCAGGGATTCGGGGTACGCCCGGCGGCGTACTCGGCCACGAAGTCGTCCACCACGTCGTCGTGGAACCGGTCGGCCATGTCCCACACGTAGAACGGGATGCCGAGCACGTCGGCGGCGCGCCGGGCGTCCCGGGAGTCCTCCAGCGTGCAGCAGCCCCGGGCGCCGGTGCGGTACGTCTGCGGGTTACGGGCCAGCGCCAGGTGTACGCCCGTCACGTCGTGCCCGGCCTCCACCGCCCGTGCCGCCGCGACGGCGGAGTCCACCCCGCCCGACATCGCCGCCAGAACCCTCACCGGCCCACTCCCCTCGTCCTCACCGAGGGTATCCGGGTCAGCGGGGCGTACGGAGGGCGGCCGCGCGGCGGGCCCGCTCC
The DNA here is from genome assembly GCF_055362685.1 of Micromonospora sp. SYSU B005. NCBI lineage: Bacteria > Bacillati > Actinomycetota > Actinomycetes > Micromonosporales > Micromonosporaceae > Micromonospora > Micromonospora sp. SYSU B005. The sequence continues at coordinate 43,807 of NZ_JAXCFU010000004.1, read as the reverse complement.
ACCGCCGCCGGGAGCGCGGCGATCAGCGCGTCCACGTCCGCGCCGGTGCTCGTGTGGCCGAGCGTGAAGCGCAGCGAGGACCGGGCCCGGTCGTCGTCGGCGCCCATCGCCAGCAGGACGTGCGAGGGCTGGGCCACGCCGGCCGAGCAGGCCGACCCGGTCGAGCAGGCGATGCCCTGGGCGTCCAGGAGCAGCAGCAGCGCGTCTCCCTCGCAGCCGGGGAAGGAGAAGTGCGCGTTGCCGGGGAGCCGGTCGGCCGGGTCACCGTTGAAGATCACCTCGGGGACGGCCTGCCGGACCCGCTCGACCAGCTCGTCGCGGAGCGCGGCGACGCGGGCCGCGTACTCCTGCTGGCCCTTCACCGCGGCCTCGACGGCGACCGCGAACGCGACGATGCCCGCGGTGTCGAGCGTCCCGGAGCGTACGTCGCGTTCCTGGCCGCCGCCGTGCAGCAGCGGGGTGGCCGGGACGTCGCGGGCCAGCAGCAGCGCGCCCACGCCGGTCGGGCCGCCGAGCTTGTGCCCGGTCACGGTGAGCGCCGACACGCCGCTGGCGGCGAAGTCGACAGGTACCTGCCCGACCGCCTGGATGGCGTCGGTGTGGAACGGCACCCCGTGCTCGGCGGCGACGGCGGCCAGCTCGGCCACCGGCTGGACGGTGCCCACCTCGTTGTTCGCCCACATGGCGGTGACCACCGCGACGCGCTCGCCGTGCTCGGCCAGCTCGGCGCGCAGGCGTTCCGGGTCGAGCCGCCCGGCCGCGTCGACCGGGAGCCAGCCGGCCTCCGCGCCCTCGTGCTCGACCAGCCAGTCCACCGCGTCGAGCACGGCATGGTGCTCGACCGCGCTGGAGACGACCCGGACCCGCTCGGCCCGGGCGTCGCGGCGGGCCCAGAAGACGCCCTTCACGGCGAGGTTGTCGCTCTCCGTGCCGCCGCCGGTGAAGATCACCTCGGAGGGGCGGGCACCGAGCGCGGCGGCCACCCGCTCGCGGGACTCCTCCACCCGTCGCCGGGCCCGGCGACCCGCCGCGTGCAACGACGACGCGTTGCCCACCTCGCGGGCGACGGCGACGTACGCCTCGAGTGCCTCGTCCAGCATCGGGGTCGTCGCCGCGTGATCAAGGTATGCCATCACCGTTCAGCCTAACGGCCTGCGTACCCGGCGCCGGGGGCCGGACCGCCCCGTCCCACCCGGGGCGGTCCGGCCGCTCACGCGGAACGCCCGTGATCACGCGGGAACGGCTGTGATCACGATGTTGTCCCGGTAGCTGCGGGTCTTCGCGTCGAACGGCCCGCCGCAGGTGATCAGCGTGAGACGGGGCTTCCCGTCGCGGGCGAAGTACCGCTCCAGCGGGATCTTCGACTTCCGGTACTCCTCCCGGGCCACCACCCGGTAGGCGCGCTCGCGGCCGTCCGAGCCGGTGGCGGTCAGCTCGTCCCCCTGGCCCAGCTCACGCAGCCGGAAGAACGCCCCCTTGCCCTGCTCGGCGCTGTCCACGTGCCCGGCGATCACCACCGAGCCGGCGCCGGCCTCCAGGCCGGGGCCGTAGCGGTACCAGCCGACCTGGTCCACGCTGGGCGGCACCTCGAACTCGTCGGTGCGCTCGTTGACGCCCACCGGGTTCACGGTGGCGGTGACCCGGATCGGCGGGATGCTCAGCTTCACCGGCGGCACGATCTCGCTGCCGGCCGGCAGCGTCCCCGGGTTCACCGGGACCGAACCGCCGCCGGTCGCCGCCGGTGTCGGCGTGGGCGTGGCGCTGGCCAGGGCCGTCACCTCGTCGCCGCCGACGTCCTCGGCGGGCTCGGATCCGCACGCCACCACTGTCGCCAGGATGAGCGCGGCGGCGCCGGCGGCCATCGCCGCCAGCGCCCCGCGGTTGCGCACCGTCACCGGCGACCGGCCCGGGCGGTTGCCGCCACCCGCGCCCCGCCGCCGACCAGGAGCAGCACGCCGGCCCCGGCCAGCACGTACCACCAGGTGTCCACGCCGGTGCCGGCCTGGCCGCCGGTGCCGCTGGGCACGCCGCCCGGCGCCGAGTGCAGGCCGTTGATGGTCTGGGCGACCACACTCAGGTTCTTCGCCTCGGCCGAGCCGATCGCGTAGACGATGGTGGCGGTGCCCTCCTTCAGGTTCAGGTCGGCCGGGCCGATGGCGACGGTGTCGGTGCCGGCGAGCACCACGTCCGCCTTGACCGAGCCGGCTGCCACGTCCGCCTTCGCCTCCTTCGGGTTGGTCAGGCCCTCGAAGACCGGCTTGCCGCCGGCCCGCACGTCGACGGCCGGGGCGGCGGCGGTGTGCCGGACGATCAGCCGGGCCTTGCCGGCGCCCACCTTGGACACGTCGTTGACGAACGGGGTGATCTGCGGCTCGCCGGCGGCGCTCAGGTGGGCGGCGAGGCTGATGTTCGCCCCGCCCGGCACCTTCGCGTCGTCCACCTTCAGGATCGCCTTGTCGACCGCCTCACCGGGCTTGGTCAGGGCGATGTCGTACTCCCCCTCGGGCAGGGTGAGCGGGCCGGCCACGTCGCCGGGCTTGAAGTTGTTCAGCGTCTTCTCGCCGTTGACGTACACGTCGACCGGGGTGTCCGGGATGCCGTGGACCACGGAGACCTTCGACGAGGCGGCGTAGGCCGGGCTCATGGTGGCGGCGCCGACGCCGGCGAAGGTGAGGGCGGCCACCGCGCCGCCCGCGGCGACCCGACGGAACATCGCGTACTGCATTGTCTGCCTCCTGGTGGTTGGTGCTGATTCGTCAGGCCTGGCTTGCAGAACGGGTTACGCCGGCTCCGTCTCCCCCGGATGCGCCCGGATCCGATTTCTTTTTCCCGTCTCCGGGCGCATCCGCCGGACCCTCCGGCGACGAAGGAGAGGTGACGAGGGTCGTGACCGACACACCGGGAGAGTGGGGCGAGGGCTGTGGGAGTTACAGTCGGGCATGCCCCACGGAAGGCGAGCCGCCCGGTGACGGCGGCCAGACAGGGCCCCGAACCGCCGGGCGAGGACGACCTCGCCACCCGGTTCCGCGACGGCGACGAGGCGGCCCTGCGAGAGGCGTACGACAGGTACGGGCGAGCGGTGCTGCACCTGGCCACCACGACGCTCGTGAATCGCAGTGACGCCGAGGACGTGACCCAGGCGACGTTCGTCGCCGCCTGGCTCGGCCGGGAGACGTTCGACCCGGCGAAAGGCTCACTGGTCGGCTGGCTGCTCGGAATCGGGCGGCGCAAGGTGGTCGACCGGATCCGGGCCTCGGCCCGGGAGACCCGGGTGGTCGAGACGGTGAAGCAACTGCCGGAACCGGTCTCCACCGGCCCCGACCCGGACACGGTGGTCGACCGGCTGGTGGTCGCCGACGAGCTGGCCCGGCTCCCCGACGAACAACGCCGGATGCTGGAGCTGGCGTTCTACGACGACCTGACACACCAGCAGATCGCGGCGGTGACCGGAGTGCCGCTCGGCACCGTCAAGAGTCACATCAGACGCGGCATGCAGAGCCTGAAACGCAGATGGGAGGTGGACGGTGCAGCACCTGGACCACGACCGGCTGGTCTTTCTGGCGCTCGGTGAGAGCGAGGCGGCTGACGGCGAGGCCACCCATCTGAACACCTGCGACCACTGCCGGGGCGAGATGGAGTCGCTCCAGCACGTCGCCGGGCTCGGCGCCGGCACCCAGGGCCTGGCCGAGCTGCCCGACCCGCCGGAGCACATCTGGCAGGGCATCGTGGCCGAGATCCGGGCCGCCGAGGAGCTGCCGGCGTTGACCGATCGGCGCCTGCCGCGCCCGGCCGACCCGGTGGAGCCGGCCGCCGTACCCGTCGTGGCACGTCGTCCGCGGCAAAGCCGGCGCTGGCCGGGGTGGGCGACCACGGCGGTCACCGCCACCGCCGCCGCGGTGATCGGCGTGGCCGGTACGGCCGCGGTGCTCGGCGGTGGCGGCGGCGAGCCGGCCGATCCGCAGCCGTCGGTGGTGGCCAGCGCGCCGCTCGCCGCGTTCGGTGCGACGCCGAAGGACGCCTCCGGCGACGCCCGGGTGCTCGGTGACAACCGGTTGCATCTGCACGTGGCGAATCTCCCGAGCGTTCCGGGGTACTACGAGGTCTGGCTGATCGATCCGAACACGATGAAGATGTTCTCCGTGGGTACGCTGAGCAACGGATCAGGGGACGCGCTCCTGCCTATCCCCCCGAACGTCGACCTGCGTACCTACACCGTGGTCGACGTCAGCGCGGAGCAGTACGACAACAAGCCCGCCCACTCCGGCGACAGCCTGCTGAGGGGCACCCTGACGGGCTGATCGGCGGGCCGGCTCAGCTCCCCGGCCCGCCGATCAGCTCCCTACGAGAAAAGGCCGCCGCCCGGTGCACCGGGCGGCGGCCTTCTTTCACGCGACGCTCACTTGCGCTTGCGGATCTCCTCGGCGGCCTGCGGGACGACCTTGAACAGGTCGCCGACCACGCCGTAGTCGGCCAGCTCGAAGATCGGCGCCTCGGCGTCCTTGTTCACCGCGACGATGGTCTTCGAGGTCTGCATGCCGGCCCGGTGCTGGATCGCACCGGAGATGCCCAGCGCGACGTAGAGCTGCGGGGAGACCGTCTTGCCGGTCTGGCCCACCTGGAACTGGTGCGGGTAGTAGCCGGAGTCGACTGCCGCGCGGGACGCGCCGACCGCGCCGCCGAGCAGGTCGGCCATCTCCTCGACCAGCTTGAAGTTGTCGGCGTTGCCGACACCACGACCGCCGGACACGACGACCGACGCCTCGGTCAGCTCGGGGCGGGAGCCCTTCTGCTCGGCGACCCGCTCGACGACCTTGGCCAGCTTGTCCGCGTCGGTGACCGACACGGTGAGCTGCTCGACCGCCGGGGTCGCGGCGGCCGGGGCCGGGTTGAGCGAGTTCGGCCGGACGGTGACCAGCGGCAGGCCCTTGGTGACCTTGGACTTGACGATGGTGGAGCCGGCGAACGCCACCTGGGTGGCGGTGCCGTCGGCGGCCAGGCCGACCACGTCGGTCAGGATGCCGTTGTCCAGCTTGACCGCCAGGCGAGCGGCGATCTCCTTGCCCTCCTGCGACGAGGCGAGCAGCACGGCGGCCGGCTGGACGCGCTTGACCAACTCGGCGACCACAGTCGCCTTGGGGGCCACCAGGTAGCCGTCGATCTCCTCACCCTCGGCGGCGTAGATCTTCTCCGCGCCGTACTCACCGAGCTTGGCGCTCAGCGCCTCGGCAGCGCCGGCGCCACCGAGGACGACAGCGCTCGGGGAGCCCAGCTCGCGGGCGAGGGTGAGCATCTCCAGGGTGACCTTCTTGACGCCGAATTCCTTCGTGGCTTCGACGACGACGAGAACCTCAGACATGTCAGTGACCTCTCACACGAACTTCTCGGTGGCGAGGAACTCGACCAGCTTCACGCCGCCCTCGCCCTCGTCGGTGATCTTCTCGCCGCCGGAGCGCGGCGGACGCTTGGAGTGCTCCACCACGGCGCTGGTAGCGCCGTCGAAGCCCACCTCAGCCGGGGCCACGCCCAGGTCACCCAGGGACAGCGTCTGCACCGGCTTCTTCTTGGCCGCCATGATGCCCTTGAAGGACGGGTAACGCGGCTCGTTGATGGTGTCCCAGACGGACACCACGGCCGGGGTCGAGGCGGTGACCACCTCGTAGCCCTCCTCGGTCTGCCGCTCCACGGTCAGACCCGACCCGTCGACGGTGAGCTTGCGCGCACCGGTCAGAGCAGCCACACCCAACCGCTCGGCGATCATGTGCGGCATGACCTGGACCCGGCCGTCGGTCGACTCGGCACCACAGATGACCAGATCGGCGCCCAGCTGACCGAGGGCGGCGGCAAGCACCTTCGACGTGGCCACCGCGCAGGAGCCGTGCAAGGCGTCGTCGACGACGTGGACGGCCTTGTCCGGACCCATGGACAGCGCCTTACGGATCGACTCGGTCGCCCGGTCCGGACCCATCGTCAGGACGGTGACCTCGCCGCCGTGCGCCTCCTTGATCTTCAACGCCTCCTCGATGGCGTACTCGTCCATCTCGTTGATGACGTTGTTCGCCGAACCGCGGTCGACGGTGTTGTCGTCAGAACGCAGGTTGCGGTCCGCGCCCGAATCAGGCACCTGCTTGACGAGTACGACGATGTTCATCGCGCTTCGACGACCCTCCTGTTTGGTGTAGCGATCACTCGCCCGGTCACGGGCGCAGCCTCCCGCGTGACGCAACGTGGGTCAACCGCGGGCAGCTGTGCACTTCCCCACGAGGCAATGTTACCCGCAAGTAGCATGGCCACCCCGGCGGCCCGGAGTGACGCAACTCACCACCGTCACGCCGCCGCGGCCAGCGCCTGCCGGATCTTCTCGATCGCCGCCGCCTCGGCCGGCTCGATCCCCCGGTGCGCCTGCGCCACCCGATCCGCCGCGTCCAGCACCACCGACCGGTACGTCTCGACGTCCCCCGGCGACTTGGCGCGCAGGATCTCCACCGACCGGCCCAGCGCGGGCAGCACCACCGACTCGACCTCCAGGACCGAGTCCCGAGGGAGCTGCGGCAGCGGGCCGGTGGTCAGCGCCTCCTTCACCACGCCCCCCACCTCGCCGAGTGCGCCGGAGGCGGCGAAGCTCTCCCGCACCATCGCCAGCACCCCCGGTACGGCGTTGGAGACCAGGAACACGGCACCGAACGCGCCGGTCTTCAGGGTGAGCCGCTCGTCCGCCGTCAACCGTTCCATGATCACGGAGTGTAGACGTAGGGCGTGGAGGTGGTGACCGCAACGAGCCCGAGCCGCTCCAGGATGGGCCGGCTGTCCGGCGAGCAGTCCACCTGCAGCAACGCCTTGCCGCGCTGCTGCGCCAGTCGCGCCCGGTACGCCACCAGCGCGCGGTAGATGCCCTTCTTGCGCCACTGCGGCAGCGTCGAGCCGCCCCAGAGGCTGGCGAAGCCGGTGCCGCGCTGGTAGCGGATCCAGCCCGCGCTGACCACCGTCTCCCCCGCCTCGGCCACCACGATCGTGATCGACTGCGGATCCGCCTCGATCTCCCGGGCCAGCCCGTACACCAGGTGGCTGCGGTCCTCCTGCCAGACCTCCTCCTCCATGGCGGCGATCCGCTCCAGGTCGGCCCGGCCGGTGACCTCGCGCAGGCGTACCCCCTCGGGGAGCACCGGGACGGCGGCAGCGAGCGGCGCGACCGGACCGACCACGACTGTCTCCTGGTCCTCCGGGACGAACCCGGCGGCGCGCAGCCGGTCGGCCAGGTCGGCCGGCTCGTCGTGACCGGCGAGCTTCCACTCGACCGCCTCGCCCCGGGCCCGGAAGACCTCGACCTGCCGGGCGATCAGCGCGTCCAGCTCGGCGCCGGCCAGGCCGTCGAGCGTCCGGTAGGTGAGGAAGCCGCGGTGGTCGAGCCCGAGCACGCGGAACAGCGGGCCGTCGCGCTCCACAGTCACCCCGTCCGGCAGCGGGTCCGGCAGCTCCGGTCGGATCTGGCTGTCGTAGGCGTCACGCAGCTCGCGCGCGTCAAGATCGGTCATCCCCCCAGGCTAGGCGCGGGGCAAAGCGGATAATCGGCAGCGTGTGGGAGTCGATCAAGAGCTGGTTCGACCCGCGTGAACTCCGTTCGGTCGGCACCCCGCCGGACTACCGCTTCTCGCTGGCGAACGAACGGACGTTCCTGGCCTGGCTGCGAACAGGTCTCGCGCTGGTGGCGGGCGGGCTGGCCGCGGCGCAGTTCCTGCCGCCGCTGCGCCTGGCCCACCTGCGCGAGGCGCTCGCGGTCGCGCTGCTGCTGCTCGGCGCCACCGTCTCGATCCGGGCGGTCGACCACTGGGCGCGCACCGAACGCGCCATGCGGCTGAACGAGGAGTTGCCCGCGTCCCGCTTCCCGGCCGTCCTGGCGCTCGTCGTCGCGGTCGGCGCGCTGCTGCTGGTGGCCGCCGTGCTGGTGGGCGGCGCGCGGTGACCCGTGACCCCGGCCTGCAACCCGAGCGCACCCGGCTGGCGTGGCGGCGGACGCTGCTCACGCTCACCGCGGTGCTGCTGCTCCAGCTCCGGCCGGCGTTCGGCGGCCGGCCCGCGGACGCGGCGCCGGCCGGGCTCGCGGTAGTGGTCTGGCTCGCCGTGCTCGTGGTGACGTGGCACCGGGCCACCGGCACCGGACCGCGCCGGTTCGACAGATGGTCGGTGCCGCTGACCGCGCTCGGCGCGGCCGGACTGGCGGTGCTCGGCGTGGCGCACGTACTCGGCGGGGTGCGCTGACGAGCGGCGGTGAGCCATCATGAGGCATGGCCCGCCTCTACGTGCTGCTCTTCCTGGTCCAGATCGTCCTCGCCGTGTGCGCGCTGATCAGCTGCCTCTCCGCCGACGAGGAGAAGGTCAAGGCGCTGCCCCGGATGATCTGGGTGCTGATCATTCTCTTCTTCCCGCTGGTCGGCTCGATCGCCTGGTTCCTCGTGGGCCGCGAGCGCCCGGCCGGGACCGCCGGCGTCACCGGCACGGCCCGTCCCGCCGCGCCCGCCCGCCGTCCGCTCGCCCCGGACGACGACCCGGAGTTCCTCGCCTCGCTCGACGAGCGGTCCCGCCGCGAGGACCAGGAACGGCTGCGGCTGTGGGAGGAGGACCTGCGCCGCCGCGAGGAGGAACTGCGCCGCCCGGACGACAGGGACCGCCCCGAGGTCTGACACGCGCCGCGGGCCGCCCGCCGGTCACCCGGCGGACGGCCCGCACGCGCCGTGGTCAGGCCAGGTTCGACGAACGGGGGTACGCGTCGGCGGGGTCGGTCAGCACGTTCACCAGGTACGGCACGCCCGAGTCGAACGCGCGCCCCAGCGCGGGCCCGAGGTCGGCGGCCTTCTCCACCGTCTCGCCCGCGCCGCCGAGCGCCTCGACCACCTTGTCGTAGCGCAGGCCGGGCTGGAGGTCGGCGGCCACGTCGTAGCCGTACATCGCCCGCATCGGGTGCTTCTCCAGCCCCCAGATGCCGTTGTTGCCGACCACGATCACCACCGGCAGCTTCTGCCGGACCAGCGACTCCACGTCCATCAGCGAGAAGCCGGCCGCCCCGTCGCCCATCAGCACGCAGATCTGCCGGTCCGGGTGACTGACCCGGGCGCCCATCGCGTAGCCCATGCCGGTGCCGAGGCACCCGTACGGGCCGGGGTCGAGCCAGGTGCCGGGCTGGGCCGGCTCCAGGTACCGGCCGGCGTACGACACGAAGTCGCCGCCGTCACCGATGGTGATGGCGTCCGGCGCGAGCGCCCTGCGCAGCTCGCCGTAGATCCGGGCCGGGCGGATCGGGTCGCTCTCGGCGGCCATCTCCTCCGCGTCGCGGGCCTTCGTAGCGTCCTCGGCGGTCCGCAGCTCGGCGATCCAGTCGGCGTGGTCGGCCCGGTCACCGGTGTGGTCGGCGAACGCGCCGAGGATCAGCCGCAGGTCACCGGCCGGCGCGGCGGCCGGCTGCACGTGCCCGGCCCGCTGGCTCGGTGCGTCCACGACGTGCACCACCTGGGCGTCGCCGAAGTCGCCGAAGGAGAGGCGGAAGTCCAGCGGGGTGCCGATCACCACGACCACGTCGGCGCCCTTGAGCGCGACCCGGCGGGCCTTGGCGAAGGCGAGCGGGTGCTCCGGCGGCAGCGCGCCCCGGCCCATCCCGTTTGTGAACACCGGCACCCGCAGCGCCTCGGCGGCGGCGCGCAGCGCGTCGACGGCGTCGCCCGCGTACACGTCGGAACCGGCGATGATCACGGGCCGGGACGCGCCGGCGATCAGGCGGGCCGCCTTCGCCACCTCGTCCGGGTCCGGCTCGATCGGCGCCGGCGGCGTGACCGCCGGCAGGTCGGCGTCACCGACGGAGAAGACCGCCTCCAGCGGGAAGTCCAGGAAGACCGGGCCGCGGTGCGGGGTGAGCGCGGTGGTCAGCGCCGCCGACACCGCGCGCGGGATGTCGTCGGCGCTGAACACCGTCTCGGCGTGCTTGGTCACCGGCGCGACGAGCGGCAGGTGGTCCATCTCCTGGAGGCTGCCCGAGCCCCAGCGGAACTGCGGCGCCCGCCCACCGAGCACCAGCACCGGCGAGGCGTTGAAGAACGCGCTGGTCAGGCCGGAGACCCCGTTGGTGACGCCGGGGCCGGCGGTGAGCACGGCCAGGCCGGGGCGGCGCTGGAGCTTGGCGACCGCCTCCGCGGCGAACACGGCGGACTGCTCGTGCCGCACGTCGTAGAGGGGGAAACCCGCCTTGTGGGCGGCGTCGTAGAGCGGGAAGACGTGCCCGCCGGACAGCGTGAACATCTCCCGTACGCCGTGCGCGCGTAGTGCCGCGAGCGCCAGATCGCCCCCGTGGCCCTCGACCCGTTCCGTCATGCCATTCCCCTTCGTCGACCGACCGGGGTCACGCTACTGGCCGGTATCGCGGATGTGAACAGCTCTCGCGTCAGCGACCGGTGAAGCCCGGCTTGCGCTTCTCCACGAACGCGGCCATGCCCTCGCGCCGGTCGTCGGTGGCGAACAGCGCCGCGAAGAGCTGGCTCTCCCAGGCCAGGCCCGAGGTGAGGTCCATGTCCAGACCGCCGTCGACAGCCGCCTTCGCCGCGCGCAACGCCTGCACCGGCCCGGTCAGGAACGGCTTCACGTACGCCACGGCGGCGTCGTAGACCTCGGCGGCCGGGACCACCCGGTCGGCCAGGCCGATGCGCAGCGCCTCGGCGGCGTCGACCATCCGCCCGGTCATGATCAGGTCCTTGGCGCGGGCCGGGCCGACCAGGCGGGCCAGCCGCTGGGTGCCGCCGGCGCCCGGGATGATGCCCAGCTTGATCTCCGGCTGGCCGAGCTTGGCGTCCTCGGCGACGATCCGCCAGTCGCAGGCCAGCGCCAGCTCGCAGCCGCCGCCCAGCGCGTACCCGGTGATCGCGGCGACGACCGGCTTGGGGATGCGGGCGATCGCGCCGAGCGCGCTGGACAGGTCGGCCGCGCGCTCCGCCATGTCCACGTAGGACATGTCGGCCATCTCCTTGATGTCCGCACCGGCCGCGAAGACCTTCTCGCCGCCGTACACGATCACGGCGCGGACCTCGGCGTCGGCGGTGGCCGCCGAGGCGGCGGCGCGCAACTCCTCCTGCACCTGGGTGTTGAGCGCGTTCATCGGCGGCCGCTCCAGCCGGATGGTGCCGATGCCGTCCTTCACTTCCAGCCTGACGAACTCGCCCACGCTGCCCTCACTTCCTCGTCGAAGTCGCGTGCCAACCTTACGACTCGCCTCGTTGGGGTAGACAGTGTGGTGTCGGCGACTCCCCAGGTCGTCGCCGGAGTCGCCGCCGCCCCGCCACCGGGAGTGAGGCCATGATCACCTACTACGACGACCGCTCCGTCCAGGTCACCTCCACCGCGGTACGGGTGGACGGGCGCAGCTACCCGCTGGCCGAACTGACCGCTGTGTGGCACCGGCGGGGCGACCGCTCCTGGCGGGTGCTCGCCGGGCGCGGCGCGATCGGGGCCGCGCTCGCCGGACCGCTGGTGGCCGCCGTACTGGGCATCGCGCTGGCCGTGTGGCTGCAACGCTCGGCGGCGGTCACCGTCGCCATCGTGGGCATCTCGGTGCTGGTCGGCCTCGCCGTCGGGCCGCTCGCGGACTTCCTCTTCGAACACCTGGACCGCTCGTACGCCCGGGGCAGCCGGGAGATGGAGATGTGGGCGCAATGGCGGGGCCGCCCGGTGCGGCTGCTGCACACCCGCGACGCGATGCGCTTCGGGCAGGTCTACCGGGCGGTGCAGCGGGCCATGGAGAGCCTGCCGGCCACGCCGGGTCGTCCCGCGCCAGGTCGTTCCGCGACCGGTCCTGCCGCGACGGGTCAGAACGTGATCGGCTCGTCCGGCAGCAGGCCCAGCCCGCGCAACAGGCCGTAGGTGTCCTGCTCGCCCCAGAACTGGACGATCCGGCCGCCGGCCAGGCGGTACATCTTGCAGGCGCTCTGCACGGTGGTCGCCCCTGTCGCGTCCCGCCGGTACGTCTGCGCCAGCGACACCACCACCCGGTCTCCGGCCGCGAAGATCTCCCGGATCTCCTGGTCGATCACGGTCAGGCCGGGCGAGCACACGGCCGCCTCGGGATAGCGCCGGCCGCGTACCGCGGTGCCGGAGCCGTAGACCTCCACGTCCTCGTCGACCACCTCGGCCAGTTCGGCCAGGTCCTTCGTGACGAAGGTGCGCAGGTAACGCCTGACCACCTCGACGTTGCGCGCCTGCTCGTCGCCGCCGGTTCCGGCCCCGCTCCGGTCCGTCATGCCGCCAGCCTACCGGCGCACGCATCGCCGGCATCGACACACGCGGTTAGGCTGATTCATGGTCCTCTATTACCGGGACGACACCGTGCAGGTCACCTCCGAGGCCATCCACGCGGGCGGTCAGGCCGTCGCGCTCGCCGACGTCACGTACGTCTGGCACGCGCGCGGCACCACCACACTGGCCGTCCGAGGGCGGGTGCTGGGGCGCGGGGTGTTGGTCCTGCTGCTGTCGCTGCCACCACTGGTCGCCGTGGTCTGCGTGCTCTCGCTGGCCTGGTCCGCGCAGGACCGCGGCGAGTGGAAACTGGCCCTGATCTTCCTGGCCGCGTTCGTGGTGGTGGGACTGGCGCTCACCCCGTTCCTGGAGGTGCCGCTCGGCTGGCTGGACCGTTCCTACGAGCGCGGCAACCGGGTGCACGAACTGTGGGTGCAGCACCACGGCCGGGAGACGATGCTGGTCCGCACGCCCGACGCGCTGCGGTTCGGGCAGATCTACCGGGCCGTGCAACGCGCCGTGGAGCAGCAGACCGACCGTCGTTGAGCCGACCGGCGCCGGTCAGGTCAGCGGCAGCGTGGTCGCGATCGGCCAGGCGAGCACCACCGCCCCTACCGACGGCGCCAGCCACCACGGCGCGGCCCGGCGGCGCAGCACCACGGCCCAGGCCGCCTGCCAGGCCACAAGCGCCGCGAACAGCGGCACCACCAGCAGTACGAACCCGGGTGCCAGGCCGATGACCGCGGCGACGGCGAGCACCAGCACGGCGATCCCGCCGGTGGCCGCGTACCGGACGCCGTGGCCGTCCGCGAGCCGCTCGGCGCCGAGCAGGAACGCCAGGCAGCAGAACGTCACCAGGGGCAGCAGCCACCACCGGGCCCCGACCGGCACGGTCGAGGTGAGACCGAGATGAAGCGGCAGCGCGACGGCGAGCACCGCGTACCCGAGGAGCACGACGGCGACGACAGCGGACCGGACGCCACCACCGGTCGCCGGCGGCCGGCGGGGTTTCGCGAAGCGCGCCGCGGCGGCCAGCAGCACGCCGGTGAGCAGCAGGAACACCGCCACGTATCCGCCCACGGCGAGCGGTAGCCGGGCGGTCGGCAGCAGCGCGGCGAGCACGGCGCCCACACCGGCCGCCGGCACCGTCGCGGCGAGCCACCGCCCGGTACGCGGACCGCCGGCGCCCGCCCGCGCCCGGCGCGGCAGCAGCGCGGCAAGCGGCACGAAGCCCAGCGCGAGCCCTGCCAGCAGCAGCCCGGCGCCGCCCGGCCGGGTCAGCGGGGACGGCGGCGGCCCACCGGTACGGTCCGGGAGCGCGTCGAGCACCGCGGCGTGGGTACGCGGCGCGAACAGCACCGACACGTGCTCGGTGCCGGGTGCCACCACCCGCGTGCGGGTGCCCGGTGGCGCGTCCCGCGTCGCCTCGTCGACCGCCTGGCGGAAACCGGCGAACTCCAGCCCGCCCACCACGAGCGTCAGCCTCCCCGGCCAGCCCGCCGGTACGTCGCTGCCGTCGGGCAGCGAGATCGCCACGGTCCGGTCGATCTCCGGATGCGCGACCGCGTACCGGACGACCGCACCCGCGCCCATGGAGTGCCCGACAAGGACGATCCGGTCCGGGTCGACGCCGGGCCGCCCGCGCAGCCAGGCGACCGCCACATCCAGGTCGTGCCGCAGCAGCGCCCGGCTGCGTTCCTCGTCCCGGCCCGCGCCGGGCAGCCGGGCGTGGCTGGCGCCGTGGCCGGCGAAATCGAGCAGCACCGCGACGCCGCCCCGGCGGGCCACCGAGTCGGCGAGCGGCCGCATCAGCCGGGCCGACCCGGCGAAGCCGTGCGCGATCACCACCCCGGGCCGCCGGTCGCCGCTCACGCCGTCCGCCCGGACCTCGGTCAGCGGCACTCCCGCCACCGTCGCCCGCCGCGTGCTCAGACCGGCGTCGGCGCGGGCCAGGAGCAGGGCGCCGAGGACGACGGCGAGCAGCGCGACCACGCCGCAGGCGAGCAGTCGCCGCGACGCCGGGCCGGGGGTGGGCATGCCGGCACCCTACGCCGCACCGGGCGGCTGGCGTGACCTTCGCCGCCCGGCTGCCGTCGGGCGGCACTGGCCGCGACGCCGCACACTGGATGTCATGGCGATCCCTCTTCCCCGGCCCGGTGCCGTGCTCGGCCTCACCCGTACCGCACTGGACCAGGCGCTCGGCTCGGCCGCCACGGTGGCCTCGGTGCCCGCTCGGGCCTTCGCCGTCCTCGACCAGGTCGAGGCGCTGGTCCGGCGGATCGACGGGGTGGTCGACCGGATCGAGGGCACGCTCGACCGCACCGACCGGGTGCTCACCGACGCCGAGACGGCGGTCCGCGAGGTGGCGGTGATCAGCGCCGCCGCCACCGCGGCGATCGACACGGCGACCGAGGTGGCCGCCGCGGCGACTGTCGTGGTCGGCGAGGCGCAGCGGGTCTCCGAGGCGGCGGCCGTGGTGGTCGGCGAGGCCGACCGGGTGGCCCGCGGCGCGGCCGGTGTGGTGACCGAGGCGGAGACGGTGACCGCGCGGGCGGCGGGCACGCTCGCGACAGCGGAGAAGGCGACCGGCGTGGCGAACGAGTTGCTCGCCGCGTACGAGGCGACGCTGCGGCGGGCCGCGCCGATGGCGGCGCGGTTCGTGGAGCAGCTCAGCCCGGAGGAGGTGACCGCCGCGATCCGGCTCGTGGACGAGTTGCCGAAGCTCAAGGACCATCTCACCTCGGACGTGCTGCCGATCCTGGCCACGCTGGACCGGGTCGGCCCGGATCTGCACGACCTGCTGGACGTCACACGCGACCTCAAGCTCGCGGTCGCCGGCATCCCCGGGCTCGGCATGCTGCGCCGGCGCGGCGAGCGCCTCACCGACGAACCGGCCGGCTGAGGCTCAGCCGGCCGGGAACAGCTCGTCGATCTCCGCCCGGTGGGGCAGCGCGACCGAGGCGCCGAGCTTGCGTACGCACGCCGCACCGGCAGCCGCCGCCCAGCGCGCCGCGTCGGCCAGGTCCCGCCCCTCGCCCCAGGCCACCGCGAGCGCGGCGGTGAACGCGTCCCCGGCGGCGGTCGAGTCGACCACGTCCACCGGCACCGCCGGCACGTGCGTCGCCGGCCGGTCCCGGTCGACGTACCACGCGCCGTCGCCGCCGAGCGTCAGCACCGCCCGGGGCACCAGGTCCAGCAGCGCCGCCGGCTCGTCCCGGCCGCGACCGGTCAGCGCCTGCGCCTCCGGCTCGTTCACCACGAGCAGATCGGTCGCCGCCAGCAGCTCGGCCGGCACCGATCGGGCCGGCGCCGCGTTCAGTACCACCCGGGTGCCCGCCGACCGGGCCGCCAGCGCCGCCTCGGTCACCGTCTCGACCGGCACCTCCAGCTGCGCGACGAGCACATCCGCATCGCGTACGGCGGAGAGCTCGTCTGCGGTCAGCGACGTGAACGCGGCGTTCGCGCCGGGGGTGACCAGGATGGCGTTCTCCCCCGCGCCGCCGACCATGACCAGCGCGACGCCGGACGGGCCGTAGACCACCCGCAGGTGGCCGGTGTCCACGCCGGCCGCTGTCATCCGGGCCCGCAGCGTCACGCCGAACGAGTCCGAGCCGATCGCGCCGAGGAAGACGCAGGATGCGCCGGCGCGTACCGCGGCGACCGCCTGGTTGGCGCCCTTGCCGCCGGGCAGCATGACGAAGTCGTCGCCCAGCACCGTCTCGCCGGGCCGGGGCAGCGCCGCGCCGATGCCGACGAGGTCCATGTTGGCGCTGCCGACGACGGCGATCCGGGTCTGCGGCACGGTGTCGTCCCGTCGCTCAGGCGGCGCGGGCGGCCCAGCGGTCGCCGGACCGCGTGACCACCAGCGGAAGGCCGAACGTCTTCGACAGGTTGTCGGCGGTGAGCACGTCGGCGAGCAGGCCCTGCGCCACCACGCCGCCCTCGCGCAGCAGCAGCGCGTGGGTGAAGCCCGGCGGGATCTCCTCGACGTGGTGGGTGACGAGCACCATGGCGGGCGCGTCCGGGTCGTACGCCAGCTCGGCCAGCCGGGCCACCAGGTCCTCGCGCCCGCCCAGGTCGAGCCCGGCGGCCGGCTCGTCGAGGAGCAGCAGCTCCGGGTCGGTCATCAGGGCGCGGGCGATCTGCACGCGCTTGCGCTCGCCCTCGGACAGCGTGCCGTACGTGCGGTCGGTGAGGTGGCCGACGCCGAGCTGGCGCAGCAGCGCGGCGGCGCGCGCCTCGTCGGTGCGGTCGTAGCTCTCCCGCCAGCGGCCGACCACCGACCAGGCGGCGGTCACCACCACGTCGACGACCCGCTCCTCGGCGGGGATCCGCTCGGCGAGCGTCGCGGTGGACAGGCCGATGCGGGTACGCAGCTCGTTGACGTCGGTACGGCCGATGCGCTCGCCGAGCACGTGCGCGACGCCGCTGGTCGGGTGCAGCCGGCCGGCGGCCAGGTTGAGCAGCGTGGTCTTGCCCGCGCCGTTCGGCCCGAGCACCACCCACCGTTCGTCCAGCTCGACCCGCCAGTCGACGTCGTGCACCAGCGCGGTGCCGGAACGCTTGACGCCGACCCCGTCGAGGCTGACCACCAGATCCGCGTCCACGGTCGAGGGGGCGGGGGCGCCCGGGGCGCCGGGGATCAGGTCACCAGTCACCGCTCCATCCAATCACGCACCCGGCCCGGCGCCCCCCACGGGCGGCGCCGCCGCCATAGGGTGGGGCGCCGTGTCGTTGGTCACCACTTCCGGAAGGACACTCATGCCCGACCGCTGCCGGAAGGCGCGCGGATGAGCGCGGTCATCGAGATCGCCGGTCTCCGCAAGACGTTCCACACGCTGCGCCAGGGGCGCCGGGTCGCCGTCGACGGCTTCGACATGCTGGTCGAGGCGGGTCAGGTGCACGGTTTCCTCGGGCCGAACGGGTCCGGGAAGACCACCACGCTGCGTGCGCTGCTGGGGCTGGTCCGGCCGGACTCCGGGCGGATGCGCGTGCTGGGCGCCGAGTCCCCCGAGCACCTGCCGGACGTGGCCGGCCGGGTCGGCGCGATCGTGGAGAGCCCGCAGTTCTTCGCCAACTTCACCGCGCACCGGACGCTGCGGTTGCTGGCGCTCGCAGGCGGTGTGCCGACCAGCCGGGTGGACGAGGTGCTGGAGCAGGTCGGGCTGCGCGACCGGGGCGACGAGCGGGTCAAGGGCTACTCGCTGGGCATGAAGCAGCGGCTGGCGGTCGCGTCGGCCCTGCTGAAGAACCCGGAGCTGCTGATCCTGGACGAGCCGGCGAACGGGCTGGACCCGGCCGGCATCCGGGAGATGCGCGACCTGACCCGGTCGCTGGCCGAGGCCGGGGTGACGGTGCTGCTGTCCAGCCACATCCTGGCCGAGATCCAGTTGATCTGCGACCACGTGACGATCGTGAGCCGGGGGCAGCGGGTCGCGTACGGGCCGGTGCAGGACGTGCTGGCCGGCTTCGACCAGCACCAGTGGCGGGTCCGGGTGGCCGACCCGGAGCGGGCCGGCGAGCTGCTGGGCCGAGCCGGCCTGTCGGTGGCCGTCGCGCCGGACCACCTGGTGGTGACCGGTGTGCAGGATCCGGAGACGATCAGCCGGACGCTCGGCGAGCAGGGCATGTGGGTACGCGAGCTGGTCCCGCTGCGGCCGGACCTGGAGAGCGTCTTCCTGGAGCTGACCGGCGGCCACGAGCACGTGGCGGTGCCGCGGCAGGTCGACGGCGCGCCGCCGAGCGACGGAGTGATCGACCTCGACGTCCGGGAGACCCGGGAGGTGGACGCGTGAACCTGGTCCGTGCCGAGCTGGAGCGGCTGGCCGCCCGGCGTTTCGTGCAGCTCATGATGGTGCTGCTGGCTGTCGCCTTCGCGGTGACAGTGGTGACCACCCTCGCCGGTTCGCACCGGCCGAGCCCGGCGGAGCTGAGCCGGGCGCAGGCGCAGGCGGCGGAGAGCGTGCGCCAGATGGAGATGACGTACGACCGCTGCCTGCGGATCCGGGAGGGCTCGCTCCCGCCGGGCGAGAGCGACTACCTGCCGCGCGACTGCGCCCAGATCGATCCGGCCCAGCTCGAGGATCTGCCGAGCGCTGCCGACTACCTCAGCGGTGTCTTCGTCTTCGCCAAGGAGGCCGAGCCACTGCTCTACTTCCTGATCGCGTTCCTGACGCTGTTCGGGTTCCTGGTCGGCGCCTCCTACATCGGGGCCGACCTGAACTCGGGCGGGGTGGTCAACCTGCTGCTGTGGCGGCCCCGGCGGCGCACTGTGCTGGCCGCGAAGCTCGGCACGCTGCTGGGCGGGCTGCTCGGCCTGTCGGTGCTGGCGTCGGCGGCGTACCTCGGGGCGTTCTGGTTGATCGGCCAGGCGTCCGGCCTGGTCGGGCGGACCGGTGGCGACTTCTGGCCGTCGCTTGGCGCGATCTGGGTACGCGGGCTGGTGCTGGTGCTGCTCGCCGCGGCGCTCGGGTTCGCCGTGGCCACGCTGGGCCGGCACACCTCGGCGGCGCTGGGCACGGTGGCCGCGTACGTGGTGGTGTGGGAGCTGGGTGCGCGGCTGGTGTTCCAGATCCTCGAGGTCGGCCGGCCTGATCGGTACATGCTGTCCAGCTATCTGGCGGCCTGGCTGTCCGGTGAGGTACGGCTCTGGGACAACAACGCCTGCGGCCCCGGGATCTCCGGCTACTGCGACGGCTCCTACACGCTGACCTGGACGTCGGGCGTGGTGGTGCTGTTCGGGCTCACCGGCGCGCTGGTGGCCGCGGCGTTCACGGTGTTCCGTCGCCGCGACCTGATCTGACCGGAGCAGCATATCGGCAACTCCTTGCGAACCCTGGCGCCATGATGAAGGATTCCTTCACATGGCGCCAGGGTGCACGACGCGGTCAGCCGACCGTCGAGCCGAACACCTCGTCGCGTACCGCGTCCAGCGCGGTCCGCAGCGCGCCGCGCAGGATCGGCTCCTCGGTCAGCCCGGTGGTCACCACCCGGGGCCGGACCAGCGTGATCGCGGCGACCTCGTGCTGCACCCGCTCGGCCAGCGCCGCCCCGCCGGCCTGGCCGACCGCCCCGGCGAGCACCACGAGCGGCGGGTCCAGCACCACGCAGGTGCTCGCCACACCGAGCGCCAGCCGCCGGGCCAGCTCGTCGAGCATCGGCCCACCGGCGGTGCCGGCGGCGATGGCCGCGCGGACCACCTCGGCGGCCCGGGCCGCCGCCACGCCCTGCTCCGCCGCGTCCGGGCTGGCGAAACCGTGCTCGGCGGCCACCGCGCGTACCGCGTCGGCGCCGACGAGCTGCTGGAACGCCGGCTTGGCCCGCTTGGACACGTCGCGCGGGATGGGCGCGCCGGGCACCGGCAGGTAGCCGATCTCGCCGGCCGCGCCGCTGCTGCCGTGGTGCAGCCGGCCGCCCAGCATGATGGCCAGGCCGACGCCCGCGTCCACCCAGACCAGCACGAAGTCGGCGGTGCCACGGGCCGCCCCGGACTGCGCCTCGGCCACCGCGGCGAGGTTCACGTCGTTCTCGAACACGACGGGGGTGTCCAGGTCCTCGCGCAGCGCGGCGAGCAGGCCGCTGTGCCAGCGCGGCAGGTTGAACGCGAACGTGATGTCGCCGGTCTGCGGGTCGACCAGGCCGGGGGTGCCGAGCACGACGCGCCGGACGGCGGACAGCTCCGCACCGGCACTGGCCGCCGCCTGGACCACGGCGTTGTGCACCACGCCGACCGGGTCGTCGGTGTCCTTGGTGGACTGCTCGACCCGGCCGGCCACCGCGCCGGTGATGTCGGCGCACGCGGCGACCACCCGCTCCGCGCCCACCTCGACGCCCACCACGTACGCGCTGCTCGGCCGGACGGCGTAGAGCTGGGCGTTCGGGCCCCGCCCGCCGGCCTGCTCGCCGACCCGGGCGACCAGGCCGCGCTCCTCCAGCCGCTCGACGAGCTGGGACGCGGTGACCTTGGACAGCCCGGTCAGCTCACCGATGCGGGCCCGGGTCAGCGGGCCACGTTCGAGCAGCAGCTCCAGCGCCGCACGATCGTTGAGCGCCCGCAGGAGTCGGGGGGTGCCGGGCAGCCGGGTCGCACTCATGCCGTCGTCCTCAATTTTCAGTAAAGTTTTCTAACCACAAAACGCCTGCCGAGGGGCGCCCGTTAGCGTATCGGCCACCCCCATCCGCGGAGGTCGGACGACCCGGCAGGGAAAGGGGATACTCGTGGGTCTGGATCCAGGACTGCGCCGGCTCGCGCTGGGCACGCTGCTGGCGGCGTACCCGGGACCGGTCCCGCCGGACTGGGCGGTCGACCTGCTCGCCGAGGGGCTCGCCGGGCACACCCTGTTCGGCACCAACATCCACGACCCGGCCCAGGTGGCGGCGTCCACGGCGGCACTGCGCGCCGGCCGCCCCGACGTGATCGTCGCGATCGACGAGGAGGGCGGCGACGTCACCCGGCTGGCGCACGCCACCGGCAGCCCGTACCCCGGGAACGCCGCGCTCGGCGCGGTGGACGACCCCGACCTGACCCGCCGGGTGTACGCGGCGATCGGCGCGGAACTGGCCGCGCTGGGCATCACCGTCGACCTGGCCCCCACCGTCGACGTGAACACCGCCGACGAGAACCCGGTGATCGGCACCCGCTCGTTCGGGGCGGACCCGAAGCGGGTCGCCGTCCACTCGGCCGCCGCCGTCGCCGGTCTCCAGTCGACAGGTGTGGCCGCCTGCGCCAAGCACTTCCCCGGGCACGGCGCCACCGTCGCGGACTCGCACCACGAGCTGCCCACTGTCGACGTGCCGCCGGCCGTCCTGCGGGAACGCGACCTGCCGCCGTTCGCCGCCGTGGTGGACGCGGGCGTCCGCGCGGTGATGACCGCGCACATCCGCGTGCCGGCGCTGACCGGCGACGGCCCGGCCACGTTCAGCCGCGCGGTCCTGCACGACCTGCTGCGCGTCGAGTACGGCTTCACCGGCGCGGTGATCACGGACGCGCTGGAGATGAAGGGTGCGGTGCTCGCCGCGGGCGGGGTCGGCGCGGGCGCGGTCCGGGCCCTGGCCGCCGGCGCGGACCTGCTCTGCATCGGCGCCCGGGTGGACGCCGAGCTGGTCGAGTCGGTCGCCGCCGAGATCGTCGCGGCGATGGCCGACGGACGGCTGGCGCGCGAGCGGGTCGAGGAGGCGGCCGGCCGGACCGCCGCGCTCGCCGCCACCACCGGCCCCGCCGACGCCCCGCCGCCCGCCGCCGACGGCCTCGGCTACGCCGCCGCGCTGCGGGCGGTACGGGTGGAGGGCGACCTCGTCCGCGACACCGCGCCGCTGGTGGTGCAGGTGCACGCCACCTCCACCATCGCCGAGGGGCGGGTGCCGTGGGGGCTCGGCCCGCACCTGGCCGCCGGGGTCGAGCAGGCTCGCGCGGTGGCGGGCGAGACCGACCCGGAGCAGTTGCGGCGGCTGGCCGGGGACCGGCCGGTCGTGCTGGTCGGGCGGCACCTGCACCGGCTGCCCGGCGCGCGTGAGCTGGTCGAGGCGCTGGCCGCCACGCATCGGGTGACTGTGGTCGAGATGGGCTGGCCGGGCGCGTGGCGGCCGGCGGGCGCGCGCGCGTTCGTCGCCACCCACGGCGCCAGTCACGCCAACGGCCGGGCCGCCGCCGACGCGCTCGGCCTGACCGCCTGACCCGCACCTCCACGCGGCCCGCTGCCCGGAAGGGCGGCGGGCCGCTCTCTTGAACACGTTCAAAATCTGTCGTACGCTCAGGGCGCCAGTGATTTGAACACGTTCAAGAGAGGCTACGGGGATGGACGTGAAGGTCTGGATGTACCTGGCCTACCTGACGGTGAGCATCGGCCTCACCGTCTGGGTGGCACGGGCACTGTCCCGCAACGGGCTGGTTTTCCTGCAGGACGTGTTCGCCGACAGCCGGCTGGCCGAGGCCGTCAACAGCCTGCTGGTGGTCGGCTTCTACCTGCTCAACCTCGGCTACGTCACGGTGGCGATGAAGGAGTCCGGTCCGGTCGGCGACACCAGCCAGGCGCTGGAGCAGCTCTCCATGAAGGTGGGGTTCGTCCTGCTGGTGCTCGGCGCGCTGCACTTCTTCAACGTCTTCGCGCTCGGCCGCTACCGGCGCGGCCGCCTGCGGCAGCAGGCCACTCACCCGCCGCTGCCGCCGGTCAGGATGCTCCCGCCGCAGGGCGGACCGGTACCGGCGAGCCCGAACCCGCCGGCCCGGTGACGTCCGCCCCGGGCGGGCACCCGCAGGATCCCACCGGGCACGGGGCCGGTGGGATCCGCGGGTTCACCGTCCTGTTCGACGCGGACTGCCCGATGTGCCGGGCCGCCCGGCGCTGGCTCGCCTCGCGCGCCCAGCTCGTACCGCTGGAGTTCGTGCCGGCCGGCTCCGCCGAGGCCCGGCGGCGCTTCCCCGGGCTGGACCACGACGCGACGTTGCGCGACCTGACGGTGGTGGCCGACACCGGCGCGGTCTACCGCGGCGACGGCGCCTGGTTCGCCTGCCTGTGGGCGCTCACCGAGCATCGCGGTACGGCCGAGCGGCTGGCCCGTCCACACCTGCTGCCGCTGGCCCGCAAGGTGGTGGCGGCGGCCTCCGCGGTCCGCGAGCGGATCCGGGAACCGGGATACGGTGACGACGATGACCGAGCAGAGTGCGCCGACGACAGCTGCGGGTGGGCAGGGGTCGACGGCCCGGGGTGAGCAGACCCGCCAGCTGATCCTGGACACCGCGATGCGGCTGTTCCGCGAGCGCGGATACGCCCGCACGACGATGCGCGCGGTCGCCCAGGAGGCGGGCGTGGCGGTGGGCAACGCCTACTACTACTTCGGCTCCAAGGAGCACCTGGTCCAGGAGTTCTACGCGGGCACCCAGCGTGAGCACCGGAAGGCGGCCGATCCGGTGCTCGCCCGGGAGCGCGACTTCGGCCCGCGACTGGCCGGGGTGCTGCACGCGGGCATCGACGTGCTGAGCCCGTACCACGCGTTCGCTGGTGCCTTCTTCAAGACTGCGGCCGAGCCGACCTCGCCGCTCAGCCCGTTCTCCGCCGAGTCGTCGGAGCCCCGGGACATGTCCGTCGCGCTGTTCCGCGAGGCGCTCACCGGGTCCACCGTCAAGCTCGACGAGGAGCTGCGCGAGGCACTGCCCGACCTGCTCTGGCTCGGCTACATGGGGGTGGTGCTCTACTGGGTGCACGACCGCTCGGCGGGGCAGGTGAAGACCCGGCAGCTCATCGACGGCGTGGTGCCGCTCGTGGACCGGCTGGTGGGGCTGTCCCGGCTGCGCGTACTGCGGCCCGTCACCCGTCAGGCGCTCGCCCTGATCCACACGCTGCGTCACTGACCTCGCCGCCGCGCCTGCCAGCGATTACGCAGGTCAGAGTCCGTAACCGGACAGTGGCACACCCCTTGTTGACCACCGGCACTAACACATAGCGTTACCGATGTCGGGGCCTGGGGGAGAGCAGCGGACCGTGGATCCGGCCCGGGATCCACGGTCCGCGCCAGGCCGGCTCAGCGGGGGAACACGCCGAACGCGGTGAGGCCGCGATCCGGGAACCCGGCCGCCTCGGCCACCCGGCCGGACGCCGCGTTGCCCGGGTCGTGCAGGTAGGTGGGGATCGCCCCCTCGTCGAGCACCCGGCGGGCCGCCTGCGCGACCAGCCGCCGGGCCAGGCCGCGCCCGCGCGCCGCCGGCACCGTGCCCACCGCCAGCTCGTGCCCGTACGCGTCGTGCCGCTTGATCCCCACGCCGGCCTGGTACGCACCGTCGGCGCCCCGGACCACCAGCACCTCCCTGTCGAACAGCCGCAGCCACGGCGGCAGCCCGGGCAGCGTGGGCGGCACCCACTCCCCCACCTCCGGCAGCGGCGCCGGGTCGGTGCACCAGCGAAAGACCGAGGTGTGCGCGATGAACTCGGGCGTGCCGACCGCGCCCGGCAGGTCGGGCAGCCACTCCCCGAGCGGCCGGTCGCGCACCAGGGTCCGGACCGCCTCGACCCGGTCGGCGGCCACCGAGAGGACGGTGCTGCCGTCCGCTGTCACCGCGACGGCCGGGCGCAGCCGCCCGTCCCAGGCCGGGCGGGCGCGGCGGTAGGACCGGACCACGTGCAGCCCGGGGCCCGCCGGCCACTGCCCCAACCAGGTCGCCAGATGAAGGAAGACCCGCCGGTCGAGCACGTGATCATGGTACGCCGGGAAGCCGCGCCCGTGTCCGCCGAATTCCGCGATCGCGCCGGGGTTGAGACGTGCGGCCGATGGGTAGAGGGTCGGCACGCCAGCGACGGACGCCGATTCCTGCCTCCGCCACCGGCCGCAGGAACTCCGGCGCTTCACGGAACCGAAGGCATCGACCCTGCGTCATATTCATTTTCATACATGGACAAGTTTCTCTGGGACGGTAGTGGTCATGCCTCACGAACCGAATGACCGATTCCAGCAGGACCCGGAGCGCGGCTGGCGGGCCGCCGCAGACGCCGGACGGTTCCCGGCGCAGCCGGCGTACCGCGAGGCCCGTGACCGGGGACTCTCCTGGGCCGAACTGAACGCGCAACCGGCAGGCACCGCCTCCTGGCGTGGCCTCACGACGCTCTGAGGGCGGGCGGCGACACACCGGCCGGGCGGCGTACCGGCCTTCGCACACCTGTGCGGTAGCGTCTTGTGGTCCGATTTCCGGCCTACGACAGGAGAAGCTCCGCGCATGGGCAAGAAGACGATCCACGTCTCCGACTTCACCGGTCAGGTGCTCAGCCCCGACGACGAGGTGGTCAAGGTCGTCGTCCTGGAGCACCCGGACCTGGTCGCCGGCCCCGTGCAGCTGGACGCCACCGCGGTCGAGGTGGAGAGCATCGACGACGCGGCGCTCGACGTCGCGGTGGTGGAGATCTACGACCGGCACGGCCACGGTGAGCCGCGCCGGGTCGTGCTGACCGCCAGCGAGTTCGACGCGATGGCGACCGACGTACCGATGGCGCAGCTGCTGCGGACCGCCGAGCGGGTCAAGCCGCCCAAGGCCCGGCGCGCCACCGAGAAGATCGACTACGGCACCATCGAGCACGCCGGGCGCCCGCACCGCGGCCGGGTCACCGAGGAGGAGGCCCGGCTGGTCCGGGAGCACCTCGACGAGGTGAACAAGCGCCTGGCCGACGCCGGCATCCGCCAGGTCGACCCGGCCGACCCGGAGCACGCCGCCCGGTACGGCTTCCCCGTCGCCGGCTGACGGCCCGGACGCCGGGCACGCGCCCCCGTGACGCGTGCCCGGCGCGGGGTCAGGCCCCTTTCCGGCTGATCTCGGCGAGCGCCGCCTCGAACGCCGACTCCAGCGCGGACTTCTCCAGACCGAGACCGCGCAGCACGCCGTCGTCGCCCTCCTCCTCCAGCAGGGCGAGCAGGATGTGCTCCGTACCGATGTAGTTGTGCCCCATCCGCAGCGCCTCCCGGAACGTCAGCTCCAGGACCTTCTTGGCCCGCGCGTCGTAGGGGATCAGGTCCGGGACCGGGTCGGCCTTCGCCGGCAGCGTCGCGGTGACGACCTCCCGCAGCCGCTCCAGGGGTACGCCGTTGGCCACGATCGCCGCGGCGGCCAGCCCCTCCGGCTCGGCGAGCAGCCCGAGCGCGACGTGTCCCGGGGTGATCTCGGCGTTGCCCGCGGTCCGCGCCTCCTCCTGCGAGGCCAGGACCACGTTGCGGGCGCGCGGGGTGAACCGGCCGAATCCCGAGTTCGGGTCGAGCGCGGCGGCGGTCTCCGCCTTGGCGGCGGAACGCTTCTGGGCAGCCTGCTTCGTCACGCCCATGCTGCGGCCGATCTCTGTCCACGAGGCGCCGGAGCGGCGCGCCTGGTCGACGAAGTGCCCGATCAGGTGGTCGGCCACGTCGCCCAGGTGGTCGGCGACGAGAACGGCGCCGGCCAGTTGGTCGAGCGCGTCGGTGTGCGCCTTCTTGATGCCGTCGATGAGGTCGTCGAGTCGTACCGGATGGGTCATCTTGAGCGGTTCGGTCTCCTCCATGCGTCAACCATAGGTTGACGATCTCGGGGCCGTCAACCCTCGGTTGACGGTGCCGTCCGCGTCGCATGATGATCTCGACGCGGGTACTGTCGGTCGGGGTGAGCACCCATTCGACACTGCTGTTCGTGCTCGCCGCCGTCGCGGTCGTCATCGCCGTGCGGTGGGTGGCCTCCCGGACCGGTCTGCCGGCAGCCGCGCTGCTGCCACTCATCGGCATCGCGTACGCGCTGCTCCCCGGCCCCAACGTCGGCCTCGACCCCGACCTCGTGCTCATGGTCGTGCTGCCACCGCTGCTCTACAGCGCCGCGCTCGACTCCTCCCTGCTGGACATCCGCCGCAACCTGCGGATCGTGGTCAGCCTCTCCGTGGTTCTGGTGCTCCTCACCGGACTGCTCGTGGGCGTCGGGTTCCACCTGTTCGTGGCCGGCGCGACGCTGGCCGCAGGCATCGCTGTCGGCGCCGCGATCGCCCCGCCCGACCCGGTCGCCGCCCTGGCCGTGGGCCGCCGAGTCAACCTGCCGCCGAAGATGGTCACGATCATCCAGGGCGAAGGGCTGCTGAACGACGCCACCGCGCTGACCATGCTCAGCGTCGCGGTGGCCGCCGCCGTGGGCGGCACGTTCTCGTTCCCCGCCGCGATCGGGAAGTTCGTGCTGGCGGCAGCAGGCGGCATCGCGGTGGGCGTGGTCGTCGCCCGGGCGAAACGGCTGGTCCGGCCGCTCACCGCGGACCCGCTGCTGTCCAACGCGATCTCGCTCGCGACACCGTTCGTGGCGTACCTGCTCGGCGAGGCGCTGCACGTCTCCGGCGTGCTCGCCGTGGTGGTCGCCGGCCTGATCGTCGGCCACCAGACACCGCAGTTCGGCTCCGGGGCCGCCCGCCTCCAGACCAACGCCGTGTGGCGGCTCGTCGACTTCCTCCTCGAAGGCTTCGTCTTCCTGCTGATCGGCCAGCAGCTCCCCGCCGTCGTGCGGGGCCTGCGCCAGTACGAGACGTCGACAATCGTCATCGCCGTCGCCGTGTCGGTCGGCGTGGTGCTGCTCCTGCGCCCCGCCTGGCTGATCCTGACCCAGTGGCTCCCCCGGTCGCTGCACACCCGGCTCGGCGGCGTCGCCGAACAGGACGACACCGACGACCCTGACGCCGCACACCGGCTCGGCGGCGTCGACCGCAGGGAACGCGGCCTGACCGCCCGCGAGGTGGTGGCCCTGAGCTGGTCCGGTACGCGTGGCGTGATCAGCCTCGCCGCGATCTTCACGCTGCCGTTGACCACCCGCAACGGAGACCCCTTCCCCGATCGTGACCTGCTGTTGTTCTGCACGTTCGTGGTCGTCCTGGTGACGCTGGTCGGGCAGGGCCTGACGTTCGCGCCGCTCGTGCGGATGCTCGGCCTGCGCGCCAACGAGGCCGACCAGGCCCGGGTACGCAACGAGGCCCGCTCCGCAGCGGTCGAGGCCGCCCTGGCCCGGCTCGACACCGTCGCCGCCGAGGAGCCGGACAGCACTGTCGCCGTCGACACCACGCGGGCCCAGTTGCAGACCCGGCTGGCCCGCTACCGAGGGCGGCTCGACCTGATCCAGCAGAGCGGATCGTCGGAGCTGCCCACCTCACCGGAGTACGAGACGGCGCTGCGGGTCCGCCGGACCGTCCTCGAAGCGCAGCGCGAGGAGTTGCTGCGGTGGCGCGACTCCGGCCGGCTGCCGGACGAGGAACTGCGCGTGCTGGAACGCGAACTCGACCACGAGGAGCTGTTGCTGCCGAAGCGGGCACCAGGCTGACCCTGGGCCCGGCGCCCGCCGGCTGCCTCACAGCTGGCGCAGGATCACCGGATCCTTGATCTTCTTGTCGGCGGCCAGCAGCAACGCCTTGCTGATGATCTCGGTGAGCCGGCTGTCACCCTCGAAGGGGAGGTACATCTCCGGCTCCTTCGCCTTCGCCGAGTCCGGGATGATGCACAGGTACCGCTCGTCCGGTGCGATCAGGATGTTGCCCGAGCCGCAGTGAATGCGGTACGTGTGCAGGTCGCCGCGTACCTCCAGGAACCTGTCGGTGAGCGTGCAGCGATCGGCGATCGCCAGCCGGGGAATCAGGTCGGCCAGCACGTCCCGGCGCGTCCGGGCGGTGGGAGTGAGGTCGCCGAAGCTGTTCCGCGCCCAGTAGTCGCGGTACCGGCCCGCTGGGCCGCCGTCGTACCAGTCCGGGTCGGATCCGACCCCGGCCGCGGCCACGAACAGGTCGACGTCGCGCATCACCTCGCTCAGCACGACCGGCGGAACCTCCGCCAGCGGAACCGGCAGGCGCTCTCCCCGGACGAAGAACAGCTGGTCGGTCCCCATCGTGTCGAACACGAGGTCGTCGCCCCGGTCCTCGATTCCGGCGACACCCAGTTCGGCGCGCAACCCCCAGTCCGGGAGAGCCAGCCGGGGCAGGTTGTACGAGGCCCCGTCGTTGCGGTGCTGGACGTACGACCAGCCGCGCCGGGACAGCAGCGCGTTGAGCCGGTGCTGACGCACGATGTGCGCGGCGAACCGGTTGGAGTACGTCCCCGTGGCCCGCTCCGCGTCGGTGAGCAGGTACTGCTCCCGGTGTGCCTGCTTGAACGGCTGGGTGATCTCATGCCGGGCCAGGAAGTCCCGCCACGGCCCCACCGCGTCGGGGTCGAGCACCGGATGCCACAGCCGGACCGTCGCCTCGTCGGCCGGCTCGACCACTGTGTCGTCCACTGTTCGCAGCGCCTCACCGGCCCAGCAGCAGGCAACGCCGTCGACGGTCCAGACGAGACGCCGGGCCAGGGTACGGGCCAGCGGATGGTCGAGGAACCGTTCGCGCCACTGCTCGACGGTCCACGAACGGTCGCGCCGCAGGAGCCCTTCCAGCCGGTCGCGGGTGGCGACGAGCGTGGCGGCGACGTCAGCGACCGTTGCCTTCAGCTCCTTCACCTCGTCGCCGTGTTCCTTGCGCACCTGCGCCGGAGGGGCCTTGACCACCTTGCCGTCGGCGTTGCGCCACACCAGTAGGGCGTCGACGCCGCGCACCTCCAGCTCGTACGAGCAGTCGCCCAGCTTGTCCGCGAGCGGCAGCCCGAAGCCGGGCAGGGCCATCTCCTCGACGTCCTCCCGGCTGACACCGCGCGCCTCGGCGTGCCGGGTCAGCCCCTTCTCCACCAGGCGCAGGGTGCTCTTGTAGGTCAGCCGCGAGGACAGCCGCGCCAGCTGGGCGAGCGCGGCCGGGTGATCGGCGTCGACGAGCGCCGCCACCGCGACGTTCGCCAGTTTCGGGCTCGCCGGGCCGTGGCCGGAGATCTTGCGGGCGGCCCGTTCCGCGATCTGGCCGAGGCTGCGCAGTGTCTGCTCGGACGGCGGGCACATCGTCCGCGTCCAGATCAGTCCCCACAGCAGCCCGACGTTGTAGCGGTCGATCATCCGTGGTGGCATGTCCTTGATGTGGCCGGGGCAGCATGTGGTCATGCGCAGCGGCAGGCGGCGCGCCTGCCCGACGAGCGGGAGCCAGTCGTCGAGCCGGGCGGTGAAATCGTCGACGCCCACCGCGTCGAGCAGCGACCGGGCCTGCTTGCGCCAACCGGCCGTCGGCTTCGCCTTGTCCACCTCGACCCGACAGTGCGCCAGCAGCGCCTCCCACGCGGACCGGCGATCCGCCGGCATCGCCTCGATGTCCGCGACGGCGCGGTCGGCCCACTGCTCACCGACGTTGGGGATCGGCCACATCCGGTCGGCCTCGTCGCTGATGTCGCTCAGCGAACGTTCGAGCCGGGTCCGGCGCCAGGTCGCCAGCGCCGCCGGATTCGTACGCCCGGCCGCCGCCGTCGCCTTGATGGACTCCCAGGTGAAGCCCTGGAGCTGCGAGCTCCAGTAACCGAATCCCAGCCAGGCCTGACCACCGAGCCGATCGAGCCAGACGGCGCCGTCGAGCCCGCCGCCGGAGCGCGCGGCACGGATCAGCTTGCCCCTGCCGTCGCTCTTCTCCCCCGGCACCGTGAGCGCGTCGAACACCACCTGCCGCACCGGCGCCGGTTGTGCGGCAAGGAGTTCTGTCGTCCGGCGCCACGCCTCGCCCCGGGCCCGGTCCAACGGCTTCTCGTGCTGGTACGGCAGGTCCGGCAGACTGTCGATCAGGGTGGAGGCGGCAGCGACCCGCCTGTCGTGATCCGCGTCGTCGCCGGTCAGGTCGGCCACGGCGGCGGCGACCGACTCGACCTTCCGGGTGGCCTCCGGCAGCAGCTCGACCAACGGCGCAGCGAGATCGTAGGGCCCGTGCGGATCTTTGAGCGCAGCGAGCAGCGACGGAGCCGTCCCCGCCGGCGCCCAGCAGCACACCGCCACCACCCGGTCGACGAATTCCTGCTTGCCGGTCTCGTTGAGGTTCTCGGCGCTCGGGCCCCACCATTTCTTGGCGGTGGCGGCCACATCGCGCAGGGCCGACTCGGGGTCGTACGTCGTCATTCAGCCACCCACCAGCGGGACGAGCTTGAGGAAGGTGACGCGGGATCCCGCGTGCAGGCGGACCTTCTCGTCCAAGGCGGTGACCTGACGGTCGTCGACGAGCACCACGAAGGCGTTGCGGCCGAAGGCGTCGAGCGTCGTCCGGGTGCGCTCCTCCGGATCGGCGTCCACGCCGGACTCGGCGATCTCCAGGAACACCCGGCGGCGGATCAGCTCGTCGAGACGTACCTCGTCCTCGAAGACCTTCATGGTCCACACCGGCCCGCTCGGCGCCCCGGTCACTTCATCGGCGATTGTGATCATCGGCATGGCGGAGAAGATAGCGCTCTCCTCCGACAGCGCACGCATTTGTGTGACCTGAGCGCGTATCGGACAGTCTCCACGGTGTACGAGATCGTTCCGCGAAGGCGAGGTTGTGAGCGTGTCCTATCACGCGTACCCGAGCAGGGCCGGCATGTCGGCGGTGGTGGACGCGGCTCGCCGCGGCGACCGGGCGGCGATGGACGAGCTGGTCTCGCACTGTCTGCCGCTGGTCTACAACATCGTGGGCCGGGCGCTGAACCGGTCGGCCGACGTCGACGACGTGGTGCAGAACACGATGCTGAACGTCGTACGCGGGCTGGCGGGCGTACGCGAGCCGCGGCTCTTCCGGTCGTGGCTGGTCGCCGTCACCATGAACGAGATCCGCACCCACACGCAGCGCCGGCACACCGCACCGGCGCCGCCGGAGGACATCGACAACGTGATCGACCCGCGCGCGGACTTCGAGGACCTGACCCTGACCCAGCTCCGCCTCTCCGACCAGCGCCGGGAGGTCGTCCTGGCCACACGCTGGCTGGACGACGACCACCGTCACCTGCTGTCCCTCTGGTGGCTGGTCGAGGCCGGCCACCTCACCCGCGCCGACCTGGTCGACGCCCTGAACCTGGCGCCGCACCACGTGACCGTCCGGGTGTCCCGGATGAAGGCGCAACTGGACACCGCCCGGCTGGTGGTGCGGGCGCTCACCGCCCGGCCCGGTTGCGCCGCCCTGGCCGACACGGCCGCCGGCTGGGACCGTCAGCCGGCGCCGGTGTGGCGCAAGCGGTTCGCCCGGCACGTCCGGGACTGCCCGCACTGCCCGGACGCGACGAACGACCTGGTACCCGCCGAGCGGCTGCTGGCCGGCCTGGCGCTCACGCCGCCCCCGGCCGCACTCGCCTCGGACGTCACCCACACGATGCACACCGTCGCCGGCTCGCAGGCCGCCTCGCCCGGCCTCCACGCCGTGACCGCCGGAGCGCGGTCGGGGCTCTCGTTGTCCAAGGTCCTGGTCGGCGTCGTCGCCGCCGTCGCGGTGGCCGGAGGTGGCGCGCTCGTCCTCGCCAACCACAACAGCGAGCCGAAGACGCAGCCGGCGAGTGCGGCAGCCGCGCAGCCCTCGGCCGCGACCGCCGCACCGGCTCTCACGCCCTCGCCGGCCGCGGTGGAGCCGTCCCCGACCGCTGCCCGCCCGAGCCCCACCCCCAGCAGGTCGGCGAAGCCCAGCAAGTCGCCCAAGCCGACCCCGTCGTCGTCGCCCTCCAGGTCCGCCGCCACGTCCACCGGCCTGTCCGCCCCGGAACGCCGGCTGCTGGTGCTGCTCAACGAGCGGCGTCGCGCACTCGGGCTGAACGAGGTCAAGCTCGGCGCGGCGCAGCACCGCGAGGCGGAGTCCTGCGTACGGCAGAACCTGAACGCCGGCAGCGGGTTGAAGCACTGCGGGCACGAGGTGCTGTTCGCCTCGTCGGGCAACTCCTCGCCGGAGCAGATGATCGAGGCCTGGTTCAACAGCCCCGGGCACAAGACGGCGCTGACGTACGCCAGTTCCCGCTTCGCCGGCCCGGCGATCGTCTTCAACGGCAGCCGCCAGGTCGCCGCCATCAACATCGACTACTGAGGGCGGGCTCGGACCACCGTCGCGGGCGGTCGCTACGCTCCCCCGATGACGCACGAGAAGGAGATCGTCGAGCCGGTCGACCTGTGCATGCCGGACGGGCGACTCAACCCCGCCGCGATCGGCTGGACCCGCCGGCCGCTGCACCGGGCGAACCTGCGCGGCTGGGGAAGAGCCAAGCGCTGGGAGTACTGGGGGATCGTGACGCCGACCCACATCGTCGGCCTCGTCGCGTCGTCGCTGGACTACGCCGGGGTGCACGGCGTCTACGTGCTCGACCGCGCCACGAAGGTCGAGACCGGCAAGGACGTCGTCGTGGTCCCGTTCGCCCGTGGCGTCGTCATGCCGCCGGTCAGCGGCGCGGGCACCGTGTGCGCACGAGGGGACGGCCTGTCGATCGACATCGGCCAGACCGCCGAGGGCAGCACGATCCGTGCCACCGCACCGGGCATCGAGATCGACCTCGTGGTGCCACTCCCGCCCGGCCACGAGTCGCTCGGCGTCGTGGTCCCGTGGAGCACGCGACGGTTCCAGTACACGGTCAAGGACGTCGGCCGCCCGGTGCGCGGCTCGCTGCGGGTGAACGGCACGACGCACACCGTGGCCGAGGACGACTCGTTCGCCGTGCTCGACCACGGCCGGGGCAAGTGGCCGTACGCGATCACGTGGAACTGGGCGGCGGGCAGCGGACCGGACGTGTCGATCCAGCTCGGCGGCAAGTGGACCGACGGCACCGGCTCGACCGAGAACGCGCTGTTCACCGGCGGCCGGCTGCACAAGCTCGGCGCCGAACTGCGCTGGAGCTACGACCGCAGCGACTGGCTGCGGCCGTGGCGGATCAGCGGTGATCGGGTCGAGGTGGAGTTCCACCCGTTCCACGAGAAGGTCTCCCGCACCAACCTCGGCGTCGTGGCCAGCGAGACCCACCAGTGCTTCGGGCACTTCTCCGGCTGGGCCCAGGCGGACGACGGCGAGCGGGTGGCTCTGGACGGCCTGGTCGGCTGGGCGGAGGAAGCTCAGAACCGCTGGTGACGCAGCTGGGCGTTGACCTGCCGCACCACGTCCTCGGGAAGCTTGACCACGCGCCGGTCGTAGGTGAGCAGACCGTTGAGTTCGTCCTCCACGTCGGACAGCTGGGTGTAGACGGTCGCGCTCAGACCGGCCCGGATCGCGGGCACGATCTGCTCGGTGTGCAGCCGCGTGAACGCCTCCGCCAGTTCCTCGGCGCTGCGGCACCGCCGGTAGCCGAAATCCTTGCGGCTGAACGCGTGCCCGTCGACGCGCAGGTTGTAGCCGCCGTACTCCGACAGCACCAGCACCCGGCGGTCACCGCGTCGCCGCGGCACGCGGAACCGGCGGAAGTAGACGTGCAGGCTGCGCAGGTCGCCCCCGCGCTGGTCATGCCAGCCGCTGGCGTGGTCGACAGTACGGGTGCTGTCGAGTTCGGCGACGTCGCGGGCGATCCGGGCCGCGTCGAACTGCCCCCAGCCCTCGTTGAAGGGCACCCACACGGCGAGGCTCACCACGTTGCGCAGATGCTCGACGGTGTCGCGCAGCTCGGCCCGGAACCGGTCCCGTCCGCCTGCGTCGGCACGGCCGAACCAGCGCCGCCACCGGCCCCGGTCGGGCAGCCGCAGCGGCGTCACCGCGGGCGCGGTGACGACCAGCGGGTGGTAACCGCTGCCGCCGTTGACCATGTCCTGCCAGACCAGCATCCCCAGCCGGTCGCAGTGGTAATACCAGCGCAGCGGCTCGATCTTGATGTGCTTGCGCAGCATGGTGAACCCGAGCCGCTTCATCGTGGCGATGTCGGCGATCATCGCCTCGTCGGAGGGCGCCGTGTACATGCCGTCCGACCAGTAGCCCTGGTCGAGGATCCCGGCGTGGAAGTACGGCCGGCCGTTGAGCAGCAGGCGGGGCACGCCGTCCCCGTCCGGTCCGACACCGAACGAGCGCATGCCGAAGTAGCTGCGGACCCGGTCCGCGCCCAGCTCGGCGGTCACGTCGTAGAGGAACGGATCCTCGGGGCTCCACTGCCGTACCTCGGGGATCGGGATGCGCACCGCCACGCCGACCGGCGCGGTGGCCTCGGCCACCGCGATCCCGTCGGCCAGGATCCGGATGCCGGCGTCGCCGGCATCCGCCGTCGCGTGCGCCGTCACCTCGACGCACCCCTCGTCGAGGAGCGGCGTCAGGGTGAGGTGCCGCAGGTGTACGGCGGGCACGCTCTCGGCCCACACCGTCTGCCAGATCCCGGACTGGGCGGTGTACCAGATGCCGCCGCGGCGCAGCCGCTGCTTGCCCCGGGAGTGGTGGCCGGTGTCGCTGTCGTCCTGGACCGCCACGACCAGGACGTTGGCGTCCTCGCGGAGCGCGTCGGTGATGTCGCAGGTGAACGGCAGATACCCGCCGGTGTGGCCGCCGACCGGGACGTCGTTCAGGTAGACCTGGCAGGTCTGGTCGACCGCGCCGAAGTGCAGCAGCAGCCGAGAGCCGGCAGCGTGGAAGCCCGCCGGCAGGGTCAGCGGACGGCGGTACCAGAGCGTCTCGCCCGGCTGGAGCTGCCGCCCGACGCCGGAGAGCGCGGACTCCGGGGAGAACGGAACGATGATCTCCCCGTCGTAGCGTTCCGGCTCGGCGGGGGAAGCGGTGATCGCGTACTCCCACCGGCCGTTGAGGTTCAGACAGCTGTCCCGGGCGAACTGCGGGCGGGGATACTCGGGCAGGACACGCTCCGCGTCGAGCGTGGCACCCCATGGGGTCAGCAGCGTCATGCCCGGGCCTCCCGCTCCCGCCGCCGCAGCGCCACGGCCGGCACCGCGATGAGGACCAGCACTGCGAGCGCCATGAGGAAGATGCCCGGCGTCGGAACCTGCTTCACCACGCCGAGATCCTCGTAGACCTCGCCGGCGCCGGTGATCACGGCGGCGCCGAGGTAGGGGCCGATGAGCATCGGGACGAGGATGGCGAAGACCATCCGCAGCCCCTGCACATGACCGGCCCGGTCCGGTGGCGAGTGGTCGCGCACGATGGCGCCGATCGGGGCGAGGACCAGCATGAAGCCCGACATCATCACGATCCCGGCGGCGATCACGGGAACCATGCCGCGGGCGAAGAACATCAGGGCCAGGCCGGTGCCGTAGACCACTACCGCCGGCAGCAGGAAGCGCACCTTGCCGACGCGGTCGATGAGCCGCCCGCCGACCACGCTCACCGCCGACGCCGTGACGAGGACGACGGCCAGGACGATCGCGTACCCCTCGATCCGCAGGTACCGCTGGAGGTAGATGATCAGATACGGCAGGAACACCTGCGTGGAGATCCCCCAGATCGACCAGGCCGCCAGGGCGAGGTAGAGCCCCGGGTTGGCCCGGACGGCGGCCGGGCGCAGACCGTGGACGACGGCGCGCAGGTACCCGCCCTCGTGCCGCACGACTGACGGGCTGTCCTCGACCAGGAACCAGGCCAGCACCCCGGCCACCGCCATGATCGCGCCGACGATCACGAAGAACAGCTGCCAGTTCCCGGCGCGGGCCAGCCCGTCGAACCCGCCGAAGATCACCAGCATCGAGACCAGCGGCATGACGGCGAGCACCGACTCGACCCGGCCGCGGTTCGCCGGCTCGGTCACGTCGGTGACCCACGCCTGGAACGCCGCGTCGTTGGCCCCCGAGCCGAGGAAGGACATCAGGCAGTCCAGCGTGACGACCGCGATCGCCGTGACCAGCACGACGTTCGCCACGGGCGCGATGTCCTCCACGAAACCCACTGTGAGGAAGCCGAAGGCGGCGGTGGAGACGCCCCACAGCAGGTAGCCGCCGGCGATGAACGACCGGCGCCGGCCGGTCCGGTCGGAGAGGGCGCCGAGCAGCAGGGTGGCGACAGTGGCGGTCACGGCGCTGGCGGCGACCATCGTGGCGATCACGTTGGGGTCGTCGGTGATCGTGTCGTACACGAACAGGTTCAGGTAGATGTTCTCGATGGTCCAGGCCATCTGCCCGACGAGGCCGAGCACGATCAGGGCGGTCCAGACCCGGGGGCGCAGGCCGGCCGGACCGGCCGAGGTGGCCGGGGTGAGCACGCTCCGGGTGGTGGACACGACGGCCTCCTTCGACGGATCAGAATATGATCTATTCCGTCCGGCCGTCGATGGGTCCGGGGTCTGCCACGCCGCCGCTGGAGAGCGGGCACGACGAAAAGGCCCTGGTACGGAGTAGCCGGACCCTGGCTTTCGTCATCAGTCTTTGCGGACGGCGAGGTTGAAGGCGGCGATGGTCAGCTGGGCGAGGTCAGGAAGTTGGCCCTCGCCGAGCGTGACACCGCGCAGGTTGTCCAGCGGCGCCTTGAGGCCGTGGAGCCGGCTGCCCCGCAGGTCGGCCCCGTCGAGGAGGCAGGAATCCAGTTCCAGACCGGCAAGATCACATGACCGCAGCGCGATCCGCGGTAGTCGGCAGGAAGACCACGCGCCGTTGGTGAGAGCGCAGTCGGTGAACGCGACCGAGGCGGCGGCGGTGACGCGCTGAAGTGTGGCGTAGTCGAAGCGGCAGCCGTCGAACAGAACATCCTTGAGGCGTACGTCGGTGAGTCTGGTGCCGGTGAACCGGGAGCCGGTGATCGCGCAGCGTTCGATGGTGATGCCGGTCAGGGTCGCGCCGGAGAAGTCGGTGCGGGTGATCTCGCAGCCGTAGAGGCTGCCGGCTTCCCAGGTGCTCTCGCTCAGGTCTACGCCGGTGATCAGGCTGCTGCGGATACTGGCGTCCTCAAGGTGCGAGCCGCGCCACGCCGCGCCGTTGACGAGGGCCTCGATGAGGCCGTCGGCCAGGTCCGTGGTGGTGTCGAGGTCGTCCGGTTCGAGGTCCGGCAGCAGGATCTTCAGGTCGCCGATCGTGGTGGTGCGCATGTGTCCTCAACCTGTGTGGGCGCGGGGTGGGCACGCCACCCCGCGCGCCCCGTGGCTGGGGCTACTTTTTCTTGTTCCAGTTGTCCCAGCCGGGTCGACTGTCGAACTTACCCTTGTTCGCCCAGGTCGGGCGGTTGTCGAACCTCGCCGCGTCGATCGCCGCTATCGACCGCTGCGGGTCGACGCCGAGGCGGGCGAGTTGCTCGGGTGCGGCGTTGACGAGAACCGCGAGTGCGTTGGTCATGGTGCTCCTCCTTGAGGGGTGAGGTGATCTGCGGCGGCGCGGACGAGGGCCTGGCGGGTGGTTCGGCAGTAGGTCGTTTCTCGGGCGGTGAACGTGGCGTGCTCGAAGTAGCGGTTGCCGGCCTGGGCGCCACGGCAGAAGTCGTAGAAGGTGCAGTGGTCGGCGCAGTCGTTGAGGGCAGTGACGAACTCGGCGACGTAGTCCAGGTCGGCGGCGCGGGCGAGCATGGCGGTGATCGGTTGATGGAGGACGTTGCCGGCGATGAAGTCGCCGTATCGCGGCTCGGTGATGCCGAGCAGCTCCGGTGACAGCAGCACCACCTGCCCGTCCCAAGAGACGGTCGGGATCGGCTCGTACGGCGCCTGGTCGATGTGTCCGACTCGGGTGGCGGCGAGGTAGTCGGCGAGCCGGTCCACGTCGCGGATCCGCAGTGGGCTGCCGCCGACGCGACGTGCGATGAGGCGCTGCCAGAACCGGTACGCGGCGTCCTCCGACACCGGTGCCCGGTCGGCACCCTCCTGCTCTTCGAGGTTGAAGCCCACCGACTCGCAGCCGGGCAGGCCGGTGAAGAAATCGACGAGGGCGTCCGCGTGGTCGATGGTTTCCGGGGTGACCACACAGATCACCGAGTACCTCAGCCCCGTGTCGGCCAGCATCTGCATGCCGCGCAGAGTCCGGGCGTCCGTCGGGTTGCCGGCCCGGTCGAGGCGGTTACGGTTCAACGCGCCCGGTCCGTCGATGCTGACCCCGACCTCGAAACCGTAAGCGGTGAACAGCTCGCACCACTGGCGGTTGATCAGCGTCGCGTTCGTCTGGATCTCGTGACGCACCAGCCCCGCGCGCCGCAACTCCTCGAACGGAGTCAGCAGCTCCCGGAACAGCCCGATGGGTGTGGCGGTGGGTTCACCCCCGTGCCACACGACACTCACTGGATGACTGCTGTCCTGCTGGGCTATCGACTCGGCGCAGGCATGCGCGACCGCGCCGCTCATCAGGCGGAGGGATCGTCGGTCGGGCAGGTAGCAGTAGGTGCAGTCGAGGTTACAGAAGCTCGTCGGCTGCACGACCAGGGTGTGGAAGCCGCCGGCGATCGCCGGTTGGCCGGTGGGCTTGATGAGGCCGATGCCGTTCACGAGGGGGCCTCCTCGATCCTGAAGTCCGTGGGGGTACTGACGCGGTAGGCGTGCCGGGCCGGCCAGCCGAGGAACCGGTCGAACATGTCCCCGGCGCTTCCCGTGACGCTCGGGTTCAGCCGGTGCAAATCGTCGATCGCGTCGTGCAGGCAGCCGGCCAGGTAGAGGAACAGGCTCACCGGCACTTCGCGGTACTCGGCCAGGAGCGCGAGCTTCGCTGCGCCGCAGGGCCACGGCTGCCCGCACCGGCGGCACAGCCATAGCGGGCGCATCGGCAGATGCTCCACCTCGGCTGGCGCGAGCCGGTTGACCGCGAGACGGCGCTGCGGCCCGGTCATCGGCGACCGCCCTCGCGGGCCTGCTGCTCGAACCGCCGACGCCACACGAAGGTGAGCAGCGGCGGATCAGCGGGCCACACCTGCCCCGGCGAGGCCGTCATCCTGGGCTCGGGGTGCCGGGACTGGCTGGCCATGGCGTTACGCGAGACGTAGACCGTCATGCCGCCACCCCCACCAGGGACGATGAGCGGCGGGCTCGCCGGGGGAATGGCGAGCCCGCCGCCGCATCACGGCGGCTGGGAGCAGACCGCCGATCACCCACCCGCGCAGCCCTCATGGCGGTACGCGAACGGGGATTCATCCGTACGGTCGACGGAGTGTCCGGCGCGAGCACTTGCCGGTGCGTCGGGTCGCATTCCGACCTGTCGCCGATCGACACGTCCATCTAGGGCTCCCTGGCGTGACATTGCCGCTGACCCGCCGACGCCATGGGATCCGGATCGTCCTGGACCGTTCCGCCGACGTGTTCCTGACGTCCACGATCGCGGGCGGCACGGGCCCGAGACAGACCCAGCGTGGTGGGCCACGGTGGGCCTCACTGTGGTCGGCCCCGACCGATGCGAGGAAGACAGGCGGTACTACGCCGTCCTTACGAGATTCATTTCAGAGGATGTGCCAGCGGCGGAGTTCCGGCCCGCCGTGGACAAGTCCTGCAATCCGGTGGTGCACCTCGTCGGCGGCCTCGGTCCCGGGGCGGGACTTTCGGGCGTTGGTAGCGATCATCTGCAGCTCGCGAAGCTGGCACAGCTCCTCGAACCCCGGCCAGCAGGTGGCATCCCAGCCGTAGGCGGCGGTGAAGCCGGCGAAGGCATCGGAGCCGGGCGGATCGAACCGGCGGCAGTGGACAGCGACCGTGGCGATGTCCCACTCGCGGGGCCCAAGGGCGGCGCCGTCCCAGTCGGCGAGTACGGGCGTGCCGTCGAAACGCCGGAGCGCGTTGCGAATCTGCGGATCTGACTGGATCAGGCTCGTGCCACGGGGAAACCGCATCGCCTCCCAGCCGGCGGCCAGCGCCTCGAGCCGGCCCAGCAGCAGATCCTGTTCCTTGCCGTTCAGGATCTCCGAACGGGTCACGGATAGCTCGATGCCATGGATCGGCCGCAGCACGGGCAATGGCAGCTGCGGAAGAGGCAGGGAATGCAGATCCCGGAGAAGGCTTCCGAGCTCGGAGACGGTGATGGGATGGTCGTGTGCGGGGTCCAGACGCTGCCAGACAGTGACGGCGTGCCCGCCCACCTCCAACGGCTGGGACAGGCTCGGGTGAAGGCCGACCGTGGGGAAATCTCGGTCCACCAGCCAGTCGACCACGGCCACCATCGCGCGCACCCGGTCCAGGTGCTGGTCGCCAGGGGCGATCTTGATGACGACGTCCCCGACGGCGTAGACGGCGTTGGTGTGGTGCCGCAGCAGAGCCGCGTTCGAGTCGGCGTAGCCGAGGAGACGACATACCTCGGCGAGCACCGGTCGGGTGCGCGCCTCGACGAACATGGGGCTCCTAGGGACCGAGTGCGGCTGTGGCCCCCAGCCTACGGGCGCGCTCGCGGCAGGCCCGTATGTAGTCCGTCAAGGTGGCGACCTCACCCCGCTGGCTCTCTCCAGGAATCGCCGTGGTCACGTCGCTGGCCCGGGTCAGGATGATCTCCGTCCGCTGCGTCTCGGGCAGGTCCGCGACGGCGTCACGCGCGGTTACCAGTGCCTCGGTCACCCGCCGATCCCGCGCGAGGCACATCGACCGGTCCAGGGCAATGAGCGCCGCATCGATCGGCACGGCCGGAGCCGTGCCGTAGAGCCGCAACGCCTCGTCCTGGACCCGGTACGCCTCCACCGTGTCACCGAGCCAGGTGTACGCACCGGAGAGGTAGAACAGCAGCCGCTTCGCCGGGAACCTGAACGCCACGTCGGTGTCCTCGTCGCCGGCCTGATCGAACAGCCGGCGTGCCTGATCGACGGCCGATCGCGCCTGCTCGGTGGCACCGATTCTGGCCAGGGCACGAGCCCGGCCCGCAGCCGCCAGGGCACCCGACGACGACGCGACCGACGTGGCCGCCAGAGCCGCATCAGCCAGAGCGACGGTCTGGGCGGGATCCCCGAAGTAGTACGGCAGCATCGCCGCCTGGGCGCGCACGAGCACCCTGAACCGAGCCTCCCCGCTGTCGTCCGCCGCGTGGATCGCTGTGCCGTACCACCGTCGAGCCTCGGCGACATCCCCAAGCCTCATCAACGCGTCAGCGCACATCGTCGCCAGCAGCGCCGCCACCCCGGACAGCCGGGCCTGGACCGCCGCCGGCTGGCGCCGAAGCGACAGCATCTGCACCTCTCGGCAGTCGGCGGCCAGCAGCGCCAGCATCGTCTGTGGCGAAGCCGAGGGATAGACCCGCAGGTGCTCGCCAGCGCTTTGCTCGATCAGCTCAAGCTGCCGAGGGGCGACACTCGACGCCGCCAGAGCCTCGTCCAGTCCCAGACGGAGTCTGACCAGACCTCCGGCCTCGTTGCTCCCCATACGGGCAGGCGACCGATCCGCTTCACCGGCCACGGTCTCGATGCTGACGTCACGCGGCATAGTGCTGTCCTCGGCGCGGCCAAGCCCCATGGCCGGACGCGGAATGTGAAGACCCACGGCGATCCGTTCCAGCACCTCGTACGCCGTGACCTGCCGGACGCCTTTGGCGATCTCCGTAGCGCGGTGAGGCGAGAGGCCTACGAGAGCGGCGATCCTGCCGTAGGACACGCCTCGGGAGTGAAGGAAGCGGAAGACCGCAGTGATGTCGCGCCGCTGAAGAAACTCGCTGATCGGTCGGCCGTTCCACAGCCCCGAACTCCACCACTCGGGATCCACCTGCGCGGCCACGACCACCTCCGATCGGACGACGACCACCTGACAGCACAACGCATCCGCGCCAACACATCAAGTCAATGACGGTCGAGTCGACAGCCCAACCAGAGTCGACGCTCGGGGTGGCATCCGGAAGACCCACGATGAGCCCTCAGCGTGTCCCCTCCTGGGATCAGCGCAGGCTCCGGAGCGCCATGACCTGTCCAGCCCGAGCCTTGTCGCCGGTCTGGGACGGAAGCGAGTGATGCAGATGAGGGAAGAGCCGTCTATCAATAATCCGTCGCAGCCCAGCAGATGGAGCAGATCTATAGGCTCCCACCAGGCAGAACGCCCGCAAGGGGTGGAGGCCTCGAGTCGAGCTGCCCCGGCCCAGTCACACATCCATTGGCATCCATCGTTGCCTGACATAGAGTCACTGGCTAGTCACATTGAGCGCAAACGACCGGGCGGCGACTTGCGGATGATGACCAACACCCACAGAGCCAACTGCGCAAACGCCCAGAGGCCGGGCTGCACATGCTCCGGCTGCGGGGGCTCCCAACATGGCTGGCAAGGATGGACATCTCTGGCCGCCGACCGGCCAGAGAAGCGTGACGACCGGCGGCGTGAACTCAAGGAGAAGGTGGAGGAAGACAGACGATCCGGACGCCAGAAGTTCAACGCCCACAACCGGGAAATCTACTTTGACCTCGCACGCCTGGACATCACCGACTACCTGTGGGCCGCCGACGGCCGAACCAGAATCAACGGCCGACTGCCACGCGATGTTGAGCCAACATGGATGTCATCAGACCTT
This sequence comes from Micromonospora sp. SYSU B005, assembly GCF_055362685.1. Classification (NCBI taxonomy): domain Bacteria; kingdom Bacillati; phylum Actinomycetota; class Actinomycetes; order Micromonosporales; family Micromonosporaceae; genus Micromonospora; species Micromonospora sp. SYSU B005. The sequence continues at coordinate 915 of NZ_JAXCFU010000004.1, read as the reverse complement.
GGCCGGATGGACACCCTTGCCCACCAGGTCATGGAGAACCCGTGGGACGAGATCTCAGCCGGCATAGACAGCCTCGTCCGGAATGAGGCTGACGCCAGGGAGGTCAAGAAGCGCCTGGCTGATCACACATGGTGCGGCCTGCTGGTGGCCCTGATCCAGTTGATCGAAAAGATCAACAAGACCGTCGAACTGCTGACGGATACCGCCAAGCAGTTCATCACCGACGCGTTGTCGCGGCGGTTCGATTCGGGGCTGCCCCGGCTGGTGACCGACGCCGTCATCCGCCTTGTCGTGGACAAGGTGTGGTCAGCCCTGGCGAGGCTGCTGGAAGCTCACTTTCCCCTCCTCGGAACAGACACCCTGCGCGTCTTGAGGATGCTGGCCATCTTCACCTGCCCCTCGGTCGAACACCATCCAGAGGTCTACAAGCACGCCGTCCGGCCGCTCATGGGCGACGGGCACGAGATCATCACGGACGAGATCAAGACGCACGTGGTCACCTTCTTCAGCGCGTGGTGGCGGCGGCGCGCCCCGGAAGCTCTGGCCTGACGCGCCCCGGACACGCCCGGCCCCATCAAGCCCGGAAAAGAACCAGCGGTGCGCGCCGGACGTACACGAGACCCGCGTTCAGTCCGGGCAACACCGGCCCGGTCCAACGGCTCCCGAGCACCCACCGAGCCACCACCCACTCTCGGCGTACGCGAAAAAGGCCCCGACCCGGTGTGAACCACCAGGCCAGGGCCTTGCTCGTTGGTGCGCCGCCAGGGACTCGAACCCCGAACCCGCGGATTAAGAGTCCGCTGCTCTGCCAGTTGAGCTACAGAGGTTGAAAGGCTGACGTCCGTCGGCGTGTCTGCGTGATCTGGGTCGATGTGGGCGGTAGGTCGGAGGCATGAGGTATCCGGCTGGTGGTGG
>NZ_JAXCFU010000003.1:378588-520166 GCF_055362685.1 Micromonospora sp. SYSU B005 | reverse complement strand
CCACCACCAGCCGGATACCTCATGCCTCCGACCTACCGCCCACATCGACCCAGATCACGCAGACACGCCGACGGACGTCAGCCTTTCAACCTCTGTAGCGTCGGGCGCAGTTATCAACAGCCGACAAGGCCATGCGTGGCGGCGCCTGCTGCAGCGCCGACGCCGAGGGGGCGAGCCTGATGGCTCGCGTCGGTCGCTACGGGATCCCGAGGTTCGTGTGGTCCCTGATCTGGCTCGTCGTCTGCATCTTGATCGTCATCCTGTTGGCCCTGGTCATCCACCACTTCGGAGGCGCCTCTCTGTCGCTCAAGCTCGGCCACTTCTACCTGAACATCGGCGTCACCTGACTTGCCATCTCGTCGACACTCCGGCGGTGGTCAGCTGCAGTATTGGCCCGGACCGCTCGGAGGGTGCCCGCGTCGCGCGGGCACCCTCCGACGGCTGGCGGTGCCGGATTCCCGACCCGCCCTCAGCTTGTGGAGCCGGACGCCGCCCCGCCGAGGGTCACCTTGAGGATCTTCTCGTTGCTGTTGTTCGGGGTGCTGTCCTTGTCCCCGCCGGTGCTCGTGGTCAGCCACAGGTTGCCGTCGAGGGTCGGTTCGACGGTGCGCAGCCGGAAGTACGTCCCGACGAAGTACTGCTGGACGTTGGTGAGCGTGTTGCCGCTGATCTCCGCACGGTACATCCGGTTGCCGCGCAGGCAGGCGATGTAGAGCACGTCCCGGACGATCGCGATGCCGCTGCACGAGGCCTCGGCCACCGGGTACGTCCGGATCGGGGCCCGGAAGTTCGGGTTGGCGCAGTCGCCGGAGGTGCCCTCGCAGGCGGGCCAGCCGTAGTTGCCGCCCTTGACGATGATGTTGGTCTCGTCCATGACGTTGTTGCCGAACTCCTGCTCGAAGAGCCGGCCCTGGGAGTCGAAGGCGAGCCCCTGCGGGTTGCGGTGGCCGTAGCTCCACACGTGGTTGCCGAAGGGGTTGTCCGCCGGCACGGTGCCGTCGGGGTTGAGCCGCAGCACCTTGCCGCCCAGGTTGCTGGTGTCCTGGGCCACGTCCGGGTCCTGTCCGTCGCCGGTGGCGGCGTAGAGCTTGCCGTCGGGGCCGAAACGCAGCCGGCCGCCGTTGTGGTACTTGTTGCGCGGGATTCCGGTGACGAGCACCTGCCTGGTGTCGGTTTGCAGCGTGCCGTCGTAGCGGATGCGCACGATCCGGTTGTCGGTCGTGGTGGTGTGGTAGATGTACAGCCAGCGGTCGGTGGTGAAGGTGGCCGAGACCGCCAGCCCGAGCACGCCGCCCTCGCCGCTGGTCCCTGCCACGTTCGGCACGGTGCCGATGCTGCGCTTGTCGGTGCCGTCCGGGTTCATGGCGACGATGTCGAACAGGTCGCGCCGGCCGTAGAGGACAGTGCCGTCGGGCAGTTGCACCAGGCCCCAGGGCAGGTCCTTCTCAGTGGTGATCGTCGTGGCGCCGCAGACCGGGCTCGTGCAGCCCGAGCCGGTGTGCGCGGTGACCGCGGAGCTCGCCCCCGAGACGTTGCCCTGGGCGTCCCGGGCGGTCACGGTGTACCGGTAGTCGGTGTCCGGCGTCAGCCCGGTGTCGGTGAACGTGGTCGCCGGTGGGTTGCCGGCGGTGCCGGTGGTGGAGCCGACCGCCGTACCGTTGCGCAGGATTGTGTAGCCGGTGACCGCGACGTTGTCGGTGGAGGCCGACCAGGTGAGGGTCACGGCCGTGCCGTTCACCGTCGCGGCCAGGTTGGTCGGCGTGCTGGGCGGCGACGTGTCCTGCTGGCAGAACGGCGGGGTGACCGAGAGCGTGGAGCTGGCCTGCGAGACGTTGCCGGCGGCGTCGCGGGCGTTGACGTACCAGCCCCAGGTGACACCCTGCACGACGCTGAGCGTGGCGGTCAGCGTCCGTCCCGAGACCGAGGTGACGAGCTGGCCGTCGTGGTAGATGTCGTAGAAGGCGACGCCGACGTTGTCCCGGGAGGCGTACCAGGCGAGCGTGACGGACTGGCAGGTCAGCCGGGTGCGGCGCAGGCCGGTCGGCCGGGTGGGCGGGCTGGTGTCGGCGGCGAGCAAAGCCGCCGGCCGGCTCCCGGTCGCCGGTGCGGCCGCCGCGGCGTTTGCGGGTACGCCGGTCAGGACGGTGCCGGCGCAGATCAGCAGGGCGAGCGGTACGGGGTGTCGGAGCTGGCGAGGATGAGTCCGCACGGGTGCTTTCCTTCCCAGGGTTCTTGGTCAGTACGGGTAGCCGGGGACGTTGAGTCGCACGCTGTACAGGCCGGAGTCGTTCGTCCGGCCGGAGGTGATGTAGAGGGTCCGCCGGTCGGGCCCGCCGAACGCCACGTTCGTGGTGCCGGTGCCGCCGGAGCGGATCGTGCCGAGCTGCGCGCCGGCGGGCGAGTAGACGTGGATCAGCCCGTCCGAGCCGGAGGCCCAGTACACGTTGCCGGCGCAGTCGACGGTGACGCCGTCGGGACCGCCGAGGTAGTTCACGAAGACGCTGCGGGCGCCGGTGCTGCCGTCGGGCTGGACGACGTACTTGTAGATCTTGTTCTCGGAGTAGGCGCCCACGTAGAGCGTGCTGCCGTCCGGGGAGAGCGCGATGCCGTTGGGTTGCCGCAGCCGGTCGTCCACCAGCGACACCTGGCCGCCGGAGACGCGGAAGACGCTGGTACGTCCGCTCATCTGGTCGGGCCGGTTGCCGCGCTGGAAGCTGGGGTCGGTGAAGTAGACGACGCCGTCGGACCGGACCGTGACGTCGTTGGGTGAGTTGAACGCCCGGCCCTGGTGGTCGGCGGCGACGGTGCTGCGGGTCCGGTCGCTGAGCCGGTATGCGGAGACGCTCCGCTGGTCGTGAGTGGCGGCGATGATCTGCTGGGCGTCGGGGCTGAGCGCCAGGCCGTTGCTGCCGGCGCCGGCGACGAAGGTGTCGAAGGTCGCCGGCGGCGTGAGCCGGCGGATCGTGGAGGGCTGCACGTTGTTCGGCCCGGTGCCCGCGGCCATGTCGGACATCAGCAGGTAGCCGCCGTCGGCGATCCAGACCGGTCCTTCGAGGAACGAGAACCCGCTCTGGATCTTCGTCGCGGACACGGAGTTGGCCGGCAGCGGCGGGCCGTACCCGGTGCCGCCCGGGCAGACCCCGGGGGGCGCGCCGGGTGGGCCGGCGAGCGGGTCGGTGTGAACGTTCACATTAGCGGCGTCCCGAGGTGTCGGGGGTGCGGGTGCGGCGCCGGCGGGGCCTGGTGCGGTGGTGAGCGCCAGGCACAGGCCGGTGAGTGTGGCGATGGTTGGACGCCAGGTCATCGGGTACTCCAATCGGAGTCGGTGAATGCGAGGCCCGTGGGTTGCCTGACCGGCCCCGGCCGCCGACACCTACTATTGGTCATTATCGATGTATGTGTGACGCAGCTTAGGCGAGGAAGCGGCGCCCCGCATCAGTTCCCCACGATCACCTTCGGCGCATGCACGCCTGCACGGAATGGCGAACCTTGACGGCACACCACCGAGTCGGCATCGGCGAAGGTCGCCGGCACCTCGCCGAGCGAAGTTCGACACGACCTGTCGCGTCCACTCACGATTCCGTCCCGGGTGTCGTACTCCTCCCGCCGCCGGGCTCCTACCCGAGCTTGCTGTCCGTGCGGACAGCGGCGAGAGCGGCTGCCATCCGGGTCAGGCGTGCGCCCTGGAACCAGGCCGTCTCGAGGACAGCTCTGGCGTACTCGGGATCCCGGCTGGCGCGGCTCTCCACCTGGCTGACGCCGTACGGGTTTCCGCCGGCGACGTGAGCGGTGTCGTAGTTCAGGTAGCCCGTCGGCAGGATGACCGACCCCCAGTGGTGGAAGGTCTGGTAGAGGCTGAGCAGGGTCGCCTCCTGGCCGCCGTGTTCCTCGTAGGTGGCGGTGAAGCCGGTCGCCGGCTTGTCGGCCAGTTCCTCCGCCTGCCATGGGGCGGTCGTGGTGTCGAGAAACTGGCGCAGCTGGGAACAGATGTTCCCGAAACGGGTCGGCGTGCCGAAGGCGTACCCGTTGGCCCACCGGAGGTCGTCCAGGGTGGCGAGCGGGATGTCGGCAGTGGCGTCGAGGTGGGCTCGCCAGTGCGGCTTGGCATCGATGACGTGCTCCGGCGCCAACTCTGCCACCCGGCGCAGGCGGACCTCCGCGCCGGCGTCCGCAGCGCCGTCGACAAATGCCTGCGCGAGCCGGTGCACGGTGCCGGTGGCGGAGTAGTAGATGACGGCGATCCTGGCATCGGTCTGCATGGTGCCTCCTGGGTCGGCTCGGTTCTCGGTCAACCGTGCCGAGCAGGCTTACCGTTCGCTGACCATCCCCTTACCGACGCCGCTGAACGGCTGTTCGTCGAGGTCGAGCTGTGCGCCGCGGCTCATCTCGGCAGTGAGTTCGTCGCTGCCGAGCGCCTCCCGGAGGCGGACGGTGATGCGCTGGACGTCGTGTTGCTCGCCGGGAGGCAGCGGCGCTCCGGCGGCCTCGCGCAGCGTCCGCGCCGCGGCGAGCAGCCGCGCGGCGGGGCGACTGTCACCGCCGAGGCTGATGGCCCCGGCCAGGCCCTCGAGAGCCAGGGCGACCGCCCGTTGATCCCCGGTGGCGCGCGCCGCGTCGAGCGACTCACGGTGGCGGCGCTCGGCGAGGACAGCATCACCGCGGTGCTCCGCGATGAACCCCAACTCGGCCAGCGCGAGCGCGCAGCCCGGCAGGAAGCCGGCGCGGCGGTTCCAGTCGAGCAGGTTCCGCTGCTGGGTCTCGGCCGCGTCGAGGTCGCCCCGCCGTCGCGCGATCATTGCCAGGCCCGTGCCGGCGAAGGCGACGGCGGAGCGGCTCGACTGTTCCTGGGCCACCTGTAGCGCGCGGTCGTGACTGACGGCGGCCTCGTCGAGGTCGCCCCTCAAGATGGCGAGCCGGCCGATGCATGCCAGCTGCCGGGACACCGACGTCCACAGCCGCAGGTGTTCGGCGATGCGCAGCGCCTCCCGGTAGCGGGTGGCGGCGCGATCGTAGTCGCCGTGGATCTCGGCCAGGGTTCCCAACAGGCTCGTCGGATGCACTTGGCCCCAGCGGTCGCCCAGCTGCTCGAACAGCGCCCGGCTGGTCTCGCAGTCACGCTGCGCCGCGGGCAGGTCGCTGCGGAGTACGAGCGCGAGGTCCGCTCGGATGGCGCAGGCGGCAGCGATGCCCCACCGGTCCCCGCCGGCGCGGAACGCCGCCAGCGCCGCGTCTACCAGGACGGCGGCCTCGCCCGGATCTCCGGAGCCGAGCATCATGGAGGCGAACAACCACTGCGCGAACGCCTTCTCCGGCCCCTCGGTGTCCTGGTAGCTCTCCAGGATCCGCTGCCGGGGAGCGGTCGGATCGCCGTCCCGGGTGGCGAGAGCGGTCAGCCACATCTCCGCATGTCGCCGCAGGCCGTCCGGTGCGACGTCGTCCTCGCTCCTCGGGACGATGTCCAACGCCGTCCGCAGTGACCGGCTCACCTCTCCGAATCGACCCCGGAGCAGCCGGTACCAGGACAACGAGGTGGCGAGCGTCAAGCCCACGCGGGCCTGACCGTCGGTGGCGGCGACGTCAAGTGCCGCCCGGAGGTTTGCGTTCTCGGCGTCGAGCTCACGTAGCGCACGACTCTGATCGTGCCCACGTAGCCGTGCGGCGGCCTGCTCGGCGAGACGGGCGAAACACGTGGCGTAACGGCGACGAGTTGCGGGCAGTTCGGCGGCGCTGTCGAGCTGTTCCAGACCGTAGGCCGCCACTGTCTCCGGCAGCCGAAAGCGTCGCGGACTCTCGCCGTGCCGCACCATGACCAGCGATCGGTCGATCAGGCGTGCCAGCACATCGAGGACCTCGTCCGATGCCACCTGGCCGCCCCCGCACACCTGCTCGGCGGCGGCCAGGGTGGCGCCGTCGGCGAAGACCGCAAGCCGGCGCAGCACCGCGCGTTCGGGAGGCGACAGCAACTCCCAACTCCAGTCGATCACGGCGCGAAGCCCCTGCTGACGCGGGGGCGCGGTGCGCCGGCCGGATGACAGCAGCCGGAAACGATCGTCGAGCCGTGCCGCCAGCTCGCCCGGGTCGAGAACGGCCAGACGGGACGCGGCCAGTTCCAGCGCCAGCGGTACGCCGTCGAGACGCCGGCAGATGACGGCGACCGCGTCCGTGTTCCGCTGATCGACGGTGAACCCTGGCTCGGTGGCGCGGGCGCGGGCTACGAAGAGCCGAACCGCCGGAGCCTCGGCGATCTGCCGCGCGCCGGCTCCGGGCTCCGGCAGGGCCAGCGGCGGCACCGGAAAGACGACTTCGCCGGGGATCCCGAGCGGCTCGCGGCTCGTCGCCAGGATGCGCAGGTCGGCCACGGCGCCGAGAAGCTTCTCGGTCAGTTGAGCGACCGGCACCACCACGTGTTCGCAGTTGTCGAGCAGCAACAGCATTCGCCGACCTCGCAGCGCGGCGACCAGCCGGTCCATCGGCTCGCGCGGTGGTCGATCACCGGGCAGGCCGGGCGGGCTGTCGTCCCGGATCTCGAGAGTCGCCGCCACCATGTCGACGATCTCGGTGCAGGTCGCGTGGTCGCCGCAGTACGGCTGGCCGGCCAGCTCGACGAGCCACACTCCAGCGGGGAACGTGTCACCCAGCGCACGAGCGGCCTCGATCGCCAACCTGCTCTTTCCCACCCCGCCCAGACCGGTCAGCGTCACCAGCCGCGCGTTCGTCAGCCGCTCCCGCACCGCCTCGACGGCCGCGTCGCGCCCGATCAGCCCGCCGTACGGACCAGGCGACAGAGGCGCCGGAAGATTGGTCCGGGCCGGAGTCGACGCCGGTGCCGGCGGCTGGAGGGCGGGATCCTGGCGCAGGATCGCCCCGTGCAGCTCGACCAACTCCCTGCCGGGATCGATGCCGAGTTCGTCGCGCGCCTGCCGACGGAACTGCTCGTAGGCGAACAGCGCCTCATGCTGGCGTCCCGAGCCGTACAGGGCGCGCAGGTGCGCGGCCCGTAGTCGCTCACGCCACGGATGGCGTGCGACCAGGTCGGTCAGTTCCCCGGCGAGCAGGTGGTGCTCACCGAGATCGAGCCGGGCCTCGGCCAGCTCCTCCAGCGCGGTCAGGCGCTGGTCGTTGAGCCGCTCGACCGCCTGGCGGACGAATCGCTCGTCGCCGAAGTCGGCGTACGGGGAACCGCGCCACAGCGACAGGGCCTCCGTCAGCGTCGCCGCCCGCACAGCCGGCTCCCGCTGCGCGCCCGAACGTAGCAACAGAGCGGCGAAGCGACCGGCGTCGACCGATTCCGGCGGCGTCCGCAGCCGGTAGCCGGCTTCACCGGACTCGACCAGCGCACGGCCACCCGCCTCGCCCGCCCCCAGTGCGCGGCGCAACTGCGACACCTTGGTCTGGAGTGCCCCGAGCGCGTTGCCGGGCGCCTCGTCACCCCAGAGATCCTCGATCAGCCGGTCGGCGGTCACCGGGCGCCCCTCGTGAACCAGCAGGTCAGCCAGCAGACCACGCACTTTGAGGCCGGGCACGGCGACAGGTGTGCCGTCCGACGTCCACACCGCGACGTCGCCCAGCACTCCGAACCTCATCGCTTCACACTAGCCAGCCGGCTGTCCCGCCCCGCGAACGTCCGCCGACCGTCGGTCTGCTCACCGGGAAGCGGCGCGGGGTCACCGACGCGTACGTCAGCCGGCCGTCAGCCGGTGGTAAGGAGCCCCGGGCAGGCTGAACCGAGCCGACACCGGAGGAACGACATGGATCAGCTACAGCGGCGCCGAGCCGCTTCCCGCCACAGGCCGCTCGCACCAGGGCGGGTGGCCACACCCTGGCTCGCCCTGCTGGCCGGTCCGCTGTCGTTCGGGATTGCCGCACCGGCACTGCTGCTCGACGACCTGGCGCGCGCAACGCGTAGCGGGGAGCAGGCCGCGACCGCCGGTGTGACCGCCTTCGGCTGGGGGATCGCGTTGGGGACGCCGCTGTTGGCGGCGCTGCTCGCCCGTCGCGGCGTACGAGCGGTCCTGACCGTCGCGTCCGCGCTGGTGGCCGCGGGGACGCTCATCCTCGTGCTGATCCCGAGCGTGCCGGCGATGGTGGCCGGTGCGGCGGTGCAGGGACTGGGGTCTGCCGGCCTCACCGTGACCGCGATGAAACTGGCCGGTTCGGCCCGGCAGATGGGCGTGGTCGCCGCGTCGCTGGCGGTCGTCGGGGCCACCGGTCCGCTGACCGGCGCACTGATTGCCGACCTCTCCTCGTGGCAGGCGGCACTGGCGTTGCCACTGCTGGCGGTGCTCGCCGTGCCCGCGGCTCGCCGCGGCACCACCTCACCGGACGCGGTGCCGACGCCGTTCGACGTCTTCGGGATGACCATCCTGGCCGTGCTGGTCACCGCAGCCGTCCTCATTCCGCACCGGCCGCTGGTGGCCGGCCCGGCCACCGTTGTACTGCTGCCTCTGCTGGTGTTCTGGACCAAGGTCCGTCCGGACGGCTTCGTGCCTGCTGCGGTGGCACGGAACGGCCGGTTCCTCGCGGCGTGCGCGCTGGCCTTCGCGCTGGGAGTGGGGAACTTCGCCCTGCTCTACGCCGCGCCGGACCTGCTGCGACAGCACGCGGGATGGGCAGGCACCCGGAGCGGGATCGTGCTGCTGGCGCCGTACCTGATCGGCGGCATCTGCTCCGGGTTCCTGGTCGCGGCATCCGTGCGGGTGTCACGCCGCGTCGCGGCCGCGACGTTGCTCGTCAGCGGCGTCGCCGCGCTGCTGCTGGCGGCGGTCACCACCGCCGTACCGCTGCTGCTCGCGGCGATGACGCTCGGCTCCTTGGCCGCCGCGACCGGCCAAGGCGTACTCGCCCTGCACGCGGCCGGCGTCGTATCCACCTCCCACCGGGCCGAAGCACTCGGTCTGTTCAACCTCGCCTACCTGCTCAGCGTCGCGATCGGACCAGCGATTGCCGTGACGCTCTCGCACCCAACCACGTGAGGGCCCCGACGCGCAGTTCACCGTCGGCCGCCTCGGCGTCGTGGCCTGCGTGGCGCAGCGTTCGGTTGGGCTTCTGGATCACCGCAGTGCGCTGAAGAAGGCGCGCAGGTCGGTAGCGAGCAGGTCGGGCTCTTCCTGGGCGAGGAAGTGGCCGCCGACGCTGGGCTCGCGCCAGTGGGTGAGGTCGGCGTAGGTGCGTTCGGCGAACGACCGGGGCAGGCCGGCGTCCTCCACGCTCACCGTGATACCGGCGGGCACGGTGACCATCGGCAGATGTGGGGCCAGGCGGTCGTCACGGTAGGGCCGGAAGGACGTGCCGATGCAGTTGGTGACCCAGTACAGCATCACGGTGGTCAGCAGCTCGTCGAAGCCGAACCGGCGGGAGATGTCGCCGCCGCAGTCGCTCCAGCGCTGGTACTTCTCGATGATCCATGCGGCCAGTCCGGACGGTGAGTCGCTCAGCGCGGCCGCGAGGGTGTCGGGCCGTGTCTCCTGGATGATTCCGTAGCCCCAGTCATCCTGGGCCTTCGCGTCGAGCATGGCGATGAACGCCTCCTCGGCCGGGCTGAGGTCGTCCCTGCGGTCCGCCGGCGGGAACTTGATGTGCTGCGAGAAGACCCCGATGACCCGATCTGCGTGGCGGGCGCCGAGCCACGTCGTCACGCCGGACCCGATGTCGCCGCCGTAGGCGCCGAAGCGGTCGTGGCCCAGACGGGTCATCAGCTCGGCCCACACGTCCGCGACGGCCGCCTCGGTCGTCGGGCCCTCGGCGAGCGGTCCGGAGAAGACGAAGCCGGGCAGGCTCGGTATGACGAGGTCGAAGTCTGCGAGCCGGGACACCAGGGGCAGCATCTCCGTGTACGTGCTGGGCCAGCCATGGGTCAGGATCAGCGCCGTGGCGTCGGGCGATGCCGAGCGGACATGAACGAAGTGGACCGGCGTGCCTCGGATCGTGGTGACGAACTGAGGGTGCCGATTGAGGGCACGCTCGACCGCACGCCAGTCGAATCCGTCGAGCCAGTACCGCACCAGATCTGCCAGGTACCCGGGGTCGGTGCCGGCGGCCCACGGCTCTCCCGGTGCGGCCGGCGCGAGCCTCGTCCGCGAGAGCCGAGCACGCAGGTCGTCCAGGACGGCTTCGGGCACATCGATGCGGAAGGGCGTCACCCGATCATGGTCCCATCGTCAGGAGTCACTCGGCAGCCACGATCCGGCAGACTCGACCTCCGATCCGCCGAGGAGCGTGATTCAGGCCGGAACCGCCGCGAAGCGGCACTATCGTGTCCACGTGCCTTCAGACGTACATCCGGCCCTGGATGTCTTGATGCCCGCGGCGTTCCTGGGCCACGGCAACCCGATGAACGCCCTCGAGGTCAACCGGTACACCTCCGCGTGGAGAGCCTTCGGCGCCGCGGTGCCGCGTCCCCGCGCGATCCTGGTGGTCAGCGCCCACTGGTACATCAACGCCACGGCCGTCACCGCGATGCCCCGGCCGAGGACCATCCACGACTTCTACGGGTTTCCGCCGGAGCTGTTCGAGGTGCAGTACCCGGCGCCGGGGCTGCCCGAGCTGGCTGAGGAGGTCAGTGACGTCGTCCATCCGACCTGGGTCGGGGCGGACGTCGACAGCTGGGGCATCGACCACGGCACCTGGTCGGTGCTGCTGCACGCCTTTCCGGGCGCGACGATTCCCGTCGTCCAGCTCAGCATCAACGCCGACAAGCCGATGGACTACCACCTTCAACTCGGCGCCCGGCTCGCTCCACTGCGCCGGCGCGGCGTGCTGATCGTGGCGAGCGGCAATGTCGTGCACAACCTGCGCGGCATGGACTGGGCGCTGACCGACGACGGCTTCGACTGGGCGCGACGCTTCGACGAGGACGCCAAGGCCCGGATGCTGACCGACCCGGGCGAGTACGCGACCCTCGACGCTCACGGGGACTTCCGCCTTGCGGTACCGACACCGGATCACTTCATCCCCGCGTTGTACCTCGCCGGTCTGGCCGCGGCCACGGACACCCCCGACACCGAGGTCCTCGTCGACGGCTACGCCTACGGCTCGCTGTCCATGACGGCCTACACCCTGGGCATGTCCTGTCCACCGGCCGCCGGCCGGGGCGGATCCCCGCAGCCACCGCCCGGCCTGCCGCCGGACGGCTCCAACATCTGAGCAAGCGCCGGCTGGTCGAACGCGGCCATGGCTCAAGGTGCAGTCGCGGTGGGCCGGTCTCCTGGACTGCACGCCGATTGCGGGAGTGGTTCGGTCAATCCTTGGTGGTGGCTCGCTCGGCCGCGGCGCGGTCGCTCGCCACGATGAGGTCGAGCAGTTCCCTGCCCAGCCCGGCCGGGACACGGACGCGACCGCCGCCGGTCGAGATCGCCTGCGGGCATGTCGCGTCACCCAGCATCACTGTGACTTCGCCGAGGCTGATCCCGACCGCACCGGGCTTCTGCAGTGTGCACTCCTCTGCTGCGGGCACGGGGTCGCGCAGCGCGGCGAGGGTTGTCCGGATCTGGTTCAGCGTCTTGGCGTCCGTCGCGACGACCATGCCGTTTGTGGGCGGCGCCTCGGTGGTGGCGTTGGTGATGCGGTCGGGCAACACCAGGCCGCCGGAGGCCGGGGCCGCCGGGCCGTCGGGCCAGGTGACGTGCTTGAGCAGTTGCTCGCGGCCCGTCTCGTCCCCGGAGATGAAGGCCGTCGTCGCCTGAATCTCGTCGTTGAAGGCGCGGTAGGTCCACACGGACGGGATGGCGTACTGGTTGGGCTGAGAGACTTGGATCAGCTGCCCGTCCTTGACGACCAGCCGGTTCGGGCTGACGGCCGCGGCGACGCCCTGCTGCACGACAGCCATCCACGCCTGGCCATCCGACTTGCACCTGAAGGGCCCGGCTCCAGGCGGGACAGACGTCGGTCGCGTGGCCCATGGATCCCACCGTGCGGCGAGGTAGACGGTGTGCGGCTCGGCGGTGCAGGGGTCGAGGGTGGTGACCTCGCTCGTCCGCCAGCCCTCCGGAACGGCGACGGACAGGCCACCCAGGCTCACCGTGGCCCCCGCGGTCTCAGACCCCTTCGGGGGCGCACTCACCTGGGGCAGGGCCACGACGGCCGCGACCGCGGCCGCGACGGCGACGGAGCCGGCAGTTCCCCAGGCACGACGACGGCGCTGCACGCTGCGCCGCCCGAGGCGGACCAGCCGGGAGGCGGGATCGGTCTCGGCCGGCGTCACGGAGGCGGCCGCGCGGTCGAGCAGTTCGCTGACGTGGGTGGGATTCACGGCGTCTCCTTGGAGGATTCGACGAACAGACCGCTGGCGCGCAGCGCCGCCAGGGCACGGGACGTGCGGCTCTTGACCGTTCCCACCGCGACGCCGAGGGTCTGCGCCACCTCGGTCTCGGAGGCGTCGGCCCAGAACCGCAACACGAGCACCACCCGCTGGTCGGCAGGCAACCGCCGTAGACTGGCGAGCACCTGCACGCTGAGATCCGACTGATCCGCGAACCCACCACGGGACGCGTCCGGCAGCTCCCCGGTCGGCACCTCGTCGCGCCAGCGCCGGCGCCTGGCCCGCATCGCGGCACGGATCATCACCTGCCGCACGTACGCCTCCGGTCGCCCCTCCGGCACGCCCAACCGGTGCCACGACCGGTAGGCCGCGATCAGACCCTCCTGGGCGAGGTCTTCGCCCAGCCGGCCGTCACCGGTCAGCAGCACGCCGAAGCGAACGATCTCGCGGTACCGGCCGGCGACGAATTCCTCGTAGCCGGCGGGTTCCGCTCTGCGAAGCAAGCCCATACCCAATTAAGGGACCTGGACCCGCTCGATGGTTCCCCCGTACCGGTGCCCGGGTGACCTGGGTACGGTCGCCCGGGCACCGCGGGTCATGCCGCCGGCCTGGCTTCGTGCAGGATCCGGGCCAGCTCGGCCGGTCGGCTGAGCATCGGCCAGTGCCATGTCGGCAGTTCCTCGTACCGCCACGAATCGCCGGCCATGTGCCGGCACAGCGGCACGGTGGCGGCCATCTCGCGTGCCTGCTCGGCGGTGAAGCTCGACAGCACGCCGAGGCGGGGCACCTTCTCCCACGCCCCGGTGAGCCGCACCGGGGTGGTGGCGGTCGCCCACGGCTGGGCCACCGACCGCTCACCGAGCAGCGCGACGACCGACTCGTCGACATCCGGCGCTGTCGCCGCCAGTTCGGCCCACGGCGGAGGCGGCAGCCGCCAGCCGTCGCCGTGTTCGGCGACCAGCGCCGCGTTGCGGTCACGCTCCGGGGGCGGGCTGAAGTCCTCGTTCGCCGCCCCGTCGGGCAGCGGGCCGGTGTCGACGAAGACCAGTTGGGCGATGCGGTCGGTCATGCGGTCGGCAACGGCTGTCGTCACGACCGCGCCGGCGTAGCTGTGCCCGACGAGGACCACGTCGTGCAGGTCCTCGTAGCGCAGCAGGTTGACCACGTCGGTGACGTGGACGTCGAGGTCGGTGTCCGGGCGGGCCAGGTGGGCGCGCTCGCCAAGGCCGGTCAGGCTCAGCGGGTACACCTCGTGGCCGTGCGCGCGCAGGGCGGCGGTGACGGGGCGCCAGGCCCATGCGCCGAGCCAGAACCCCGGAACCAGTACGAATGTCGTCATGCGTCACACGCTACGATCAATACCGGACAGGTTCCGCCCGGATTGGAAGTGGGGATTTGTGACCCGGCCGACCGCGCGCGTACTGGCGTTGCTGGAGATCCTCCAAGCCGGCGGCGACTTCACCGTCGCGGACCTGGCCGGTCGGCTGGGCGTCGACGAGCGCACAGTCCGCCGATACGCCGCGCATCTCGCCGACCTGGGCATCCCGGTCGAGGCCCGGCGCGGTCGCTACGGCGGATACCGGCTCGCGCCCGGATACAAGCTGCCGCCGCTCATGCTCACCGACGAGGAGGCGGTCGCCGTCATGCTCGGGCTCGTGGCCGCCGGCCGGGCCGGGCTGGTCACCGCCGAAGGCGCGGCCGCCGAGAGCGCGACCGCGAAGATCCGCCGGGTGCTGCCGGCCGTTCTCGCCCGGCGGATCGATTCGCTGCTGGACACAGTGGACTTCACCGCACGGGTCCGGAAGTCCGCGCCGGCCGGCATCGAGGTGCTGCTGGTGCTCGCGGACGCGGCCCGACATCAGCAACCGGTGAACATCACCTACACGACCTGGCGCGGCGAGTCCGGCGAGCGCCGGCTCGACCCGTACGGGCTGGTCTTCCACGCCGGCCGGTGGTACGTCACCGGCCACGACCACGACCGCCGGGCCGTACGGACGTTCCGGCTCGACCGCATCGGGACCGCCCGCCCCACCCCGGGCAGGTTCGAGATCCCGGCCGGCTTCGATCCCACCACGCAGGTACTCACCGGTCTGGCAGCAGTGCCGTACGCGCACGAGATCTCCGTGGTGCTGCACACCAGCCTGGCGCAGGCGCAGCGACGGATCCCGCCCTCGGTCGGCACGCTCACCGAGGTTCCCGGCGGAGTGCGCCTCACCGCCCGAGCCGAACGGCTCGACGGTGCGGCACAGATGCTCGCCGGGCTCGGCTGGTCGTTCACGATCGACCGTCCGGACGAACTCAAGGACGAGATACGCGCCCTGGCCGCCCGACTGCTCACCGACGCCGACGCCTGATCGGGCCCTCACCCCGCGTACCGGCCGGATCGCTCCGAGGCCCGCTGTCCCTGGCGGCGGGGCGATCGGCGGGGAATGATCGGGGTACACCGCGGGCTGCCCGCAGCAGTCCACGGCGCCGCAGAAGGGCGGGTCGACGCCGATGACTCCGACGCAGCTACGGGCCTACGTCGCTGTCGTCCGGCTGGGGTCCGTCAAGCAGGCCGCCGCGCAGCTGGAGGTCTCCGAGTCGGCGGTCTCGCTGCTCATCGGCCAGCTGCGGCGGGAGTTCGGAGACCAGTTGTTCACCCGGACGGCGGCGGGGCTGGCCTTCACCCCCGGCGGGCTGCGGCTCGCCAGCCGCGCGGCCGAGATGCTGGGCCTGCAGGACCGTACGGTCCTGGAGGTCAGTTCGGCGGCACACGGCCGCCGGATGCTGCGGGTCGCCGCGTCCAGCGAGTTCGCCGAGTACGCCGCGCCGAGACTGATCGAGCTGTTCGCCAGACGCGCCGCCGACCTCGACATCGAGCTGAGCGTCTGCGACCCCGGCTCCTTCGAGTCGCTGCTGGTGACCCGGGCCGCGGACATCGCGATGGGTCCGCTGCCGCCGGTGGCCGATCCGGCGATCTCCTGCCGGCCCATGATGAACTACCGGCTCGTGACTGTCGCCGGCCCGGATCATCCGCTGGCCGGTGTGCCGGCGTCACCGGGGCAGTTGCGCGACCAGACCTGGCTGCTCGGGCCTTCGGCCACCAACACCCTGGGCGCTGTCCCGGCGATGCTGCGCCGGCTCGGCGTACCCGAGGAGCGGCAGCAGATCTTCCAGAGCCACGCGGCGGCGCTGGGTGAGGCCCAGCGCGGCCGGGGGATCGCGCCCGCGCTGTCGTTCACCGTCGCGCCGGACGTCCGGGGCGGCCAGCTCGTGGCGTTGTCCGGGCCGCACGCGACGGCCGAGGCGGTGTGGCATTCGCTGGTACTCGTCACCCCCGGCACTCCGTCCGCGGCAGCCGAGCTGTGCCGCTTCGCGTCGACGCCCCGGGCGATTCAGGCGATGATGCGCGGCGTGGGCGTCGCGGTGAACCGTTTCCGGCCCTCGGTGCACGTGACGCTCTGGAGCTGACCGGCGGCGTCCAGCAGGTCCCGGAACGTCGCGGCCGGCAGGAACCGGTCACAGTAGGGCAGGGCCGCGGCCATGCCCGCCACCAGGGGAGCGAAGCCGAGGGCGCCGGCCCGCGGGTTCAGCCAGACGATCCGGTGGGCGCGGCGGCTCAGCCGTGCCATCACGGCGGCGAGTTCGGCCGGCGGGTCGCTGTCCCAGCCGTCCGAGCCGATCAGCACCACCGCCCCGCGAACCGCTTCGCCGTGCGGGGACGCGAGCAGCGCCCGCAGGTTCGTCGCGATGCGCGTACCCCCGAACCGGTCGGCCACGGCGGCGCCGGCGTGCGCGATCGCCGCGGACGCCGACGTCTGCCGCAGCGCGACGGTGAGCCGGGTGAGCGTCGTGGCGAAGGCGAACACCTCCGCGTCGGTGGTCACCGCGAAGGCCCGCAGCAGGTGCAGGTACGCGTGGGCCTGGGCCCGCATCGACTCGCTGACGTCGCACAGCAGCACGACCCGGCGCGGGCGGCGTAGCTGTCGCTCGCGGACGACCTCGACGGGCTCCCACGCGGTGCGACGGGCCCGGGCGATCGTCGGGCGCAGCGCGACCCGCCGCCCGGCCGGGCCCGCGGCGTGCCGTCTGGTGCGCCGGGACGGCCAGCGCGCGACGGCCTCACGCAGGGCCTCGCCGAGCAGTTCGAGCTGGGCGTCGTCGAGGTCCTCGAACGGCCGGTCGGCGAGCCCGGCGAGGGCGCTGGGCCGTCGCTCGGGCAGCCGCACCCCGGCGTCGGAGGGCTCCGCCTCGGCGACCGGCGCCGGCAGCGTCGCCCACGGCAGCCCGCCACCGTCGCCGGTGTCGTCGGTGGCGGCGGGCACCGGCAGGTGTACGTCGCCACGGGCGGCCGGCGGGGCCGTGGACCGGGTGAGCGGCAGCGGTGGCGCGTCGGCGAAGACAGCGGCGAAGACGCGGTCGAAGGCGGCGAGGTCGGCGTGCCGCCGAACGAAGCTGATCCGGGCGGCCCAGTAGAGCGCGCTCGTCTCCCCGGGCGTCCACACGGCGAGCGCCCGGACGAAGTCACCGGCCTCGGTGAGTCCGGCGTGCACGCCGGCCCGCCGCAACCGGCCGGCGAACGCCGTAGCGAACGCCGCGCGGTCGACGCCGCGCAGCAGACCGTCGCTCACCGGCGGGCGACCCACCAGGCGATCACCCCACCGACGACGACGATCCCGACGAGCACCGGCACGAGGCGCTTGACGACGGCACCACCGGCGATGCCGAGCAGGTCCAGCGTCTCCGGTTCGGTGCCGGCATCCGGTCGACCGGTGGACGCCGAGGCGGCCACGGGGGTGCCGGCCACGGTGGCTCCGGGCGGTGTGGCGGACGAGGGCCCGGCGGGCGGGGCGGTGTCGGGCGCTGCCGCCTCGGCCGCGAGGGTGCGAGCCGCGGAGGCGTCGGGGCCGGTCACGGCGGACGTGGCGCGCTCGGGTGCGGCGGCGACTGCGGGTGCGGGCCCGGATGCGTCAGGCGCGGTGGTCTCGTGCGGGTCGCCGGCCGTGCTGTCGCCGGTCCTCTCGGCCGCCAGCCTCGCCTCGAGGTTGGCGACGAACTGGGCCAGCAGCTTGCTCGACACCTCCTTGATCATGCCGCTGCCGAACTGGGCCAGCCGCCCGGAGATCTTCAGATCGGTGTCCACGCTGACGACTGTGCGTTGCTCGTCCGGCCGCAGGTGGGCGGTGACCAGCGCGGACGCGTTCGCCGCCGACCGCCGGTCGCGGCCCTTCGCCTCGATCACACCCCGGTACCGTTCCTCGTCCTTCTCGACGAAGCGTGCGGTGCCGGCGAACTCGGAGACGACCGGCCCGACCTTGACCTTCACCGTGCCCTGGTGGACGTCGCCGTCGACGCCGGTCAGCCGGGCGCCCGGCAGGCACGGTGCGATGCCCTCCAGGTCGGTGAGGATCGCCCACGCCCGCGCGATCGGGACGTCGACGGTGAACTCGTTGGTGATCTTCATGCCGGCCTCTCCTGGTGTGCGGCGAGCGCGGCGGCGACGGCGGCGCGGTCGTCGGGGGTCTTGGCGATGGTGCCGATGGTCCGGACGACGTCGTCGGCGGCGAGGTCGGCGGCGCCGAGCACTGATAGCGCGGCTACCCAGTCGATGGCCTCGGCCATACCGGGCGCCTTGTCCAGGCCGAGGGCGCGGACGTCGCCGACGAAGGCGGTCGCCGTGCGGATCAGCCCTTCGGTGGCGCCCGGTACCGCCCGCCGGACGATCTCGGTGGCCCGGTCCGGCTCCGGGAACTCGATCCAGTGGTACAGGCAGCGGCGGCGCAGTGCGTCGTGCAGGTCGCGGCTGCGGTTGGAGGTGAGCACCACGACCGGCGGCGTGGTCGCGGTGAACGTGCCCAGCTCGGGGATGGTGATCCCGGACTCGCCGAGGAACTCGAACAGCAGCGCCTCGAACTCGTCGTCGGCCCGGTCGATCTCGTCGATCAGCAGCACCGGCGGGACCGGCCCCGGGTGGCGTACCGCCCGCAGGATCGGCCGTTCCTGCAGGAACTCCGCGGCGAACAGGTCGGCGTCGGTGAGCGAGGCGTGCCGGGCCTCGGCCAGCCGGATGGCGAGCAACTGCCGCTGGTAGTTCCATTCGTACAGCGCCTCGCCGGGGGTCAGGCCCTCGTAGCACTGCAGCCGGATCAGCGTCGTGTCCAGCGCCCGCGCCAGCGCCTTCGCCGCCGCCGTCTTGCCGACACCGGGTTCGCCTTCGAGCAGCAGCGGCTTGCCCAGCTTGAGCGCGAGGAAGACGGCCATCGCCATGCCGTCGTCGGCCAGGTAGTCGACGGCGTCGAGCCGGCGCCGGACGGCCTGCGGATCCTTCACCGCGCCTCGCCCGAGAGCAGCCGCCGGTAGTCCGCGCGGGTGTCCACGTCGATCGGCACCGGCCCGTCCACCGGTACCTCCGTGACCGGGTGCCGGCCGGAGTGCAGCAGCTTCCACACCGCCTTGTCGCCGTGCAGGACACGCAGCTCCGGCAGGACGTCACTGGCGAACCAGAACGGGTGTCCCAGGCCGTCGGCGTACCGGCACACCGCGAGCGGGGTGGTCGCCGCCGCGACCCGGCGTACGTCGGCGGCCCGTACACCCGGTTGGTCGCCGAGCAGGAGCACGAGCCCGTCGGCGCGCGGGTCCACCGCCTGCGTCGCGGCGCGGATCGACGAACCGCAACCAGTGCTGAACTCGGCGTTCTCGACGACCTGGACCCCGGTCAGGTCCACCCGCTCGCGGACCAGGTCGGCGGCGCCGCCGAGGGTCACCAGCAACTGGTCGAAGGCGCACGAGCGGGCCAGGTCGAGGGTGGCGTCGAGCAGCGTCCGCCCGCGGTACGGCAGCAGTTGCTTGGCCTCACCGAGGCGCACCGACGCCCCGGCGGCCAGGACCAGGCCGGTCACGAACACGGTTACGCCGCCACGTGCCGGTCGAGGCAGCCGGGGCAGCAGAACCAGTGGTCGGTGCCGTCGATCCGTACGTGCGGGGTGTCCGGCCCGACCAGGACGGTCATCCCGCACACCGGGTCGACTGCTTGCTGGGGGAGCGCCGCGGGTGGTGCGGGGGAGGAGGCGAGGCCGTCCACCCGCAGCGCCCGCACCACCTCGGCCATGATCGACAGCGCGATCTCCTGCGGTGAGCGCGCCCCGATCTCCAGCCCGGCCGGGGTCCGGACCCGGGCGCGCTCCGCGTCGGACAGTGCCAGTTCGTCGAGCACCGCCGCCCCGCGCTTTCGGCTGGCGACAAGCGCGATGTGCCCCACCCCGGCATCAAGCGCGGCGCGGATGGCGTCCTGCTCGCCCTTGCCGAGGCCGGCCACCACGACCGCTGTCGCGCCGGCGTGGTCGCCGGACGTGGCCACCTCGAAGTCGAGGAAGGCGGCCAGGGTGGCCACCGCCGCGCTGATCGGCGTGTCGCCGACCAGACCCAGCACGGGTACCGGTAGCACCGGGCGCAGGAAGATCTCAAGCGCCCCGCCCGAGTGGCACGGGTTGACCACGACTCGCGCTCCCGGGGTGTCGGGGAAGGCGGGCGCGCCGTCCGGCAGGACCCGCAGCAGCAGCGCGCTGCCGTCCCGCAGGGCGTCCAGGGCGGCCGCCCGCACCGAGTTCTCGGCGCACATCCCGCCGACGAAACCCTCGATGGTGCCGTCCGGCAGGATCACGGCGTCGTCGCCGGGCCGGGCCGACGTCGGATCCTGCGCCCGGACCACTGTGGCGTGCACGAAAGGCGCGCGCGAGACGGTCAGCTCACGCGTACGGCCGGCGATCGTCGTCATGGCCACCTCCCCTAGACCGGCGGGCGGGCGTTGCCGCGCATCGCGTCCCAGACGCGCGACGGCGTCAACGGCATGTCGGCATGCCGTACGCCGAAGGGTTCGAGGGCGTCGACGATCGCATTGACGATCGCCGGCGGCGACCCGACGGTGGCCGACTCGCCCACGCCCTTCGCGCCGATCGGGTGGTGCGGGGACGGGGTGACGGTGAAGCCGGTCTCCCAGTCGGGCACCTCCAGCGCGGTCGGCAGCAGGTAGTCCATGAGCGACGCGCCGAGGCAGTTGCCGTCCTCGTCGAACGCGATCATCTCCATCAGAGCCATGCCGACCCCGTCGGCCAGCCCGCCGTGCACCTGCCCCTCGATGATCATCGGGTTGATCCGGGTGCCGCAGTCGTCGACGGCGATGAACCGCCGCACCTTGACCTGCGCGGTACCGGGGTCGATGTCCACCACGCAGATGTACGCCCCGTGCGGATACGTCAGGTTCGACGGGTTGTAGCAGATCTGCGCCTCCAACCCGCCCTCGATGCCGTCGGGCAGGTCGCCGGCGCCGTGGGCCCGCATCGCGATGTCCTGGATCGTCACGCTCTTTCCCGGGTCGCCCTTGACCCGGAAGGAACCCTTGTCCCACTCCAGGTCGGCGACCGAGACCTCCAGCATGCCGGAGGCGATGATCCGGGCCTTGTCGCGGACCTTGCGGGCGACCAGGGCCGCCGCAGCACCGGAGACGGGTGTCGACCGGCTGCCGTACGTGCCGAGACCGAACGGCGTGTTGTCGGTGTCCCCATGGACCACGTCGATGTCGTCCGGCGGGATGCCGATCTCCTCGGCGACGATCTGCGCGAACGTCGTCTCGTGCCCCTGGCCCTGGGACTGCACGCTGAGCCGGACCACTGCCTTGCCGGTCGGGTGCACGCGCAACTCGCAGCCGTCCGCCATGCCCAGGCCGAGGATGTCCATGTTCTTGCGCGGGCCGGCGCCGACGGCCTCGGTGAAGAACGCGATGCCGATGCCCATCAGCTCGCCCCGGGCCCGCTTCTCCTGCTGCTCCCGCCGCAGGTCGGCGTAGCCGGCCATCTCCATCGCCAGGCGCATGGTCGGCTCGTAGTCGCCGGAGTCGTACACCCAGCCGGTCTTCGTCGTGTAGGGGAACTGCTCCGGCCGGATGAAGTTCTTCAGCCGCAGCTCGGCCGGGTCCATGCCCAGCTCGTCGGCGAGGCAGTCGACGATCCGCTCGACGAGGTAGACGGCCTCGGTGATGCGGAACGAACAGGCGTACGCCACGCCGCCCGGCGCCTTGTTCGTGAAGACCGCCGTCATCTTGCAGTACGCGGCCTCGATGTCGTAGCTGCCGGTGAAGACCCCGAAGAAGCCGGCCGGGTACTTCACCGGCGCGGCGGTGCCGTTGAAGGCGCCGTGGTCGGCGAGGACGTTGGTGCGGATGGCCAGGATCCGGCCGTCGCGGGTCGCCGCGATCTCACCACGCATGATGTAGTCGCGGGCGAATCCGGTGCTGATCAGGTTCTCGAAGCGGTCCTCCATCCACTTCACCGGCTTCCCGGTGACGATCGACGCGACGATCGCGCAGACGTATCCCGGATAGATCGGCACCTTGTTGCCGAAGCCACCGCCGATGTCCGGCGAGATCACCTGGATCTTGTGCTCGGGGATGCCCGCCACCAGGGCGTAGAGGGTGCGATGCGCGTGCGGCGCCTGCGTGGTGGACCAGAGGCGCAGCTTGCCCTCGACGGCGTCGAAGTCGGCGAGCGCCCCGCAGGTCTCCATCGGCGCCGGGTGCACCCGGGGATAGACCAGGTCCTGGCTCACCACGACGTCCGCCCGGGCGAACACCGCCGCGGTGGCCGCCTCGTCGCCTGTCTCCCAGTCGAAGCAGTGGTTGTCGGTCTTGCCTTCGAGGTCGTCGCGGATCACCGGGGCGTCCGGCTCGAGCGCGCGGCGGGCGTCGACGACCGGATCGAGGACGTCGTACTCGACGTCGATCAGCTCCAGCGCGTCCCGCGCCGCGTACCCGTCCTCGGCGACGACGAACGCCACCTCCTGGCCCTGGAAGCGCACCTTGTCGGTGGCGAGCACGGCCTGCACGTCGTTGGAGAGCGTCGGCATCCAGGCCAGACCCTGCTCGGCCAGCATCGCCCCGGTCACCACCGCCTTGACGCCGGGGGATGCCTCGGCGGCGCTCGTGTCGATGCTCAGGATCCGCGCGTGGGCCACCGGCGAGCGGAGGATGGCCAGGTGCAGCATGCCGGGCAGCCGGACGTCGTCGACGAACCGGCCCCGGCCGCGGACGAACCGCGGATCCTCCTTCCGCAGCATGCGGCCGTAGCCCACCGGCTTCTGGTCGTTGTCGTGGAACGTGTCCACGCGCTCGTGCACAGTCGTCATACGACGCTCCCGGCGGGCCGGCCGGCGTTGTCGATCTCGCCGGCTTCGCGTGATTCGGTGGTCTCGGTGACCGCGGCGGCCGCGTTCGCCTCGTGTACGGCGGCCCAGCGCACCGATCGCACGATGGTGGCGTAGCCCGTACAGCGGCAGATCTGACCGGAGATCGCCTCGCGGATCTCCGCCTCGGTCGGGTCCGGGTTGCGGTTCAGCAGCGCGCGAGCAGTCATCATCATCCCGGGCGTGCAGAAGCCGCACTGCAGGCCGTGGCACTGCATGAAACCTTGCTGGACCGGGTCGAGCTCGGCACCCTTCGCCAGGCCCTCGACGGTACGCACCTGGTGGCCGCCGGCCATCGCGGCCAGCACGGTGCACGACTTCACCGGTTCGCCGTCGAGCCAGACGACGCAGGTGCCGCAGTTGCTGGTGTCGCAGCCCGAGTGCGTTCCGGTCAGGCCCAGCACGTCGCGCAGGAAGTGCACAAGCAGCAGGCGGCCCTCGATCTCCCGGGTGACCTCGACGTCGTTGACGGTCATGGTGACCTGCATGCTCAGCTCCTCGCCCGTTCCACGGCCCGGCGCAGGGTCCGTCTGGTCAGCTCGTCGGCCAGGTGCCGCTTGTAGTCCGCGCTGCCCCGCTGGTCGGTGGCCGGATCGCAGCTGCGCGCGGCGATCGCACCGGCCTGCTCGAAGAGGCTCTCGCTGGGTGTCTGCCCGCGCAGCGCCGCGGAGATCTCCGGGATACCGGTGGTGTTCGGGCCCACAGCGGCCAACCCGACCCGAGCGTCGGAGATCACGTCGCCGTCGAGCCAGACCGCGGCGCCGGCCGAGACCACCGCCCAGTCTCCGGCCCGGCGTTCCACCTTCTCGTACGCGCTGCCGCAGCCCGGCCGCACCGGCAGCCGGACCTCGACCAGGATCTCCCCGTCGCCGACGGCCGTCTCGTACGGCCCGACGTGGAACTCCTCCATGGACACCACCCGCTCGGCACCGCCCGGCCCGCGGATCACGCAGCTCGCGTCCAGGGCGGTGCAGACCGCGGACAGGTCCTCCGACGGGTCCGCCTGGCACAGGGAGCCGCCCAGTGTGCCCCGGTTGCGCACCACCGGGTCGGCGATCACCCGTTCGGCGTCGGCGAAGATCGGAAAGGCCGCCGTCAGGGTGGCGGACTCGAGCAGTTCCCGATGCCGGGTCAGCGCACCGATGCGCAGCTCGTCCGGGCCCGCCTCGATGTAGCCGAGCTCGTCGTGGAGATCGTTGATGTCGATGAGATAGTCGAAAGTGGCCAGCCGCAGCTTCATCATCGGCAGCAGGCTGTGCCCGCCGGCGATCAGCCGGGACGTGCTGCCCAGCCGTTCCATCAGGCTGATGGCGTGGTCCACACTGGTGGCTCGTTCGTACTCGAACGGGGCCGGCACCTGCATATCGCACCTCCGGAAGTCGTCAATGTGGTGCCGGTGCCCGCGGAAGTCAACGCCGACCTAAGCAAGTCCTTAGGTCGGCGTTGACGGTCCGCTGCTGCTCACGGATCGTGCGGCAATGCGAGACATCGTCGACGGCTTGACCGCGTGGCGTGCCGCAGACGTCCGGTTCGCCGTAGCGACAGTCGTGCGGACCTGGAAGTCGGCGCCCAGGCCGCCGGGGGCGGCCATGGCGGTGGGCGCCGACGGTGAGGTCGTCGGCAGCATCTCGGGAGGTTGCGTCGAGGGCGCGGTGTACGAGCTCTGCCAGGAGGCCATACGCACCGGCCAGGCACGCACCGAGACGTACGGTGTCGGCGACGACGACGCCTTCGAGGTGGGCCTGACCTGCGGCGGCACCATCGAGGTCCTGGTCCAGCCGGACGTCGTGCTGACCGAGCCGGACGCGGTGCTCGCCGCGATCCGCGCGGGTGCGCCGGTGGCGACGGCGTCGGCCGGGACGGCCCAGATGGTGGTCTGGCCGGACCGGGTGGCCGGCACGCTCGGCGATGCCGACCTGGACCGCGCGGTGGCGCGGCAGGCCGAGGGCATGCTCGCCCTCGGCACCACCGGAACCATCCAGCTGGGTACGCGCGGGCAGCAGCGGTACGACGAGGTGTCCGTGTTCGTCCAGTCGTACCTGCCGCCACCACGGATGATCGTCTTCGGCGCGATCGACTTCGCCGTCGCGGTGGCCCGGATCGGCCGCTTCCTCGGCTATCACGTCACGGTGTGCGACGCCCGTCCCGTGTTCGCCACCCGCAAGCGCTTCCCCGATGCCGACGACCTCGTCGTCCAGTGGCCGCACACGTACCTGGAGTCGACAGCCGTCGACGAGCGGACGGTGCTCTGCGTCCTCACCCACGACCCGAAGTTCGATGTCCCGCTGCTCCAGGTCGCCCTGCGCACCCCGGCCCGCTACATCGGCGCGATGGGCAGCCGCCGTACCCACGCCGACCGGCTGCGCCGCCTGCGCGAGACGGGTGTGGACGAGGCCGCCCTCGCCCGGCTCTCCTCACCGATCGGACTCGACCTGGGGGCGCGGACGCCGGAGGAGACCGCCGTGGCGATCGCCGCCGAGTTCGTCGCCCTGGCCGCGGGAGGGTCCGGCCGCCGGCTGACGGAACTGGACACCCCGATCCACCATCGCTGACCGAGCC
This sequence comes from Micromonospora sp. SYSU B005, assembly GCF_055362685.1. NCBI lineage: Bacteria > Bacillati > Actinomycetota > Actinomycetes > Micromonosporales > Micromonosporaceae > Micromonospora > Micromonospora sp. SYSU B005. Next base: position 495,136 of record NZ_JAXCFU010000003.1, on the reverse strand, counting down.
GGCGGCATGCTCGTCACCCCCGGGTCAGGCCGAGCGCCTCGTCGACCCGGTCCAGCACCGTCACGTCGTCGTGGCCGACCCCGCGCAGCAGGTCGATCGCGGTCGCCCGGATCTGGCCGACGATCATGGTGACCGGCAGCGGCGGATCGGTCCGCAGCAGGCCCGCGGCGATCCGGACCGCCTCCAGCGCCGCCGCGTCGGCCCGCTGCGCGTGCCGGTCGGCGTCGGCGCCGGTGAGGTCGTGGGCCATGGCCTCACCAGCCGACCGTACGGCGGAGGTCAGCGCGCCGATCGCGGCGGCCAGCTCCGGCGGCGTGGCGGTGTGCCGGCGGGTCAGGGTCGCGCCGGCCCGGGCCAGCACGCGGATGTTGCGGGCGGCGTAGTCGAGCTGCCGCAGTGTGGCCTCCACGTCGGCGAGCTTGCCCAGATGCCGGCGGCGCAGTCCCAGCCGCAGCGTCTCGCCGGTGGCGAGCACCGCGGCCTGCATCTCGGCGACGCAGTCGTCCACCTGCCGTGCCCGGTCCAGCGCGGCGCGGGCGGCGTCCTCGTCGCAGCCGCGTAGCGCCGCGTTGACCTGGTCGAGCAGGTCGGCCAGGTCGGTGTAGCTGCGCCGGGCCTGGGCCACCAGTGGTGCCAGCGGGTCACGGGCGGCCATCAGCTGGCTGGCGGCAAGCGCCACGGCGCCGCCGATGAGCGCGTCGACGAAGCGGAACGGCATTAGCGTCCCGTTCGGCGCGGAGACCACGACCAGGTACATGGCCGAGACGGTGGCCTGCACGACCAGGGCACGGCGGGCCCCGATCACCACGAGCGTCGTGGTGGTCAGCAGCAGCACCAGCAGGACCGTCTCGGTGCCCGGGCCCAGCGCGTACACCAGCAGCTCGGCGACGAGCACGGCGGCTGCCACGGCGAGCAGGATCTCGACGGTCTGCCGCAGCCGTCGCCCGCGGGACTCGCCGAGCACGACGAGCGCGGCGGTCGGTGCGAAGAACGGGTCCGGGTGACGGATCACCAGCGCCGCCACGATCCAGGCGACCACAGCGGCGGCGGTCAGCTCGACCACCGTCATCCCGTCGCTGCGCAACCGCCCGGCGGCGTCGCGTACCCAGGTTCGCACCGGTCGTCCCCCTCTCGCCGGGCGGACCGGGACCGGCCGCCGATCGATCTTCCGCGAGGAGGCCCACTACCCCGGCCGTGACCTGCTCAATCGCTGAGCCGGCAGCCGGCGTGGCCGACGCACCGTGACGACCCGCACCTGCCCGGGGTCAGCGGCGGATGAGGCCGAGTTCGGTGGCGGTGGCGACGGCGGCGGTACGCGACTCGACACCGAGCTTGGCGTAGATGCGGGCCAGGTGGGATTTGACGGTGCCCTCGGTCAGGTGGAGGCGGGTGCCGATGCTGTGGTTCGACAGACCGTCGGCGACCAGGGCGAGTACCTCGGTCTCCCGCCGGGTCAGGGTGGTGCCCGGCGTACGCAGGCGGTTCATCAGCCGGTTCGCGACGGTGGGCGCCAGCGTGGTGCGCCCGGCGGCGGCGGTGCGGACGGCGGCGGCCAGGTCCTCGGGTGGGGCGTCCTTGAGGAGGTAGCCGGTGGCGCCGGCCTCGATGGCGGGCAGGGTGTCGGCGTCGGAGTCGTACGTGGTGACGATCAGCACACGCGGCGCCTCCGGGCGGGCGGTGATCCGGGCGGTGGCTTCGGCGCCGCCCATGCCCTTGCCGAACTGCAGGTCCATCAGCACGACGTCGATGTCGCCTGCGGCGGCGCGGGTGACGGCCTCCTCGGCGGTGGCGGCTTCGGCTACGACGACCAGGCCGGGTTCGGTTTCCAGCACGGCGCGCAGTCCGGCCCGTACGACCGGGTGGTCGTCGGCCAGGAGGAGGCGGACGGGGACGTCGTCGGTCACGGGCGGCCCTCGGGCTCGGTGCTGGTGGGCGGGGTGAGGGGAAGCTCGGCGGTCACGGCGGTGCCCTGGCCGGGCGCGGACGCGACGGCCAGGGTGCCGCCGAGGGCGGCCATGCGGGCGCGCATGGCCGCCAGGCCGAAGCCGCCGCCGTCGACGTCGACGTCGGGGACGGGCGTCTGTTCCGGGTCGAAGCCGCGCCCGTCGTCGACGACGTGAAGGACGATGCGGTCGCCGAGATAGCTGAGGGTGACCTCGACCGTGGTGGCTTGGGCGTGGCGGACCGTGTTCGCGACTGTGGACTGGGCGATACGCAGGAGCGCCACCTCCTGGGCGGTCGGCAGCGACACGGGGTCGCCGATCAGGTGGAAGCGGGCGGTGAGGCGGTGGCGGGCGCTGGTCGTGGTGCACAGGCGTTCCAGGGCGCCCGCCAGGGTGGTGCCTTCCAGGGCGGGCGGGGTGAGTGCGGCGACGAAGCGTCGGGCCTCGGCGAGGTTGTCCACGGCGACCTGGCGGGCCGCGTCGACGTGACCGGCGGCGGCGTCGGGCCGGCCGGGCAGTGCGCGCTCGGCGGCGCGCAGCAGCAGTTGGATGCTGGACAGGCCCTGAGCGAGGGTGTCGTGGATCTCGCGGGCCAGACGCTCGCGTTCGGCGAGTACGCCGGCGGTGTGCTCGGCCCGGGCCAGGTCGGCCCGGGTGGCGGTGAGTTCCTCGATCAGCTGCCTGCGCTGTTCGCTCTCCCGATACAGGGCCTGGTATCCCCACACCACCCCGACGGCGACGGCGGCACCGAGCGCGGGACCGATCACCACGGCCGGGGTGAAGGAGCCGGTGTGGGCGGCGAACCCGGCGACGGCCGCCACGGCGGTTGCGATCACGGCGGCCAGGCCGGCGCGGCGCGGCAGCAGGTGGAGCTGGAGGAAGTACAGCGGGAACGCCACCCAGATCGCGTCGGGGGACAGGCCCAGCAACACCAGCCACACGGCCCCGACGGCGGCCAGCCACCAGGCGGCGGCCCGCCGCGAACGCCGGATGCGGGGAAGGAGCGGCCCGATGGCGTACGCCAGACCGCACGCCACCGCCACGGCCACGATCGACCCGGCGTGCGGCCGGTCGTCGGCCACCGCCCGGCCCGCGGCGAGGACGAGCAGGCCGACGATCAGCAGGTGCAGGCACCAGGCCAGGGCTCGGGTGGTCGGGGTCAGGGCAGGGGCAGCGGTGCTCACAGTGCGTCCCACGTTACCGACGCCGGCGCCCCGAGGGCCTCAATCGAAAGTTAGAACCCGGGCGCCGTCCTTCGGCCCGCGAAGTGCCGCCCTACGCCAGACGCGGACACGGGCGCCGGCCGCGATGGTGGAGTCGTACCGCTTCCACCGCCGAAAGGACAGGCCACTGCCGTGTTCGTCGCCTGGAGAGACCTGAAGTTCGCCAAGGGACGCTTCGCCCTGATGGGGACCGTCATCGTGCTGATCACCCTGCTGGTCGGGCTGCTGTCCGGGCTGACGGCCGGACTGGGCCGGCAGAACATCTCCGCCATCACCGACCTGCCCGTCGACAGGATCGCCTTCCAGGCGCCCGGCGAGGGCCAGGACGTGTCGTACTCCAACTCCACGGTCACCGAGAAGCAGTGGCGGCAGTGGGCCGAGGCCCCCGGCGTCACCGGCGCCGAACCGCTGGGCATCACCACGACCAGGGCCACCGCCGGAAACAGGAGCGCCGGGGTCTCCGCCTTCGGCGTCCAGCCCGGCTCCCGCCTGGCCCCCGACAGCGGCCGGATCGACGACCGCTCGGCAGTGCTGTCCACCAAGGCCGCCGACGACCTCGGGGTGCAGGCCGGCGACCCCGTCACCCTGGCCGGGCAGCGACTCACGGTGGCTGCCGTACGCGGCGACGCCTCCTTCAGCCATACGCCCGTGGTGTGGATCAGCCTGGGCGTGTGGCAGAGGAGCGCGCCTCCCACCGGCACCGGTGACGGCGGCCCGACGGCCACCGTCGTCGCCCTGACCACCACCTCCGACGCCGATCCGGGGGCCACCGACCGGCAGGCGGGCACGAAGACGGTCTCGGTCTCCGACTCGCTGTCCGCGATCGGCTCCTACACCTCCGAGAACGGCTCCCTGCAGCTGATGCGCGGCTTCCTGTTCGCCATCTCCGCCCTCGTCATCGGGGCCTTCTTCACCGTCTGGACCATCCAGCGCAGCGGCGACGTCGCAGTGCTCAAGGCACTCGGCGCCCCCACCGCCAACCTTCTCAAGGACGCCCTCGGACAGGCCGTCGTGCTGCTCACCGGCGGCACCCTGCTCGGCACCGGCATCGCCGCCGCCCTCGGCGCCCTCGTCGCCGGGTCCACGGTGCCGTTCCTCCTCACCCCGGTGACCGTGCTCCTTCCCGCGGCCGTGATAGTCGTCCTCGGCGCCCTCGGCGCCGCTCTGGCCATCCGCCGCATCACCTCCGTCGACCCGCTGACCGCCCTGGGGAGCGCCCGATGAGCCTGAACCTGACCGACATCACCCTCACCTACCCCGACGGCGAGGGCCGCCTGACCGCCCTCGACCGCGTCACCCTTGACGTACCCAAGGGCAGCCTGACCGCCGTGATCGGCCCCTCCGGCTCCGGCAAGTCCAGCCTCCTCGCGGTCGCCGCGACCCTCATCACGCCCGACTCCGGCACCGTCACCATCGACGGCACCCCCACCACCGGATTGACGCGGAGCGAACTCGCCGACCTGCGCCGCCACAAGATCGGCATCGTCTTCCAGCAGCCCAACCTGCTGCCCTCCCTCACCGCCGCCGAGCAACTCCAGGTGATGGCCCAGATCGACGGCCGCCCACCGGCCGGAGCCCGTACCCGCGCCGTGGAACTCCTCGACGCGGTCGGCCTCGCCGGCCAGGCCGACCGCCGGCCGCACCAGCTCTCCGGCGGCCAGCGCCAGCGCGTCAACATCGCCCGCGCCCTGATGAACGACCCCACCGTCCTGCTCGTCGACGAACCCACCAGCGCCCTCGACCACGAACGCGGCGCCGCCGTCATCGACCTGATCACCCGTCTCACCCACCAGCAGAGCACCGCCACCGTCCTGGTCACCCACGACCGCACGCACCTCACCGCCGTCGACCAGATCGCCGAGGTCCACGACGGCCGCCTCCACCTTCCGGCGCCGGCCCGCTGAGGCGGTGGTGGTAGTGCCTGCTGTACCCGGACTGGGCAGCCCGCTGGATGGTCGCTGTTCCCCCAGCTCAATAGCGTTTCTGGTGCGCGCAGTTGCTGCCGATGACACGGAGAGAGGCCACCAGAATGGGACAGACCGTCGAGCCGGCGGTACGCGTCGAACAACTCACCCGCGTATACGGCACCGGCCGCAACCAGGTGACCGCGCTCGCGGGCGTCGATGTCGGCTTCGGCCGGGGCACCTTCACCGCGGTGATGGGGCCCTCGGGCTCCGGCAAGAGCACGCTGCTGCAGATCGCGGCCGGGCTCGACCGCCCCACGAACGGCCGGGTGGTCGTCGGCGGCACCGACCTGTCCGGGCTGTCCGAGACGCGCCTGACCGAGCTGCGTCGTACCCGGATCGGGTTCGTCTTCCAGGCGTTCAACCTGATCGGCGCGCTCACCGTCGAGGAGAACATCGTGCTGCCCCTGCGCCTGGCCGGCGTCCGCCCGGACCGGGCCTGGCTGACCCACGTGGTCGAGCGGGTCGGCCTCGCCGATCGGCTGCACCACCGGCCGGCGGCGCTGTCCGGCGGTCAGCAGCAGCGGGTGGCTATCGCCCGGGCGCTTGCCACCCGCCCCGAGGTGATCTTCTCGGACGAGCCCACCGGCGCCCTCGACTCGAGGACCGCGGCGGAGGTGCTGGCGCTGTTGCGCGCGGTCGTGGACGAACACGGGCAGACGGTGGTGATGGTGACCCACGATCCGATCGCCGCGTCGTACGCGGATCGGGTGCTGGTGCTGGCCGACGGTGCGATGGTCGCGGACCTCCCGCAGCTCGGCGCCGTCCGGATCGCCGAGCACCTGGCGTCGCTGGACGGGCGGGTCCTCCGATGACCGGCCTCGCCGCCCGCCTGCTGCGGCACCGCACCGGCCCCGCCGCCGCGACCCTGCTGGCCCTGATCGTCGGCGTGCTGATCCTGGTGGCGATGGGCACGCTCGTCGAATCAGGGCTGCGGTTCCGCCCGGAGCCGCGGCTCTGGGCGAGCGCCGACGTGGTCGTCGCCAACCGCACGATCAGCCACACGTTCCGGGAGTTCGACGGCGAGACCACCACGAGCACCGTGACGCTGCCCGAGGGCGGCACTGTGGACGCCGACCTGGTGGACCGGATCCGCCGGGTGCCGGGCGTCACCGCAGTCACCGGTGACGACCGGGTGCTGATCGGCTCACCCGCCGCCGTGGGACACGGCTGGGACACGTACGTCTTCACCGGTCGTCCCCTCACCGCCGGCGCCGCACCGCAGAACGACGGCGAGGTGGTGGCCGACACCCGGCTCGGGGTGGCACCCGGCGACCGCATCGAGCTGGTCGTCGGCGGGATCGGCCGGTCGTACCGGGTGAGCGGGACCGCCGATACCGGTTCGGCCGAGGTGTTCTTCACCGACGCGCAGGCCGCGCGCCTGTCCGCCCACCCGGGCCGGGTGGACGCGATCGGCGTACGGATGGCGCCCGGCGCCGACCTCGGCGCGGTGCGCGAGATCGCGACGGCGGCCGGCGCCACGACGTACGCCGGGAAGGACCGCGGGAACGCCGAGCAGTCGGCGAACCTGGCCGCCCGGAGTCTGCTGGTCAGTGCCGGGTCGGCCTTCGGCGGGTACGTCGTCCTGCTGATCGTGTTCGTGGTGGCCGGCACCATCGGGCTGTCCGTCCGGCACCGACGGCGTGATCTGGCGTTGCTGCGCGCGGTCGCCGCCACACCGGGGCAGGTACGCCGCATGCTGGTCGCCGAGGCCGCGGTGCTCGCCCTGGCCGGCTCCGCGATCGGCGGCCCGGCCGGCCTGCTGGCCGCCCGCTGGGTGCACGGCGAACTGGTCGGGCGGGGGTTCGTGCCGGCCGGCTTCCCGATGGCGGGCGGTCTGTTCGCGGTGCCGGCCGCCATCGGTACGGCGGTCCTCGTCGCGGTGGTCGCCGCACTGATCGCCGCACGCCGGGTCACCGCCATCAAGCCGATCGAGGCGCTCGGTGAGATCGCCGTCGAACCTCGGCGCAGCGGCCCGGTACGGCTGATCGCCGGCGTGCTGACGCTGATGGCGGCCGGCAGCTCGGGGGCGTTCACGCTCGGCGCCGCCGGGTCGGCCGGGGCGCTGGCCGGCGCGGTCGGCATGCTCTACCTGTTCGTCATCGCGGTGGCGCTGCTCGCACCGCACATCAACGCGTACGCGGCACGCCTGCTCACACCGGTGCTGCCGCGCATCTGGCGGGCCGGCGGCTACCTGGCCGCAGCCAATCTGCGGGCGAACGCGCAGGGCATGGCGACCGTCCTGACCGCCCTCGTGCTGTCCGTCGGGTTCGGCGGCTCGGTCTGGTTCCTGCAGGACAACCTGGAACGGCAGACCGCCACGCAGAGCAGCGCGGGAACCCTCGCCGAGCGGGTGCTCACCGCTCCGGGCGGACTGCCGGCGGACGCGGCGCGGGAGATCCGCGAGCTGGCCGGGGTGCAGGCAGCCACCGGGGTACGCCGCACCCAGGTCGTGGTGCGGGCGCTCGGCGGCATCGAGCCGGTCGGCGCGCAATCAGTCGACCCGGCGGGTGTCACGTCGACGATGGACCTCGCTGTGCGCAAGGGCACCCTGGCCGACCTGCGCGCCGGCACCGTCGCCCTGTCCACCATGCAGGCGTCCTCGTCCGGCTGGGACGTCGGCGACAAGGCGGACCTCTGGCTGGGCGACGGCACCCCGGTCACGTTGGACGTCATCGCGATCTACGACCGTGGCCTCGGCTTCGGCGACGTCACGCTGGCCGCCGGGACGGTCGCCGGGCACACGGCGGGGAACACCGTCGACGAGGTGCTGGTCCGCGGCGGCCCGGACGCCGGCACCGCGCTGGCCACGTGGGCGGCGGCACGGCCCGGCACCGAGATTCTCGACGCCGCGACCCGTACGCGCCTGCTCGGCACCGATCTGGCGCTCGGCGCCTGGCTGAACCGGCTGCTGATCGGCGTGATGGTCGGGTACGCGGCGCTGGCGGCGGCCACCACGATGGTGATGGCGGCACTGGCCCGCCGCCGCGAGCTGGCGTTGCTGCAACTGGTCGGGGTCACCCGGCGTCAGATTCGCGGGATGGTCCGGGCCGAACAGGCCGGGCTGCTCGGCACCGCGGTGCTGATCGGCGCGACGATCGCGGTGCTGACGCTGAGCGCGATCGTCAACGGACTGACCGGCAGCCCGATCCCGTACGTGCCGCCGCTCGGGTGGGCGGCGGTGCTCGGCGGTACGGCACTGCTGGCGTTGGTGAGCACGGTGTGGCCCGTCCGGCGGCTGCTCAGCGCTCCGCCGATCGACAACATCGGCCTGAAGGAGTAGGAGCGGTGTCACCGTCCATCGGCGTCCGACGGCCGATGCCACCCGTGAGTGCCTGGCATCGATATCACAACGGCCCGGGAGACAGCGCGCTCATCCGTCGGCGCCGCCCTGGCTGGGCAGCGTGGGTGCCGGCACGATCGGGTCCTTCGGCCGTGCACGGCGCCACAGCGAGCCCTCGATCTCGGTGTGTGGTTCCTCATCGCCGGGCTGCCAGGGGTGTAGTCGGGTGCTGACGAACCTGCCCAGTGTGGGCACCGGGAGGTGGAGCTGTGCAGCCATCCGTGGGTGAGGCTGATAGTGGCCGAATATCACGATGCCTTCGGGCCGGAGTATGCGGCGGGCATCCCGAACTCGTTTGGCGCTGTCGACCTGCTGAGCGGCGGTGAATACCGTCGCTCGGTTGATCAGCTCGCCGGTCATCTCTCTGAACAGGTTCGTGACCGCAGTCTGGCCGTGTGTGGCGTAGGCGATGAGTTCGAGCTTCCTCGGATCGGTGATGTGTAGCAGGGTGTTCTTGACCAGATCCGCGCCGCCGTGGACCCAGAGGATGCGGTCTCGGCCTCGATCGTTCAATCGGCGTTTGCCGTCGCGCTGCCTGCCCAGCGGACGAAGCACATCCTCGCTGATGCGGATCAGGCCTGACGCCCAGCGGGCGGTGTACTCGTTGGCCCAGACCAGTAGCGCGACCTTGTCTCCTCGGCTGTACATCTCCGGCGGGATCTCCCAGTCGTACAGGTTCAGGGACCACTTGCAGTCCACCTCGACGCCGGCGATCCGATAGTCGAGGTCCTGCCCGTCGTCGAACCGGAACTCTCTCTGCAGCCAGATTTCGACGAGAGTGCCGACGTGCGTCTTCTCCGTCTTCAGGAGCTGCGTGTAATCCCACCGCCCGGTTCGCTGGCCGTCGTAGATCTGGTCGAGCGCCTCCCGGATGGCATAGCCCGTACGGACGCCGTAGGGGTCGATCGATCGCATCACCGAATGGACCGCCCAGATCTCAGAGTCCTCGGCGGGCGTGGGTGGTCGGGCGTCGGTGCGGAACGACGACGGTTCGGTCGCCATCCGTGGCCTTCCCGAGGTCAGGGGCCGGATCGGCAGGACCCTGGAGCGCTGAACCTGCAGGGTGCGCGGAAGTGCGGCCCATACTTCATCGTCTTCGAACAGCTCGCCCTGGACGATCGACACGTGGGCAGGGTGTCAGAGCGGTCGACTGCCGGTCAAACACCCGGTGCCGAGGCGGCTGCCGGAGTCTCCGGTCAATTGAGGTAGTCCTTGAGGTGTCGCGCGATGGCCGCAGCCAGGCCGGACGGAACGGCGTTACCGATCTGTTTGGCGATCTCCGTCTTGGAGCCACACCACTTGTAGTCCTTCGGGAAGTCCTGCAGCAGCGAGGCCTCGTAGTGGGTGATGACCCGGTTCACGCGTCTCCCCGGGCTGCTCCGCTCCCATTGCGGGTGCAGATACTGGCCCTTCTCCGGCTTGAAGAATTCGGTACGGATGGTCAGCGACGGCGCGTCCCACCGCATTCGGCCCATCACGTCGGTCGTACCAGTCTTCTTCTCTCGCCAGCACCGTGACAGCAGATGATCGGGCAGGTCGAACCGGCCGCCCCCGGGAGGGATGTGGTCGTAGCGCGCGAGCGACATCGGGGTCGGCTGTCGCCCGAAGTGGATGTCGTACCCGGAGAAGTCGCCTCGGATGGTCTGTCCGAAGAATGTCGTGTCCCTCGATGGAAGCTCGGTGGTCGTCACATGCTCATCGACCCATCCGATGGCGTCGCGTACCGTGCGCCACGGCTTCAGTTCTCCCGAGGGTGTCTTCGCATGGGTCGCGGCGGGGAGTGGGATCTCGCCGATCCTGGATCCGATCACGATCGTACGAGGCCGACGTTGCGAGACGCCGTAGTCGGCTGACAGGAGGACGCCCGCGGTGAGTACGTAGCCTTTGAGGATGCCGTGGTCGGCCTCTTCCATCAACAGCTGGAACTCGTTCGTGCGTGAGAACCGTTCGACGTTCTCGATGACGAAGACCTGCGGGTTGGCCTTGACTACGAAGCGTAGATACTGTTTCCACAGCTTGTTGCGCGGGTCCTCCACCGACTTGGTGCCGAGGTTGGAGAAGCCCTGGCAAGGAGGCCCGCCGATGATGACGTCGGCATCGGGGATCTCGTCGTCAGCGATCTTCTCGATGTCCTCCCACCGGGTGTGTCCCTCGCCGAAGTTCGCGGCATAGGTGGAGGCCGCCGCACGATCCCACTCGACCGAGAGAATCGGACGGAAGCCCTCGTTGTGGAAGCCGACGGTCATTCCGCCGCATCCGGCGAAGAGGTCGATCAAGCTCAAGCGATCACTCACGTGCGACATGATAGTTGTCGTCACGTCTGTGACACGCGAGCCGCGCTGGTGAGGTAGAACGCATGTCCGAAGGTTCGTGGGCGTCGTCGATCGGCGTCCGCAGATCCATGCAGGCCAACACTGGTCGCGACACCAAGCCCGAGCTGGCGTTGCGGCGTGCCGTGCACGCGTTGGGCTTGCGCTACTACGTCAATCGCCGGCCGATCAAAGCGGTGCGCCGCACCGCTGACCTGCTGTTCCCGAAGCTGAAGTTGGCGGTGTTCCTCGACGGCTGCTTCTGGCACGGATGCCCCAGCCATCACACAGTCGCCAAGACCAACGCGTCGTTCTGGGCGGAGAAGGTCGCCGCGAATCGGCGCCGCGACGCCGACACGAACGAGCGGCTCATGGCACAGGGCTGGAAGGTCGTCCGGGTCTGGGAGCACGAACCGGCCGCCGAGGCGGCCGCCAGGATCGCGGCTACTGTCTCGGCCCTGCGCGACGGTGCTTCGCGTCATTGATACGGACCCTCACCCACGCCTGTGCCGTCGGCCCGAGTGTCGGGTCCCACGGCTTGCGCCCCCGTCGTCGACATTCTCACGCGCTCGGCCGCGTCTGATCGCTTCCGTGACCGTGTTCACCCTTGGTCAGTCGATACAACGTGGGAAATGACGTCGGTCTACGACATCTGTGTAAACAGCCGAGTGCCTCGAGGGCCATGTACACTCCTGGCGTGCATCGAAGAGCGAGGGTCGCCGCAGCGGACATCGCGCGCCTCGCCGGCGTGGGGCGGGCAGCGGTCAGCAACTGGCGCAAGCGGTACGACGACTTTCCCGCACCGGTGGGTGGGACCACTGCGTCCCCACTGTTCGACCTCGAAGAGGTCGAACAGTGGCTCGCCGACCAGGGCAAGGCACCCTCGGTCGCCGACGAGGACCGGTTGTGGCGCAACCTGCTGGCCGCCTCCGGCGAACCCGCCGAGGCACTGGCCGCAGCAGGTGAGCACCTGCTCGGCCAGCGGGCCTTGCCGTTCGACCTCCTGCGACCCGAGCTCGACGACCTCGTCGAGGTTCACGGACCCGTCGCGACGTTCGACGAGTTGTGGCGTCGCTACGCCGCCCTGCCCACACAACGTTCCGTGATCACTCCTGACGATCTCGCCGATCTGATGGTCGAGCTGGCCGGCGCCGCCGGTGCGTCCGTCCTCGATCCGGCCTGCGGCGCTGGGGGAGTGCTGCGTGCCGCAGCCCGGGCGGGAGCCGCGAACCTGTACGGACAGGACGACGACCCCAGACTGACGCGGCTCGCCGACCTGTGGCTCGCAATCAACGGCATAGATGGCCAGGTGCGCACGGGTGATTCCCTGCGTACGGACGCCTTCCCCGACGCCGCCGTGGACGCCGTCGTGTCGAACCTGCCGTTCGGGCAGACCAACTGGGGACACGAGGAACTGAGCAACGCTCCGTGGGAGTTCGGGCCGCCGCCGCGCACCGAACCGGAATTGGCCTGGGCGCAGCACGCGATCGCTCATCTGAGACCCGGCGGACGCGCTGTCCTGCTCATGCCGCCGTCGGTCGCGGCGCGTCGCGCCGGCCGCCGTATCCGGGCGAACATGTTGCGCCGCGGGGCTCTGCGTGCGGTGGTCGCGCTGCCGCCCGGTGCCGCCCCACCGCACGCGGTGCCGCTGCACCTGTGGGTCCTGCAGAAGGCGAGCCGCGGCGCCACGGAGGTATTGCTGCTCGACACCACCGAATGCGATCTCGAGGCGGCCTATCGTAGTGTCGCTGACCTCGTCGCGGCGTTCCTGGGTTCCGGAGACCACACGGATCTCGTCGAAGCGCACACGGTTCCCGTGCTGGACCTGCTCGACGAGGAGGTCGACCTGTCACCCGGACGGCATCACCTCGCCGACGCCGATGTCACCGACGCGGGACCGCGACTGATCGATGCCGGTCGCCGCCTGGCGGAGTCGGCCGCCCGGATGCCCGGACTGCTCCCCGGTCTGGAGAACGGCTCCGGAGAGACCGTCGTCTCATCGATCACGGTAGGCGACCTGCTCCGAAGCGGATCGCTGCAGATCCTTGGACCCGTTCGTGGTGGGGAAGGGGAGAAGGTAGGGGGACTGACCCTCACGGTCCACGACGTGACGGACGGTCGGCCCGCCTCGGGAACGGCCGACGATCGCCTCAACCCGCGGATCGCCCTGCAGCCGGGGGACGTAGTGGTGTCCGTCAGCGAACGACGAATCGTTGCCCGGGTGAACACCGAGTCGGATCTGCTGCTCGGCAGGCATCTCTGGCTGCTACGGCCAGACCCACAGCTACTGGATTCCTGGTTCCTCGTAGGCAATCTGTGCACCACGGTGAACCAGAGACTGGCCGCCGGCCTACTGGGTACGTCGCGCTTCGACGTGCGTCGGGTGCAACTGCCGAGGACGGCGGTGATCGAGCAGCGGCGACAGGGCGAAGTCTTCCGGCGGCTGCACGAGTTGACCGAGACGATCCGTGACGCGGCGGCGCTGGGCGCAGACATCACACGGCTCACAGCGGACGCCCTGGCCTCGGGTAGGCTGCGGCCGGCCTGAGTGGGCCGCACCACCCGCCCCGCGCTCGCAGCGTCTCCGACGCGGTACCGTCAGTCGGTTGCGCCACGCGCGGGCGGCAGGCGCCCGGCCGCACGCACGAGCATCAAAGCGTCGACGGTGGCCTCGATCTGCTCGTGGTCGACGTGTGCCACGCCGCGAAGGTCCGCGAGCAACTCCGTCAGGACCGCCTCGGCCGCAGCCCGATCCCCCGCGCCCGCCTGCGTCATCGCGAGCTCGCGGGTGGCGGTCGCCCGTTCGGTACGCGTCGACATCCGCCCTCCGAGGTCTCTCGAGATCGCGGCGTACATGTCGGCGGCCGTCGTGACGTCACCGGCGCGTGCGTAGAGCCGAGCCAGTGCCAGACGTAGTGAGACGACGGCGGGGTGATCCACAGACAGCCGACCGGTCATGGCGGTGAGCGCGTCGGCGCAGGCACGCAGGGCGTCATCCATCTCACCGGCCTCGATGAGCAGGGTCGCGAGATCACGGCGGATGTCGATGAGGGCGTCTCTCGGGACGTCCGGATCGTCGAGTACGGTGCGCAGCAGATCGGCCGCTCGGGCGGGACGGCCCTGCTCGGCGTGTTCCGCCGCCGCAGCGCGTACGTGTCGCACCCTCGCCGGGGTCCAGTCGGTGGATGCGACTCGGGTCGACGGAGTGGACCGGGTCAGGCAACCGGTGGCTTCGACGTAGCCCGCGGGCGTCGTGGCCGCGACGAAGCCCGGTAGGGGCGACGGACGGCGTAGCAGGGGAGTCAGGCGACCGAGGACAGCGGTCGCGCCCCTCGGCCGCCGTTGAGGAAGGTCGTGAGTGAGCTCGGCGGCCAGTTCCCGGAGGGGGTCGTCGGTGGAGCCGTCCCCGAGCAGTTCCTCGAGGATACGGCCGAGGGCGTAGAGGTCCGTGCGCGGTGACGCTACGCCCAAGTCGCATTCGGGTGCCCGATAGCGCCAGTCCCCCGTGACGACTCCGGGCGGAGTCAGGTGGGTCGAGCTGCTGTCGACGACGATTGCCAACCCGAAGTCCACAACCTTCACCGTGCCGTCGGCGCACAGCAGCACGTTGTCCGGCTTCAGGTCGCGGTGCACGAGCGACAGCTCGTGCGCCCGGGCCAGCACGGCAGAGATCTGTGCGACGACGTACAACGTCCACTCCCGCGGGACAGGCTGCACCTCGTCGATCAGATTGCGCAGCGTCGCGCCGTCCACCCACTCCATGACGAGGAACGGCCGGCCGTCGTCGTCCCCTGTGTCGAGAACCGTGGGCGTTCCGGGATGCCGCATCCTGGCCAACAGCCGTGCCTCGCGGCGGAAGCGGCGTACGAGTTCGGTGCGTTGATCGTCGTCGGTCAGGTCGTCGCGCATGAGCTTGACCGCGACCTCGCGATCGAGGGACAGGTCGTAGGCCGGGTAGAGCTCGCCCATGCTGCCCCGTACCGGTGGGCCTGACAGCTCGTAGCGCTGCGCGATCGTCCGCGAGGGTGTCCTCGCGCCGCGGGCGGTGACGCTCATGCGCCGGTGGCCTGATGATGGGTGAGGAACGGGCTGGGGATGCCGTGCCACGAGATCACCAGATCGTCACGAGCGCGGGTCGCGGCCACGAAGAGCAAGGAACGGTAACGCTGCCGTTCCTGCCGGTAGCGGGTGGGGTCGGACTCCCGGAAGCCGTTGATGCGCTGATGTGGGACAAGGCCCTCACGGACACCCGCGATGATCATCCGGCGATACTCCAGGCCTTTGAACCGGTGCATGGTGCCCACGTGCACGCCACCTGGGCGGTGCGGGCCGTCCGGGCCGACCTCGACGACGTCGACACCGTCGGTGGTCAGGCGAGCGGTCAGATCGACCGCCAGGTCGTGCGTGGGTACGCAGATCGCGACGGAGCCGTCGGATTCGTCGCCCCATGCCTTGAGCTGTCGCCGGACGAGGTCCATCTCCTGCGGCCAGTCGCCGGCACGACGCAGCGTCGGATGTTCCCCGCTGAGCAGGGACCGGTACCCCTCGAGCGTGTCGGTCGAGCCGTTCATGTCGTCGTATCGTTCGCCGCTCATCAACTCGAGAGCGGTGGCGAGGATCTGGCGGGTCGTGCGGTAGTTGAGGGTGAGCCGGTGTGAGCGGCCGCGGATGTCGATTCCCAAGCGCGACAGACTCACGCGGTTGTCGTAGATGCGTTGGTGGGTGTCACCGACGACGAACAGATCGTCGGGTCCGGCCGGTACCAGGGACCGCAGCAGGCGCCAGTGCGCGGTGCTGAGATCTTGAGCCTCGTCGACGACGACGTGACGGTAGCGGGCGGGCGTGCCGTGGCGTAGCAGGCGTTCCTGTTCGACGCGTGCGGCGTGGACGGCGATCTGGGCATGGGTCCAGACACCCTGTTCGGCAGTCCACTGCTCGAAACGTCGACACAGCTCCCAGATCCTGGCCCGGTCCGGACGGCTCAGCGGGCGCCCGCGCCCCGGCCGGCGTGCGACGGCGTACTCGTCTCCGCTTTCGAGCATCTGCCCGAGCACCACCTGGGTCCACTCGGCGGAGAGGAACTCCGGCGCCCATCCCGGATCCTCTCGCCCGAGGAAGGCCCGCCAGTAGTCGATGATGCGGTGCTCGCCGACGAGAGTGCGACCGGCACCGGACGGTGAATCGGTCGCGATCCGTCTCGTCAGTCGGTCAATGTTGATCACGTCGACGTGCTGCAGCGCCTCCACACCTGCGAGCGACGCGAGACGGTTGCGGAGATCGCCTGCGAGGTTCCGGCTGAAGGTGGTGAGCAGGATCCGGGCGCCGGGTTCGAGGCCGGAGGCCAGGTGCGCCACGCGGTGCAGAGCCACGATGGTCTTGCCTGTGCCGGGCCCTCCGCTGACGCGGGTGGGGCCGCTGGTCGCCCGCTCGACCAGCCTGCGTTGGGTCGGATGCAGGAACACCTGCCAGGACTCGAACGACTCCGACAGAACGACCTGCACTGCCTTGTCGTCGGAGGTGACCTGCGTGGCGGGACGTACCAGTGCGGCGGCGAGGTCCTCGAGGTCGACCTGTTCGGTGATGCGCACAGGTTCGGTGATCAGCCGGCGCACATCCTCGACCGACGTTCCGTCGTACAGCGAGAGAAGCACGTCCGCAGTCAGTTGAGGTGCGATCTCGACGAGTTCGAGCAGTTCGTCCTCGGTGCGCAGGGCGCGGATCCGTGGCAGTAGCGGTTCGGCGACGCCGAGGTCCAGCAGGACGGTATCCGGATGGCCGTTGAACAGAGGAGGCGCTTCGGGGGGCAGAACGCTGACGAGCACGGTGTCGGGCACGGGTTCGAGGTCGACCACCTCCAGCGCCCCGGTGACCCGGTTGACCCGGTAGGCGTAACGGTCCAGCCCCTCGTAGACCTCGCCGCGGTGTTTGACGTCGACCAACAGATATTCGCGTTCGGTGATGTGCAGCAGGATCGCGCGCAGATCGGCGTTGACCCGCGCCGACCACAACCGGTCGCCGCCCTTGAGCTGCTTGAGCCGTAGCCCTGGATTGTCAGGGTTGGACCGGAACTTGTGCTGGAACTCGTAGACCGCGCCCACGTCGGCCCGGGAGAGTTTGAGGATCTCCTTCTCGGCGCTCTGCAGTACGCGCAGTCGTCCCCCTCCGGTCATGGGCTGCTCCTTCGACGGCATGGGCGGTCCGGGATGCCCGACCGTGCGAGATGCTCGGACGGGTCTGCCGGCGGTGACCAGTTCGGTGGGACCGTCCGGCCACGGGTCGGTGTCATCGGCGTCAGCGACGGACCGGAGCGGTTCGGGAAGCGGCTCGGGCGGTGTGTGGTCGAGCAGGCGACGACGTACGGCGACGAATCCGCCCGGCTGAGCCTCGACGATGCGGGAGAACTCCGTGATGAGGTCGGCGACGGCGGGGCGGCAGTCGGGACGATGCGCCAACATGGCGGTCAGCAGCGGACGGAGGTCGCGGGGCACCCCGGTCAGATCCGGGGCGTGTTCGGGGTCGGTGATCCATCCGGCGAGCACGACGGGTGCGGCCTGCGGGTACGGGTGGTGTCGGGTGCTCGCGTACAACAGGGTGGCGCCGAGGGCGTAGACATCGACGGCCTCGGTCAACTCGGTCTCTCCGGCCGCCTGTTCCGGAGCCATGTAGGCGACGGTGCCGACCACGTGGCCGAGCTGCGTCAGACGATCGCGGTGCTCGCGCAGGACGGCAAGGCCGAGGTCGATGATCCGAGGGCTGTCCGAGCCCAGCATGACGTTGCTCGGTTTGAGGTCACGATGCAGCAGCCCGGCACTGTGAATCGTCTCCAGGCCCTCGGCCAGCATCGCACCCAGGGCGGCCGTCGTGGCGCCGTCGAGGACGCCGTTGTCGATGACGTATCGGCGCAGGGTCGAGCCGTTGACGTACTCGACCGCCAGCCACGGGTCGTCCCGGTTCAGCTCGCAACCGCGGTAGTGCGCGACGCGTAGGCCCTGGGCGCGGCGTAGGTGCGAGATCTCGGCGCGGAAGCGGCGTAGAACGATGTCGTCGTCGAGCAGGTGCGGCTGGATGACTTTGACAGCGACCAGCTCAGCGGTGCGCGAGCGACCGAGATACACCTTTCCCATGCCGCCGGCGCCCAGCTCGGCGAGGATCTCGTATCGGCGGTTGCGGCCGATCCAGCGCGGATCCCACGTCGTCAGCGCTCGCACTCGGTTCCTCGCCCCCCGTCGACCATCCACCCACCGGGCATTCACGATCCGTCGCGCGGCGACGTGTCCGCCGTGCAGTCTCCCGTATCCGTCATCCACGGCAGCATCGCCCCGAGACGCGTCGGTTGCAGCGTGTGCCCGACGGGGTCGGATCCCGGGCCCGTCGAGCCGGTCGTCGCAGTGAGACGATACTGAGGCCCCGCCCTCGCATGGTGAGGCATGGATGTCGCGCTCCTCGTGAGCCACCCTCGGCACCCTACTATTGTTTACATCTTCGAGTCCGAATCCGTCTGTTGACTTCGTTCACAGGTCCGCTTAGTGTGGCGCCCATGCCAGGACGGCGGACGGTCCTGCGGAGCGTTCGAGCCGCCGGCGCGACAGGCGCTCGAACTCACCTATCGGTCGAGCCGAGAGTGCCCGTCCGAAGGACGGCGGGGCGGTTCTGACGGCGATGTGGGCGGGCGGATCAGTACGTGCCCCGGCCGGTACGGCCGAGGTCAAGCCCGGACGGAGATGTGAGACTCAGTGGGGGACTGGTGTGGGTGGACTCGGAGATCACGTGGGTTATCAGGTGAGCGCCGGGCGAGTCGGTGAGGATCAGGCGACCGTCGAGCAGCGGTGTGTCATCGAGCAGCCGTGGGACGCCCGCACACTGGTGATCGCACCTGCGGGTACCGGCAAGACCTTCACGCTGGTGCAGCGCCTGGGCCGGCTGTCCGCGCAAGGCCTCGACGCCGACGAGGTGCTGGTGCTGTCGTTCTCCCGCGCCGCGGTACACGAACTGGAGCGGCGGTCCAGCCGGTCCGACGGCGCGGGCCGGTTCGTCAGGCCTCGCACCTTCGACGCCTGGGCGTTGGAGCTGTTGACTCAGACCTATCCGGGAGATTGGCACCTGCTCGGCTTCGACGAGCGGATCCGTACGGCGACCGACGCGATCCTCGCCGGGGACGCCGAGGAATTCCTGGACGGTCTGCGGCACGTGATGCTCGACGAAGTCCAGGATCTGGTGGGTGTCCGCCGTCGACTCGTTCAGGCGCTGCTCGAGGCCCTGGACACCGGGTTCACCGCCGTCGGTGATCCCGCCCAGGCCGTCTACGACTTTCAACGTCGTGACATGCAGGACATCGGCGACGTCTTCTCCTGGCTCCGGGACCGCTACCGCGATGATCTGGTCGAGCTGTCGCTCACCCACGACTTCCGGGCCGTGACCCCGCGCCCGGCAGGACTTCTCGCATGCGCTGAGGCGCTGCGTTCGCCGACCGGACTCGACGACCCCGGGCGGATCGCCACGTCCATGCGGCGGGAGTTGCTGGACGTGCCCGCGGCCGGGGCGTTGCAGGACATCGTCAGCGGCTTCTCGTACCTGGACGGGAACTGTGCGGTGCTGTGCCGCGACAACGGCCAGGCACTCGAGGTCTCCGCCGTCCTGCACGCGGCCGGCGTCGGGCATCAGCTGCAGCGTCGGTCGGGCGACGACCTCAACCCTCGTTGGCTTCTGGAACTGTTCCGCAACGGATCCGCCCTCAGCATCAGCCATGACGCTTTCCTCGCCGTCTGCGGCCTGGACGCCGATGCGGCGGAGGCGACCTGGCAGGCGCTGCAGGTGCTCGGGCGCGGTCGCGACCGCATCGATCTCGGCCGGTTGCGTGCCCTGATCGCTGCCCGCGGCCTCGGCCGTCTGCGGCTGCCCACACCGCTGGTGGCGGTGACGGTCTCCTCGCTGCACCGGGCGAAGGGGTTGGAGTTCGACCGTGTATTCCTGCTCGACAGCGACACCCGGGACGATGAGGATCCGCTGGAGCAGGCCCGGCTGACGTACATGGCCATGACCCGATCACGTGAGGACCTGTTCCGGCTCACGGCGTTGCCCGACCGCGCACCCGTCTACCGGCGGAAGTCCGGGGAGTCCGGGCGGTGGGGGCTGGCCAGATTCGGCGGCAGCCGCCGCCCCTGGTTGGGGATGGCCGTGGAAGGGCACGACATCGACCACGAATTCCCGGCGGGCGTGCGCGGATTCAGCGACGACCCCGGCGCCGTGCAGCGATACCTGGCCGAGGCGGTCCGGTCCGGCGACGAAGTGCGGATGACGGTGCTGGCCCGTGATGTCGACGACTGCCCGGCACCGCTGTACGGCGTGGAACACCAGGGCAGGCTCATCGCGGTCGTGTCCAGGGCGTTCCGTGAGGCGATGGGCAGGCATCTGGGCGGCCGCAGGGCCGGGGACCGTCGGGCCTGGCCGGAGACGATCACCGACTGCCACGTCGAGGCGGTCGAGGTGGCCGCCGGTAGCACCGCGGAGGGCGCGCGTGCGGGTCTGGGCGACCACGGGGTCTGGTTGGCACCGCGGATCAGCGGCCTGAGCCGTTTCCACTACGAGAAGGCAGAAGGGTGAGTCGCCGGTGAGCGGTTTCGACGAACACTACGGGTTCCGCGACGAGCTGACGGAACGACTCATGCTGGACCTGCTCGGGCCCGTCGGCGGCGATGAGGAGATTCTGACCGACCCACCCGTCACCAGCTACCTGACCGGGGTGCTCTTCCCGCAGCGCGACGTCGTACTACGCATCGAGGACGCGGCGGAGTCGGATGTGGACCTGGCCTCCGCCCGACTGGACACCGACGAACGGCCCGACACCGGGGTGTCGATGGCCAACGTGCAGAGCCCTTCCTCGATGGGACTGACGTTCGTGGCGGATCCGCGTGCCGGATCGCTGGAGGTGCGGGTCGCGGCCGGTGTGTACGAGCCGATCGATGCGGAGGGACGCCCGGCCGAGGCGCAGTCGCAGGCGGCCCGCTCCACGGAGGAGTCGACCGTACGGTGGCGCCGGCGCAGTGTGTCGATGCCACCGATTCCGCTGGACCTGAGCCGGACCGGTGCCGACACGGTGCAGGCGGTGCCCGGCCTCGAGGTGCGCACCCTGGTGCGACCGGCGGACCGGCGAGGCTTCGTGACCGTCACCGTCACCGTCGTCGACGTCCACGTCGCCGCCGGGCCCATGCGGGATCCGTACTGCTTCTTCCAGTGTGCGTTGACCGTGGCGTCGCAGGGCGCCGCACCGGCGATCGTCCAACAGCCGGCCCCGACCGCGGGCGACGATCAGGAGACGCTGCTGGCCGAACTGCTCTATCGGCATGCCCCGTCGTTCGCCACCGGACACGGCTGCGCGGCCGAATGGAGCGATCCGGTCGAGCCGGATGCCTCGGATCGCCCCCGGCGGGTGGCCGAGGTGCGCTCGTCGTTCGTGCCGTCGTTCGACGTTCTGCTGTCAGAGTCGAACAGCCGCATCGACGCTTCCGGGCTCGGTATGTACGCGCTGGCCACCGGTGCCCGCGACGATGTCGTCGGCAGGCTGCGGGCGTTGCTGTCCGGATACGGGGAGTGGGTCGGTGAACTCGAGGCCAGGGCAGCGGCGCTGGCCGATACCGCCTATGCCGAGGTAGCCGTCGAACAGGCACGGCTGTGCCGTAGCGCCCACGACCGGATGGTGGCGGGTGTCGACCTGCTCGCCGGGGACGCCGAGGTGCTTCGAGCCTTCCAACTGGCCAACCGGGCCATGGCGCTGCAACGCGCCCGTACGCTGCGCATGCGCGACCGCACCGCGGGCCTGGACCTGACGGCCGGGCGGTGGTATCCGTTCCAACTCGGCTTCATCCTGCTGTGCCTGCGGGGGATCGCCGATCCCGACCACGAGGACCGGCAGGTCGCCGACCTGCTGTGGTTCCCGACCGGCGGTGGTAAGACCGAGGCGTATCTGGGGCTGGTCGCGTTCACCGTCTTCCTGCGCCGTCTGCGCCGCGGCGCAGACGGCGCAGGAGTGACCGTCCTGATGCGCTACACGCTGCGGCTGCTCACCCTCCAACAGTTCGAGCGCGCCGCGACGCTGATCTGTGCGATGGAGCGGATCAGACATGACGAGCCGGACCTGGGCACCGAGGAGGTGTCCATCGGGATGTGGGTGGGCTCCAGTGCCACCCCGAACTACCTCAAGGACGCCGAGACGGCGTTGCGCAGGCTGCGCGACGGGGAGATCCTGCGCGAGGAGAACCCCGTCCAGTTGCGGCGCTGTCCCTGGTGCGGGATCGCGATCGACGCTGTTCACTACCGCGTCGATCATCCTGAGACCAGGATGGTCGTCGCGTGTGGCGACGACGAGTGCGAGTTCCGCGACGGTCTGCCTGTGCACCTGGTCGATCAGGCGGTGTACGCGTACCGCCCGACGCTCGTCATCGCCACGGTGGACAAGTTCGCGCAGATGGCGTGGAAGCCGGAACCGGCGGCGCTGTTCAACCGGGTCGGAGCGCCCGCGGACACACCGCCTCCGGAGCTGATCATCCAGGACGAGCTGCACCTGATCTCGGGTCCGCTGGGCACTCTGGTGGGGCTGTACGAGTCCGCCCTCGACATCGCCTGTGACCGGCCGAAGGTGGTCGCCTCGACGGCGACGATCCGGCGGGCCAGGGAACAGGGCAGGGCGCTGTTCGACCGGGACGTGCACCAGTTCCCGCCGTCCGGGCTCGACGCCCGTGACTCGTGGTTCGCCGTGCAGGCGCCGGCGGACCGCAAGCCGACGCGCCGCTACGTCGGCCTGTTCGCGCCAGGGACCAGCCAGGCGACGCTGCTGGTACGGGCGTACGCCGCCCTGCTGCACCATGCCGTGCAGATCGACGCCAAGGACGAGGTCCGGGACGCCTACTGGACGCTGATCGGCTATTTCAACAGTCTGCGCCTGCTGGCGGCAGCCGAACTCCAGGTCAACGACGACGTGGTGCTGCGGTTGCAGCGCCTGGCTGAGGAGGGCGGGGGTGAGCCGCGCGATGTCGAGACCCGCGAGTTGACCAGCCGGGCCAACGCCAGCGAGATCCCGGGTTTGCTGCGCCAGCTCGACGTGCCGTACGGGCATCCGGGTGCGCTCGACGTCGTGTTGGCCACGAACATGATCTCGGTCGGGGTCGACGTCGACCGACTCGGCCTCATGGCCGTCACCGGCCAGCCGCAGACGACGGCCGAGTACATCCAGGCGACCAGCCGGGTCGGACGCAAGCACCCCGGGACCGTGGTGATGCTCTACAACGCCGCGCGATCGCGCGACCGCTCGCACTACGAGAACTTCCGCTCGTACCATTCGGCGCTGTACCGCCAGGTGGAGTCGACCAGCGTCACGCCGTTCTCCGCCCGTGCCCGTGACCGGGCGCTGCACGCGGCGCTGATCAGCGCCGTACGCATGACGGTCGCCGACGCCCGCGACAACGACGCCGCAGGGAACCTGGACGTGTTCGAGGCCGACCTGAGGGATCTGGCCGACCGGATCCTGGAGCGGGTGCGTCGGGTGGCCCCCGACGAGGTGCAGGCGACGGCCGAACACCTCGACGAGATCATTCAGCGGTGGGCCGAGCTGGCCGACTGGAACAACGGCTTGAAGTATCGGGTCGGCAGGAGCCCCGCCGACCCCAGAGCACGACCGGAGCACTCCGCTTTGCTGTGCACCTTCGAGGACGACGACCTACCGCACTCCTTCCAGACGATGAACAGTCTCCGCGACGTCGACGTGGAGACGAGCCTGTTCCCACGAGAGGGGCGATGAGCATGCCGGGACGCAGGCCGCAACGGCCGACACGCAGCGCACCGGCCAGGAGGCCGCCGATCGGCAAGGCCCGCCGCTCCCAGATGATCACCACGTACGGCGTCGGATCGATGATCGCGATCGACGAGGCCTCGTACATCGTGCTCGGCCTGGACAGCTGGCGGGTCAACGACCGGGAGGAGACGAGCGAGCCGCGGCTGCAGCGTGCACTGCGTGTCGACAAGCTCTACCTCCCGCCGGCGGAGAGTGACTACCACGGTGCGGGCCTCAAGCGGTTCCCCGAGATGTACACCTGTATGAAATGCCATCTGTTGCAGCCGTACGGGCGCTTCGGTGGGCGCGGCTCGACGTGCGCCTGCGGCGGCTCGCTCATCCCGAGCCGCTTCGTGCTCGCCTGCGACGACGGGCACCTGGAGGATTTCCCGTACCGGAAATGGGTGCACCGCGGCTCCCCGGACGGAGTCGTGTCCTGCATGCAGGACCTCAAGATGGTCACCACGGGACGCACGGCGAGCCTACGGTCCATCCAGATCGAGTGCGGATGCGGCCGCAAGGCGTCCATGGAGGGCGCGTTCCGGCGCAGCGAATTGCGCAGGCTGGGGATCCGCTGCACGGGGGCGCGTCCGTGGCTGCGCGATGCGGCCAAGGTCGACTGCGTCCGACCGCCGCGGACCCTGCAGCGAGGCTCCTCGGCGGCCTGGTTCGGCATGGTGCGCTCCTCCCTGGCGATCCCGCCGTGGTCGGACAAGGTACAGACGGCCATCGACCGCTACTACGCGATGTGGCGCACGTCCAGCGACGAGGTCATCGCCCAACAGGCTGAGGCCGCCGGCGTCCTGAGGAAGGGCATCACGAGCGAGCAGGTCGTCGCCGCCGTACGGAAACGGGCTCGCTTCGAGGAGGAGGGGGCCACAGCGGAGTCGGGTGACCTGGACGCCGAGTTGCGTGCCGAGGAGTATGAGCAACTGTGCGCCGGCACCAGCGGTGACGAGGAGTACGCGGACTTCGAATGCCACCCGGCTGCGGGAGTCCTGCCGGTGCCGCAGATCGGTCAGGTGATGAAGGTGACCCGACTGCGCGAGGTGCGCGTCCTGCAGTCGTTCACCCGAGTCGAGCCGCCGAGCGCTGCGGACACGGCAACCCGACACGCGGCACTGACGCTGGGCGACCCGGAGTGGCTGCCGGCGATGGAGGTCATCGGTGAGGGTGTCTTCCTGCGGATCAGCGAGCAGGTGCTGCGGCAATGGGAACAGCGTAAGGCCGTCATCGATCGCGCCGGGCTGCTCATGGCCAACCACGACGCACTGTTGCGACGGCGTGCCGAGGCCGCCGGCCGGCTCGCCCCGCCGTCACGGCTGACGGCCCGCGCGATCCTGCTGCACACGTTGGCGCACGTGCTGATCAACGAGTGGAGCCTGGACTCCGGATACTCGGCGTCGGCGATGCGTGAGCGGCTTTACACCGATGGTGAGATGGCCGGTCTGCTCATCTACACGGCCACGAGCGATTCCGCCGGCAGCCTCGGCGGCATCGTGCGCCAGGCGGATCCGGACCGCCTGACGCGCACGCTGCGGTCGGCGCTTCGACGAGCCGAGTGGTGCTCGGCGGACCCGCTGTGCATGGAATCCGAGACCGGAGGGGCGGACAGCCTGAATCTCGCCGCCTGCCACGTGTGCAGCCTGCTGCCGGAGACCAGCTGCGAGCACAACAACACTCTGTTGGACAGAGGCCTGCTGATCGGCTGGCCGACGCATCCCGCCGGCGGGTTCTTCAGCGGCGTCTGACACGCTGGGAGGAAGGGGAGTCCGTGTCGAGGACGAACGTCGCCGCTCATCTGGACCTGTTGGAACGCAGGCTGACCGAGGCGCTCGGCCTGGTCCACCGGGCTCGGCGCACGGAACAGACCGCCACCGGCTGGTTGACGACCTCCGCCGAGATCGGGCGCCTGATCGCCGGTGAACGCGACGCCCTGGCCGGGGTACGCCAAGAGTTGCTGGGTGGGGCGCGTACGGCAGTGCTGGCATACCTGCGGCAACGGGTCGGCCAGGCGGTAACCGCGGGGGAACTCGAGGGAGTCTCCGGGATTGAGGAGTGGACGCGTCGCATCCGCGAACTGCGTGATCTCGGCTGGGACATCGAGGCCCTCGGCAGCGGACCGGGGCGCTCCTACCGGCTGAGAGCCGACCACCTCGATCGATCGGTTGTCGACGACGACGTACTGATCACGCAGATCAGGGGCGGCAACCCCAAGGACCGCCTCATCGAGTACCTGTTCCATGTCGCGCCGTGGGCGGTCGCTGCGGCCCGGCTCGAGCGCGTCGCGAGGTCAGCCGGGTGGCGCACCGACCTGCAGGCGTTGATCGACGAGGGCTGGCTGATCCACAGCCACGAGGACGACCCGGACATTCCCCCGGGTTTCTACCGGCTCGCCCGGCTGGAGGACTGAGACAATGGTGCCGGAGCCGCTCTGGGAGGGACCCGACGGCGCGGTCGCCCGTCGGGTGACGGAGCTGACGGATCAGTGCCTCCGGGCCTACACGGCCCACCCCGGACTGATCGAGGAACACGCCAACATCGAGCGGTCGATCACCCAGGGCGGTTACGGCCGGCGTCAGCTGTACGAGCTCATCCAGAACGGCGCCGACGAGCTGCAACGCGAACCCGGTGGCGGAATCCACGTCGTGCTGACCCCCGACGCGTTGTACTGCGCGAATCGCGGGACGGCGATCACCCGGGACGGCGCGGAGACCATTCTGGCGTCACACCTGTCCCGCAAGCGAGGGACGGAGATCGGCCGGTTCGGGCTCGGTTTCAAGTCCGTGCTGTCGATCAGTGACAGCCCGGACTTCTTCAGCCGCAGCGGGTCCTTCGGGTGGGACCGAAGCCACGCCGCGGCGACGATCCGCGCCCATACGGGCATCACGGGGCCGACGCCTGTGCTGCGGGTGGCGCGGGTGCTGGATGCGGGCGCAGCCCGCGCCTGCGACTCGGTGCTCGACGAGTTGATGTCCTGGGCCACCACGGTGATCCGGCTGCCCTTGCTCGACGGACACCTGGACCGACTCACCCGAGACCTGGAGGAGTTCCCCGCCGACTTCGTGATCTTCTCCCCGCACATCGGTTGCTTGGAGCTCGACGACCGGACCGGGCTCGTCCCACAGCGGAAGACCGTCACGGTCCGCGCAGACGGCACCGACCGGGTCGTCGTGGAGCAGTCCGGCGGCGCGGAGCGCACCACCGTGTGGAAGGTCTTCGAACGGATCCACCGTCCCAGCGAGCAGGCGCGCCGCGACGCAGGCGAGTTCCACGACCGTGACGAGGTCCCGGTGTCCTGGGCCGTGCCGGTCTCCGGCTCCGGCCAGGGGGTTGGGAGGTTCTGGTCCTTCTTCCCGACGACGTACGAGACCACGCTCAGCGGCATCCTCAACGCTCCGTGGAAGACCAACGAGGACAGGCAGAACCTGCTCAAGGACAATCTGTTCAACGAGGAGCTGATGACGGCCGCGGCGGAAGTGATCGTCGACTCGTTGCCGGAACTGAGCACCGACGAGGACCCGTCCCGCCACCTGCTGTTCATCACCGCGCGGGGGCGCGAAGCTCGTAACTGGGCGGATAAGGTGTTGAGTACGGAGGTCTACCGGCTCGCCGCCGACCGGCCGAGTCTGCCGGACCAGAGCGGTCGTCTGCGCGCCCCGATGGAGCTGCGGCTGCATCCGGCCCGGCTCGATCCGGAGTGGTTGTCGCTGTGGCGGGGCGTGGCCGGACGTCCCGACGACTGGTGCCATCACTCGGTCGAGGAGACGGTGCGGCGGTCGCGGGCGGAGCAGATACTCCTCGGTGCCGCCAGGGGGCCGGCCACGCTGCTGCAGTGGTTGCAGGCGGTGGCGGTGCCCGGTTCCCAGGCCGGGTCGGCGGCTGCGCTGCGCATCGTCGCGCGGATCACCGAACGGGGCCATCCTCTGGTGGATCTGGCGCGCACGCGGATCGTGCTCGTCGCCGACGGTCGGGTCCTGACACTGTCGGATCAGATCTTCCGCCGGACACCAGGGGAGCCCGAAGCAGACGGCCTGACCTACATCGACCGGCGCCTCGATGAGGATCCCGATCTCGACGAGGACCTGGCCGATCTCGGGATCCACGAGGCCGACGCCGCCGGGCGACTGCTGTCCCTGCTGCACTGTGACCTGTCGACTGCCGACGACGAGTCGTGGGAGACGTTCTGGGCCCTGACCCGACGCCTCGTCCCGTCCGTCGCGGCCGCGATGATCGACGAGCAGGAGTTCGCCGACCGGGTGCGGGTCCGTGCCGGTTCGGGCTCGTTCGTGGGACTGCGTGACTGCCTGATGCCCGGTCGCGTGGTGCGCCCTGGCTCGGCGGCCGCCGTCGACGTCGACTTCCACCGCGAGGACGCGGCGTTGCTGACGCTGCTGGGCCTGAGCGACGTGCCGAGGGAGTCAGACGATCCCGGCCGGGACAGCAGGCTCGAGGATTACCGCCGCGAGATGATCTCCCGCTTCTACGGGTCGCTGCCGCCGGAGGCGAGCAGGCCGGCCGAGCGCGGGATCAAGATCGCCGGTATAGCGCCCGCGGGCCCTCTCGGACTGCTGCGTACTCTCGCCCCGTCGGAGGCGGCGCGGTTCCTGCAGCATGTGCCACCCGCCGGAGTCGTAACCACATGGCACGTCAGTGCCGCCACCCGCGCCGGTCTCCGGGTCGACGTGCCGTCGCCGCTGGTCTGGGCGGCGCGGCGCTACGGCCATCTGCAGACCTCGTGGGGTCTCCTACCCGTCGAGGACAGTGTCGGTCCCGCGCTGGCTCTTCCGACGGGAGTGCTGCCGGCGGCAGATGTGGGTGCCGATCTGGCGACGGCTCTGGAACTGCCGCAGCACATCGACGACGTCGGCGAGGCTCGATGGCGGCGGCTGGTCGCCTATGCGGAGGAGCACCTGCAGATCGAGCAGGTGGGGGAACTCTACGGGCTGGCCTGTTCACATCTGGCCGCCGCGCCGCGTCGGATCCGCTGCCTGGTCGGCGCCGAACCGAGGTGGGCCGCGCCCGGCGAGGTCACCATGGCCGTCGATGCCGGGCAGCGGCGCCGGCTTCGCGACCACGACGTCCCGATGCTGCCGGTGCCGCCGGAGGCGGTCGACGGGTTGAGGGCCGCATGGGGCGTTTCTGTCCTCGAGGACGTGCTCAGCAACGAGGTGCGAGCGGTGCCCGTGCGTGAGCCTGTGCCGCTGGAGGACCTGTTTCCACGGCTGCGTTTCCTTCCTGGTCGGCCCATGCACGGTTTGCGGATCGTCGCGTGCAGCGAGTTGGAGGAACTGGT
The DNA here is from genome assembly GCF_055362685.1 of Micromonospora sp. SYSU B005. NCBI lineage: Bacteria > Bacillati > Actinomycetota > Actinomycetes > Micromonosporales > Micromonosporaceae > Micromonospora > Micromonospora sp. SYSU B005. Next base: position 466,235 of record NZ_JAXCFU010000003.1, on the reverse strand, counting down.
CAGTGGGCCGAACGGGCGGCGGGCACGACCGGCGTCCATGCTGAGGTCCGATGACGTCGTCTACTGCCTGGAACCCTACGACGACGCTACGCTGCTGCGTCGGCTCCGGAGCGGCTTCGGTCTTCAGGTCACCGATCAGCAGGTCGGGCAGATCTTGGCCCACAACGACCAGGTGCGCCGGGACGAGCGCCTGGTCGCCGTCCGCAACCAGCCCGACGACGTCGCTCGACTGCTAGTCCTGCTCGGCGCCGACGTTCTACGCACCAGGATTCCGCAACCGGTCCTGGAGTCCGTGGCCGCATCCGAGGGGCGGCTCGACGACCGCACCGTAGCCGAGCTCGCCCTGAACGTCTTCGGTTCCACGGTGTTGCGGGAGTACCGCAGCGACCTCGACCGCGTGGGCCTCGACGTGCCGGAGCAGTGGGCAGGTGGCCATCGGGCCCGAAGGCTCGTGACCGAGCTGGGTTTCCCTGCGACGTACGCGGGTGAGCGGCAGTCCGCTTTGGAGGCCAGTGTCGTGGTCGACGGGCCGGCCTCGTTCCCGCCGCTGCACGGGTATCAGGAGATCATGGTACGGCGGGTCCGTTCGGTCGCCGAGTCGCGGCCGCCGCAGCGCGGGATGTTGTGTCTGCCGACCGGTGCCGGCAAGACGCGCACCGCGGTCCAGGCTCTCATCGAGTCCATGCGCGAGGAGGCGTTGGCGCGGTCGCGACCGATCCTGTGGATCGCGCAGTCGGAGGAGTTGTGCGAGCAGGCGGTGTACAGCTGGCAGACCGCCTGGCGGAGTCTAGGCGGCGCCGCACGGCTGACCATCAGTAGGCTCTGGTCCGGAAATGCTGCCGATCCGATCACGGAAGGCTTCCATCTGGTGGTCGCCACCGACGCCAAGCTTGCCTTGATCATCGAAACACCCGACTACGAGTGGCTGCGGGATGCCCAGTGCGTGGTCATCGACGAGGCGCACAGGTCCCTGAGCCCGCGGTACACGTCGGTTCTGGCTTCGCTCGGCATCACGCCGTATCGCACGAGGTGTTCGTTGATCGGGCTGACCGCGACCCCGTTCGTCGGCACCAACGAGCGGGAGACGGAGCGCCTGACCCGCCGCTACAACACCAATCGGCTCGACTTCGATGTCGACGGGCGGGAGGTGCTGGGGCCTCGGCCGTATCGGAGCCTGCAGGATATGGGTGTGTTGGCCCGGGTTCGTCATCGTGAGCTGAACGGGGCGACCATCGAGTTGTCGGAGAGTGAACGCGCCGATGCGGCGGTTCATCCCTGGCTGCCGACCAGTGCGGAGAACCGTCTGGCGGCGGACCAGGAGCGCACCGCGATGCTGGTCAAGGAGATCACGGCGCTGCCGCAGCATTGGCCGATCCTGGTGTTCGCGACCTCCGTCGAGCACTCTCACGTTCTCGCCGCCCTCCTCAATCGGCGTGGGGTGAGTTCGGCGGCGGTCAGCGGGTCGACGGAGGACGGTCTGCGCCGGCAGACGATCCGTCGCTTCCGTGAGAGGGAGATCAGGGTGCTGACCAACTACAACGTGCTCACCCAGGGCTTCGACGCGCCGGCGACGCGGGCCATCGTGGTAGCCCGGCCGACATTCAGTCCGAACGTGTATCAGCAGATGATCGGGCGGGGTCTACGTGGCCCCCGCAACCACGGCACGCAGGAGTGTCTCGTTCTGGACGTGGCCGACAACATCGCTCACTTCGGCGCTGAACTCGCCTTCCGTGACTTCGAGTATCTGTGGCGTCCTCAGGGCTGAGGTGCTGTCCTGCAACGGGCCGACGGCTGGTCGTTGCTACCACTGAAGGGCCGGCCCCGCTCGTCCACACCGGCCCAGCGTTCCGCCGTACCGACCGTCATAGGCGGAACTCGTTGACAAAACCTCAGACGTTCTGCCGTGTTGACAATGTTAACAGTGGTGCTACCGTGAGCGGGCGTTTGAGCGCGAGTGTTCGGTCGAAGCGGGGGCCTTCGAGCTGCGAAGCTTCCAGGATCGCAGTCCGCAGGCGAGTCTGGCGTCCGCTGCCGTGCCGTGCTCGGCATCTTCGCTCTGTTCGGCTCGAGGCGGGATCTGATGAGCTCTTCCACCCCATCGCCATACGCGTCCGTCCGCGAGGCCGTCGAAGCGCTCACCGCCGTCGCGCTCCGGCACTACGAGATCGACGCCGGGATGGTTCAGGAGCACGCCAACGGCGAGCGGCGCATCACCCAGGGCGGATACGGTGACCGCCAGGTCTACGAGCTCGTCCAGAACGGTGCCGACGAGATGCGAGGCCTGCCGGACGGTGAGATCCGGGTGATCCTCACCGACTACTACCTCTACTGCGCCAACGCCGGTAACCCGATGACCCCCGCGGGGGCGGACACGATCCTGCGTATGGGCGTGTCCCGCAAACGGGGTGGGCAGATCGGCCGCTTCGGTGTGGGTGTCAAGTCCGTGCTCAGCGTCAGCGACACACCTCAGTTTTTCAGTACCACCGGATCCTTCGGCTTCGACCGGGCTTGGGCCGAACAGACCATCCGGGCCGTCGTCCCCGGCGCCGTCGACATCCCCATCCTGCGAATGGGCAGAGTCCTGGACACTGCTCTGGAGGCCGCGTCCGATCCGATCCTCGCCGAGCTGCTCGAGTGGGCCGCCACCGTCGTGCGGCTGCCGCTGCTACCCGGCAAGGCCGCCCGGCTCAGCCGCGACCTGCGTGGCTTTCCCGCCGAGTTCCAACTGTTCTCACCGCACGTCCGGTCTTTGATCCTCGAGGACCGCTCCGGCAACCGCCTGCCGATGGTCCGGGAACTGTTCGTGCGCAGCGACGGCAGCAGCTTCACCCTCCAGAGCAGTGCCACCACGGGAAAGGACGAGACCACTCGCTGGAGGGTGTTCACCCGCACGTTCCATCCCTCTGCGACCGCTCAGCAGGGCGCCGGTGAACTGCACGACCGTCCGCAGATCGACGTGTCGTGGGCGGTGCCGGAGGACAAGGGTCGCGGTGAGCGGGGCACTTTCTGGGCGTTCTTCCCCACCAACTACGCCACGACACTGCGCGGCCTGCTCAACGCACCGTGGAAGACCAGCGAGGACCGGCAGAACCTGTACGACAACAACCCGTTCAACGAGGAACTGATCGTGCAGGCGGCGCTCCTCATCGTCGAATCCTTGCCGGAGCTGGTCGACTCCGCCGATCCTGGTTCCTACCTGACTCTGCTGCCCGGACGGGGCAGGGAGGCGCCGCAGTGGGCCGACGATCGGCTGACCAGGCAGGTCTGGAAGACGACCGCGGTGCGTCCGTCGCTGCCCGACCAGCTCGGCGTGCTGCGCAGGCCCAACGAGCTCTCCATGCCTCCGGAGAACATCCCCGCTGCCCTGATGCAGCTGTGGGTCGGGTACACCGGGCGCCCGCTGGACTGGACCCACCCGTCGATCGAGCAGCGCGAGCGCCGCGCCCGAGCGCGCCTGATCTTCGACAACGCCGACCTGAGTGAGGCGTCGGTCGTGCGGTGGCTGCAGTCGTTGGTACACGACGGCACCGCTGAGGCGTCCGTCTGCGCGATCCGCATCCTCGCCGGCCTGCACCGTGAGAACTCCGAGCACGCCGCGACCGCCCGCGCGGCCCGGATCGTGCTGACCGAGTCCCACGGCATGGTCTCCGTCGACCACCCCGGCCTGTATCAGCGCAGTGGCCTCGACGAACTCGCCGACGACCTGGTCTATGTCGACGCGGTCGTCACCGACGAGATCGGTCTGCGCAGCGACCTCAACGAATTGGGGGTCCGAGAGGCGACGCCGTTGGGCAAGCTCAGGGCGGTTCTGGACCGCGGCGTCGACGGATACGGCGAGAAGGACTGGCAGGCGTTGTGGGCCCTCGTGCGCCGGGTGGCACCCGAGGATGCGGCCGACGCGGTCCGCAAGGCCCTCCCTGACCCCCTGCGCACGTTTCGGGTGTGCACCGTCGCGGGACGGTTCCGGCCTTTGGCGCAGTGTCTGCTGCCCGGGCGGGTGGTTCCCGCTGACGGCAGCCGTGACCAGGATCTGGCCGTCGACCTGCGCGTCCACGGCCTCGACCGGCCGACTTTGACGGCACTCGGGATGTCCGACGTGCCCGACATGAGCGTGGATCCTCGCGAGGACGACTGGTTCGGGGAGTACCGCGAGTTCGCGCTGAAGCGTCTGAACGACAGCCTGGACAAGCACGTCCGGCTGCGGAAGATGTCGGCGCTCGAGGTCGACGGCACCACCCCGCCCGGTCCGCTCGGCGTTCTCACCGAACTCAGCGACGAGGGCAAGGCACTGTTCGTCACACACCTGCCCGGCGGGCGACTGGTGCGCGACTGGACCGCTCGGGCCCACAGCAGCACGCTTCACATCCCGTCTCCGCTGGTGTGGATGGTCCGCCGGCACGGCAGGATCGACAGCAGTCAGGGCTTGCTGCCCGTACCCATGACGGTCAACCCGGGCATGCAGGAGTACGCCGACGTGTTGCCTGTGGCTAGCGTCGACAGCGACGTCGCCGACGTGCTCGGGCTGCCGTCCACGGTCGATCGGATCCCGGGCCCGTTGTGGCGCTACGTGGTGCAGACGGTTGAGAGCTCACAGGAGGACGCGGTCCCCGGCAAGGCTTACGCGCTCGTCCTGCGCTCGGGCGTCGACTGGCCCGGAGGCGAGACGCGGTGCCGCATCGGCGACACCTGGGGTACACGACCGGACGACCATATCTGCGTCACCGCAGACCGCGTCGAGTACGACACCCTCGTCATGGAGAGGGTTCCCGCGCTGCTGGCACCCACTGTCGCCGACGTGGAGAACATGGTCGAGACGTGGGGGATGCTGAGATATGCCGACGCCGTCAGCATGGAGATCCGTACCGCCGAGGAGACCGAACCGGTCCCCGTCGTAACAGAGTTCCCGCACCTCACCGTTCTGCGGAGCAGGCTCGCCAACGGATGGTCCTATGTGGTGTGCGGCGAACTCGACGAGGTGAAGCGCACTCCCGCCGGCATGCGGACGACCTCACTCGAGTCGGCGAGCCGGGACAGGGTGGTTTACGTGCGCCACCCCGCCGACGACCGGAAGATCCTGCAGGCGGTCTCGAAGGAGCTCGACCTGCGACTGTCGCCCGCCGAGGTGCAGACGATCCTCGACATGCGAGAGGAGGCCAAGAACCAGGACACTCTCAAGCGGGTCCGCGCCACGGACGACGACATCGAGAAGATTCTTCTGCTCGTCGGCGCCGAACGGCTGCGGCGAGGGCTCCCCGAGGGCCTGCTAGCCTGGGAGAAGGCGCAGAGGGGCGGAGTGATCGAGGATCTTCGTATCGCCGAACTCGCGTTGCACGCCCACGGAGACGCCATTCTGCGCCACCACCGGGGCGACCTGAAACTGATCGACGAGAGTCTGAAGCTGCCATTCACCGGGGACACCAAGTCCCGACAGAAGGTCGCCGATCTCGGGTTCGACGAACGGTACGCGGGTACGAAGGAGGAGACCCGGCCGCCGCTGGAGACCGCCGAGGGGCCCACTCCGTACTACCCGCTGCACGACTACCAGGAGGTACTCGCCTCCCGAATGCTGCAACTGCTGATGCAGAAGCAGCCGATGCGCGGCATGCTCAGCCTCCCCACCGGTGCGGGCAAGACGCGCGTTGCCGCCGAGGCGGTCATCCGCTACCTCAAGACGTTCGGCGCCGACGGCCCGGGCCGGCCCATCCTGTGGATCGCCCAGTCGAACGAGCTGTGCGAGCAGGCCGTCCAGAGCTGGAAGTACGTCTGGGAGAAGAGCGGTCTCGGCGGCACCCGTCTCAGCATCAGCCGTTTCTGGAACAGTCGTGACGCGACCCAGATCACCGGTAACCCGCACCTGGTCGTGGCCACTGACGACCAGCTGACCGCCCGGCTGCACCAGCCTGCGTACCAGTGGTTGCGCGAGCCCTTGCTGGTGATCGTCGACGAGGCCCACGGATCGACAACCAAGGGCTACACCACGCTGCTCGAACGGATGGGCATCACCCACCACCGTCTGACACGACCGCTGATCGGGCTGACCGCCACCCCGTTCCGCGGCAAGAGCACCGACGAGACGAAACGATTGATCACTCGCTACGGCAGCAACCGTCTCGACGAAGGAGCGCTGGGCGAGAACCCCTACGGCCGGCTGCAGGACATGGGTATCCTCGCCCGCACGGACCACGATGTCCTCGAAGGTGGCGAGCTCGAACTCACGTCGCAGGAACTCGGCATGATGTCCATGGGCAGAGGCACCCTCCCACCCGACGCCGAACGGCGTCTCGCCGAAGACCACTCGCGTAACCGGACCCTGATCAACGCTCTGCTCGATCTCGACCGGGAATGGCCGGTGCTCGTCTTCGCCACCTCCGTCAACCACGCACGGTTCCTGGCCGCTGTCCTCAACGACAAGGGCGTGCGCTCCGCGTCCGTGGACTCCGAGACACCGACGAAGCGTCGTCAACAGGTCATCGAACAGTTCGGCAGGGGCAGGATCAGAGTCCTCACCAATTACGGCGTACTGCACCAAGGGTTCGATGCGCCGGCGACCCGCGTCGTCGTCGTGGCCAGGCCGACTTACAGTCCGAACGTGTACCAGCAGATGATCGGCCGCGGCCTGCGTGGGCCGCGCAACAACGGCACTGAGCGGTGCCTGATCCTCAACGTGAGAGACAACGTGGTCAACCATCAACAACAGCTCGCCTTCACCGACTTCGAACAGATGTGGCGGAAGTCCTGACCCTCCACCTCGATCGAGGAGACATCACCGTGCGGGGCGCCGCGATCGGAACGCGCGGATCGAGGCTTCGACGGGTTCGCCCGACTGCGCGAGCGCACGGCGCCGCGGTCGCTCTGACAGAATGGCGCGGTGCCGGCCATCACCGCGGTCCTCGGAGACATCACGACGCAGGCGGTGGACGCCGTCGTCAGCTCGGCGAACAGTGCCATGCGCGTGGGTGGCGGCATGAACGGTGCCATCCATCGTCGCGGAGGGCCGACGATCCTGCGCGAATACGTCCTGCGGTTCCCGAACGGCCTCGCCCTAGGCGAGGCCGGCTGAACGACAGCCGGGGATCTCCCCGCCCGAGCGGTCATCCACACGGTCGGCCCGAATTACAGCGCGGGCCGACGCGACCCATCCGTGTTGGCGGCGTGCTACCGGCGAGCGTTGGAGGTCGCCGATGAGGTCGATGCACGCAGCGTGGCGTTTCCGTTGCTCGGCGCGGGTAGGCATGGCTGGCCTCGCGCCGATGCCGTTGTCGTGGCGATCGAGACCATCGCTACTGCTCGGACTCGCGTCGCCGAGGTGCGGCTCGTCGCATCGGACGATGCCTTGTACCGGCAGATCCGAGCGTCGCTCCTGCTTCGATGTCCACCACTCGTCGGCGCGTTGCTCGAGCGCGAGCCGACTCAATACTCTCTGCCCGGTGATGCCTACCTGTGGCGGGGGCTTCGCGCGCGGTTCGCCGACACCCCGCTGCCGAGTAACTGGTTCGAGTTGAGGACGCTCATCACGGATGCCATCGCGCAGGTGATCGGCGAGCGCTTCGACAACTGCGAATCAGAATCGTGGCACGACTCCAGGGCCATCGTGTACGTCCCCGAGTTCGATCCGGGCCACGGTATGTCAGCCGGTGCCGTTCACGCGCCGTGGTGGGTGCATACGGGCGTGCCGATCCTGCTCGACCGCTACGAGGGGCGAACAGGATCCGACGCATCCGCCGGCTGACCGACCCGACGCGAATTCAGTCGGAGGGCTGGGGAGGCACTACACGGTCGGTCAGCTACGTCTTTACCCTGCAGTCACTGAGGACGCCCACGGCCGGCGGGGAAAGCCGATGTCGTCGAACAGCGAGTGATGACCGGCGAAGGCGTCCACGGCCCGGTGGGCGGCGGTCACAGTCTCGTCCACAGTGCTGAGTTCCTCGGTGATCCGCATGACGGTGTGCTCGCCTGCCGGATAGTGGAACACCGGCTGGAGGAGGTCGACGTCGATGCCGGCGGTCAGCGTGAGGCCGTCTTCGCGAAGCGTCAGCCGCAGGTAGAGGCGGATCTCAGACGGGTCGTCCGTGACCTCCACCGGCACGTGCGGCAGCCTGATCGTCAGGGCGTCGAACTGCAGGTGTCCGCCGAGCGAGGGCTCGCCCACCCCGTCGTACGGGTCGAACAGCAGCCGGCTGCCCCAGACCAGCACCTCGTCGTCGGTGCCGTCGAACCGGCAGCGCCCGCCGTCGGCGTCCGGTACGAAGAGGTCGTAGTTCAAGCGGATCTCGGTGAAGGCCCGTTCGACGGCCCAGGACGCCTCGGTCATGCCCTGCAGCAGAGCGGCCATCGCCGAGCTCACCGTCTCGACCGCCGTGTCGGGTTCCTCGGCCAGGATGGCGGCGCTGACCTCGTGCACGAACGCCTTGACCTCGTCGAACCGGCCGGGATCGCTGTCCTGGCCGGAGTCGTACCACCAGTCGCGTGCCCAGAAGATCAGGTCCGCCCATCGCGGGAGAGCGGCGGCGGTCTGCTCGGCGGCCTGCCGCTTGGACAGTTGCCGGCCGTTGCGCAGCCGTTGGAAGGCCCGGCAGAGCGTGAGCACCGCGTACGACTGGGCTCCGGGTGGGGTCATCTCGAGGACCCAGGCCGGCCAGTCGCGGACGTGGTCCAGCAGGGCCGCGCGGACCAGGCCGGGGTCGGCGGCGGGCAGCAGCTCGTCTGCCGGCGGTCCCAGCAGCGTACGGCCGTAGTCGTGCACGGCGGCCCAGGTCACGACGCGGTGGGTGGTGGCGGGCAGCAGATGCAACGACTCCCCGGGACTGATCCGGGCGATCATGTGGTTCCGGCCGGGCCCGGCGTGCACCGCGTCCAGCGACACGTATTCCACCTCGATCCGGCCGGCCCACAGCGGGTGCCGCCGGTCGAGGTCCGCGTGCAGGTCGGCGAGGACGTCGAGGAGCTCCTCGTCCGGGTCACTCGCGAGCACCGCGAGCAGGTCGAGGTCGCTGCGGTTCACGTCGAAGTCGCCGGTCACGATCGAGCCGTGCAGGTACAGGCCGAGAAGGCTGTCCGCCAACGTGCGGCGCCACGCCTCGCGGAGGTCGGAGAGAACCGTGTCGGGTGGGACCACCAGGTGATCCTGCGCGATGGGTCGCCGCGGGGCCACCGATAAGACCGGCCCACACCGCCGGGTCGCGACTATGTGCTCGGCGGGTTGCGGTGCCGCTCGGCGAGGCCCGACGCGACCTGCCGCTGCGCGTCGTGCCGGTGCCGGTCGGCGCCCGCCTGGCGGACCGCAGCCGAATCCTCGTCCGACGGGCGCCTCGTCCGGTCGCGCCGGGCGACGAAGACGACGAGCGCGAGCACCAGCACCAGCATCATCGCGAGCGACACCACCATCGTTCTCATGCCGTCGACGCTACGGCGTACGCGCCAGCCTCGGCGTGGTGACGGTCGGGGGGCTGCTCCGTCCGCCGCCGGATGGCAAGCTCACGTGTCGTGGTCGACGACTTCGCGAAGAGCGGTGGGAACGCGGTACGAGATCCGGACCTCGTGGAGGTACGCCGGTGAGGGCCGTCATCGTCGCGGCCGCTGTCGCGTTCGTCATCTCCCTGTTCGGCACGCCGGTGGCGGTTCGCGTCTTCACCGCGCTGAAGGCCGGTCAGCCGATCCGGTCCATCGGGCTCGCCAGCAACGAGCACAAGGTGGGCACGCCCACGATGGGCGGCGTCGTCTTCATCGTGGCGACGGTCCTCGCGTACGTCGCCGGGCACCTCGCCCTGACCACGCTGCCCGAACGGCAGATCGCGCAGGAGGGGCCGACCATGACGGCCCTGGTGCTGCTCGGGCTGTTCGTCTTCTGCGGCGCGGTCGGCTTCTTCGACGACATCCTCAAGGTGCGCCGGCGCAACTCCGACGGGCTGTCCGCCAAGGGCAAGCTGCTCGGCCAGGCGCTCGTCGGCGGCGGGTTCGGCGTGGCCGCGCTGTACGTGCCCAGCACCAACGGCCAGACCGTGGCCAGCGAGCACATCTCGCTCATCCGCGACATCAGCTGGCTGGACGTCGGCAAGGTCGGCGCGGTGATGGTCTTCATCTTCGTGATCACGGCGATGTCCAACGGCGTGAACCTCACCGACGGCCTCGACGGCCTCGCCACCGGCGCGTCGATCCTGGTGCTCGGCGCGTACTCGCTGATCGGCTTCTGGCAGTACCGGCACTGGTGCGCCGACGACGGGTACGCCCGCGTGAACGAGTACTGCTACCAGGTCCGCGACCCGCTGGAGATCGCGATGATCGCGGCCGCCGCGGCCGGTGCCTGCGTGGGCTTCCTGTGGTGGAACACCTCCCCGGCGCGGATCTTCATGGGTGACGTGGGGGCGCTCGGGCTGGGCGGCCTGATCGGCGGGCTCGCGGTGGTGACCCGTACGACGCTGCTCTCGATCCTGATCGCCGGGTTGTTCGTCATCATCACCACGACCTGGGTGATCCAGATCGTCTCGTACCGGACCACCGGCAGGCGCGTCTTTCGGATGGTGCCGTTGCACCACCACTTCGAACTGGCCGGATGGAGCGAGTCCACCATCGTGGTCCGGTTCTGGATCGTGGCCGGTGTCTGCGTCGCGGCCGGCCTGGGCCTGTTCTACTCGGACTTCCTGGCGACCGTGGGATAGCGGTGGAGCGGCGGGAGACGCCGGCTCAGACGGACCGTTGCGCGGTGTCGCCGTCGCGGAGGTGATCCAACTCGGCGAGGTACATCGCCTGCAGGCGGTCGTGGTGCCGGACCAGCAGCCGGACCTCCTCGGCGCTGTAGCCCTCGACGAGCCGTCCCGCCCGCTCGGCGAAACGTTCGTACGGCCGCTCCAGGTCGGCGATCCGCTCCGGCCGTATGGTGACGACGACCCGCCGCCGGTCTGCCGGGTCGCGTTCGGTCGTCACGTAGCCGGCCTGCTGGAGCCGGCGGAGCATGCTGGTGACCGCACCGGTGGTGAGGTTGGTCCGCTCGGCGATCTGCCCCGCAGTAGCGGAGCCGATGTCCGCCAGGTAGTCGAGGCACTCCAGGTCGCTCACGGCGAGGCCCAGCCGCTCCGCGATGGCGTACCGGAACACCATGGACAGTCGCGACGTCTCCCGCCCGGCGCGCATGAGGTCGGCGATCGCGGAAGCGCGGGCCGAATCGTGGGACATGCGGGCAATCATGCCTCCGGCACGGTGACCCGGTGCAGCCGAGGTAGCACGCGGGTGAGCACCCAGTGCGGTGCGGCGGCGCCGCCGGTGAGGCGGTGCATCAGCCTCGCGGCGTTGTCGACGGCGTGGAAGGCGTACGGCACCATCTCGTTCTGGTATCGCGCGATCGCCTCCTCCACCGGTGTGCCGTTCCGCCGGGCCTCGACCAGCTTGTGGCCGAGCAGGGCGGCGTCGCGCAGCGCGGTGTTGCCGCCGTGAGCGCCGAACGGCGGCATGACGTGTACGGCGTCGCCCATCATCGTCGCCCGGGGCACCGTCCACCGGTGCGGGCGCCGGCCGGTGGCGAACAGGTTGAGCACCGTGGCGTCCAGTTCGGCCGTGTCGACCAGCCGCCGGACGAGCGGATGGAAGTCGATGCTCTTCCGGGCGGCCACGTGCCGCAGCGCCCGCAGGTCCCCGCGGACGCCGGTGGGCAACTCGTCCCGCCGGAGCAGCAGTGCCCACATGACGTAGTCGTCGCCGGTGGGGGCGTAGCTGCCCGGAGCCAGGCGCGTGAACGCCTCCCGCGGGCTCTCGCCGAACCGCATCGAGGTGAAGAAGAAGGCGCTGCCCGGCCGGTCGGCGATGGCGAGGACCCCGCTGGTACGCAGCGCGTCCGGGATGACGCTCGCGCCGTCACGCCGTAGCGGCGACCGGCCGTAGATGCCGACCATCGGGGTGTCCGCCGGGTCGGCGTCCGGCATGAGCTGCGCGCGCAGCGCCGAGCCGACGCCGTCCGCGCCCACCACGACTGTTGCCGCGGCGGCTCCGCCGTCGGAGAACCGCAACCGCAGCCCGGCCGGGCCGCCGCTGTCCACCGCGACGGCGTCCTTGCCGTAGTGGATGCGTCCGTCCAGCCCGGACTGCAGGATCGACCGCAGCGTCAGCCGGTCCACCTGACGGGTCTCGTGCGGGTCGTCCTTGAAGGTGATCGTGAAGGCGTCCCGCAGCCGCCTGTCGGTGAAGCGCAGGTGCCCGCCGGGCTCGTCACCGGTGGCCAGCGCCAGCCGGTACAGGGGCCGGGGCAGGCTCTCACGCAGCGCCGCCAGCCCGTACCGGTCGAGGATGATCCGGTATCCCTGCCGCCGGACGAAGGGGCCCGGGTCCCGCTCGTAGACGTGTACGTCGATGCCGGCGCGCGTCAGGTACTGGGCGAGACAGAGGCCGGAGAGGCCGGCTCCGGAAATCGCCACCGAGGAGTCAGTCGATGTGCTCATCCAATTACCTTAATCATTAAGGTGATTTGGGCAAGGGTCACTGTGAACAGTCACCTTGGACGGATACTCAAGTAGGATGTATATTCGGTTCATGGGATCGGCATCGCGTCCCGCGCTACGGGAACCGTCGTACTTCGTCCTCGCGGCCCTGCTCGGCGGGCCGCTCCACGGTTACGCCGTGATCAAGCGGGTGGCCGAGCTGTCCGACGGGCGGGTGACCCTCGCCGCCGGATCGCTGTACTCGGTGATCGACCGGCTGCTCGGCGAGGGCCTCGTCACCGCCGACGGTGAGGAGATCGTCAACGGGCGTGCCCGTCGCTACTACCGGCTCACCGACGAGGGCTGTCGCGTACTCACCGAAGAGGCCGACCGGCTCGCCCAGGCCGCCCGGGTGGTCATGGACCGCCTGCCAGGCCGGGTCGCATCGCAGGCAAGTGCCCGTCACCCTTCCACCGTGAGGATCAGACCCGCATGACTTCCGATGTCCTGGAGAAGCGTTACCGCATGCTGCTGCGGGCCTACCCGGCCGGCTACCGCCGCGACCGTGCCGACGAACTGCTCGACACGTTGATCGGTGACGAACCCACCACCCGTCGCTGGCCCAGCGCCCGGGAGGCGGCCTCGCTCGTCCGGGGCGGCCTGCGGGTGTACGGCGGCAGCACCGCCGCCCGTCCCACCGCCGTGTTGTTCTGGCAGGGCCTCCACCTCGGCGCCCTGGCGGTGCTGGCGCTTGGAGTCCTCATCGGCCTGGACGACCTCGTCGAGGCGTTCCAGTACGGCGGGCTCACGGACCCGCTGACCGTCCTGCGCAACCAGGGCGTCCACGAGGTCGTGCTGACCGCCGCGCTGGTGGCGCTCGTCGCGGGCCGTACCCGCACCGCCGCCGTCCTGGCGGTGACCGCGGCGGTGGTGCCGAGCCTGATCTCGCCGTACCTGTTCCTCAACGGCCTGCCGCAGTGGTGGGCGCCGGTCGTCGCCGCGCCGCTGATCGTGCTGGGCCTGCGGCGCCCGGCGGACGTGCCGCCGGCACCCCGGGCCAACGCCGTCCTGGTCACCGCCGGCATCCTCGTCCTGCACCTGATCCCGGCGGGCGGCCTCCGCATGGTCGACGCGGGTCCGCGGATCGTCGCCGCCGGCATGGTGATCGCCGGGGTGGGCGCCTTCCTGTGGGTGGCGACGGCCGACCAGCGGCTGCTGATCGCCGTCGTCCCCACCCTGCTGCTGGGCACGCTGCACCAGCTGGACAACGCCGGGTTGACAGGAGAACTGCTGCGCCGGCCGGACGCCCTGCCGTCCCTGGTCGTCGCGGTCCTCATGGCTGTCGTCGCGATCGTGTCGACGCGGCAGCGGCAGCGCACCCGCGCCTGACGGCGGGCGGGCGGTCCGGTTACGGCCGGACCGTCGGCAAGTCTCGACGGAACGGCTTGCGGCCGTCAGCGCTTGGCGACGGTGAGCAGCACCGCGGAGTCTTCGAGCGCCTCCAACGTGTGCCGGCGGTCCGGCACGATCAGCAGATCGCCGGGTGCGCCGTCCCAGGACGTCTCGCCGGCGCCGAGCCGGACCCGGCCGCGCAGAACGTGGACGGTGGCCTCGCCGGGGTTCTCGTGCTCGCTGAGCATCTGGCCGGCGGTCAGCGCGATCACCGTCTGGCGGAGCTTGTGCTCGTGACCGCCGTAGACGGTGGAGCTGCTGCGGCCGCTGGAGGAGGTGTGCGCGCGCTCCAGCTGCTCGCGGGCCAGCGCGGTCAGGGATGACTTCTGCATCAGGGTGTCCGTCCTCTCGTCGTACCGGTTCTTCCGAGCCGATCGACCGGCTCAGGTCGACTCTGGCATACCGACGCGGGGATCCTGCTACACGGTCGGCACCACCATCGGGGTGCCGGTGACCGGGTTCGGCATCACCACGCTGGGCAGGCCGAAGACCTCCCGCATGAGGTCGGCGTCCACCACGTCGGCCGGCGGGCCCTGCGCGACGACGCGGCCGGCCTTCATCGCCACGATGTGGTCGGCGAACCGGCACGCCTGGTTGATGTCGTGCAGCACCGCGACGACGGTGCGCCCCTCGTCGCGCAGCTTGGCGAAGAGCGCCAGCAGCTCGTACTGGTGCGTGATGTCGAGGAAGGTGGTGGGCTCGTCGAGCAGCAGGTACGGCGTCTCCTGGGCCAGCACCATGGCGATCCAGACCCGTTGCCGCTGCCCACCGGAGAGTTCCTCCACGGGCCGCTCGGCCAGGTCGGTGACGCCGGCCACCGCCATGGCCGACCGGACGGCCTCCTCGTCGGCGGCTGAGCCGGCGCCGAGCAGGGACTGGTGCGGGTAGCGGCCCCGGGCGACGAGCCGCCGCACAATGATGTTCTCCGGCGCGACGAGGCCCTGGGGCAGGAAGCCGACCTGGCGGGCGAACGGCTTCGGCCGGTGCTCGGCGACGTCCCGGCCGTCGAGGCGTACCGCGCCCGACGCTGGTGTGAGCAGCCGGACGAATGCCTTCAGCAGCGTCGACTTCCCGCAGGCGTTGGGGCCGACGATCGCCGTGAACGCACCGTCCGGCACGGCCAGGCTCACCCGCGTCGACACCACCCGCTCGCCGTAGCCGAGCGTGACGTCTTCCGCGGTCAGACGGCTGGTCACCGTCGTTTCACCTCCATGCCGAGCAGCCAGATGAGATAGCAGCCGCCGATCGCCGTGGTGACCACGCCGACCGGCAACGCGACCGGCGCGAGCAGCAGTTGCGCGACGAGGTCCGCGGCGAGCAGCAGCACCGCGCCGGTCAGCGCCGCCGGCACCAGGGGTACGCCCGCGGCCCGCGCGAGCCGCCGGCCGATCTGGGGCGCCGCGAGCGCGATGAACACGACCGGCCCGGCCACCGCTGTCACTGTCGCGGTGCAGCCCACACCGGCCAGGACCAGCAGCAGGCGGAGCCGGCCCAGGCGTACGCCTGTGGTGCGCGCGATCTCGTCGCCCAGCGCCGCCTGGTGCATGGCGTGCGAGATCACGACGAGCAGCAGGACGAACAGGCCGATGACGGCGAACGGGAGCCGCACCTCGGCCCAGTCGACGCCGTTGAGCGAGCCGGCGTTCCAGCCGGTCGCGGCGAGCGCCACGTCGATCTCGGCCCGCAGCACGATCCAGGAGTTGAGCGCGGTCAGCATCGCGTTGACCGCGATGCCGATGACGACCAGCCGGACGCCGCTGAGCCCGGAGTCCAGCGACAGCAGGTAGATGAGCGCGGCGGCGAGCAGCCCGCCCGCCACCGACCCGGCGGCGAGCTGCCCGGCGGTGCCGTTCAGCACGGTGATCGCGGCAAGCGCGCCGGTGTACGCGCCCGCGTCGAGACCGATCACGTCGGGGCTGCCCAGCGCGTTGCGGGTCAGGTTCTGGAAGACCGCTCCGGCCAGGCCCAGTGCGGCGCCGAAGACCAGCGCCGCGGCCACCCGGGGGAGCCGCCACTCCCGGATCACGAAGGCCGCGTCGCCGCCCCGGAACAGGGCGTCGAAGACCTCGGCCGGTGTCGCCCACTCCGGCCCGTGGCTCAGGGTCAGCAGCGCGAGGACCACCGCGGTCGTGACGAGCCCGGCCGAGGCGACGGCCGAGCGCCGTTCGACCTCGATCGCGAGCCGTCCCGCCCGCAGCCTCACGGTGCTCACAGCGCCGCCGCCCCGTAGCGGCGGACCGCCCAGATCAGCACCGGAGCGCCCAGGAACGCGGTGACGATCGACACCGGGACCTCGCCAGTGGGCAGCAGGACCCGCGAGCCGACGTCCGCGACGAGCAGCAGGATCGGCCCGAGCAGCATCGAGTACGCCATGATCCACGGGATGGAGTCGACGGCCAGCCGCCGCGCCAGGTGCGGAACCATCAGCCCGACGAACGCGATCGGGCCGGCGACCGCGGTGGCGACGCCGGTGAGCAGCGTGACGAGCACCAGGACGGTGACCCGGGTCCGGGTCACGTGGGCGCCGAGCGAGTGGGCGACGTCCTCGCCGAGGGCGAGCGCGTTCAGCGGCCGGGTCGCGACCATCGCGGCGGCCAGGGCGGCCACTGTCACCAGCACCGGCAGCACCAGCGGCGTCTGCTCGGCGCCGGCCAGTGCCCCGACCGACCAGAACCGGTACCTGTCGAAGACGTCGGGGAAGCCCAGCCGCAGCCCGAGCGAGACACCCATCAGCACCCAGCTCAGCGCGACTCCGGCGAGGACCAGCCGCAGCGGTGAGGCCCGCCCGACGGCGTAGACGGCGACGGCGGCGAGCGCCGAGCCGGCCACCGCGAGCACGAGCTGCCCGGCCTGCGACCCGGCGACGCCCGCCAGCACGCCCAGGTTGATGGCGAAGCCGGCCCCGGCTGTCACGCCGAGGATGCCGGGCTCGGCCAGCGGGTTGCGGGTGAGCGTCTGGATCAGCACCCCGGCCGCGCCGAGTGCGGCGCCCACGCAGACGCCGAGGATCGTGCGGGGCAGCCGGATGTCGCGTACGACGAGATGGTCCGTCGTGGCCGCGAAGTCGGTGAGCGCGCGCCACACCTCGACCGGCGCGACCGGCCGCGCGCCCACCGCCATGCTCGCGCCCGCCGCGACGACGAGCAGCGCGGCGGACACGAGCAGGAACGCCGCCCGGCGGGACAGGTCAGTCTTCAAGCCCGGCTACTCCGCGCTTCCAGTACCCGGTGATCAGCGAGTCGAGGCGGCCGGCGCTCCAGGCGCGCAGCGGCCTGATGTCGTTCGCCTCGCCGGCCGCGAAGAGGAACGCCCGGCCGGTCGGCAGGCGCAGCGAACCCACCTGCTGAGCGAGCGTGGACCCGGTGGCCGTACGCACCAGCCACGTCACCGCCACCCCGTCGCGCGCGGCCAGCGGGTAGTCCCGTTCGGCCGGGTCGTCGACCTCGGCGACCACGTGCGCCGACACGTCGGCCGGGGACTCCTCCAGCCACCTGGCGACGGCCGGCAGGGCGGTGGCGTCGACGGCGAAGACGTAGTGGTCGTAGCTGTGCGGGAACGCCTTCGCGCCGGGTGGGCCAGCGATCGTCACCCCGTCGCCCACCGCCGCCGCGTCCGCCCACGCCGACGCGACGCCGCCGTCGTGCAACACGAAGTCCAGGTCGATCTCGCAGGCGGCGGGGTCGTAGCGGCGCACCGTGTACTTGCGGGTGGTCGGCAGCGGGCGGGGCCAGTCGAGCATGCCCCGCCCGTCGGGGACGGGATCGCGCCGGGTGCCGTCCGGATCCGGGAAGACGAGCTTGACGTGGTCGTCCGCCTGGTAGGTGTGGAAGCCGGCGAGGGCCGGGCCGCCGAGCGTCAGCCGCACCATGCGCGGGGTAAGCCGCCGCCGGGCGACGACCCGGACCTCGCGTACGCCGATCGGGTAGCCGATCCGGACCGTGCCGGTGCCCGCGCGGTGGTGGGCGGCGACCCGGCCCGCCGGGTCGTGACGGTCGACAGTCATCGGGCCAGCAGCGGCGCGAATGCCTTGTCGACGGAGTCGAGCGTCCGGAGGGCCGACTCGTACGTCGCCGCCTCCGTGTACTGCAACCCGAACACCCGGCCGGCCTTGACCGCGGGCAGGTTCTTCCACAGCGCGGAGTCGAGCACCTGCTTCACCGCCTCGGCGGGGGTGCCGTCGGGCTGCACGGTGTACGTGATGGCGTCGGCCTCGCCGAGGCTCGTCGGCAGCTCCTCGATCGCCGGGTACTCGGTGACGTCGAGCCCGCCGCCGCCCTTCTCCTTGACCTCGCCGTAGTAGGTCACGCCCGCGTCCTGCGCGATGTTCGTGCCCCACGAGCCTGCGAACTCGCGGTGGAAGGTGCCCTTGGCGATCTCTCCGTAGCTGCCCACGTGCCCGAACTTCAGGCCCGTGAGGGCGGCGCCGTACTTGTCCTTCAGCTCCGCGGCCCTCTTCTCGTACGCCTCCTTGGCCGCCTGGAAGTTCGTGCCGCGACCGGCGGCGTCGGACTGCCGGCGGGACAGCTCGCGCCAGGCGGCGGGCGTGGTGGGGCCGATCGCGACGACCGGCGCGATGCTCTCCAGCCGCTTCATGTCGATGCTGCCGAGAGCCGGCTTCGGCACCCCGATCACGATGAGGTCCGGCTTGGCGGCGGCGACGGCCTCGTAGTTGGTCTCGGCGGCCGCCTCGCCGGCGACCTTCGGCAGCCGTTCGTAGGTGGCCCGGTCCTGCTCGGTCATCAGCGCCAGGCCGCGCTTCCAGCTCGAGATCCCCACCAGTGCGGCGTCCGCCTCGATCAGGACCGGCACCGCGTAGCCGGTGGCGACGACCCGCTGGGGGGCGACCGGGATCGTGATGTCACCGTTGTCGGCGGCGAAGACGCGGGTCGCGGCGTCGCCGGACTTCGCGGCGGAGTCGCCGCCGTCGGATCCGCAACCGGTGACCACGGCGAGCGTCACCGCGGCGGCGGCGATCACACGCCAGTGCTGTCGTACGGACATCTGCCAGTTCCTTCGGGTCTCAACACAGAGGTGCAGCCCCGCTGGGCTGCAGAGCTTAGGCTAGCCTTACTTCCGGGGGCGGAATGTCGCCGAGAGGTCAACCGATGTCGGGGAGAGGTCAGAGCGTGATGGTCACCGGCCCGATCACGGCGGATCCGGTCAGCTGCGAGGAATTCGGCTATGGCCTCGGCCGCCCCGACGGCATCCTGCTCCTGCGCTACCGGTCGGTGACCCGGCTGGCGTTCGCCGAGAACCGGGAGGACTTCCTGCACCAGTTTTACTGGTCACCGGACGGTCTGCTCTCCGCCCGCCAGGGTCGGCACACCACCTTCCTCGGGCCGGACGAGGTCTTCTGGGTGCACCGGGCCGTGACCCACGAGGTGCACGCGGCGGACCGGCAGACGGTCTACCGGATCTGCCTGCGCGAGGTGCCCGGTGCCCTCGACGGGCTGGGGGCCGGCGTCGCCACCGTCGACGCCGAGGCCGCTCGGCTCGTCCTCGCGCTCACCACCGCCGGCTACGACGAACGCGACGCCCCCGCCGCCCGCAGCCGCATCATGGCCGGGCTCGCCCTCCGCTCCGACCCCGACGACCGGCAGCCCGGCGGTACGGGCGTCGCGCTGGCGGTCGCCACGG
This sequence comes from Micromonospora sp. SYSU B005, assembly GCF_055362685.1. Lineage (NCBI taxonomy): Bacteria > Bacillati > Actinomycetota > Actinomycetes > Micromonosporales > Micromonosporaceae > Micromonospora > Micromonospora sp. SYSU B005. The sequence goes on along the minus strand of NZ_JAXCFU010000003.1, from coordinate 446,742 downwards.
CCCTGGCCCGCGACCCGGGTGACACGACAGGGCTCGCCGAGTGGGCCGACCGCCTGCACGTCAGCGTCAAGACGCTGCAACGCGACTTCGACCGCGAGTTTGGCATGTCGTACTCGCAGTGGCGCACGAAGCTGCGCCTGCGCGCGTCGCTGGCGCTGCTGGAGACCCGGCCGGTCGGCGAGGTCGCCCGCCGCATCGGGTACGCCAGCCCCTCCGCGTTCATCTCCGCCTTCGCCCGGGAGTACGGCTACACGCCGGGTCGCGCCGCAGCGATGCGGCGCACCGCCGACATCCCCGCGCCCCGCGCGGCGGGGAGCTTCCGGCGCCCGCCCGCCCCCTGAGCAGCCCTGTCCTGCCGGAACGGTGGCGTGGTCACCTGCTCAGCTCATGGTGGCCTTCGGGGCGCCCTTGCCCGGGTCGATCCGGGTCGGACCGGCGGCCGAGGGGCGGATGTCGAAGTCGAAGATCTCGGTGGGCAGGTAGACGGTCGCGCAGGAGTTGGGGATGTCCACCACGCCGGAGAGCCGGCCCTCGATCGGTGCGGCACCGAGCAGCAGGTACGCCTGTTCCGGCTGGTAGCCGAAGCGGGTCAGGTAGTCGATGGCGTGCAGGCAGGCGCGCTGGTAGGCGAGTTGCGAGTCGAGGTACCGCTGTTCGCCGTCGAGGGTGACCGAGAGCCCGGAGAAGGCCAGCCACTGGCTGAACTGCGGCGGGGTGTCGCCCGGGATGAAGATCGTGTTCTCGGCGACGCCGTACGTCTGCATGCCGTTCTTGATCACGTCGACGTGCAGGTCGACGAAGCCGCCCATCTCGATGGCGCCGCAGAAGGTGATCTCTCCGTCGCCCTGGGAGAAGTGCAGGTCGCCGAGGGACAGGTTGGCCCCCGGTACGAACACCGGGTAGAAGACCCGGCTGCCGACGGTGAAGTTCTTGATGTCCTGGTTCCCGCCGTTCTCCCGGGGCGGAGCGGTTCGCGCCGCCTCCGCGGCCACCCGGTCGAAGTCGGCGCCGGTGAGGCTGCCGAGGATCGCGTCCTGCGGCTCGGGAGGCAGGGCCAGCGGCGGCACCCGGTCGGGCGCGGTGGCGATCAATGCCCCCTCCCGCTGGTTCCAGGTCGCGAGCAGCGACGCGGACGGGGCGGTGCCCATCAGTCCCGGGTGGGATATCCCGGTGAACGAGACGCCGGGGATGTGCCGGGAGGTGGCCTTGCGGCCGGTGAAGTCCCAGACCGCCTTGTAGGCGTCGGGGAACTGCTCGGTCAGGAAGCCGCCGCCGTTGCCGGTGGGGAAGATGCCCGTGTAACCCCAGCCCTGGCCGGCCAGCGGACCGGACTCCTGGGGGATCGGGCCCATGTCGAGGATGTCGACCATGAGCAGGTCGCCCGGCTCGGCGCCCTCCACGGCGAACGGGCCGCTGAGAGCGTGCACCCGGGTCAGCGGGGCGTCCCGGATGTCCTCGGCGGAGTCGTCGTTGTGGATCGCGCCGTCGAACCACTCGCGGCAGTGGACACGGAACGACTGTCCGGGCCGTACCGTCGCCACGGGCGGGACGTCGGGATGCCAGCGGTTGTGCCCGACCTTCTCCTGGTCGGTGAACCTCTTCGTGGAGTCGAGAGAGAACAGCAGTTCAGGCACGGCGTTGAGCCCTTCTCGTGGTCACCATCGGGGCAGGCGGGCGTGGGCCGGGTTCGTCGAGCGGCGCGCCGGGCGACGGCCGGGCACCCGCCCGACCACCTCCGGCTGTTCCGCGCTGCGCTCGGTCCGGTCCACGGCCTCGCGCAGCGCCGCCGGCATGCGGGCGAGCCGCGGTGCGGAGAACACCCGCGTCGCCGGAGACCCGCATCGGGGGCAGCTCGTCGACGGCCCCGCGGTGCCGACCGGCATCACGACGTCGAAGCTGCCGTCCTGCGGGCAGCGGTACTCGAAGGTGGCCATCGCCGCTTCCCGTCCAGCCGCTCGTGCGTGCGGTGGCCGTTCCGCAGCGGCTCACCCTGTCGTCCCGATTGTGGCTGATTGCTGACATAAGCGGCGCAAAACGATGAATCAGGCAGAGGTTGCGCCCCGCGACGGGCTGCCGCGCCGACCGAGGCGTGGGATACGTTGGCGATCATCGATGTATTGGCGGCATCGTCGACGTATGGCTGCCGTCTCGTCGTCCTCGCTGTTCCGCCGCCTGCGGCCGGGTCTGCCGGCCGCCGTCGTGCTGTCCGCCGCCGTGCTCGGCACCGCACTGATCGCCGTGCCGTCGGCCGGCGCCGGCACCGCGTACCCCGCTGCCGCGCCGGCGCCCGGCGGCGCGGCAGTGCCCGCCGCGGACCCGACCGGGACCGTCTCGCCGCCCACGTCGACGCCCAGCACGCCCGAACCGCCCAGCACCACGCCGTTCCCGCCGAGCCCGCCCACGAACCTGACCGCCACGCAGGTGCGGACCACCTCGGTCACCCTCACCTGGACGGCCGCCACGCGCGGCTGCTGCCCCGTCGTCGGGTACGACATCACCTACTACCAGGCGTTCGACGACGTGATCTACAGCCTCGGCCTCGGCGACGTCACCACCGCCACGATCACCAACTACATCCAGCCGGGCCGGCAGTACTCGTTCCGGGTGTCGGCCCGCGACGGCGACGGCCGCCGCTCGGCCGCCACCGACACGCTGACGGTGGTCACCCCGGTGACTGACACCGGCCCGGACACCACCCCGCCGAGCGCCCCGCAGAACCTCACAGTCGGCGAGGTCACCGGCTCCGCCGCCACGCTGTCCTGGGCGCCGTCGACGGACGACGTCGGCGTGCTCGGGTACAACGTCTACCGGTTCGACGGCTGGTTCACCTCGACGCTCGTCGCCACCGTGCCGGGGACCACGTACACCGGGCCGTTGCCCCCGTCGACGCCGCTGCGCACCCTGTACTACGTGCGGGCCCGGGACGCCGCCGGCAACGTGTCGATCGCCTCCAACACGGTCACCGTGCCCACGACGTCCACTCCACCGCCACCGCCGCCCTCGACCTGCCGGGTGACCTACCGGAACCAGTCCGAGTGGGCCGGTGGCTTCGTGGCCACGGTGACGGTGCAGAACACCGGGACGGCGCCAGTCGACGGCTGGATCGTCACGTTCGGATTCCCCGGCGACCAGCAGGTCACCAACGCCTGGAACGCCACAGTCGGGCAGACCGGCGCCACAGTGACCGCCCGCAACGTCGACTGGAACCGGGTCATCGCGTCGAACGGATCCGCGACCTTCGGCTTCCAGGGCCGGTGGGGCGCCAGCGACGCGCCGCCGACCGCGTTCTCGCTCAACGGCGCCCCGTGCACCGTCGGCTGAGAGGGAGTCTCGTGACCACACGCCACCGCCGCCGCGCCCTGGTCGGGGCCGTCACGGCCGTCGTCCTCGCCGTCACCACCACGTTCGGGGGTACGCCCACGCCGGTCGCCGCCGCGAACACGCTCAGCATGCGCGGTGCCGACGTCTCCTCGTTGCAGCGCAGCCTGGACCTGGGCGCGAAGTACTACGACGCGGGCGGGGTGGCCCGTGACCCGCTGGACATCCTGCGGTCCGTCGGTCTCAACTACGTCCGGCTGCGCGTCTGGAACAACCCGGCCAGTGGCTACAACAACAAGACCAAGGTGCTGGCCCAGGCACGCGTCGCGAAGGCCAAAGGCCTCAAGGTGCTGATCGACTTCCACTACTCCGACACCTGGGCCGACCCCGGTAAGCAGTACAAGCCGGCCGCCTGGGCCGGGCACAGCCTCGGTCAGCTGCGCAACGACGTGTACGCCTTCACCTACGACGTCTGCGCCGCCCTGCGCGGGCAGGGCACCCTGCCGGACAGCGTGCAGATCGGCAACGAGATCAACGTCGGGATGCTGTGGAACGAGGGCAAGGTCGTGAACAACGACTTCGCCCCGCTGGCCGGGCTGCTCAAGCAGGGCTACAACGCGGTGAAGACGTGCGGCGGCGGCATCCCCGTCATGATCCACACCGCGAACGCCGACAGCAACGCCAACGCCCGCTGGTTCTACGACGGCATCCGCGCCCAGGGCGTGCAGTGGGACATGACGGCCCTGTCGTACTACTGCATGTGGCACGGCAGCCTGGCGAACCTCTACAACAACATCGTCGACCTGCGGAACCGCTACGGGAAGCCGGTGGTGATCGTGGAGACCGCGTACCCCTTCACCCGGGACGACGCGGACGGCCAGCCGAACGTGATCGGCGACGCCACCTGCGACGGCATCAGCACGACGTGGGCCGGGCAGGCCCAGCAGTTCGACTGGGTCCAGAACACCGCGCGCAACGCCGGCGCGCTCGGGGTCTTCTACTGGGAACCCACCTGGTACGCCGTCCCCGGCAACGGCTGGGACCCGGCGAACATCAACGGAACCGGGAACGGGTGGGACAACATGGCCCTCTTCGACTGGTCCGGGCGGGTGAACCCGGGGGTGCGCTGGACGCCCTGACCGGCCGCCGGACGCACCCCCTGGTGGACCGCCCGCTCATCGCCTGAAGAGCCGGCCTATCGAGTCGCGTCGGCCCCAGGCGATGAACACGAACAGGAAGAACAGCACCACCGGTGTGAGGACCAGCGCGCCGCCGTCCAGGATGAACGCCTGGGTGACGGCGGCGCCGATCATGAGCAGCGCGAGCCCGACAGCGGCCAGGCCGGCCAGCCTCGGCACGAGCAGCCCGATGCCGCCGGCCAGTTCCAGCAGGCCGACGAAATACCGGAACCAGGGCGCGGCGCCCATGTCCTCGAAGGTCTGGACCGCGTTCGTCTCGCCGAACAGCTTGGGGCCGGCCGAGGCGACGATGAAGAAGACGCCGAGGAAGCCCTGGAGCACCCACAGCGTCCGGTGCAATCCGCGGGCGACGGGCTGGGGAGTGGTGTCGGCAACGGTCATGGTTCTCGTCCCTCCTGGCGGTCTGCCGGTTCTCCGTATCCGATCGGATACACAGTTCAGACCGGCCAGGGCGGGCGAACTCATCGCACCCGGAGCGGGACGAAGTCCAGAATCAGCTGCGGGGGGCCTCGGGCTGGTGGTCCTCGGGGGATGCGAGGCGTTGCTGCAGGCGGTCGGACTGGGCGACTGATCCGCCGCTCACGCCCAGGCCGCGTCGAGCCGCATCATAGAAGCGGTCACGGCTCGCGTTGGCCTGCTGATAGAGGCCGCTCAGCGGCTCGGTGGTCTCCCCGACCTCGCGGGCTCGGTGCTCCAGTCGCCAGACCGCCTCGCGCCAGTCCTGCGCGGCGGCGACTGTGGCGGCGTCCCCGAGCAGCAACAGGCGTTCCCACGCGAGGGTGTGCCTGATGTCGGCGTCGGCGAGCCGGGGCAGCGCCGCGGCTTTGTCAAACCCTGAGCGGTACTTGTCGCCGTCCGCCGCGGACAGGACCCGCAGCGAGATCGCCTGGATCTCCTTGAGCACCTGTGCGAACTCGCCGTACGCCTCCAGTCGTCGTTCGTCCCACCGTACGGACTGACCGCGCTTCCACTGACTTCTGGTGGACAGGAAGGTCACCAGACCCGTACCGAGGGCACCGACGACGACGCCGAGCAGCGCCGGCAACTGTGAGACGAACGCGTCCATCGGCGCAAGAGTGTCATCCGGCGTCAACGCACGCGGGATGACACAGCTTCGGAGCGAGAATGGAGCGTCAGACGGTCTCGGCCGTGAAGGCGCCGGCCTCGGCACGCAGCTCCGGTCGCATCAGGCCGTACCGCAGGGTCGTGGCCGGGCGCGAGGGCGCGTGTACCCCCGCGGCCGCCCGTCCGGCCGTACCCTCTCCTGGTGAAGCTCCGCCGCCGGCTGGTCGCCGTGTCACTCCTCCTGGCGGTGGAGACGGCGGCGTTCGCGCTGCTCGTCACCGAGTCCGTGACGGATGCGATCGCCGCAGCCGGCCTCACCTGCGCGTCGCTGTGGCTGCACCTCGTCCTGCACGAGTGCGGGCACCTCGTCGTGGCGAAGCTGCTGCGTCTACCGGTCGTCGCGGTCCGCATCGCGCCGTTCAACGGTTGGCGCAACGAGGTGGCGGTCCGGCCTTCGCCGTCGATGCCGGGGTTGCCGCTGCGGATGGTGCTGTTCAATCTCGGTGGCCCGCTGACCAACCTGTGCGTCGCGACGGCACTCGCCGTCGCGTCGACGTCCACCGGTACGGCGTTGACGCGGTTGACGTTGCTCTGCGCCGCGTTCGTCGGGGCGCTGCTCGGCCTGACCAACCTCCTCCTTCCGGGGCGTTCGACCTGCAGCGACGGCCAGAACCTGCTCCGCTGGCTCCGGGCTCCGGCAGCCGCCCGTGACGGGCTGCGGGCGGGTTACTACCAGGAGGAGGTGATCAGGGCACTGTGGGCGGTCACCCGAGCGGGTGGTGACGTCCACCGGGTCGGGATTCAGCCGCGGGCCGGCAGCGATCCGCTCGCTGCCTACCAGCAGAGACTGATGGCGGAATCCACCCGGTCGGCGGAACTGATCACGGAGGCGGAGCGGCTCGCGGCGCTGGCTCGCGCGGGCAGCACCGATCCCGCGACCGCCGCGGCCATCGGGCAGATGCTGAGCGTCCAGTTCGGGCTGTGGTACCTGTACGCCGCGGTGGTGACCGGTTCGCCGGTGGCATGGCGGGAGGTGCGGGAGATCTCGGAACTCGCCGGGATCGCCGCCCGGACACAGCCGCACGCGTTCTCCGCCCGGATCGCGATGAGCCTGGCACATCTGCTCAACCAGCGGCCCGAGGATGCGCGTTCGCTGCTCCTCGACGTCCGCCCGGGTGCCGAGCCGGTCGACCTCTGTGCCGTCGCGCTCCTTCTGCGGGCGGCCGCCGAGTCGTACCTCGGCAACCACGCCGACGCGGACCACCTTCTCCGCGCGGCCCGCGACGACTACCCGCAGCTGGCGCAGCTCGTGGCCGCGATCCGGGCAACCGATCCGGCACCGCCCCTGTTCGCGCCGGTGGCCGGCGCCTGACCGGTTCGCCGAGCCGGCAGCGGCGGCCGGACGGCGGGGACGCCGCTTTCGTTTGCGGCGGGCGTGGTCAGTCCTCGAAGCCCGCCGGGTGGGCGTCGCCGACGGCGTTCAGCAGCACGCCCTGCTCCAGCAGCGCCTTGCAGGCGCAGAGGACCATGGTGAAGCCGCCCATCGAGTCGATCGCCTTGCTCACGGCCTGGTCGGCGGTGCCGGCGAAGCCGGTCTCGGTGACCCGGACCAGCGTGGTGTCGTCCGCACCCGGCAGGAACCGCCACTCGACCCGGGTGGGGGACTCCGGATCCCACTCGACCAGGATGCGGCGGTTCTCCTCCACGTCCTTGACCGTCACGACCGTGGAGACGCCGTACATCTCCCAGTCCCAGGTGACGACGGCACCGGGTTCCAGCCGGCCGCTGCTCCTGGTGAACCAGAACCTCGTGGTCACCGCCGGGTCGGCGAACGCCTGGAAGACCTCGGCGGCGGGCCGGCGGATGAGCATCTGCGCGGTGATGGCAGGGGGTCGGGTCAAACGGTCACTGTCCACGGGCAACGGTGTTCCCTTCTCTCCGGGCCGGGCACTGCGGATGCGGTCACGGTACGGAATTCGCTTGAGCGGTGCCGAGACATGGGTCAGAGTCGTTCCATGATCTCCTACCGGAAGGGCGGCGACGCCCCGGCGCGATGAGCGCCTCCCCGCGGCGCGACGACGCCGCGAAGATCCCGTACGAACTGTGGCAGCAGGCCGTCCGGATCCGCCAGGAATGGCTCGACCACGCCCTGTCCACACAGCCGGCCGACCGGCAGACCGCCGAGCGTTGCCTGACCGCCGTCTACGCGAGGGCGTCGCGGCCGCGACCTCGCTTCGAATGGGTCGACTCGCCGGCGAAGGCACTGCCTCTGGTGAGCGGCTGGCCCACCCTCGACCGGCTACACGAGCGCATCCGGGCGGTGCGGCCGCCCCGGACGCCGCTGCTGGCGAGCGACATCGCCATGGTCGTCTCCCAGCTCCGGGGCGCGCTCAGCGCGGGCGTCGTGCACACCGATCCCGAGCTGTCGCCCGCGCGCCGGGGCAAGGCCAAGGAGCCGTGGCCCGAGCTGGCGCCGCAGCGGGCGTTCGACGGCGGCGTACCGCTCGCCGTCGTGCTGCACCAGGGGGTACGCGCGGCGCTGCACCGCAGCCTCGCGCACGGGTTCTACCTACCGGTGCGTGCGGCGCTCGCGGGTGACGGTCCGGTGCCCGTGTGCTGGTACGGGCAGCAGGACGCGTCCTGGATCGCCTACTACGACGTGCTGCGCCGGCTCGGCCTCGCCCGGTACGGGCCGGACGAGGCCGGACACCTGGACACCTGGGCCGACCTGGCCCGCTCCTGCGGCTGGTGGTGGCCGGGGGAGGACGTCTGCGTCGTGGTGGACCGGCCACAGGTGATCCGGACCGAGCCGGTCCCCGGTACGCCGCACGACCGGGTCCGGCTGCGACCCGGCGGCGTGCGCTACCGCGACGGCTGGCAACCCCTGCGCAGCGGCGTGGGCGCCGATCCGGGATGACGGGCATCCGCGCGGGCGGAGGCCTTGATTGGATAGGCGACGGTAAATAGATTGGGCTCGGGCGCCGCCGAGGTCCGCGAGAACCGGACCCCGGCGGCTGACCGGGCCGCCTTCGAGCCGGGCACATCGGTCGTACGCATCGACCACTCACCGTGGCGCACCGCCGCGCCGCACCCTCGCGCACCGCCGCGTCCGACGAGGACGCGCGGCTGCGCCCTGTCCGACGCCGAAGGACTTCCCATGACGATTCTCCGTGCCCGCCCCGCCCCGCTCGTGGCGGCCGTCGCCGCGCTGGCCGCCGTCACCGCGGCCGGTACGGCCCTGCTCACCGGCCCGGCCGTAGCCGCACAGGGCTGCCGGGTCGACTACACACCCAACCAGTGGCCCGGCGGGTTCACCGCGAACATCACTGTGTCACCGGGCGACACCGCCGTGTCCGGCTGGACCGTCACCTGGACGTATGCCGGGGACGAGCGCGTCACGAACGGCTGGAACGCCACAGTGAGCCAGTCCGGGTCGACGGTTACCGCCCGCAGCATGTCGTACAACGGCAGCATCCCGGCCGGCGGCTCGACCGGGTTCGGCGTGCAGGGCACGTACGGCACCGCCGGCGGCGCGCCGACCGGGTTCAGCCTCAACGGCGTACCGTGCAACGGCGCCGGTCCGACCACGCCGCCGCCCACCACGACGGTGCCGACCACCGCCCCGCCGACCACGCCGCCGTCCACCACCGCGCCGCCCACGACTGCTCCACCGACCACGCCGCCGCCCACGACGCCACCTCCCACGACGCCGCCGCCGACCACCCCGCCGCCGAGCGGGTGCGCGGGGGCGGTGCTCTGCGACGGCTTCGAGAACCAGACCGGCTCGACGCCGTCGGGCGACTGGAGCGTGGTGAGCCCGGACTGTTCCGGCGCCGGCACGGCCACCATCGACACGTCCACCACGCACAGCGGCAGCCGCGCGGTACGGATCAACGGCGCGGCCGGGTACTGCAACCACGTGTTCGTCCGGACCACGAAGAACCTCAGCGGCCTGGGCGGCGTCAGGTACGCCCGGATCTGGGTGCGGCACACCACCGCCCAGCCCACCGACCACACCACGATGATCACCATGACGGATGCCGCCGACGGCAACCGCGACCTGCGGCTGGGCGGCCAGAACGGCGCGCTGCAGTGGAACCGCGCCTCCGACGACGCCACGCTGCCCGAGCAGAGCCCGGCCGGGGTGGCACAGAGCGTGCCGCTGCCCACCAACCGCTGGGCCTGCCTGGAGTTCATGGTGGACGGTTCGGCCGGCCAGTTGCGTACCTGGCTGGACGGTGTCGCCGTGACCGGGCTGACCGCCGACGGCGTACCGACGCACGACATCGACGGCCAGTGGTACAACCGCACCTGGCGACCGCAGCTCACCGACCTGAAGCTGGGCTGGGAGAGCTACGGCGGCGGCGCCGACACCCTCTGGTACGACGACGTGGCGATGGGCTCCACCCGTATCGGCTGCTGACCCACCGCGAGTGGTACGCCGCGGGTGCCGGAGGCCGCCCGGACACCCGTGGCGTTCCACCGAGGGCGGGCGGGTCAGTGCTCGACGGTCATCCGCTGGGTGCCGATCACGGAGAGCAGCCGCAGCGCCTCCTCCGAGGGGGAGCCGGGCGTGGCGGTGTAGATGACCACCTGCTGGTCGCGGTCGGTGATGTCGAGGACGTCGCAGTTGACAGTCACCGGCCCGACCAGCGGATGCCGGAATGTCTTGCACAGCGTCCGTGCGCCGCCCACCTCGTTCGAGGCCCACAGGCGGGCGAACTCCTCGCTCCCGGCGATCAGCTCGGCGATCAGCGCGGCCATCTCCGGGTCGTCCGGATAGCGGGCCGCCGCGGCGCGCAGCCGTCCGACCGAGTGGCGGGCGAACTCGCTCGCGTCCGACACGCCGTACATCAGGTGCGGGCCGAGGAACGCCCGGCGGACCAGGTTGCGGTCCCGCCGGGACACCGCGGAGAAGTCCTCCATGAGCGCTGCCGCGAGGTCGTTCCAGGCGATCACCTCGAACGTCGCCGAGGTCACGAACGCCGCCGCCTGCGGCAGCCGGTGCAGCAGGTCCAGCACGCTCTGGCGTACCTCCCGGGGTGGCCCGGGCGGCGGCCCCGGCGACTCCCCGGCCAGGTGGTGGAGGTGGTCGCGTTCGGCGTCGGAGAGCCGCAACGCGCGGGCCAGCCCGGCCAGCACCTCCCGCGACGGACGCGGACCCCGGCCCTGCTCCAGCCGGGTGTAGTACTCGGTCGAGATGAACGCCAGCCGCGCCGCCTCCTCGCGGCGCAGCCCCGGCGTGCGGCGGCGCTGCCCGGCGGGCAGGCCCACGTCGGCCGGGGCGATCCGCTCCCGCCTGCTGCGCAGGAACACTGCCAGCTCACGTCGGTCCACGACCCCAGTGTGCCCGCGTGCGGCGGCGCGTAACCAGGTACCGCCGGTGCCTGGATGGGCTCCGCGACCGGACGCAGGCTTGCCGCATGGACACCACACGAAACAACCAGGGCCTGCTCACCGGCAAGGTCGCCTTCGTCACCGGCGCCGGGCGCGGCATCGGCGCCGCGGCGGCCCGGCTGTTCGCCGCCGAGGGCGCCCGGGTGCTGCTCGCCGCACGCACCGAGGACCAGCTGAAGGCGGTCACCGAGCAGGTCCGGGCCGCGGGCGGCACCGCCGAGTACGTCGTCTGCGACCTGGCCGACGCGGCAAGCGTGCGCGCCGCCGTCGACCGCACGGTCGAGGTGTACGGGCGCCTCGACGTCGCCTTCAACAACGGCGCGACGATCGTGCCGCCCGGACCGATGGACCGGGTGCGCGAAGAGGACTTCGACCACGTCTACACCGTCAACCTGAAGGGGCCGTGGCTCGCCATGGTCGCCGAGGTCGCGGCGATCCGGGCCACCGCCGGCACCGGCGCGATCGTGAACAACTCCAGCGTCGGCAGCCTCATGGGCAACCCCGCACTGCCCGCGTACGGGGCGATGAAGCGCGCGGTGAACAGCCTCACCGAGTCCGCGGCGATCACCTACGGGCCGGAGGGCATCCGCGTCAACGCGATCGCCCCGGGCAGCACGCTCACCGAGATGATGCGCGCCTGGGACGCGGAGTCGCCCGGGATCATCGACCGCCTCGCGGCCGCCAGCCCGTTGCGCCGGGCCGCCGAGCCCGACGAGATCGCCCAGGCCGCCGCCTGGCTGCTCAGCGACCGCGCCTCCTTCGTCACCGGTACGGTGCTGCGGGTCGACGGCGGCGCGCGGGCCTGACCCGGCTCACACGGTGGCGTCCCGGACCGGCCGGGGCTCCACCGCGCCGGCCGTGACGGGGGAGGGCCGGAAGCCCTTGACGACCAGGTAGACGCCGAGCGAGAACTCCCACACCGCGATGGGGAGCGCGGCGACCGCCGCCACCGCTGACAGCCGGTCCCAGGCGCCGAACAGCGTGCCGAGGTCGGAGGCGACGAGCAGTGGCGCGCCGACGAGCCCGAGCAGCGGCAGCACGCGCGGTACGAGACGCGACTGGTAGAGCAGCGTGCCCAGCAGCAGCGCGTTCACGGCCGGGAGGAGCGCCTGGCTGAGCAGGAACACCGAGTCGTAGAAGGCGACGAGCGTCCGGCCGGTGACGAGCGCGTCCGGCCCGGCGGCGGAGTCCCGCAGCGCGACGAGCGTCAGGATGCTCGCGACGCCGACGAGGATGCCGGCGGCTTCGAGCACCCGGGCGCCGACGAGGCCCAGCGCGCGGGCCGGGCCCTGCTGCCGGAGCACCGGGTACAGCGCGACCGCGGTGCCGATGCAGGCGAGCGCGACGACCATCTCCAGGACGCCGCCGAGGACGACCGGAGCCTGCGACATGGTGCCGAGGACGTAGTCCGGCTCGCGGACCGGGGCGTACAGGCCGACGGTGGGGATCGAGACGAAGGTGAGCAGATAGGCGCCACCCGCGACCAGCGAGGTCTTCCGCAGTGAGTCCATCGGGGCTTCCCTCCGTCGCCGCCCGGCCGATGGTGGTGGTGCCCTCACTCTGCTGTGGACCCGCGCGGCGGCACATCGGCCGCTCGGACATCTCCCCTCGCGCGATGCGCATGGGCCACCGGTGCGGCACACCGGTGGCCCGTACGCGTCAGCGGCTCATCGCGTACGCCACCACGAGCGCGACGAGCGCCAGCGCGGCCAGCACCGCCGCCACGATCTTCGCCGTGCTGTAGGGACGCTCGCCGATGACCTCACCGGTGCGCGCGTTCACCAGAACCTGGTACGACCGGCCCGCGTGCAGGTACGCGGCGATCCACACCGGCAGCAGGATCAGCTTGTACGACACGTCGGAGTACGTGGTGTCCACGGCGGACACCCGCTGCTCGTCACCGCCGATGTCGGACCGGCAGTCCCCCTCGATGACCGGCGCCATCCGCGCCTTCGCCTCGGTCAGGCCCGCCTCGGGCTCGGTGTCGTACCGCAGCGCCTGGTATCCGGCCAGGTAGTCGCCGTGGAACGCGGCCGCCTCGGTCAGCGGCCACGGCGCCAGCTTGTCCAACTGCTCGGTGGGCAGGTGAGTGGTGGCCGGCACCAGCACGTCGTCGAAGTCCCGGCGTACGGTGCCGGCGGCCGGATGCCACCGGGTGTGCCGCACCTGCCGGGTCCGCGTCTCCTGCTTGCCGTCGACCGTCACCGTGTACGTCTCGGTGACGTAGTAGTACTCGCCCCGCTGACCCTGGTAGTCCGACACGGTCCGCGCGTCGAACGTCCAGTGCGGCAGGTACGTGCCCTTGAGCGTCTCCGCGTCGCTGATCTTCTTCAGGCTCCCGGGCGCGAACCAGCGGCTGCGGCACCACTGGCCCAGGGCCGTCCGCACACCGTTGCGGTCGACGGCGAACGGCAGCACCGCCTCCGGCGCGATCAGCTCACCCGCCCCGGCATCGGCCACCAGGGGAGCCGCGCAGAACTGGCAGCGCTGCGCCAGCGCGTCGCTCTCCGTCCGTGCGCCGCAGCCCGGGCAGACGAACGTGTGCGCGCCGACGCTCGCCACCGGCTTGCGGGGCAGCGACGCCAGTTCCGCGTACGCATGCTCGCGCACCTCCCGGCCGGCACCGGCGATCTCCTGCCGGTGCCCGCAGTACGGGCAGCTCAGCGCGGTCGTGCCGGGTGCGAACTCGACCCGGGCGCCGCACCCCCCGCACTGGTAGGAGGGCGGCGAGACAGCCGTGTCGCTCATTGCGGCGGAAGCGGCGGCGGGACGCTGGCGAGCACCGACGCCAGCTCGGGCACCTGCCCGGCGGGCTGCCACTGCGCCATCCCGGTACGCCAGACGAGCGTGTCCGCGCCGAGCGCGCCCGCGTTCGCCTGCTCGGCCAGCGTGCCGAGGTCGTACGGGCCCTGCCGCTGGCCGCCGATGCCCACGTACCACTGGGCCTGGCCCGGCAGCGGCGGCGGCTCGGCGGCGGCCGGCGGCGCGGGGGCCGGCTGGGCCGGCGCCGGCTGCGTGGCCGCGCCACCGCCCATGGTCCGGGCCATCTGCTGGCCCATCGCCATACCGAGGCCCAGGCCGATGCCCGCACCGGCCTCGCCACCCGGGTTGTTCGCCGCGGCCTCCATCGCGTTGGCGGCCTGGAAACGGGTGTACCGGTCCAGGTCGCCGACCGCGCCCATGCTGGTCCGCTTGTCCAGCGCCTGCTCGACCTCCGGCGGCACCGACACGTTCTCGATGACGAACTTGGGGATCGCGATACCGACCTCGGCCAGTTCCTCGGTCAGCACGGCGGCCAGCCGCCGGCCGATCGCGTCCTGGTGCGCGGCGAGGTCCAGCAGCGGCACGCCGGCCGTGGCGAGCGCGCCGCCGAGGCGTCCCACCATGAGTTGCCGCAGGTACTCCTGCACCTCCTCGGTGCGGAACTGCGGGTCGGTGCCGACCAGTTCCCGCAGCAGGCGCGACGCGTCCACCACACGGGCCGCGAAGGCGCCGAATGCCCGTACCCGGACCACGCCGAACTCGGCGTCGCGCAGGATGACCGGGTTCTGGGTGCCCCACTTCATGTCGGTGAACTGCCGGGTGTTGACGAAGTACACCTCGGCCTTGAACGGCGAGTTGAAGCCGTACTTCCAGCCCTTCAGGGTGGACAGGATCGGCAGGTTGCGGGTCTCCAGCGTGTACGTCCCCGGAGTGAAGACGTCGGCGATCTTCCCCTCGTTGACGAACACCGCCGTCTGGGACTCCCGGACGACCAGTTTGGCGCCCATCTTGATCTCGTTCTGATACCGGGGGAACCGCCAGACGATCGTGTCGCGGCTGTCGTCCAGCCACTCGATGATGTCGATGAGTTCGCCCCGGAGCTTGTCCATCAGCCCCATCGCAACCCTTTCCTCGGCGCCGGTCTCCGGCGTCGCGGGCGACCATAGCAACCGCCCGCCACCTGCGAAAAGAGAACGATTCTGCGCCTATCGGCACCCGCCGATCGGGGTTGCTCAGCCGGTTTCGCCGGCCATCGATTCGCCGGTGGCCGTGCGCTGCTCCGGAATCCGGGAGGTCCGGCCGGGAGCATCGACGACGCGCTCGGTCTCCTGCACGAGATAGTGCGGACGGCGTTTGGTCTCGTAGTAGATCCGGCCGATGTACTCGCCGATCACCCCGAGGATCATCATCTGGATGCCGCCGAGCCCGATCACGCTGACGATGATCGTGGTGTAGCCGGGCACGTCGATGCCCTTCTCCACGGCGTCCGCTACGACCCAGGCCATGTAGCCCACCGCGATGAGCGTGAGGAACAGGCCGCCGTAGATCGCCAGGCGCAGCGGCCGGTTGTTGAACGACAGCAGGCCGTCGAACGCGTAGTTGAACAGCTTGCCGAACGTCCAGCGGCTCCGCCCGGCCTGCCGGGTCTCGTTGCGGTGTGCCACCACAGCGGTGCGGAAACCGATCCACGAGAACAGGCCCTTGGAGAAGCGGTTGTACTCCGGCATCGCCAGGATCGCGTTCACCGCGAGCCGGGACAGCAGCCGGAAGTCGCCGGCGCCGTCGAGCAGGCGTACGTCTATCCACCAGTTGACCAGGCGGTAGAAGGAGCGCGAGGCGACCATCCGGATGAACCGGTCACCACGGCGGTCCCGGCGGGCGATCACCTGGTCGAAGCCCTGGCGGTAGAGCATCACCATCTCGGGCAGCAGCCGCGGCGGGTGCTGCAGGTCGGCGTCCATGATGACCACCGCGTCGCCGGTGGCCCGGCGCAGGCCGGCGAGCATGGCCGCCTCCTTGCCGAAGTTGCGGCTCAGCGACGTGTAGCAGACGGCCGGGTCGGCCGCGGCGAGCCGGCGCAGTGCCGCCAGCGTGCCGTCCTCGCTGCCGTCGTCGACGTACACCACCTCGACGTCCACGTCGGTCAGCTCGGCGATCGCGACGCTGAGCATCTCGTGCAGCCGCTCCACCGACGCTTCCTCGTTGAAGCAGGGCACCACCACCGACAACCGCACGGCGCTCACCTCGCCCGGCCCGGGCACGCGGGAACGGCGCCCACGGCGTCAGAGGCGGTAGACAAGCGTGCCATCGACTTCCTCCCGGGTGATGCCCAGCCCGTCGACCGGCCGGGTCTCGATGCCCTCCCACGGCGTACCCGCCGCGCGGCTCGGCACCGCGACGACCGACCGCACGCCGATCCCGCGCAGGTACGCCACGCTGCCCGCGTCGGGGAACGTCGCCACGGCGACCCGCGTCTGGGCCTGGGTGACCGGCTCGAACCCGCCGAGCCCGTTGGTGATCCGGGGGAATCCGTCGGTCGACCACAGCATGTAGTTCAGGTCGCCCACCCCGCCGGCGGGCAGCACCAGCATCGGTTCCGGCGCGGTCCGCATCGCCGCCGGTGGCGTCGGCACCACCGGGTGCGGCGTGCGGTTCACGCCCTCCAGCGTGACCAGGGCTAGCGGCACCAGCAGGACCAGCGCCGCCACCGCCCGGGACGCGCGCGCGGCGGCGGGCCGGCGCCACGACTCGGCAAGCGCTGTCACCAGCCCGGCCGCCAGCACGGCGAGCAGCAGGCTGGTCCAGTGCATCATCCGGCCCGGGGTGCGCAACGCGTCCCAGCCCGGCAGGAGGTTGGACAACGTCAGGTAGCCGGGGTCGCCGTCGCCGCCGAGCGTGGCGCCCAGGCCCAGCAGCACGGTGCCGGTCACGCCGAGCCCCAGCGCGACCCGGTGCCGCACCGGGAACGCCGAGACGAACAACCCCGCCGCGGCCAGCCCGATCAGCGTCATGCCGGGCAGCAGTGCCATCTCCGGCGGCCAGGTCAGCTGCTCGCGGGCGGCGGCGTGCCGTTCCCCCCACAACCACGAGTCGCCGGGCGCGGTGACGAACCCGATCAGCGGCGGGGAGAACATCTTCGTCCAGTCCAGCGAGCGGACGGCCTGCGGGTTGAGGTCGACCACGCGCAGGTAGACCAGCCCGAGCAGCAGCGTCACGGTGCCGAACACGGCGCCGCCGGCCAGGTCGGCGATGAGCAGCCGCCGGCCGAACGGGGGCCGCTCCCGCTTGCGCCACCAGGACCAGCCGTAGCAGCCGGCCGCCACCAGCACGGCGGCCAGCAGGAAGTAGACGAGCGGGAGCCCGATGCCGAAGCCGAGCGTGACCTGCCAGGCCGCGACGAGCCACCCGGCCACCGCCCAGCCGGGCTTGCGGCGTTCCGGCCGGTAGCCGTGGCGTAGCGACCAGCCGTGACCGCGGGCCAGCATCGCCAGCGCCAGCGCGATCCCGCCGCTGGACAGGATGTTCAGGTGACCGGAGTGCGCCAGCCGCCAGGGCGCGTACGCCCACGCGATCCCGGCGACCGCACCGCCCCAGCGGTTGGCGCCGAGCTGCCGGGCCAGCGCGTACGCCCCGAGGAACGCCAGCGCGTGCAGCAGCACGTAGAGCACGTTGTAGCGGATCACCGCGGCCTCGAAGCCGGAGCCGAGCATCCCGAACGGGGCGTACCCGAGCAGGGTGTCGCTGTAGGCGTAGGTGTAGCGCTCCGGATAGAACGTGTTCGAGTTCCAGAGGTTCGCCGGGTCGCTGAGCAGGGCGTGCCCGGACCAGGCGACCTGCCACGCCTGCAACGTCGGGTCGCCGAGGTCGCCGGGGATCGTGGTCGCCGGGTGCCGCATCGTCGGCCAGGTCAGCACCACCGCCAGCAGCAGGCTGCCGAGGATCGCCAGCGTCCACTCCGGGTTCGGACGCCACCGGCGTCTGCCGTCCGCAGGCCGTTCGTCGGAGGGGCGCTCGTCCGAGGGCCGGTCGGCGGGAGGCTGCGCGGGACCGGTGTCCTCAGCGGTCGGCGGGGCGACGGCGGGCCGGATCTTCATGGGATAGATGCTTCACGATGCTGCTGGTCCTGTCGATCCGCTGTCCGAAATATGGTTGAAACTTCCGGCCCGCCATACCGGAAGGCCGCCTACGCGAACCGGTCGGCGAGCGCCGACAGCTTGCTGACGTACGCCGGCCAGTCGTAGCCCTCGGGAACGTTCCGGTTGTCCCGCCCCAGCCCGATCGCCGCGTCGTGCTGCTCACGCATGACGTCGGCGTGCCCGGCGTGCCGGGCCAGGTCGACGCAGACGTGCACGATGACCTGGTGCAGTGTCACGTCCTGCCGGCCGGGCTGCCACCACGGCACCCGCCCCGGCGCGTCCAGCGGCAGCGTCTCGATCGTCTCGTCCGCGAACGCCCCGACGCGGCGGTACAGGTCGATCAGCCCGTCCTTGGTCTCGTCGGCCCGGGCGTACCAGTCCGCCTGCGGGTCCGCGTCGACCGTCTCGGCGGCCACCAGTTCCTCGGGCGTGGGGAACTCGCGGCCGAACGTGGGCCCGAAGTAGCCGGCCTCGACGTTCAGGCAGTGCTTGAGCAGGCCCAGGAAGTTGTTGCCGGTCGCGGTGCGGGGAAGCCGGGCCTCGCGTTCGCTCAGCCCGTCGAGCTTCCAGATCAGGTTCTCCCGGATCGCGCGCAGGTAGTGGTGCAGCGCTGCCTTCGGATCGTACGGCTCACTCATGCCCGACACTCTTCCGCATGGGTCGGACATCGTGGGGGCGCCGTCAGCCGGTCTGGCTGTTGTCCTTGTGCGCGCCCCACCCGTGCCAGCGCTCGATCTCGATCCAGGCGCTGACCCGCTTGCGGTCCCGCCGGGGGTAGGGGCGCCCGGTGTAGTGCTGCGAGATCCGGTCGATGTCCGCCAGGCCCTCGTCGTCGCGCAGCTCGACCACCCGCCCGATCAGGCTGACGTGGGTGTACCAGTTCCCCTCGTCCAGCACGGTCAGGGAGACCCGGGGATCGCTGCGCAGGTGTGCCAGCCGGCGGCGGCCCTCGTCCATGTTCACCAGGACGCGGCCGTCCTCCCAGAGGTACCAGGTGGCCGCGGACACCGGCTGGCCGTCGCGAAGCGTGGCGATGACGGCGGGATTCGGCTTGCCCAGCATGGCGACGGCGGGCTCGGGCAGCGGCGGCTTCGACATGGCTCTCACTCTACGTACCCGCCGGGCCCGCCGCTGGTCATGCGGCGGGCGCCGCCCGGACGGGCTCCCCGGCGGCGTCCGCCGGGGAGCCCGTCGCACGCCGGTCAGGCGCGTGCGCTCCACTGCTGGTTGGTGCCGCCGTGGCAGTCCCAGAGGTTGATCCTGGTCCCGTTGGCGGTGCCGTAGCCGGCCGCGTCCAGGCAGCGCCCGGACTGGACGCCGCTGATCGTGCCGTTGGCGTTGAGGTTCCACTGCTGGTTGGGCTGGCCGTTGCAGTCCCAGATGATCACGCTGGTGCCGTTCGCGGTGCCCCGCCCGCTCGCGTCGAGGCACTTGTTGCCGAGCACCTGCAACTGCTTGGCGGAGGTGTAGGTCCAGCGCTGCATGGTGCCGCCCCAGCAGTCGTACAGCTGCACCGCGGTGCCGTTCGTGGTGCTGCCGTTCGGCACGTCCAGGCACCGGCCCGAGCCGGCACCGACGAGCTGCACGTTCTGGTATGTGCCACCGCTGCTGCCGGGGGTGCCGATGCTGCCGGACACCGACTGCAACGCGCGGTACCAGACCGCGGCCATCTTGTCGTAGCCGGTGGCGGTCGGGTGGATGCCGTCGATCAGGTCGGCGGTGGTCAGCGCCGAGTACTGGTCGACCAGGTGGACCCGCTTGCCGGCGTTCACCTTCGACTGCACGATGCCGGGCAGCGCGGCGTTGAACGTGCGCACCGCCGCCGCCTGGCCGGAGTTGGCGAGCGGGATGATCTGCGCGACGAACACGTCCGCGTTCGGTGCCGTGGTGGTGATGCGGTCGATGAGCGAGGAGAGCCGGTTCGGCGCGGTGGAGACGTTGTAGTTCTGCAGGATGTCGTTGGTGCCGATGTGCAGCAGCACGGTGCGCGGCTGGTAGGCGTTCAGCCAGCCGGTGATGTTGACGTCGATCTGGTCGATGCGCCAGCCGGGGTGACCCTCGTGGTCGTGGTCGCCGAGGTTGCCCGGCCCGTTGAACTGGGAGCCGACCAGGTCGACCCGGTAGCCGCCGCCGGCCAGCCGCTGCCACAGGCCGATCCGGTAGCCGCCCGGCACCTGGGTGCCCTCGGTGATGGAGTCACCGAGCGGCATCACCCGGGTGCCGCCGTTGGACTCGGCGACCGCCGGGCCGGCGGGCGTGAGCACACCGGCGGCCAGCAGGGCCAGCGCGGCGCCCGCGGTGAGCCATCTCCTCACTGTCGTACGCATGAACGCTCCTCTCACGGGCTGGTGCAGGTCAGGGAAGGGGTGGACGGGGAGCCGTCGGCGATGAAGCCGAACGTGGTCGAGCCGGACGCGGGCACGGAGCCGTTGTACGCCGCGTTACGGACGGTCGCCGTGGATCCGCTGGTGCTCAGCGTGCCGCTCCAGACCTGGCTGATGCTCTGGCCACCGGCGAGGTTCCACCGCACCGACCAGCCGTTGAGTGCCGCGGCGCCCGCGGTGACCGTCACCTCGGCCTGGAAACCGCCGGACCAGGAGTTGGTGGTGCGGTAGGTGGCGGTGCAGGCGCCGCCGGTCGGTGGCGGCGTGGTGGACGGCGGCGGCGTGCTGGGCGGCGGGGGAGAGGAGGGCGGCGGGGTCGACGGGGGGACCGGCGGCGGGGTGCCGCTGAGGCTGGAGGTGAACCACCAGTGGTCGATGTTGAACAGCGAGCCGCTGCCGCCGGTGAACCGCAGGTAGAGGTCGTGGGTGCCGGTGGCGCCGCTGACCGGGCAGCTCGGGTTGGTCCAGGTCTGCCAGCCGCCGGTGGGGGTCACCTGGCAGGTGCCCACGAGCGGGCCGGTCACGCTGTCCAGGCGCAGTTCGATGGACCCTCCGCTGCCGGCCGAGGCCACCATGGCGGTGAACTTGGTCGCGCCGGCGCCGAAGGCCACGCCCTTGACCTTGATGTAGTCTCCGTTGTCGATGTAACCGACGTTCCGCCCGCCCAGGGAGGACGCCTCGGTCTCGACCCCCTGCCCCCAGGCCATCGTCTCGGCCTCCTGCCGGGCGTACGGGTCCATGGTGCCGACCTGGGGGGCGCCGGTGGTGGTCATGTTGATCGTGGGGATCGAGCCGTCCGCGCCGTAGGAGAACTTCTCCACCGCCACCGACCTGGTGAAACCGCCGCCGCCGGGCAACGCGCCGTTGTGGTAGAAGAAGTACGAGTTGCCCTTGAAGTCGATGATCCCCGGGTGGTTGGTGAAGCTGCTGCCCTGGGTCGGCATGATCGTCCCGCGGTACGTCCACGGGCCCAGCGGCCCGGGCGCGGTCGAGTAGGCGACGAACTCGGAGCAGCACTTGGCCGCGAACGCCATGTAGTAGAGGCCGTTGCGCTTGTACACCCACGGCCCCTCCTCGTAGAGGGTGGGCCGGTTCGCGTCCCCGGTCCGCGCCCCGAAGCCCGCCGTGGTCAGCGGGATCTGCGTCGGGCTGCCGGAGTACGAGATCATGTCCGCGTTCAGCTTCACGTACCACAGGCGCGGGTTGCCCCAGTACAGGTACGCCTGGCCGTCGTCGTCGATGAACACGGTCGGGTCGATCTCGCCGTTGCTCACCAGCGGACGCCCGATGGCGTCGCGGAACGGACCGGTGGGGCTGTCCGCCACCGCCACCCCGATGCCCATCTGGCCGGTGGCCCGCACGACCATCGGCACGTACCAGTAGAACTTGCCGTTGCGGTGGACCGCCTGGCCGGCCCACGCGTCCTGCTTGGCCCAGCTGAACGTGGCGAGGCTGAGCGGCGATCCGTGGTCGGTCCAGTTGACCATGTCGTCGGACGAGAAGACCCGCCACTCCTTCATGGTGAACCAGGTCGAGTTGTCCTCGTCGTGGCCGGTGTACAGGTAGACCCGGTTGTCGTACACGAGCGGGGCCGGGTCGGCCGTGTAGATCGTCTGCACGATCGGGTTGTCCGCCCGGGCGACGGTCGGGTTCAGCCCGCCGGTGACGACCGGGGCCAGCCCGAGCAGGGCGAGCATGGTCACGGCCAGCGCGAGCCATCGTCTGGCCCGGCGGTCGGGTCTCCATAGCGTTGAGGTCACAGGTCATCTCCCCGGTAGGCCGCGCCGCGGCGGATGGGTACGGTCGGCGAAGGTCGGGCCGTCACGCCCGGCTCCACTTCTGGCTGCTGCCGCCGGTGCAGGCGGACAGGACGATCGGGGTGCCGTTGCCGGTCCCGCCGCCGTTCGGGCTCAGGCACAGTCCGGACTGGACGCCGGTGATCGTGCCGTCGGTGTTGACGTTCCACTGCTGGTTGGCGCCGCCGTTGCAGTCCCAGATGATGACCCGGGTGCCGGACGAGGTGCCCTGGCCCTCGGCGTCGAGGCACTTGCTGCCGTACACCTGGAGCTGCCGGCCGGAGGTCGCGGTCCACTGCTGGTTCGCGCCGCCGTTGCACTCCCACAACGTCACCTGGGTGCCGTTGGTCTGGGACTGGTTCGGCACGTCCAGGCAACGGCTGGAGTTGGGGTTGAGCAGGGCACCGCTCGTACCCCCGGGGTTGCCGCCCGGGCCGGCGACCACCGACAGGTTGTCGAACTGGGCGGTCTCGCCCTGGCTGGTGCCGAAGCCGACCTGGCCGGTGCCGAACGTGGAGTCGGTGACCGTGCCGACAGTCGTGCCGTCGATGGTGGCGGTGATGGTGGAGCCGGCGAAGCCCAGTGCGAGGCTGTGCCAGCGGTTGGTGCCCAGCGCTGCGACGTTCCCGCTGCGCAGCGTGGCGAGCTGCCCGGCGGTGTTGTTGCGCAGGATCGACCACGAGCCGGAGTCGGTGACCCGCAGGAAGTAGCCGTTGTACCGGCCGATCGGGTCGAGGTTCGTGGTGCCGACGCGGCCCTGGATCTGGGCGTAGCCGGACTGTTCGAGCAGGACGTCGGCGGAGACGGTGTAGTTGCCCCAGCTGAGGTTGCCGCCGTAGGTGGCCGGGTCGGCGAGTGTCTTCCAGGTGATCGGCGCCTGCGCGGACATCTGCCGCAGGCACATGCCGGCCCGGCCGCCACCGCAGCCGACGGTCTCGAACGCGCCCTGCATGTCCTGGAGGTACTTCGGTATCCGACCGGCGGCGTACCCGTCGAAGTCGTCGCGGTACGGCAGGCCGAGCGAGCCCTGGGCCGGGCTGGTGGCGGTGCCCTTGCCCTGCCCCGTGGTCGTGGTGACGGTGTAGAGGTGTCCGGGCTGGACGGTGAGCGAGAACGACCCGCCCGACGGGGTGATGTCCGCGCCGCGGACGAAGAAGTCGTTCGGGTTCGTCGAGGTCAGGTTCGTGGAGCAGACGTGCACCTGGCCGGTGGAGAGCCCGCCGGTGACGTTCATGGTGAGCTGCTGCGCCGACGTGGCGTCCATGGTCTCGATGACGGTGCTGTAGTCGCCGCCGGTGGGGGAGCGCAGCGACACGTAGCTGCCGTTGTTGCGGTTGCCGCCCAGGTAGCCCGAGGACGAGTCGAGGTAGCGCCAGCCGGGGGCGGTGAACTGGGTGGTGTGCGCCAGTGCCCAGGTGTTCTTGCCGACCGAGTACCAGCCGGACCAGGGCTGGTTGGCCAGGATCAGCCCGACCGTGGACCAGGGCAGGTTCGGTGTGATCGCGGCGATCAGGTCCCAGTTGAGGTAGGCGACCATCCGGCCGTCGATGTAGCCGCGGTTGATGCCGCGCGCGAGCGGCTTGGCGCCGTCGTTGTAGTCCTGCGAGCCGCCCTCGCTGTTCCACAGCGTCTTGCCGGTGCTGGTGGCCGTGGAGGAGACGGTGCAGGTGGTCTGCGCGCTCAGGTAGCCGCACGGGTAGTGGCCGCTGAGCACGTCGATGCTGTTGCGCAACGTCGTGTTGCCGGCGACGGCGTTCGCCGGGCCCCAGCTGCCCGGGTAGTCGTCCCCGTAGATGATCTTCACGCCGCTGTAGCCGTTGGCGTTCAGCGCCTGACGCAGGCTGATGGTCCAGTTCGCGTCGGTCCGCTTCTCGTTCTGGGCGGCGGTGATGTAGTCCATGGTGAGGTTGTGCTGCCGCGCGCAGCCCAGCCAGTCCACGAAGTAGTTGATCATGTCCTGGGACATGAAGTTGCCGTTGCCGATCCACCCGGGAGCACCCCAGGGCAGCGCCGCCAGCTTGATGGCGGGGTTGCGGGCCTTGGCCTGCTCCATGATCCACCACTGGTAGCCGCGGTTGCAGTTCAGGTCGCCCCGGACGTGCTCGTGGCTCGGCTCCGAGCCGCTGGTGGAGTTGGTGTCGCCGCCCATCTCCACCTTGAGGATCTGCAGCGCGGCGCCGTATCCGGGCTTGAACAGGTAGTCCAGGATCTGGCCGCGCTGCGGTTCCGGATAGTCGATCAGCAGGCGGCTGTTGCCGCCGCCACCGCTGACCGCGCCCACCCCGTCGAACGTCTGGCCGCCGGAGGCGCCGTTGACGGTGATCGTGGTGGCCGCCTGGGCGGGACCGGCGGTGAGGGTCAGGCCGCCGCCGGCGGCCAGGACGGTGGCGGCCAGCGCCGCCAGCAGTCGGGGGCGGCGGCGTATCCGTCTCGGTTCGGACATGACGGGTCCCTTCACGAATTCGGGAGTGTGGTCGCTGACGTCGCGCGCGCCGGTCAGCGGTAGCCGGCGGCGACGATGTCGGCTTGGACGGCGTTCTCGGTCGCGTCGGACGGGTAGCCCGCCACCATGGCGCCCTCGTAGAAGGTGCCGGCGCTGAGGTTCGCGCCGCCGCCGGGCTTGCAGCAGTCGCCGCCGCTGCCCAGGATGATGGCGCCCTGCTTACGCATCGGGCTGTAGCCGGCCGGCAGCGACCCGTCGTAGAGCGTGTAGAGGCCGCCGGACTGGGCGTTGCTGCCCTTGATGGCGAACCGCGAGGTGCCGTTGTTCTTCAGCGTGGCGGTGACGAACCGGTTGGTGAAGGCCCGCTGGTTCGGGTTCCAGGACTGGCTGCCGCCCGGGTAGAGACCCCACTCCAGGTCGGCCTGCACCCAGGGGCCGCTGCCGGAGCAGCCGCCGAACCAGCAACTGGTGCTGAAGTTGATCGCGTCCATCGCCCCGGCCGCGTCGGCGCTGCGGGTGGTCTCGCTGTTGCCGTAGTCGAAGCAGCAGCCGCTGTTGACGTGGGTGCCGCTGGTCACCATGTACATGCCCTCGGGGGCCGCGCCGGTGGGGACGCCGGTCAGGTGGCCGTCCCGCCAGTAGCTGTTCCCGGGGTTGATGTAGAGGGAATACGCTCGGGCGCCGCCGACCGTCAGCGACTCGCTCGTCGCGTTCGCGGGCCGGCTGGAGGTGGAGCCGGGGACCTGCGCGGAGCCCTGGTACCACAGGTCGTTCCCGCGTCCCGACTGGTCGAACACGGCGGTGATCACGCAGCTCGTACCGGCGCAGAACGCGTCCTGCGCGGCGGCGTCGGCGTAGCCGCCCGCGCTCAGTGGACCGATGTTGCGGGTGCCGTTGTCCGAGGAGCGGCGGACCTGGTAGAGGTTGCCGCCGTACGCCGAGAACAGCGCCCGGGTGGTGCTGTGCGCCGCCACGCACGGCGTGCCGCCCGCGGCGTAGATGTCGCACGGCCGGCCGCCGGGCGGGGGCGTCGAGGTGGGCGGCGGTGACGACGGTGTGGTCGAGATGGTCCACCGCTGGTTGGCCTGGCCGTTGCAGGTCCACAGGATGATCCTGGTGCCGTTGGCGGTGCCCGCGTTCGTGGCGTCCAGGCACAGCCCGGACTGCTGGCCGGTGATCGCGCCGGCCGAGGTGACGTTCCACTGCTGGTTGGCCTGGCCGTTGCAGTCCCAGATGATCACGGTGGTGCCGGGGCTGGTGCCCTGGCCGTTGGCGTCCAGGCACTTGTTGCCGTACACCGTGAGCTGCTTCGCCGACGTGTAGGTCCAGTTCTGCGGCGCGCCACCCGTGCAGTCGTGGAGCTGCACCTGGGTGCCGTTCGTGGTGCTGCCGTTGGGGACGTCGACGCAGCGGCCGGACTGCGCGCCCACGATGGAGCCGGGCCCGGGAGCGGCCACGGCGCTTCGGCTCTGAGTGGCCAGGGCGGCGCCGGCGACGACCAGGACGAGGATCAGGGCGGGGATGGTCAGGCGCGGTGGTCCGGATCGGGCGGACCGGGGGGGACGGGGGATCACCATGACGGCTCCTCGGGTACGCAGGGCTCCGCTGCCGTTCGTCGGCGCGGCGCCTCACGAGCTATGGATGGCCGCCGGTGCAAGCGCTAACACCTGTGACACAAGTGCTCTGACTAGCCTGGTGGTGGTGGCATGTCAGGCGCCAATGTTAACGCAAACATCGACCGGAGTTAATTAGAGCACATTCCGGGGGTAGCGGGACCTCAGTTGGTGCCGGCCGGGGCCGGGCCGAGGGCGGCGGCATGCCACCCAGGCCCGGCTCCCGTGCCGGGTCGGTCAGGGACTGGTGCAGCTGACGCCACTGGGTGCGGTGGCGCCGTTCCCGGTGGCGGTGAACCCGAACGTCGTCGAGCCGTTCGCGCCGACAGTGCCGTTGTAGTCGGCGTTGCGGACCGACACCGAGCCGGTGGTGCCCGTGTTGACGCCGTTCCAGAGGCTGCTGATCGCCTGGCCGGAGGCCAGGGTCAGGCGTACGGTCCAGCCGTTGAGCGTGGTGGCGCCGTTGTTGGCCACCGTGACCTCGGCCTGGTAGCCACCCGGCCAGGTGTTCACGGTCCGGTAGGTGGCGGTGCAGGCGCCCGGCTCACCCGGCGGCGGCGTCGTGACCGGCGGGGTCGTGGGCGGTGCGGTGGTGACCGGCGGCGTGGTCGGCGGCACGGTGGTCGGCGGCACCGTGGTCGGCGGCGTGGTGGACGCGAACTGGCTGAAGAACCGCCAGATCTCCCCCGACGTCCAGGTCCGGGAGTCGTTCGGGCTGGACGACCCGTCGACCGGGCTGGGGGTGTGGTCGCCGTCGAACGCGGCCCACTGCACCGGGTAGCCCTCGCGGCAGCCGGAGTACGTGGTGGTGATGTGGGTGAGGCTGCCCCGGCTCGGCTCGCGCGGACTCTGCGCGGTGCAGCCGTTGTTGCGGACGAACGTGTCGCGCAGCGAGCGGCCCATGGAGATGTTCAGGACGCTGTCGTAGATGCCGTGGATGCCGAAGTAGGCGACCGGCTGGGTGCCGCCGTTGCAGCCGCTGAGGTTGGCGCCGGAGATCACGGTGACCGCGCGGACGACGTTGGGCCGGGCGCAGGCCACCGCGTAGCTCATCGCCCCGCCGTAGCTCCAGCCGAGCGCGAACCGCTGGCTGGTGTCGACGCAGAGGTCGTTCTCGATCTGCCGGGAGATGTCGTCGAACAGCGTCAGGTCGCGGCCGTTGGTGTTGGCCCAGCCGTTGTCGATGCCCTGCGGTGCGACGAAGATCGTGCTGTTGTTCGACAGCGGCAGCAGGCCGTAGTAGCCGGCCGAGGCGACGTTGTTCGCCGAGCCGTTCAGCCAGTGGAACCCGAAGATCAGCCGGTACGGGCGGTTGCGGTCGTACCCGTCCGGGATGCGCAGGATGTAGCTGCGGTTCTGGCCGCCGCTGGAGATGGTGCGCGTCCCGCTGGACAGCGTCGGGGCCTTGCCGCAGCCGGCGGTCGCGGCGAGCGTGCCGTTTGTCGACGCCTGCGCCGTCTCGCCGAGGTCGGCGCTGAGGGCGCCGCCGGCCGCCGCCGCGAGGAGCACCGCCGCGGCGGCGATGGATGAGAGAAGGGATGTTCGTTTCGCCATTGCTGGACTCCTTGCCCTGGGTGGTGGTGCAGGCCGAACCGTCCGTCGATGCCGACGTCGCCTGCGAAGAGGGCGCGGAGCCGCGCGTGCGGCCGGGGCCGAAGTCGTCCGTTGGCCGCCTGCGTCGGCGTGCATCGGCGGAGCGGCCCGGACTGGTCACCGACCGGCGAGGCGGCGAGGACGGTGCCTCGGGTCGCTTTGCCGGTTGCGGGGGTGACGGGGAGCGTGCCCTTCGCTCCCGTGCCGGAACATAGCAGGTTATCGATAACATGTTCAACCGGCCGGGTCCGGAGGAATGCCGGGTGGACCGCCGGGTGAGCGCTCACACGAGCGCGCGGGCGAGGTCGGCCTCGGCGAGCCCGAGCCGCCGGTACGCGGTGGAGCGACCCCGGGTGTCCTCCCGGGGGCATCGGCGTCTTCCGGCCCGGTTCGATCTCCCGTGCGTAACGTTTCGGTGAACTTGTGTGAACGCTTTCAGCGGGGTCATCCCGCACTTCGGGAGTGCTCTGATTTCACGGCGCGGCCGTGTTCGGTGAACACCGTTCACCCTATTGTTCACTCGTGCCTAATCCGGTAGAACACCAGGTAGGTCCGCAGCTCGGGCCATTCGCCTCGTGCTTCTAGGAGGGCTTCTCATGGCTCGTTCACCCCGTCCGGGCGCCTCCTCGCCCGCGCTCTCCCGCCGCGGCGTCCTGCAGTTGGGTGGCAGCGTCGCGCTCCTGTTCGCCACCGGTGCCTGCGCCGCGGACAGCGGCAACAAGTCCACGGACGGCAAGTCCGGCGGCGCCTCCGCCAAGACGCTGCGCATCGCCGTCTCCAGCTACCTGTCGAGCTGGGACCAGGACTTCGTCGGTTTCGACCTGACCGCGCTGATGCTCTACAAGAACGTCTTCCCGTACCTGATCGACTACGGGGTCACAAACGCCGGCGGCAGCCAGATCCTCGACACCCAGAACATCACCCCGACGTTCGCCGAGTCGTTCGAGCCGGACGCCGAGCAGAAGGTGTGGACGCTCAAGCTGCGCCGCGGCGTGAAGTTCGCCAGCGGCAACGAGATGAAGGCCGCCGACGTCAAGTGGTCGAAGGACCGCGCGTTCGCCGCCCAGGCCAACGTCGCCGGCGTCTACCGCACCATCGGCCTCACCAGCGCCGACCAGGTCAAGGTCGTCGACGACTACACGGTCGAGTTCCACCAGGCGTTCCCGAGCGCCCTGACCCGGCAGATCCAGGCGATCTCGCTGTACGTCTTCGACTCCGTCGAGGCCAAGAAGCGCGCCAGCGCCAGCGACCCCTGGGCCAAGGAGTGGTTCGCGAAGAACCCGCCGACCGGCGGCTACTTCAACGTCGCCAAGGCCACCCAGGGCCAGGAGATCGAACTCAGCGCGAACACCGGCTACCCGGGCCCGGACCCGGCCAAGACGCCGACCATCCGGATCTCGGTGGTGCCGGCCGCGTCCAACCAGCGCCTCCAGCTCCAGGCCGGTGACATCGACATCGCCCTGGGCATCAGCCAGCGCGACATCCAGGACCTGAAGAAGGCCCCGGGCATCAAGGTCATCTCGGCGGCCAGCAACCGCCAGGTCGCCATCCAGATGTCGGTCACCGCGGCGCCGTTCAACGACGTGAACGTCCGGAAGGCGCTCGCGTACGCGGTGCCCTACGAGCAGATCATCAACAACGTGTACGGCGGCGACGCCCGCGCGGCCAAGAGCCCGGTCCCGCTGGACATGCCCGGCTACGACGAGAGCGGCTACCCGTTCACCTACGACCTGGAGAAGGCGAAGGCCGCCATGACCGCCGCCGGCCGGGCGTCGCTCGACTCCGAGCTGGTCTTCGAGGCCGACAACGAGGAGCAGCAGAAGATCGCCGTCCAGGTGCAGAGCGAGGCGGCGAAGGCGGGCATCCGGCTCAAGCTGACCCCGCTGGACCCGGCCACCCTCGGCGAGCGGCGGACCAAGAAGAACATCCCGCTCCAGATCACCTCCGGGCAGCTCTGGGTGGACGACGTCGAGTACATGCTGGCGACCAGCTTCGTCAAGGGCGCCAACCTCAACTACTCGAACTACAGCAACCCGGAGATCGAGCAGATCTACGAGAAGTCGCACACCACTGTCGACACGGCCGCCCGCAACGCGCTGTGGAAGCGGGTCCAGGAGATCCTCGCCGCCGACGTGCCGTGGGTGGTCATCTGCCAGCCCAACTTCAACCTGCCCGTCCGGGAGTCCGTCGCCGGCTGGGTGCAGCCGATGGACGGCCTCGCCCGCCTGCGCTACCTGAGCGCGTCGGCCTAGGACGTCACCCACCCATGCGTATCTTCCGCTTCGTCGTCAGGCGACTGCTCCAGCTGATCCCCGTTCTGCTCGGAGTGGTCGTCCTGGCCTTCCTCCTGGTCCGGGTGCTGCCGGGCGATCCGGTCCGCAGCATCCTCGGGCAGAACGCCACAGAGGAGGACGCCGCCGCCGCACGGGCCCGCTTCGGGCTGGACCAGTCCCTGTGGCAGCAGTTCCTCGACTACCTCGGCGGGCTGCTCACCGGTGACTTCGGGACGTCGATCCAGAGCGGCACCTCCGTGGGCTCGGAGATGGCGCTACGGGTGGGTCCGACCCTGGAACTCGTCGTCATCTCGGTGAGCATCGCGCTCGTGGTGGCGACGGTGCTGGGCATCTGGTCGGCCAAGCGGGCCAACCGGGCCGGCGACCACAGCGTCCGGATCTTCGCGCTGGTCGGCAACTCCGTACCGGAGTTCTGGCTCGGCCTGGTGCTGGTGCTCGTCGGCTA
Organism: Micromonospora sp. SYSU B005; assembly: GCF_055362685.1. Taxonomy (NCBI): domain Bacteria; kingdom Bacillati; phylum Actinomycetota; class Actinomycetes; order Micromonosporales; family Micromonosporaceae; genus Micromonospora; species Micromonospora sp. SYSU B005. The sequence goes on along the minus strand of NZ_JAXCFU010000003.1, from coordinate 416,296 downwards.
CAGCATCCTCGGCTGGTTCCCGGCACCGAACGGCCGGGTCGACCCGGACACCGGCCTGACCCCGCTCACCGGCGCCGACCTCGTCGACGCCGTCCTCACCGCCAACGGGCCGGCGATCGCCTCGGCCGCGGCGTACCTGGTGCTGCCGGTACTGACCCTCGTGGTCGGCGTGGTCGCCCCGCTGCTGCGCAGCGTCCGGGCCTCCGCGCTGGAGGTGCTGCACTCGGAGTCGTACGCCGCGGCGAAGGCGCACGGGCTGCGCGACCGCACGCTGCACTACGGCTACCTGCTGCGGGCGACGCTGGTCCGGCTGCCGTCGCTGGCCGCGCTGGTCTTCGGTACGGCGATCGGCTCCACCGTGCTCGTTGAGTACGTGTACTCGTGGCAGGGCTTCGGCCAGTGGGCCCTGCGCGGCCTGCTCTACCGGGACTACCCGGTGGTGCAGGCGTCGGTGCTGGTCATCGCGCTGTGCTACGTGCTGGTGTTCCTCATCGCCGACGTGGTCCACGCGATCCTCGACCCGAGAGTGAGGCTCTGATGGCCGAGCTGCGAACCGTCCCCGACGGTCCCGCCGCCGCGCCGGTGGTCGTGCCCGGCGGCGACCGGGACAGCCGTTTCGCCCGCCGCATGATCATCGCCGGGGCGAGCATCCTGTCGGCGGTCGCGCTGCTGGCGGTGTTCGCGCCGCTGCTGAGCCAGTGGGGCGAGACCGAGATCGACGCGGCGAACACGCTCGTCGCGCCGGGCGGCAGCCACCTGCTCGGCACCGACGGCAACGGCATGGACATCTGGAGCCGGGTGCTCTACGCCGCCCGGCTCGACCTGGGCATCGCCCTGGCCGCCGTGGCGCTCGCGGTGGTCGTCGGCACGCTGCTCGGCCTGGTCGCCGGCTACTTCGGCGGCTGGCTCGACGACGTGCTGATGCGGGTGGTCGACATCTTCCAGTCGTTCCCGACGTTCATCCTGGCGCTCGCCGTGGCCGCGCTGCTCGGCAACGGCACGATCAACCTGATCATCACGATCGCGGCGGTGAACGCGCCGGCATACGCCCGGCTGGTCCGCGCCGAGGTGCGGTCGCTGCGGGAACTGCCCTTCGTGGACGCCGCGATCACCTCCGGCGCGTCGCCGGTCGGCGTGCTCTGGCGGCACCTGCTGCCCAACAGCCTCACCCCGGTCCGGGTGATCGCGCCGCTGAACTGCGGCTGGGCCATGCTCACCCTGGCCGGGCTCTCCTTCCTCGGGCTGGGCGTGAGCATCCCCGAGGCGGAGTGGGGCGCCATGATCAGCCTCGGCGCCGCGGACGTGGTCGGCGGCCGGTGGTGGACCTCGGTCCCGCCCGGCCTGGCCCTGTTCGTCTGCGTCCTGGGGTTCAGCCTGCTCGGCGAAGGCCTGCAGGACCGCGCCAACGCGAAGCGGCGGTGACCATGCTGTCGATCGAGAACCTCTCCGTGACGATCCGCCGGCCCGGCCGGCAGGTGGCAGCGCTCAGCGGCGTGAGCTTCGCCGTCCGGCCCGGCGAGGTCGTCGGCCTGGTCGGCGAGAGCGGCGGCGGCAAGAGCATGGTGGCCCGCGCCGTCGTCGGGCTGCTGCCCGGCGGCTCGCACGCCACCGGGCGGGTGCTGTTCGGCGACTCGGACGTGCTGCGCATGGACGACGCCGCGCTCGCCGCCCACCGCGGGCGGGGGGTGGCGATCTGCTTCCAGAACCCGCGCGGCGCGCTCAGTCCCACCCGCACCATCGGCAAGCAGCTCGTCGACCGGCTCGCCACCCACCAGGAGATGTCCGGCGAGCGGGCCCGGGAGGCGGCGCGCGAGCTGTTCGAGGCGGTCGGCATCCGCAGCCCGCAGCGGCGGCTCGACGCGTACGCCCACGAGCTGTCCGGCGGCATGGCCCAGCGCGTGATGATCTCGCTGGCCACCGGCTGCGCGCCGGAGCTGCTGATCGCCGACGAGCCGACCACCGGCCTCGACGTGACACTGACCCGGGAGATCCTGCGCCAGTTCCGGCACGCCGCCGACACCGACGGCCGGGGCGTCCTGCTGATCTCGCACGACCTGGCGTCCATCGCGGAGGTCTGCGACCGGGTGGTGGTGCTCTACGCCGGCACCGTGGTGGAGAGCGGACCGGCCGCGCAGGTGCTGCGGGAGCCCGCGCACCCGTACACCCGGGCGCTGCTGCGTTCGGTGCCGGACGTCAGCGGCCGGCCGGTCGTCGCCACCCCCGGCGCCATGCCGCTGCTGACGCAGGCGCCGCACAACTGCCCGTTCGTCGCCCGGTGCGCGCACGCCGACGGCACCTGCTCGTCCCGGCGCCCGGCCACCGTGCCGGTGCCCGGCGGCGGCGAGTGGTCGCTCGCCTGCTTCCACCCGCAGACCCGGCCGCTGGACGCCGACGTGCCGCGGGCGGCGCACACGCCGGCCGCGTCCGACGTGGTCGCGGCCGGCACCGACCCGAAGCCCGCGGTGCTGGAGATCGAGGACGCGCACGTCGTCTATCGCAGCCGGTTCGGTTCCGGCGGGCACCACGCGCTGCGCGGCGTCACGCTCCGGCTCGGGCCGGGCGAGACGCTCGGCGTGGTGGGCGAGAGCGGCTGCGGCAAGAGCACCCTCGCGAAGCTCGTGATGGGCCTGGTCGCGCCCACGTCCGGCACCGTCACGGTCGCCGGGCAGGCGCTGGTCAAGCAGCCGGGCCGCACCCGGCCGCGGGGCCGGGCGCTGCGCCGGGCCCGCACCCGGGCGCAGCTCGTGTTCCAGGACCCGATCGGCTCGCTCAGCCCGCGCCGTCCCGTCGGCGACTCCATCGCCGAGCCGCTGCGCGCCGCCGGCCTGTCCCCGGCGCAGCGGGAGGCGCGCGTCACCGCCGTGCTGGACCGGATGGAGCTGGACCGGTCGATCCTTCAGCGCTACCCGCACGAGCTGTCCGGCGGCCAGGCGCAACGCATCGGCATCGCCCGCGCGCTGGTCGGCGAGCCGGACCTGATCGTCTTCGACGAGCCGACGTCGGCGCTGGACGTCACCGTCCAGGCGCAGATCCTCGACGTGATCGCCGACGTGGCCGCCGACGCGGACCGCGCCTCGGTGTTCATCTCCCACGACCTGGCCACGGTGCGCGGGTTCGCCGACCGCGTCGTGGTGCTCTACCTCGGCCGGGTCGTCGAGGAGGGACCGGTGGACGTCGTCTTCGACACGCCCCGGCACCCGTACACCCGGGCGTTGCTGGGCAGCGCCCCCCGCCTCGGCGGGACGGCCGGGTCCGACGGCGAGGCCGTCGAGCTGGTCAAGGACCTGGAGGAAGCCGACGCCGCGACCGGGTGCCCACTGGCCGCCCGGTGCCCGTTCGTCACCGACCGGTGCCGATCGGAGCAGCAGGAGCTTCAGTCGTACGGCGAGAGCCGGGCCGCCTGCTGGCGCGTTCCCGAGCTTCCCGCCCTCATCGGAAGGCAGGCTGTCACGCCATGACCCGTCGCCCCATCCGGCTCGCCGTCGACATCGGCGGGACCTTCGTGGACGCCATGGAGCTGGACACGCGCACCAACCGGGTCCGCTTCCGCAAGGCGGCCACGACCCCGGCCCGGCCCGCGGACGGTGTCCTCAACGCGATCACCGCGCTCGGCACCGACCTGTCCGAGGTGGAGCTGTTCATCCACGGCACCACGCTCGGCCTCAACGCGGTGCTGGAGCGTCGTGGTGGCCGTACCGGCATCATCACCAACGAGGGCTTCCGGGACATCTTCCTGATCGGCCGCGGCAACGTGCCGTCCGACCACATGTACGACTTCCAGTACCAGCGGCCGGAGAGCCTGGTGCAGCGCCGCTTCACCGCCGGTGTGCGGGGCCGCCTCGACTACCGGGGACGCGTGGTGGAGCCGCTGGACCCGGACAGCGTCCGGGAGGCCGCCCGCACGCTCGTGGTGGACCAGCAGGTCACCTCGATCGCCATCTGCTTCCTGCACTCGTTCCTCGACCCGAGCCACGAGCGGGAGGCCGCGCGCCTCATCCACGAGGAGTTCCCCGAGGTCAGCCTGTCGCTGTCGACAGACATCGTGCGCGAGTACCGGGAGTACGAGCGCACCAGCACCACGGTGCTGGAGGCGTACATCCGGCCGATCTTCGAGCGGTACGTGGACGAGCTGGAGTCCGGCCTGGCCGAGCGCGGGTTCGCCGGGCGCTTCCTGATCATGCGGTCCGGTGGCGGCTCGATGACCAGCGCGGTCGCCAAGACCGCACCCACGCACACCGTGCTGTCCGGCCCGGCCGGCGGCATCGTCGGCGCCGCCTACGTCGCCTCGGAGCTGGGCCGGGACAACGTGCTCACGTTCGACATCGGCGGCACCTCGCTGGACGCCTGCGTGATCGAGCGCGGCAACCCGGTCGCCGCGTACGAGGCCCAGCTGGAGCACTTCCCGCTGCTCATCCCGACGTACGACATCCGTACCATCGGCGCCGGCGGCGGCTCGATCGCCTGGCTGGACCACGGCCTGCTCAAGGTCGGCCCGCAGAGCGCCGGCGCCGACCCCGGCCCGGTCTGCTACGGCCGGGGCGGCACCAGGCCGACTGTGACCGACGCGGCGGTGGTGCTCGGTTACATGGACCCGGACCGCTTCCTCGCCGGCACCATGGGGCTGCGCGACGCCGAGGCGCGCGCCGCGATCGCCGAGCAGCTCGCCGATCCGCTCGGCCTGAGCGTGGAGAACGCGGCGGCGGGCGTCTTCGACGTGCTGCTGGCCCGCACCGTCGGCGCGGTCCGGCAGATCACCGTCGAGCGGGGTCACGACCCGCGGCAGTTCGCGCTGCTCGCGTTCGGCGGCGCCGGACCGCTGCTGGCGCCGCTGCTGGCCCGGGAGATGGGCATCGGCGAGGTGGTCGTGCCGTTCGCGCCGTCCGGTTTCTCCGCCTGGGGCATGCTCTCGGCCGACATCGTCAACGACTTCAGCCGTACCGTGATGGCCACGCTCGACGACGCGGACCTGTCGGAGCTGGAGCAGCTGTTCAAGGCCGTCGAGGCCGAGGCGGTCGCGTCGCTGGTGGCGCAGGGCGTGCCGGCCGGCGAGGCGGTGCTGGAGCGGCAGTTCGAGCTGCGCTACCTGGGCCAGGAGCACAGCCTGATGGTCACCGTCGGGCGTGAGCTGGACCGCGACGCGATCCGCGCCGCGTTCGACGAGACGCACCGCACCCGGTACGGCCACACCATGGGCAACCCGCTCCAGATCCTCAACCTGCGGGTGCGCGGCATCGGGCGCACCGACCGGCCGGAGCTGGAGACCCTGCCGCGCGGCGACGGCGACCCGTCGCAGGCGCTGCTGGCGCACCGCGACGCGTACGACTTCGGGCAGCACGCGGTGGTGCCGTTCGCGGTCTACGACCGCGCCCGTCTGGAGCCGGGCGACACCTTCGACGGACCGGCGCTGGTCGACGAGGGCACGTCCACCACTGTGGTGCCCAGCGGTCAGCGGGTCACCGTCGACGACCACGAATACCTGCTCGTCACCCTGGAGGAAGCCGCATGACCACGCTGGACGGAGCCCAGGTCGAGGTCGTCCGCAGCTATCTGCTGTCGGCCGCGGAGGAGATGCGGGCCACCCTCATCCGTACCTCGTTCAACCCGGTCATCTACGAGGTGCACGACTTCGGCCTGTCGATGTACGACGCCGACCTGCGGCTGGTCGCCGAGGCCACCGGGCTGACGTTCTTCCTCGGTGCGAACGACTTCTCGCTGCGCAAGGGCGTGGAGTACGTCGGCCGGGAGAACCTGCACCGCGGCGACGTGGTGCTGCTCAACTACCCGTACTGGAACGCGGCGCACGCGTACGACGCGACGCTGTTCGCCCCGGTGTTCCGGCCGGACGAGGCGGACCCGGACGCGGACGGCGACCTGGTCGGCTTCCTCTGCGTCCGCGCGCACTGGATGGACCTGGGCGCCAAGGACCCGGGCTACGTGCTCGACTCGACCGACATGCACCAGGAGGGGCTGATCTTCCCGGGCACCAAGGTCGTGTCCCGGGGCGTGCCGGTGCGCGAGATCCACGAGCTGATCCGCTTCAACTCGCGGATGCCCGACGCGGTGCTCGGTGACCTGCACGCGCAGATCGCCGCGCTGCGTACCGGCGAGCGCCGGATGCTGGAGATCATCGAGAAGTTCGGCCGGGACACCGTCGACCAGGCGATCGACCGGATCATCGCCGACGGCGAGGCCCGCGCCCGGGCGGCGCTCGCGACGCTTCCGCAGGGCACCTGGACCGCCGAGGACTGGGTGGACGACGACGGCATCACCGACGACCCGGTGAAGATGCGCGTCACGGTGACGATCGACGACGGGCGCTTCATCGTCGACTTCGCCGGCTCGGCCCCGGCCACCCGTGGCCCGATCAACATGCCGTTCGGGGCGACCGAGGCGATCTGCAAGGTCGTGCTGAAGTCGCTGACGTCGCGGGACGAGCCGTCGAACGCCGGCACCGTGGCACCGCTGGAGGTGCGGGCCGAGCCGGGCACCCTGTTCCACGCCGTCTACCCGCAGCCCACGTTCACGCTCTGGACCGGCATCGTCGCGGTGGAGCTGATCCTCAAGGCGCTGGCGCAGGGCATGCCGGACCGGCTGCCCGCCTCCTCCGGCGGCGACGTGCCCGGCTTCATGATGGTCGGCCTGCACCCGGACACCGGGAAGATGTTCGCGGTCAGCAACAACGACCTGGTGGGCTGGGGCGGCACCGCGCAGCACGACGGCATGGACGCCGCCACGCACGTCTCCGGCAGCACCGGCCGGGGCACCCCGATCGAGGTCATGGAGGCCAAGACCGGGATGTTCTTCGAGCGCTGGGAGATCCGCGCGGACTCCGGTGGCGCGGGCCGGTTCCGGGGCGGCTGCGGCCTGCGGCGGGACATCCGGTTCCTGACCCCGGGCGAGTTCCTCACCGTCATCAAGAAGACAAAGAGCGCGCCGTGGGCGCTCGACGGCGGCGAGCAGCCCGAGCCGAACCAGGTGGTCGTGTTCCCGGGCACCGACCGCGAGCACCGGGTGAGCACCAAGCGCACCGTGGTGGCGGCGGGCGACCGGGTCACCCTGCTGACCGCCGGTGGCGGCGGGCACGGCGACCCGCGCGGCCGCGACCCGGAGGCGGTGCGGCGGGACGTGGCCGAGGGCTACGTCTCCCGGGAGGCGGCCCGGGACGTCTACGGAGTGGACGTCGATGGGTGAGCCGACGGTCGACGGGGCGACCGTCGAGGTCGTCCGCAGCCATCTCGTCTCGGCCGCCGAGGAGATGCGGGCCGCGCTGGTGCGCACCGCGTTCAACCCGGTGATCTACGAGGTGTACGACTTCGGCATCTCCGTCTACGACCGGCGGCTGCGGCTGGTCGCGGAGTCCACGGGGTTGTCCCGCTTCCTCGGCGCCAACGACTACTCGCTGCGCAAAGGCGTCGAGTACGTCGGCGTGGAGAATCTGCACCGCGGCGACGTGGTGCTGCTCAACTACCCGTACTGGAACGCGGCGCACACGTACGACGCGACGATGTTCGCGCCGGTCGTGCTGCCGGACAGCGAGGAGCTGATCGGTTTCCTGTGCATCCGGGCGCACTGGATGGACCTGGGCGCCAAGGATCCCGGCTACGTGCTCGACTCCACGGACATGCACCAGGAGGGGATCATCTTCCCCGGCACGAAGGTGTACTCCCGGGGCGAGCCGGTGTCGGAGATCCACGAGGTGATCCGGTTCAACTCGCGGATGCCGGAACTCGTGCTCGGCGACCTCAACGCGCAGATCGCCGCGCTGCGGACCGGCGAGCGGCGGGTGACCGAGCTGTACCGCCACTACGGCCCCGCAGTGGTCGACGCGGTGGTCGACCGGGTGATCGACGCCGCCGCGCAGCGTGCCGGGGAGGCGGTGGCCGCGTTGCCGCAGGGCAGCTGGACCGCCGAGGACTGGCTCGACGACGACGGCGTCACCGACGACCCGATCCGGATGCGGGTCACCGTCACCGTTGCCGACGGCGAGTTCACAGTGGACTTCGCCGGGTCGTCGCCGGCGGTGCCCGGGCCGGTGAACCTGCCGCTGGGCGCGACCATCGCCACCTGCCGGGTCGCGTTCAAGGGGGTCACCACGCCGCACGAGCAGACGAACGCCGGGCACTTCGCGCCCCTGCGGGTACGCGCCGAGCCCGGTACGTTGTTCCACGCGCAGTACCCGGCCGCCACGTTCACCCAGTGGACCGGCACCGTCGCGCTGGAGTTGATCCTCAAGGCGCTGGCGCAGGGCATGCCGGATCGGATGGCCGCCTCGTCCGGCGGCGACGTGCCCGGGTTCATGATGGTCGGCCGGCACCCGGACACCGGCGACATGTTCGCGGTCAGCAACAACGACCCGGTCGGCTGGGGCGGCACGCCCCGGCACGACGGCATCGGACCGGCGAACCACCTGTGCCAGACCCAGGCGCGCAACACGCCTGTGGAGGTGCTGGAGTCGAAGACCGGCATGTTCTTCGAGCGCCTGGAGATCCGTACCGACTCCGGTGGCGCCGGCCGGTTCCGGGGCGGCTGCGGCCTGCGGCGGGACATCCGGTTCGTGACGCCCGGTGAGTTCCTGTCGGTGATCAAGAAGACGAAGAGCGCGCCGTGGGCGCTGGCCGGCGGCGAGCAGCCGGAGCCGAACCAGGTGGTCGTCTTCCCTGGCACGGACCGGGAGCACCGGGTGAGCACACGGCGTACCGCGGTGGCGGTGGGGGATCGGGTGACGTTGCTGACCGCCGGTGGCGGCGGGCACGGTGACCCGAGGAGTCGGGATCCGGAGGCGGTGCGACGGGACGTGGCCGAGGGCTACGTCTCCGCGCGGGCCGCCCGAGACGTTTATGGAGTGATCGCGTGAGTGCCGCCTATTCGCCCGAACAGCCGAGCGTGCTGCTCGGCGACTGCACAGTGCTTGATGCCCGCGTGGTGGACGGCATGGCGCCCGTGACCGGCGCCGGGGTGTGGGTCCGGGGTGACCGGATCGCCGCCGTCGGGCCGTACGCCGAGGTGGCCGAGCAGGCGCGGGCCGCCGGCCGGCTGACCGAGGTGGACCTCGACGGCGCCTACGTGACGCCCGGTCTGGTCAACATGCACACCCACTTCTCGCTGTCGCTGCCCGGCTCCGCCGGCGAGGGCGTCAAGGGAATGGGCGCGTACGACCTCGCCCACTACATGGCCGACGGGGCGCGGCGCACGCTGCACTCCGGCGTGACCACTGTGCGCTGCGTGGCGGAGAAGGACCACGCCGACTTCGCGCTGCGGCGGGCGATCAACGCCGGGCGCGTGCCGGGTCCGCGCATCTACACCGCCGGCCGGGCGTTGGTGTGCACCGGCGGGCACGGCCACGAGAGCAACGACACGCTCGAATGTGACGGCCCGGTGGGCTTCCGCCACGGCGTCCGCAGCCAGATCAAGGCCGGCGCCGACCTGATCAAGGTGATGATCTCGGGCGGTATCGCCGGTGAGCACGAGAGCATCCACACGCCCCAGTTGTTCGCCGACGAGATGAGCGCGGTGATCGAGACCGCGCACGCGTGGGGCCGCAAGGTGACAGCGCACGCCGGACCGGCCGACGTGATCGGCGCGGCCGTGGAGCTGGGACTGGACTGCGTGGAGCACGGCTACCAGCTCACTCCGCAGGTCGCGGCGCGGATGGCCGAGCGCGGCACCGCGCTCGTGCCGACGCTGCTGGTGACCCGGTGCAAGGAGTTCTTCGACGAGTTGGGCGTGCCGGAGTGGATGCAGTGCCGGTCGCTCGGCGCCGGCCCCCGGCACCTGGAGAGCTTCGACATGGCGATCGCCGCCGGGGTGGAGGTGCTGCTCGGCAGCGACATGCCCCCGTTCTGGGAGTTCGAGGGCACCACCGCCTCGATTCGGGAGCTGGAGTACATGTCCGAGCGGATCGGCACCGCGCGGGCCATCCACGCCGGCACGCTCGGACCGATCCGGTGGCTCGGCGCCGAGTCCGACCTCGGCACTGTCGAGGCCGGCAAGCTCGCCGACCTGATCGCGACCGACGCCGACCCGCTGGCCGACACCTCGGCGTTCCGGGACGTGCGGTGGGTGATGAAGGGCGGGCAGATCGCCCGCGACGACCGGAACCAGGAGGAGACGCGATGACGTTCGCGGATTCAGGCGCCGCGGCGATCGCCGCCGGCATCGACGACATGTACGACGCGTTCCTCGCCGGGGACCAGCAGCGGTTCGACACGCACCTGGACCCCGACGTGACCACCTGGGAGACGCACCTGCCCGGGCCGCTGCGGACCCGGGCCGAGCTGGACGAGTACCGCGCCCGGCGCGACGCCGCGGGACAGCGGCCCCGGCTGGCGGTGCTCGCCGCGCGGGACAAGCGCATCGACGTCTGGGACGACTTCGGCGTCGCCCGGTACGAGCTGGTCGCGCAGCTCGGCCCGGACGACGAGCCGGAGATCACCCGGGTCACCGACGTGGTGCGCCGGATCGACGGCCGCTGGGTGATCGTGCACCACCACGCCGAGCTGGTCCGGGAACCGGTGGGCGCGGCGTGATCCGGCGGCTGGTCGCCGGGCGGACCGGCGAGCCGGCGGACGTGCTGTCGGTCGCCGAGCTGCCCGACGACCCGCCGCCCGGCCCCGGTGAGGTACGGCTCGCCGTCCGTACGGTGGGGCTGAACTTCCTGGACGTCATGCTCTGCCGGGGCGAGTACCCGGTGCGGCCGGACCCGCCGATGACACCCGGCGTGGAGACGGCCGGCCGGGTCGTCGCCGCCGGAGCCGGGGCCGAGCACCTGCTGGGTCAGGAGGTGCTCGCCTGCCCGGCGCTGCCGCGCGGCGCGCTCGGCAGCACCGTGACCGTGGACGCCGCGGTGGTGGTGCCACGACCGCTCACTGTCGACCCGGTCACCGCGGCGGCGCTGCCGGTCACCTACCAGACCGCGTGGTTCGCGCTGGAACGATCCGCTCTCACCGCGGGGCAGACGGTGCTTGTGCACGCGGGCGCCGGTGGGGTGGGCATCGCCGCGATCCAGCTCGCCGTCGCCCGTGGCGCGCGGGTCCTGGCCACCGCGGGCGGCCCGGCCAAGACCGCGATCTGCCGCGACCACGGCGCCCAGGTGGCGATCGACTACACGGCGGACGACTTCGTGCCCGCCGTGCTGGCGGCCACCGGTGGACGGGGCGTGGACGTCGTGGTGGACCCGGTGGGCGGCGACGTGTTCGCCCGATCCTGGGACTGCCTCGCGTTCGAGGGCCGCCTGGTCGCCGTGGGCGCGGCCGGTGGCGCACCGCCGCCGGTGGACCCGCTGCGGCTGATGGCGGCGAACGCGACGCTCGTCGGCCTGTCCTGGGGCTCGCAGTACCCGTGGCAGCGCGCGTCGGCCGTCGAGGCGGCCTACCAGGAGCTGTTCGACATGTGCGCCTCCGGCACGGTCCGGCCGCCGGTCAGCCGCGTCGTGTCGCTCGACGAGACCCCCGCGGCGCTCACCGAACTGGCCGAACGCCGGACCACCGGCAAGATCATCGTACGGATCGACGAGGGGGAGGGACCGTGAGCGACAGCGACGGCGACATGGAGATCTACGACCTGAAGGTGACAGTCGACCGGATCGAGGGCCGGTCGGTGTGCGGCATGGCCGTGGGCGACCACTTCGAACTGACGAACAGCGCGCACCTGCGGCTGCCCGAGGGAAAGCACTTCTGCGTGTACGCGCTCGCCTCGGTGCTGCCCTTCCTCGCCGCCAAGCAGCGTGATCTGGCGCCGGGGGACTGGCTGGCCCAGGACTCCCACTTCATCTGCCCCGACCCGGAGGAGCGGCTCGTCATGAAGGTGGAACGGACCTGCCGGCGCACGATGAACTCGGCGGACCTGACATGACCGTCGAGATCGGGCTCGGCCTGCAGAGCGACAAGCCGGCCGGCGCCTACGCCCGGCTGGCCCGCGCCGCCGAGGCGCACGGCTTCGACGTGCTCACCGTCTTCGGCGACCTGATGTACCAGCCGCCGATCTTCCCGCTGCTGGAGATGGCACAGGCGACCGAACGGGTACGCCTCGGCGCGGCCTGCCTGAACCCGTACTCGATGGCGCCGTACGAGATCGCCGGTCAGATCGCCGCCCTGGACCTGGCCTCGCACGGGCGGGCCTACCTGGGTCTGGCCCGAGGGACCTGGCTGGGCGCTGTCGGCCTGCCGCAGCCGCGGCCGCTGACCACCCTCGAGGAAGCCGTCCAGGTCGTCTACCGCCTGCTGCGCGGCGACCGCGGCGGCTTTACCGGAAAGGTCTTCTCGCTCGCTCCCGGCACCGCGCTGCGCTACGACGTGCAGCGGCCCGACCCGCCGCTGCTGCTCGGCGCGTGGGGCCCGCAGGGCGCGGCGCTGGCCGGGCGGATCGCCGACGAGATCAAGGTGGGCGGCAGCGCCAACCCGGGCATGGTCCCGGTGATCCGTGAACGGCTGCGGACCGGCGCGGAGAAGGCCGGACGCGACGTCGCGGACGTCGGCATCGTGCTCGGTGCGGTGACGGTCGTCGACACCGACGGCGAGGCGGCCCGCGCCAAGGCCCGCACCGAGGTCGCCATGTACCTGGCGGTGGTGGCCGAGCTGGACCCGACCGTCGAGATGCCGGACGACCTGGTCAAGCGCGTCGGTGACCTGGTCGACGCGGGCGAGGACGAGGCGGCGGGCCGGTTGATCCCGGACGACGTGCTCGACCGGTTCGCCTTCTCCGGCACGCCGGAGCAGGTCGCCGCGCAGGCCCAGGCGCTCATCGACGCGGGCGTGCGCCGGGTCGAGTTCGGTACGCCGCACGGCCTCACCGACGAGCGCGGCGTGGACCTGCTCGGCTCGGCCGTCCTGCCGTTGCTGCGGAGGTGAGCCAGGTGCGGCTCACCGTGGTGGTCGGCCCCGGCCTGGTGGCCGACCCGGCCCTGCTGGCGTCGCTGGCCGACGCCACCTGCGCCGAACTGGACGTCGCCGGTCAGGTGGTCACCGCCGGCTCGGCCGACGAGCTGCGCTCGCTGCTCGCCGCGACGGACCAGCCGGTGGTGGCGCTGCCCGGCCCCACACCGGCGGCCCGTGCCCTCATCGGCGCGCAGCCGTCCGGCGTGGTCTGGTACGACCTGACCGTCGAGTCGCCGGTGCCCGGCGCGGTCCACCTGGCCGGACGGGGACTGTGGGGCCTGGCCTGGGCGATCCGGCACGCCGTGCACCGCCTCCGCGCGCCGGCCACCCGGATCGCCTACGGCCCGGACCCGGACCAGTGGGGCGACCTGCGGCTGCCGTCCACCCCGGACGCCGGGCCGGCGCCGGTCGCGGTGCTGCTGCACGGCGGGTTCTGGCGGTCCATCTGGGGCGCGGACCTGATGGACGCGCTCGCCGCCGACCTGGCCCGGCGCGGGTACGCGTCCTGGAACCTGGAGTACCGGCGCCCGGACCGGCACGGCTGGGACGCGACCACGCAGGACGTCGAGGCGGGCCTGCGCGCGCTGCGGGAACCGGCCCGCGACGGGCTGGTCGACCTGGACCGGATCGTCGTGCTGGGACACTCGGCCGGCGGGCAGCTCGCGTTGCGTGCCGCGGCGGACCTGGCCGCGCGTCCGGGCGGGCCGCGTGTCGCGCTCGCGGTGTCGCTGGCCGGGGTGCTCGACCTCACCGAGGGCGAGCGGCGCTACCTCGGCGACGGCGCTGTCGCCGCCGCTCTGGGCGGTTCACCGGTGACGGCACCGCGCCGGTACGCCGAGAGCGACCCGATGCTCCGCCTGCCGGCCGGGGTGCCCACACTGCTCGTGCAGGGGACGGAGGACAGCCTCGACCTCGTCGACGCCAACCGGCGCTACGCCGCCGCCGCGGCAGCCGCCGGGGACGAGATCCGCCACCTCGAACAGGCGGGGGACCACTTCGCCGTCATCGACCCGGCCTCGGTCATCTGGCAGGACACGATGACCGCCGTGGACGCGCGCCTCGGTCGCTGACGCCACACAGCGAATCGCCCTCCGTGTTCACCTACGTGAAATCGGAGGGCGATTCGTGGTGCCCGGCGTGCCGGTCAGAACAGGCGGGGCGTGACGACCGAGACCACTGTCGTCACCGCGTCGGTGTCGTTGTAGAGCTGGTGCGGCACCGACGAGCGCAGGTGCACGCTGTCGCCCGGGAACAGCCGATGCTCGACGCCCTCGACCTCGTAGAGCAGCTCGCCGGAGATGACGTAGGCGAACTCCTCGCCCCGGTGGCCGTACGCGTTCTCCCGGCGCCCGCCCGGCGCGATGTGCACCAGCATCGGTTCGAGCACCAGGTCCGGCCCCCGGTCGGAGAGCATGCGGTAGGTCTGTTGCCCGGACACGTACTGCGTCGCGGCCGTCTCCGCCCTGGTCAGCGTGAAGTGCCGGGGGAGCGAGGAAACGGTGCTGTCCGGCGACGGCGTGCCGGCGTCGAAGAAGTCGGCCACCGACCGGTCGAGCGCCTTGGCGACGCTGCCGAGCGCGGTCAGGCCGATGGAGGAGATGCCGCGCTCGACCTGGGACAGGAAACCGATGGACAGCCCGGAGCGGGAGGCGAGGCCGCGCAGCGTCAGCCCGCGTTCCTTGCGGTAGCGCCGGATCCGGCCGCCGACGACACCCGCGGGCGTGTTCTCGTCCGCGGCGCCACCGGAGCCGGCCTGCTCCGACGGCGGCTGACTGTTCATGGGCCGCACGGGAACCTCCTGTCGAGGTGGCGGGACCTCCGCCGGGATGTTCGATGGTATCGAACATCCCGGCCGGCGCGCGAGGGGCCGTGCGGCCGGTTTCCCCGCGTCGTCCCGGGTGGACCCCGGCCGGCGTCGCCCGCCTACCGCTTGACGAGATTGCGCAGCGCCGAGAGCAGCGACCGGTGGCTGACCTCGGCGTAGATCTTCTTGTCCGGTCCGTACAGGACCACGAAGGGGCACTGCTGGTCGTCCCCGCCCATGCTCTTGTCCAGCAGCCTGCGGCCGGTCGCCACCTCGTACACCCGCAGGCGGTAGGTGGCCTTCAGCAGCGCCAGCGTGTCCGGCTTCGGGTCGTCGTAGCGGCACTTGCGGATCGTCGCGCCGGTGCTGGTGCGATCCAGGCAGGCGACCATCTGCACGGCCTTCGGGTCCTCCGACGCCCAGGTCCGCTCGACCCGCTTCGACAGGCCCTCGTCGTAGTAGTAGACCCGGTCGTGACGGCGCGTGCCCACGTCGGTGCCGACGAGCAGCGCCACCGGGTGCGGCGCCGCGCCGGTGCGCTTCGGCGACTGCGGGAAGTAGAGGACCCCGTCGCACACGTCGTTGAGGTCGGAGATCTGCGCCGCCGGGAAGTCGCTGGGCTGCGGTCCGCGCGTCGAGGGCTCCACGCTCGCCGTCGCACCCGGCGTGGGCGTCGCGCCGGACGACCGCCAGGGCGCCACCGGCGGCGCGGCCGGCTCCCGCTCGGCCGTCTCGCGGGGCGAGGAACCCAGCAGGAACGCGCCGCCGATCAGGCCAGAGCACGCCACCAGCAGCAGCACGCTCAGCACCGCGACGGCGACGACCAGACCGCGGCTGCGGCCGGACGACGGCGGGCCAGGCGGCGGGTACGGCCCGAACGGCGTGCCCGGCGCGGCGGCCCGTACGGCGGACCCGCTGTGGGCGGTCCGTAAACCGGGCCGGGCGGTTCGTGACCCGGCCCGGTGACGGGTGGTGGTGGCGGGCCGGGAACGGCCGGCGGCATCCAGGCGGTGTCGGCCCGCTGTTCCCCGTTCCCCGTCGCTTCCTGATCGGATCCGGCCCCCGTGTCGGACATGCGCATTCCCCCGTCGAACCCGTGCGGAGCGCGCAACTTATCAGGATCGGTGTCCCGGAGGTGCCCCGTGCGAGATGGGTGCCCTGCCCAGGTAGCGCCGGCACCCGCGCCTGCCACCTGACCGGCGGGGGCGGTGACCCGGGCCGGGTCGCCGGGCGTGGCAGGATCGGCGGGTGCAGATCGGGTTGCTCGGGCCGTTCCAGGTCACCACGGACGCCGGTGTCCCGGCCGACGTGCCGGGCGCGCGGCTGCGCGGGCTGCTGGCCGCCCTCGCGCTCCAGCCCGGCCGGGTGGTTCCGAAGGCGGCGCTCGTCGACTGGATCTGGGGCGAGCAGCCGCCCGCCGACGCCGCGAACGCACTGCAACGGCTGGTGTCCCGGCTGCGCAAGGCCCTGCCGGCGGGCGCTGTCGACGGGCTGCCCGACGGCTACCGGCTCGCCGTCGAGCCCGACGCTGTCGACGCCGTACGGTTCGAACGTCTCGTCCGCCGGGCACGCGACGGGGACGGGACGCAGCGGGTCCGGCTGCTGCGCGAGGCGCTGGGCCTGTGGCGTGGCGACGCGCTTCGCGACGTCGGCCTGCCCGACAGCCCGGCGCTCGACGCGGCGGCCACCCGGCTGGAACGGCTGCGCCTGACCGCGACGGAGGACCGGTACGACGCGGAGATCGGGCTCGGCCGGGAAGCCGACCTGATCCCGGAGCTGACCGACCTGGTGGCGGCCCATCCGGTGCGCGAACGGCTCGCCATGTCGCTGATGCGCGCGCTGGTCGCGGCCGGCCGCGACACCGAGGCGCTGCTGGTCTACCAGCGCACCGCCGACGCGCTCGCCGACGCCCTCGGCGCCGATCCGTCGCCGGAACTGTCGGCGCTGCACGTCGCCCTGCTGCGCGGCGAGACGGTACGCCGGGAGGACACCCGCCGGACCAACCTGCGCGCCGAGCTGACCAGCTTCGTCGGGCGGGACGCCGACCTCGCCGCCGTGGGCGCGCTGGTGGCCGAGCACCGGCTCACCACGCTCACCGGCCCGGGTGGCTCCGGCAAGACCAGGCTGGCCACGGAAACCGGCCGCCGGATGACGGGCGACCTGCCGGACGGGGTGTGGCTGGTCGAGTTCGCCGCCGTCAGCGCCGACGGGGACGTCGTGCAGGCGACGATCTCCGGGCTCGGCCTGCGGGACGCGCTGCTCGGCGACGCGGGCAGCGCGGAACCGGCGGACCGGCTCGTCGCGGCGATCCGGGACCGGGCGATGCTGCTGATCCTGGACAACTGCGAACACGTCGTCGAGCAGGCGGCGGCGCTGGCGCACCGGCTGCTCGGCGAGTGCCGGCGGCTGCGGATACTGGCCACGAGCCGGGAACCGCTGGGCATCACCGGGGAGGCGTTGTGGCCGGTTGCGCCGCTGGGCCTGCCCGGCGGCGACGCCACTGCCGCCGAGGTCGAGTCGTCGCCCGCCGTCCGCCTGCTGCGGGACCGGGCCGCCGCGGTACGCCGGGACCTCGTGTTCGACGCCCGTACCGCGATGACGATGGCGCGCGTCTGCCGCGCGCTCGACGGGATGCCGCTGGCGATCGAGCTGGCCGCGGCGCGGCTGCGCACCATGTCCGTCGACCAGCTCGCCACCCGGCTCGACGACCGGTTCCGGCTGCTCACCGGCGGCAGCCGGACCGCCCTGCCCCGGCACCGGACGCTGCGCGCCATGGTCGACTGGAGCTGGGAACTGCTCACCGACGCCGAACGCGCGGTGCTGCGCCGGCTGTCGGTGTTCTCCGGCGGGGCGAGCCTGGACGCGGCCGAGCGGGTCTGCGCCGGCGGCGCCGTCGAGCCGGGCGACGTGCTCGACCTGCTCACCACGCTCACCGAGAAGTCACTGCTGGTCGCCGCCGGCGACGTCGGGCCGCGCTACCGCATGCTCGGCACCATCAAGGAGTACGCCGCGCAGCGACTCACCGAGGCGGGGGAGGCGGACCTCGCGCGCCACGCGCACCTGGCGTACTTCACCGCACTGGCCGAGACCGCCGAGCCGCGGCTGCGCCGCGCCGACCAGCTCACCTGGCTCGCCCGGCTCGAAGCCGAGCACGACAACGTCACCGCCGCGATGCGCGGGGCGCTCGCCGCGGGTGAGGGGCGCGAGGCGATGCGGCTCGCGGCCGGCGCCGGCTGGTACTGGTGGCTCGGCGGCCACCGCAGCGAGGGCATGGAACTGATCATCGCGGCCACCGAGGCGCCGGGCGACGTGCCCGACGACACCCGCGCCGTGGTGTACGGGCTCGTGGTGCTGTTCCTCAGTTCCGGGCCGGGCGACGCGCAGCACGCGGCGGAGTGGATCCACAAGGCGTACCGGTTGAGCGACGAGGGCCGCGGCAGCCACCCGGAGCTGGCCCTGGTCGTGCCGATGGAGCGCATGCTGCGGGAGCCGGACGCGCTGCTGCCCGCCTGGGAGTCGCTGCTCGACCACGAGGATCCGTGGGTACGCGCGCTGGCCCGGCTGCACCTGGGCAAGCTGCGGGTCATCCTCGGCATCGAGGCGGCGCAGGCGGAGGCGTGCCTGCGGCAGGCGCTCGCCGAGTTCCGGGCCGTGGGCGAACGCTTCGGGATCTCGTTCGCGCTCAGCGAGCTGGCCGAGCTGATCGCCGTACGCGGTGACGTCGCCGCCGCCTGCGACTACTACGAGCAGGCGGTCACGGCGGTCACCGAGGTCGGCGCCGTCGAGGACGTGATCCGGATGCGGGCGCGGCTGGCCTGGCTGTACCGGCTGAGCGGCGACGGGACGGCGAGCGCCGCCGCGCTGGCCGAGGCGCACCGGCTCGCCGCCGGGGTCGCCTGGCCGGGCGCCCTGGCCGAACTGGCGCTGGTCCGGGCGTACCTGGCCCGCCACGACGGTGACGCGGACGAGGCGTACGCGCAGCTGCGGTCGGTGTCGGCGCTGCTCGGCGACGAGGCGGACCTGGCCAGTGTCCGGGCGGGCACCCAGGATCTGCTGGGCTACCTGACCGACGACGCCGAGCTGTCGCGTACCCATCGGGCGGCGGCGTGCCGGGCGGCGCGCGAGGGTGGCTATGCGCCGCTGACCGCGCAGGTGCTCGTCGGTGTCGCGGACCTGGCGTTGCGGCTGGACCGGCCGGACCAGGCGGCGCGGCTGCTCGGCGCCGCCACCGCGGTACGCGGGCAGCCCGACCGCACCCACCCCGACGTGCCCCGGATCGAGGCGGCGGCGCGCGACCGCCTCGGCGACGCGGGGTTCGCCGAGGCGGTCGCACAGGGCCGGGAGACCGGCTGGGAGCGGCTGGTCGAGGTCACGCTCGTTTGGTGAACGTGGACCGCGCCCACAGGTAGCCGACCACCGCGATGCCGGCGCACCAGGCGAGCGCGGGGATCACGTCGCCGGCCGACGGCGCGCCCTCGAGCAGGCCGCGCAGGGTCTCGATGATCGGCGTGAACGGCTGGTACTCGGCGATCTGCCGCAGTCCCGGCCCCATCTTGTCGGCGGGCACGATCGCGCTGCTGAAGAACGGCAGCAGGACCAGCGGCACGGAGGCCATGCCCGCCGACTCCGGCGACTTGGCGAACAGGCCAAGCGCGACCGTGAACCAGCTGACCGCGACGCTGAGCAGCACCACCATGCCGGCCGCACCGAGCCAGTGCAGCGGTCCGGCGGCCGGGCGGAAGCCGAGCAGGAACGCCACCCCGACCAGGGCCGCGACCGCGAGGACGTTCGTCAGCACGGTGGCCACGACGTGGCCGGTCAGCACCGCGCCCCGGGAGACGTGCATGACCTTGAACCGGTTGATGATGCCCTTGGTCATGTCGGAGTTCACCGACGTCGCGGTGCCGCCGAGGCCGTAGCAGACCGCCAGCAGCATCAGGCCCGGCGTCGCGTAGTCGACGTAGTCGACGCCGACGGAGAACGCGTCGCCGAGCATGTACACGAACATCAGCATCACGATGATCGGCATCAGCACCGCGTTGAACACCGACGTGGGGTTACGGCGCAGGTGCGTCAGGTTGCGGCGCAGCATGACGACCGAGTGGTTCCTGCTCATTTCGCGGCCACCTCCGTGGTACGGCCCGTCAGGGCCAGGAAGACGTCGTCGAGGTCGGGGGTCTGTACGGACAGGTCGCCGGCGCTGATCGCGTGCGCGTCGAGCCGGTCGAGCAGGGCGCGCAACGAGGCGGTTCCGCCGTCGGTGGGCACGCGCAGCGCCAGCGCCTCCTCGTCGCGTACCGCCTCGGGCAGCACCAGCGCCGCCGCGTCCAGTTCGGCGCCGGTGCCGAACCGCAACCGCACGTGCGTGCCGGGGATCCGGCGCTTCAGCTCCTCCGGCGTGCCCTGGGCGACCAGCCGGCCCTGGTCGAGCACCGCGATCCGGTCGGCGAGGCGGTCGGCCTCGTCGAGGTACTGGGTGGTGAGGAAGACGGTCACGCCGCCGGCGACCAGTTCCCTGATGATCGACCACATGGTGCGCCGGCTGCGCGGGTCCAGCCCGGTCGTCGGCTCGTCCAGGAAGATGATCCGCGGCTCGCCGACCAGCGTCATCGCCAGGTCCAGCTTGCGGCGCATGCCCCCGGAGTACGTCGACACCAGCTTGTCGGCGGCCTCGACCAGGTCGAACCGTTCCAGCAGCTCGGCGACGACCCGCTTGCCGGTCACGCGGTTGCGCGGACCGAGGTCGACCATCAGTTGCAGGTTCTCCCGCCCGGTGAGCAGTTCGTCCACCGCCGCGAACTGCCCGGTCACGCCGATCGCCGCGCGGACCGCCTTGGCCTCGGTGGCCACGTCGTGCCCGGCCACCCGCACCGACCCGGCGTCGGCGCGGATCAGCGTGGTCAGGATGTTCACAGTCGTCGTCTTGCCGGCCCCGTTCGGGCCGAGCAGGGAGAAGATCGTCCCGGCGGGGACGTCCAGGTCGATGCCGTCGAGCACCACCCGGTCCTTGTACGCCTTGCGCAGCCCGGAGGCCGCTATCGCTGAACTCGTCATGCGACCACCATGGGCGGCCGTACCGCCACCGCCCTGACACGGCGCTGACACGGGCGCTGACAGCTTGTCGGTGGGCCGGCGTACGGTCGCGCCGTGGATCGGGAGACGTTCTGGGACATCGTGGAGCGGGCGCGTCGCGCCGCGGGACGCGAGACGGTCACCGCCGAGGGGGCCGAGGTCGTGGCCCGGCACCTGGTCGCGGAGCTGTCGGTGCTGACTCCGGCGGCGATAGTGGGCTTCGAGCAGGCGTACGACGACGTGACCGAGGAGGGGTGGCGCTGGGACCTGTGGGCGGCCGCCTACCTGATGCGCGGCGGCTGCTCGGACGACGGGTTCGACTACTTCCGCGGCTGGCTGGTCGCGCAGGGGCGGGCGGTCTGGGAGCGGGCCGTAGCCGATCCCGACTCCCTCGCCGACGCCGGTGTCGACCCGGACGACGACGCGGTCGAGTGCGAGGCGGTGCTGAGCGCGGCGGGCGACGCGTACGCCGCGGCGACCGGCACCGACACCGACGCGTTCTGGGAGGCGCTCGCCGCCGCCGACCGCGCTGCTCCCCCCGGCCCGGCGCCGGCCGACCCGGCCGGTGAGGACTTCGACTTCGACGACGACGAGCAGATGCGCGCCCGCCTGCCGCGCCTGGCGGCGATCTACCGGCCGGTGGAATGAGGCGTCACGGCCCGCCGCCGACCCGATCCGGGTTAACCGCTGGTCCACCGCGGGCCGGGTGGGCGAGCATGGTCGGCATGGCCGGGTCGACGGGTGCGAGGCTGCCGCTCCAGGGCGGGCTGCCACCCGGCGAGGCGCTGACCGGCGCGGTGCGGGAGATCGCCTGCGACGAGTCCGGCTTCTCCGGCACCAACCTGCTCGACCCGGCCACCCCGGTGATCGTCCACGCCGGCGTCGACCTGAGCCGCGACGAGGCCGCCGCGTTGATCAGTACGCTGCGGTCCGGGTTCCGGTTCTCGCCCGACGAGGTCAAGTCGCGGCAGTTCCTGCGCCGCCGCGAAGCCGCCGAGGCGGTGCAGTGGTTCCTGTCGGCGTTGCGCGGCCGGGCGCACGTACACCTCGTCGACAAGGAGTTCTTCCTCGCCACCCGCGTCGTCGACCTGCTGCTGGCCGAGCCGTCGTATGCGGCTGGCACCCGGCTTTCCGGTGACCGGCGACCGGCGGCGGCGCTGCACCGGGCCGGGCGGGCGGCCGGGCCCGGCTGGGCGGCCTTCCTCGCGGCAGTGGTCGAGATGCTGCGCACCAAGCGGCGGGACCGGGCGGACGACCGGAGCGTCGAGCGGTTCTTCGCGGCGCGGGACGCGCTGCGGCGCCACGTCGGCGACGCGCAGGCCGGCGCGGTCCTCGACGCGCTCGACCCGGCCCGGGTGGCAGCCGTGCAGGCCCGGTTGTACGCGGGCGACCGGACGATCCCGCCACCGCTGGAGCCGCTGCTGCCGGCGCTGGCCGAGACCGTGCTGCACTGGAGCGCCGGTCGGCGGCGGGTGCTGGTGATCCACGACGAGCAGAGCGCCCTCACCGAGGACCGGCTGCGCCGCCTCCAGGCGGTACTGGCCGCGCGCGACCCGGCCGGCCCGTCGCCGCTGGCGGGGCTGGTGATGACCGACTCGCGCGACGACCCGCGCGTCCAGGCCGCCGACCTGCTCGCCGGGGTGGCCCGCCGGATGTCCGGCACCCCGGGCGACGGGCCGCTGCGCCCGCTGTTGTCCCCACCCTCCGAGCCCGACCCGAACGCCGCCGGTGTGACGGCGGAACAGGAGCCGACGTGATCCTTGACAACGTGACACCTCGCGCCGGGGTGCACTGCGAGACCACCACGCTCGGGGTGCTGACCCGGCACGCCGGCCTGGACCTCTCCGAGCCGATGCTGTTCGGCCTCGGCGAGGGGCTCGGCTTCGTCTACTGGGACGCCAAGGGCATGGACGTGCCGTTCCTCGGCGGACGCACCAAGCCGCTGTGCGTGACCCGGGCCGCCGCCGGCCACCTGGGCCTGGACCTGCGCGTCCGGGAGACGACGTCGGCGGCCAGGGCGTGGCGGAACGTCACCGAGGCGCTGGACGCCGGACAGCCGGTCGGCCTGCAACTGGACTCGTACCACCTGGACTACTTCACCACCAAGGTCCACTTCGGCGGGCACACCGTCGCGATGTACGGCTACGACGACACCCACGCCCACCTGGTCGACACCGCCCAGCAGGGCGGCGCGGTGACCACCACGCTGGACAGTCTGGCCCGGGCCCGCGCCGCGCGTGGACCGATGACCGCGCGCCACCTGTCGTACACGCTCACCGCGCCCGGCGCCCCGCCGGACCTGGACGCCGCCGTCCGCGCGGCGGTCCGCGCCAACGCCGGGGCGTTCCTCGACCCGCCGATCGCCAACCTCGGCCACCGAGGGATCGCCACCGCCGCGGCCCGGGTGACCCGCTGGCTGGGCCGCGCCGCCGACCCGGCCCGTGACCTGCCGCTCGCCGCGACGCTGATGGAACGCGGCGGCACCGGCGGCGCGCTGTTCCGCGCCCTGTACCGGGACTTCCTCGCCGAGGCCGCCACCGTCACCGGCGACGCCCACCTGCGCCGGGCACATCTGATGTACGCCGACATCGCCCCGCTGTGGACCGCCGTGGCCGACCACATCGCGGCCGCCGGGCGCACCGGCGACGCGGCCCATCTGACCCGCGCGTCGGCGGTCCTCACCGACCTGGCCGCCCGGGAACGCGAGGCGATGACAGTGCTGGCCGCCGTCGACGCCGGGTAGGGCCTGTGGCGAAGTCGGAGGCAGGCTTGAACGGCATACTGGTCAGCGTGCCGGAGCAGCAGACAGATCTTCGTCCCGTGACGATGCCTCGGGTCAAGGTTCGTGATGTCGTCGAGGCGGACCGGCCACGTTTCGTAGAGCTCTTCTGCGACGAGTGCTTCATGACTTTCTCTGGCGGCGCCCTGACACTTCGCGAGGCCCACGAGCGGTTCGACCGGACGATCGCGCTGTGCGCGGAGGTCTCGTTCGCCAAGCAGGCGATCGTTGAACTGTCGTCCGGGGTTGTCGTCGGCTATACCGGAGTTGACTGGATCGATCTAGAGGGTCGCCGATGGCTGGAGTGGGGCTACCGACTCGATCCAGCGGCTCGCGGCAAGGGCTACGCCACTGAGGCAACCGAAGCGCTCCTGGTCAGAGCTGCCGGGGAGTACAGCGGCGACCTGCTCGCGATCATCCACCCGGATAACCACCCATCACAGAACGTCAGCCGAAAGCTGGGGTTCCGATGGTGGAAAACGGCCGACGTGAACGGGGCGCTACGCAACATCTACAGGATGCAATTGCCGGCCGCAGGAAGCTAGACCCTCTGCACAGCTATGTTGCCGGTCGACTTCGGCCGCATCGAGAAGCGTGGGGCCGAGGTCGTGGTAGCGGATGTCGGGGTGGACAGGACTGCGCGTCAATCGTCGATAGACCCTCGCTGCCAGCGGCCGGCGCGGTGGTCTGACCGGGCTGCGGCCCTGCCATCATGTCGCGCATGACGACAATCGATCCCTTGGCCCCGTTCCAGTGGCTCAACGTCTCCGACGGCGGTCCCCTGGGTGACATCTTCAGCGTGGCCTTCTTCCACGGGCTCGACCCGGCGGAGGTGGTGTACCGCTTCAGCCGTGAGGAGCACTCCGGCCAGGTGTCGGACTTCAGCGGGCTCGACGACAAGGCACGAAAGTTCCTCGATGAGACGCGCGGCGAGGATGGCGGCGGCTACGTGGGCGTCTTCCAAGCCGGCACGTGGTGCGTGGTCATCGAACCCTACGGCTGGATGACCACGGACCACGAGGTGCTGACGAAACTGTCGCGGGGCTGCGAGGTGCTGGCGGTCACCCGGCACGACTATGCCGAGCACAGCCTCGACTATGCGATCGACGGCACGATCGTCACCGGCTACCGGCTGGAGGTTCCGCACGAGCGCTACGGCTCCGACCCTGACCGGCTCACCGACTTCACGCGTGAGCTCGCCATGGGGCCGGACGAGCCACCGGATCAGGCCGCGTGGGACACCGCCTGTGAGGACGGTTCCTCCAACGCCGTGCCACGAGGGTTCGCCCTGGCGGCGAAGGTGACCGGGGTGTCGTTCGCACCGGACATGCTTGACCGCCCCATGCTCGTGGCGCCTTTCGTCGAGCGGTGATCGCCGACGCCGAACTGACCCCGGCCACGCCGGCAGCCCGGTGACCGGCTCCGCCGAGGGGCCCACCTGGGCGTCAGCTCATGTCGAGCGTGTACGCCGCCTCCCGCACGTCGGCGTCCGGATGGCGGCGCAACCCGATCAGCAGGTCCCGCCACGGCGTCTTCCAGCCGAACTCCGACCCGTGCGCCACGAGCGTCACCGCGAACAGCCCGCCGGCCAGGTCGCCGCGCCCGGCGAGGTGGGCCACGGTGCCGGCCAGCGCCGCCGGATCGGGCCGCCGCCGCATGGTCAGCAGACGCTCGGCGACGCGTTGCGCGGTACGGACCGCGACCACGGGCCGGTCCGCGCAGAGCGCGGCGACCTCGTCCAGGTCGTCGAGCCGCCCGAGGTCGACGAGCAGGCCGGTGGCCGTACCCAGGAAGCCGTCCCGGCCGGCGAGCCACCGCGCGGCCTCGACCAGCCCGGCACGGTCGGCGCCCGCGGGGCGGCTGTCGGACCACAGGGCCGCGCCCTCGGCGAGCGACTCGACGCGCCGCCGGGCGGGCCGGTCGGTCACCGGGCCGCCCGGGTCGTCGTCGGCCGCGTCCCGCTGGACCAGCCGCTCCAGCGCGGCCCGGAAGGCCTCGTCCCCACCGGCTCGCAGCAGGTTCGCCACCCCGATGCTCGGCGTCGTCTCGTCCGGGTCGGTGAGCCGGTCCACGACCAGGTCGGTGACGCCGGTCAGCCACTGCGACCACTCGCCGAGCGCGTCGAACGCGGCGCGGCGGACCTCCCGGTCGTCGGCACGGCACGCCGCCACGACCAGGCCGGCGTAGCTGCGGCGGTGCCGCTCCGAGATCCCCGACGGGTACGCGCCGAGCACCGCGCGCCGCTCCTCCCGGCTGGCGTGCACCGCCGCGCGCAGCACGGCCCAGGTCGCCTCGGGTCCCAGCCGCTGCCGGGCGGCGGAGACGATCGCCGCGCGCACGTCGCGGTGCGTGCCCGGATCGGCGTACGCCTCGCCGAGCGCCGCCATCGCGTCCACCCGCGCGTAGCGGGCCAGCAGCCGTGCGGCCTCCTTGCGGCTGGTGACCTTCGCGGCGCCGGTCAGCACCCCGCCCAGCAGGTCGGTCAGGCGGGCCGGCGGAACGTACCGGGCGGCCCGTCCGGCGGCGTACAGCGCGACACGTGCCCGGTCGCCGTCGGCGTACCGCAGCAGCACCGGGAACGCATCGTCCGGCCGATCGGTCCAGACCAGCGCACCCAGCGCCGCCTCGGCGACCGGCACCTCGGACGCGTCGACGTGGCGCAGCACCAGTTCGCGCCCGGCCGGGCCGGCCCCGGCGGCGGCCCGGATCGCCGCCGCCCGCTGCCACACCCGGTGACCGGAGTCGGCGATGACGCGGGCCTGCAGCGCGACGAACCGGTCCTGGTGGCGGGGGAGCCACCGCTGGGCGTACGGGGCCGTGCCGGGCACCCACCGCAGGCCGCGCTCCACGAACCGGCCGCGCGGGGGCCGGTCCAGCACCCGGTCGAGCAGGTCGGTGCGGGAGGTGCAGACGATCGTCCACACCTCGTGCAGTGCCACCGCCGACGCGTCCACGTCGAGCACCTCCGCGACGCGCTGCGAGCGGGTACGCGGATCGGCGAGCCAGAGCCTGGTCGCCGTGTGGGCCACCGGGGGCAGGGTGCCCGGCCCGATCGCCCGGCGCAGCAGGTCCTGTAGCTCCGGCAGCCGCCGGGCCCGCCGGCCGAGCGCGTGGGTGAGCGCGAACAGCAGCCCGTACCGGCCGCGCGCCATGCCCGCCTCGATCCGGCCGCGCAGCCGGTCGAACACCACCGTCTCCTGGCCGTGCCGCAGCACCGTGTCGAGGCGGCGCAGCATCGGCACGTTCGCGTCACTGCTCACCGCGTCGATCGTGAGCAGTGCCCACTCGGCCAGCTCCGGCACGTCCACGTGGAGCGTGAGGACGTCGACGGCGAGCCGGCTCAACGCGGTGGTGGTGGTCGCCGAGGTGTCCCGCGCGTCCACCGCGTCGGTGGTGAGCCCGGTCAGTCCGGCCGCGCTCGTGGCGGTGAGCAGTGGCGCCACGGTGGCCAGCGCGGTGAGCGCTGCGGCGCGTACCGGGTCCTGTTCGTTGCGCAGCCGGCCGAGCCGGACCACCACCTGGGCCACCGTCCGCGGCTCGCGGGAGCGGCGCGCCGCCGCCACCAGCAGCCGCCAGCCGTCCGCGCGCTCCTCCGCGTCGCCCGAGCGCAGCGCCGCGCTCGCCGACGCGGACGCCTGCGCCCACGGCAGGTACGCGCTCCAGAACCGCACCTGCTCCTCCCGCTCGTGGACCGTCGGCAGGCTCAGCACCCGGGCCGCCTCGCGCGCCCGTACCGCCGCCGGGAGCACCTCCATCACCGCGGTGCCGGGCAGCAGCGCGGTGGTGTCGGTGTCGGCCAGCGCGCCGTCGTACAGCTCGGCGCGGCGGCTCGGCGCGACGGCGCGTAGCAGACCGGCGAGCGCCCGGTCGTGCTCCCGCAGCCGGGCGGCGAGCGGGACCAACTCGTCCGTGGGCAGCGCGGCGAGGCGGCGCAGCAGCGCCCGGGGCAGCGCGGTCCGGGCCAGCCAGGCCACGCGGGCGGGCGAGACGAGCAGGCGTACGACCCGGCGCGCGTCGTGTGCGGCGAGTCGCCCGTACGCGACGAGCGGGCCGGGCAGCGACTCCTCGGGCGCGTACGCGTCGAGCAGGTCCAGCGCCCGCGCCGGATCGCCGTGCAGCACCGCGTCGGCGACCTCCGCCCAGAGCCGCCCGCGCGTCTCGGGCGGTGCCGAGGCGAGCCGTTCACCGGTGCGGGCCAGCACGATGTCGGAGTGCGTCCGCATCAGCCGTTCCGGGTTCAGCGCGTGTTCCAGGTCGGGCAGCCAGGTCCGTACCGTCTCGGGGCCGCAGGCGGGCAGCAACGCGGCGGCCTCGTGATCACCGAACCGCTCGCGTACCCCGATGATCAGTGCGTCGGCGACGGCCGGGACCGGCCGGCGGCGCAGCACCCGGTAGATGCGCCGCCGCGCCTCCGCCGGCCGGTCGGTCAGGTCGGCGGGCGTCACGCCGGCCCGCACCGCGGCGGTCAGCGCGGTGGCGGCGATCGCGGGCTCCGGGTCGTACGTCGCGGCCAGAACCGACGCGGTGTCCCGGGTGGCCAGCGCGGCGAGCAGCGCGAGACGCCGCTCGTAGCTGCCGCGCCGGCGCAGGTCGGCGCAGACCTGCGCACGGTCGGGCGCGGTGCGTGCCCACGCCACGAGGCGCCGCGCCCGGTCACGGTGGGTCAGCGGGTCGAGTGCGGTCAGCAGATCGCGGGTGGGGGTGAGCACGGCGCTCATTGTGCCGGTGCACGAGCGTGCGCTGCTGCCCCGTCGCGCAATTCCGCAATTCCTATGGAAATTGTAGATTTTCAGCGTTCTCCCAGCTGACCGGGATTGACATTAATCGGACCGTCGGGGATATTCCTAGCGGCGCGTCGGGGCGCGGGGCGGAGCAGGCGAAGTCTGCGGACTTCACCTGCGTGACGTGCGGAAAGGTGTTCGTGCTGCCCCTGCTCCGCGGGGTCCGGATGAGGTTGGGAAATGATTAATCGGGCCGTCGAATTCGCCAAGCACAATTCGCCGAATTCTCTGCGCGTCAAGGCCCGGCGGGCGCAGATGGAAGCGCGCAACGCCCGCATGCGACTCACCGTTCCGGTGGTGGCACGCAGCGAGTTCGACAACATCTTCCACTGCACCGTCCGCAAGACCGGCAGCCAGTGGATCAAGGCGTTGTTCAGCGACCCGGCCGTCTACCGCCACTGCGGGATGCTGCCCTACGACCCGCGCTTCTACGCCGGCGGGGCGACCGCGCCGGTGCCGGCCGGCCGTATCGGCCTGGCGATCTTCCTCTCCCACAAGCGGTTCGAGGCGGTGCCCAAGGCCGGCAGTTACCGCGCGTTCTTCGTGATCCGCGACCCGCGCGACGTCGTCGTCTCCAGCTACTTCTCGCTGCGCAACTCGCACGCCCCGATGGGTGACATCCCGCAGGCACGCAAGGCCCTCCAGGAACTGCCGAAGAAGGAGGGCATGCTCTACGTCATCGACCGGCTGCGCGACAAGAAGCAGTTCGGGCAGATGCGCTCCTGGGCGGTCGCGCCGAGCGACGAGACGTTCCGGCTGTTCCGCTACGAGGACCTGACCGGCGAGCGGCAGGCCGACGAGGTCGACCAGCTCATGCGGCACTGCGGGATCACGCTGCCGCCGGCCGAGCTGGAGGCGCTGCTGGCCCGCTACAGCTTCACCAAGATGAAGAAGTCGAAGGAGACCCCGGGGCGGATCTCCCACTACCGCAAGGGCGCCTCCGGCGACTGGCGCAACCACTTCGACGACGACATCTACGCCGCGTACACGAAGGCGGCCGGTGACCTCGCCGAGATCCTCGGCTACCCCGCCCGCGACGACGAGCGGAACGGGCAGGGGTCCGCCGCCCGGTAGTGCGGTGACGGCGGTACGGTGCTCGTACCGCTCGGAAGAGGGCGCATCACGAGCCCGCCTGCCCGAACCACAGATCGTGGACAGACTGCAAGCCGTCGTGCGTCGAGTCGGTCACCCGGAAGAACTTCCACGCATAGCCGAACGGGTCCTCGAACTCGACGTACCTTTCTCCCCATGGTGCGTTCGCCGGGCCGGCACTGATGACGCAGCCAGCAGCTTCACACCGCAGGGCCGCCTCGTCGATGTCGTCGACCTCGAGCCCGATGACAACGCCGAGCCCGCGCGGGCCGGTCTTCGTCTGACGTTCCCGGGCGCTGTCCGGGAACGGGATGCCGACCAGCGCGTCGACCAGCAACTGCAACGGACCCCGCCGGAGGATTGCCATGGCGAGACCACCATCAGCGCCAGGCACCGTGCCCACCGGGACGAAACCGAAACTCTGATACAACGTCGAGGCCGCCGTGACGTCACTGACCCGCAGCGCGACCCGTACCGGTGGCTCGTCGGTCATCCCGCGACGCTAGCGATTCGGCACACTGCGCGCAACGCTCACCCAACCGGTCCATTCCACCTCCGTATCTCGACCGTCCTATCGGAAATGCGAAGGATCGTGCGAGGCGGTGAGCGAATGATCCCCACCTGGGCCGCCGCCGTATGCTCCTGCCGTGGAGCTGCGGTTCACCACGCGGGCGTCCGACTCGGCCTGGATCGACACCGTGTGGACCTGCGTCAGCGATCGGGTCGACGAGATGACCTCGGTGGCGACGCCGTGCTGGGGACTGGTGTTCTGGCAGCGCGACGGGCGCTCCTACGCGGCCGTGTCCGGCCCCGAGACCGCGACCGGCACCGCGCCGGTGCCCGAGGGCGCCACGTTCGTCGGCATCGAGTTCGCGGTGGGCACCTCGCTGCGGCTCGTACCCACGCCCGCGCTGGTGGACGGCGGCGCCGAGCTGCCCGACGTGGGCCGCCGCACGTTCCGGCTCGACGGCGGCCGGTGGGAGACACCCGGTTCGGACGACGCCGAGGCCCTGGTGGAGCGGCTGGTCCGCGCCGGTGTGGTGGTCCGCGACCCGCTGGTCACCGAGACGTTGCGCGGCGGCCGTCCACCGGCGTCACCGCGTACCCTCGAACGCCGGTTCCGGGCGGCGACCGGGCTGACCCGGGGCGCGGTGCGGCAGATCGACCGCGCGCGCCGGGCCGCGGTGCTGCTGGCCGCGGGCGGCCCGCCCGCCGACGCGGTCACCACCTTCGGGTACGTGGACGAACCGCACCTGGCCCGCGCGCTGCGCCGGTACGTCGGACGGACGGCCGGTGAGCTGCGCGCGGGCGCCGGTGGGGCGATCGCGCTGGACCCGGCTCAGCGGGTCACGTCGTAGATGAGCTTGACGACGCCGTTGGGGTAGGTGGCCGAGTCGCGCAGACGCAGCGTCTGCCGGTCCCGGTCCGCCTGGCTGAACAGGCCCTTGCCGGCGCCGAGCAGCACCGGGAAGACGAGCAGGTGGTACCTGTCGATCAGGTCCGCCTCGGCGAGACGGCGGGCGAGTTCGGCGCTGCCGTGGATGAAGATGTCGCCGCCGTCGCCCTGCTTGAGCGCGGCCACGTCGGCGGTGTTCCGAAGGATCGTCAGCGGCCCCCAGCCGTCGATCAGCGCGTCGTCGGGCAGGGTGGACGACACCACGTACTTCGGCAGGTCCCGGTAGGCGGCGTGGTCCTCGGAGTCGCGCCAGGTCGGCGCGAAGGCCTCGTAGCTGCGCCGCCCGAACATCAGCGCCGTGGTCTGTGCCAGCTCCTCACCCTTGAGCGAGAACGCCTCCGGCAGGAACTCGATGTCCTTGACGACCCAGCCGCCGCTGCGGTGGTCCTCGCCCGGGCCGCCGCCGGGGGAGTCCACGACGCCGTCGAGCGACATGAATCCGGTGTAGACGAGATCACGCATGCGGCAATGCTAGGAACGGCCACCACCTGCCGTCTTGTACGGAACCGACACGCCTCAGCAGCCACACGAGACGCCGGCCGGCGCGGTGAGGTCGTCGGCGGGCCGCCGGACCAGCCCTGCCTCGGTACGCACCGGGAAACCCTCCCGCACCCAGTACTCGTACCCGCCGATCATCTCCTTCACCGGCCGGCCGAGCCGGGCGAACTCCCGCGCCGCGCGGGTGGCGCCGTTGCAGCCCGGCCCCCAGCAGTAGGTGACCACAGTGGCGCCCGGCGGGACCAGCTCGCCCGCCCGGGCGGCGATCTCCGCGGTGGGCAGGTGCACGGCGCCGGGGATGTGCCCCTGCCGCCATGCCGGAAGGGAGCGCGAGTCGACCACGACCAGGCCCGGTACGCCCGCCTCCAGGTCGGCGTGCACGTCGCTGACGTCGGCCTCGAACGAGAGCCGGGCCGCGAAGTGGGCGAGGGCGTCGGCGGGGCGGGCGGCGGGGATGCGCAGGACGTTCGACATGGCACTCATCGTGGTGGCCGTCGTCCGGCCGATCCAGTGGCGCGGGCGACGCCAGTCGCTAAGATCCCGCCATGAACCGCGCCACCGTGTCGGTGTTGGCGTACCAGGGCATGTCGGTGTTCGAGACCGGCATCGTCACCGAGGTCTTCGGCCTGCCCCGCCCGGAGTTCGACGTGCCCTGGTACGAGCTGACCGTCTGCGCGGAGACCCCCGGCGCGGTACGGCTGGTCGGCGGCGCCACCCTGCACACCGGCCACGGCCTCGACGCGTTCGCCGCCGCCGGCACGCTGATCGTGCCCGGCGTCGCCGACGTGCACGCCGACCCGTCACCGGCGCTCACCGGCGCGCTCCGCGCGGCCCACCGGCGCGGCGCCCGGATCGTCTCGATCTGCTCGGGCGCGTTCGCCCTGGCCGGCGCGGGACTGCTCGACGGCCGCCGCGCCACCACCCACTGGCGGTACGCCGACCTGCTCGCCCGGCGCCACCCGGCGGTACGCGTCGACCCGGACGTGCTCTACGTCGACGACGGGGACATCCTCACCGGAGCCGGCAGCGCTGCCGGTCTGGACCTCTGCGTCCACCTGGTACGCCGCGACCACGGCCCGACGATCGCCAACGCGGTCGCCCGCCGGCTGGTCGTACCGCCGCACCGCGAGGGCGGCCAGGCGCAGTTCATCGAGGCGCCGGTGCCCGGCGACCCGGAGGACGACCGGCTCGCCGCGAGCATGTCCTGGGCGCTGGCGAACCTGAACACCCCGATCACCGTCGACCGGCTGGCGCGGCGGGCGCACATGTCGGCCCGTACCTACCTGCGGCACTTCGCGCGGGCCACCGGCACCAGCCCGATCCGCTGGCTGATCGACCGGCGCGTCCAGGCCAGCCTGCCGTTGCTGGAGACGACCACCGCGCCGATCGAGGAGGTCGCCGCGGCGGTGGGGTTCGAGACGGCGGTGACGTTCCGGCACCACTTCGCCGCCGCGATGCGGACCTCGCCGTCGGCGTACCGCCGGGCCTTCACCGGGGCGTCGGGCGGTGCTCACGCGCCAGGCAGCGGGACGACGTAGGAGTCGACGCGGGCGATCAGCCCGTCCCGGAACGTGAACAGGTCGTTGAAGGCGAACCGGAACGGCCCGTGCTCGACGCTGACGCCCCGGCCCTCGCCGGTCACCACGACGACCGGCCCGTCCTCGTGCACGCGTTCGATGTCGAGCTGCGGGCTGCCGGTGAACGCCGGGTTCTCGATCTCGCCGTCGAACTCCGCCCGGCCCCGGGTGGTGCGGTGGCCGTGGATGACCCACTCGACGTCGTCGGTGAGCGTGGCGAGGATGCGTTCGTGGTCGCTCGCCCGGAAGCCGTCGAAGTATTCGGCGACCAGGTCACGCTGGGTTGCTCGGGTCACTGGTGTCTCCATCGTCGTGGTGTCGGAGGTGGGCGGCGAGGGCGTCGAGGATCGAGGCGAGCCCGTCGGCTGCCTGGTCGGTGCGCAACTCGGGCGGGAGCTTGCGCTGGTGCACGGTGAGGTCGGTGCCGTGCCCGGCGGGCCGCAGCGTGACGGTGGTGCGCAGGCCGGTGACCGGCTCGTCGAACACCAGCTCACGCGGCTCATCGACGCTCACGTAGACGAACCGCAGGCGCCCGGTCCGGCCGTCCGGGGCGCGGGTGTCGAGCGCGAACTCGCCGCCCGGTCGCAGGTCGACAGTCACCGTCGCCGCCGGCACCGTGGCGTGCGAGCCGCCCCAGAACGCGGCGATGCCGGACGGTGAGGTGAAGGCCTCCCACACCCGGTCCGGCAGGGCGGGCAGGTGGCGCCGCGCGATCAGCTCGTCGCCGTGCCGTTCGGTACGGGCCCTAAACGGGTCGCCTCCGGATCGGATAGGTGCGTCTCCAGCGCCTCGAGACGGTCGTCCCAGGCGCGCCGCTGCTCGTCGATCCACGTACTCAGCCGGGCGAGCCGGTCGACGCGCAGCCGGCACGGCCGCCGCGTGCCCTCTCGTCGCTGCTCGACCAGGCCGCACCGGCGCAGCACGCCGACGTGGTGGGAGATGGCCTGCGGCGTCAGGTCGAACGGCTCACCCAGCTCGCCCACTGTGGCCTCACCCCGGGCGAGGCGGGTCAGCAGGGCGCGGCGGACCGGGTCGCCGAGGGCGGCGAAGGCGAGATCGAGGTCCGGATCGGAGCGCATGGCCTCACGCTATCGCAAACACGCGTTTGCGCAAACGATCCTTTGTTGATGCTGGCGCCGGGTCAGAGCGCGCCGCTGCGGACAGCCTCGTAGATGGTGCTGATCGTCGGTGTGAAGCCGAGGCTGCGGGCGAGGCTGATGTCCATCTGCCCCCGCCACGGCTGACTGAGCGGTTCGGCGGAGGAGCCGTAGGAGTAGCCGACGAGCTGGGACATCTCGTAGATGCTCAGTGGCGACTCGTCGGCGATGTTGACGGTGCGGTTGTCGAAGGCGCCCGTGAGGGCCAGTGCGAACGCCGTGGCGATGTCGGCGTGGTGGCAGACGCTCAGTCTCTGTGCCGGGTGCCACCCCATGCCGGCCGCGAGTTCGGGCAACGATTTGAGGTGCCCGTCCCGGTCTCCGTAGATGAAGGGAAGCCGCAGGATGCCCCAGGTGAGCCCGCTGGCGCGAAGCAGCTGCTCGGCTTCGATCTTGCTGGCGGGGTAGGCGAGCGTCGGCGCGACGGGGTCGTCCTCACGCCCGGGGTGCGTGCTCTCGGCACCGTAGACGTTGGAGGTGCTGGCCAGCAGGAACCGGGCCTTCGGCGCGTGCTTCTCAACGGCGGCGATGAGATTGCGGGTGCCGTCCCGGTTGACGGCCCAGATCTGGTCGTCGTCGCGGGTGCGGAAGACAGCGGCCAGGTGGATGACAGCGGTGACGGCTTCCACGGCTGCCGGCAGGGATTCGGGGCTGAGGACGTCACCCTCGACGCGCCGTACGCCTTCGGGCGCTACTTTTCCGGGACGGACGAGGGCGCGGCACTCGACACCCGCCGCGGTGAGTCGCCCGAGCAGGCGGGAGCCGACGAGGCCCGTTCCGCCGGTCACGAGAACGGTCATGATCCGTGCTCCTTCCGGTAGTCGATGAGTCGTCTGGTCGCGCCGCTGAGGACGCGATTCATGGTCTCGATGTCCGCGGGGTCGACTCCGCCGAAGGCGACTTCCGCGATCAACGCCATCGGATCGGGGAGCGAGTGCCACAGGTTCACGCCGGCCGGCGTGATGTGCAGCTGCTTCTGACGCTGGTCGTCCGGGTCGGGTACCTGTTCGATCAGGCCTTTGCGGACGAGCGCTGCGATGACCGCGCTGAGGGTCGCCCGTTCGACCTCGAGTTCGCGGGTGAGGGTGCGCTGGCCGACCGGCCGGCCCTCACTCAGCCGGTACAACACGTACCACTGGGTGTTCCCGAGATCGTAGGGGCGCAGCACGGACTCCATGAGGGCCCGGCTGGCGAGGAAGTACTTCTTCGCCCAGACGCCCGGAGCGTCCAGCTCGTAGGCGTTCATGTCGTTAGGCACCTGACAACATTGTCAGGTGCCTAACGACATGTCAAGAGGCGGCGCGCCGGAACGAGGCGGGGTGCCCGGCAGTTGGATGAGCAGGGACGGGCGCGCCGTTTCGGGCGGCGTGGCATCGGGAACGTCGTCGGGACGGGCACGGGACGGAGGTCGACATGAGGACACCGAGTCGCCGTAGGCGAATGCTTGGCGTACCTTTGCTCGTCACCGCGCTGCTGACCGGCGCGTGCGGCGACGGCGGTGGGAACGACGGCGGTGGGAACGACGGCGGCGCCGCTGGCACGAGTGCGACCTCGGCGACCACCCCCGCGACGCCGGAGACGTCGCAGTCGTCCGGCGGGCCCGTGACGATCCCGACGTCCGCCTTCGTCGACCTGCCGCCGGAACTGCGCAAGACCGCCGCCCAGCCGACCGACGTCGCCGACGCGCTGCCCGAGCTGTGCGACAAGGAGTTCCGCAGCGGCGGTCGGTCGGTCACCGCGAGCGCCGCGATGATGAGCACCTACAAGCAGCCGAAGGACCCGCCGGAGAACGTCCCCTACGGCACGCTGCACCAGACCGTCTTCGCGTTCGAGGGCACCGGCGCCGCCGACTACCTGCGCCGGGTGCGCGGGGCGGTGGCGGACTGCCGGTCGTTCCAGGCCTCGGGCGGCACCGTCACCGTCGTGTCCCGGCCGATGGCCGGGACCGGGGACGAGGCCCTGCTGGTCACGGTGAGCCGGCCCGCTACCGGCCTGGACGGCAGCCCGGCCCAGGGCCGGAGCACCAGCCAGATCCTCGTGATCCGGGTCGCCGACGCGGTGACTGTCGTGCACGACCAGGGCTGGGAGGGCACCAGCACCGACCCCGGCCTGGCCGACGACATCGCCCGGGCCGCGGTCCGCGGCCTCGACTCCTGGCAGCGCTGACGTCGCCGGCCGCGCCCGCCTGGCCGCGCCGCCGGCACGATCAGGACACGGCGGTACGCACCAGCTCGGTGAGCTTCTTCTCCACCTCCGGGCTCCACCGCACCAGCGCGAACGACGCCGGCCACATGTCGCCGTCGTCGAGGTTCGCCGCCTCCTGGAAGCCCACTGTCGAGTAGCGGTACTTGAACTTCCCCGCGTCCTGGAAGAACACGACGATCTTGCCGGCGGCGTTCGCGTACGCGGGCATGCCGTACCAGGTCTTCGCCGACAGGTCCGGCGCGGCGGCGGTGATCGTGGCGTGCACGCGCTCGGCCAGCTTCCGGTCCTCCGGCGCCATCTGCGCGATCCGGTCGAGCACCGCCTGGAGGTCGTCGGCC
Source organism: Micromonospora sp. SYSU B005 (assembly GCF_055362685.1). Taxonomy (NCBI): domain Bacteria; kingdom Bacillati; phylum Actinomycetota; class Actinomycetes; order Micromonosporales; family Micromonosporaceae; genus Micromonospora; species Micromonospora sp. SYSU B005. The sequence continues at coordinate 379,665 of NZ_JAXCFU010000003.1, read as the reverse complement.
TTCTTCGCGCCCTTCTTGCCCTCGGCGCGCAGCTCGGCCGCGCGCTCCTTCATCGCGGCGCGTTCCTCGGCGCTGAACCCGTCGGACATCTCGATCCCCCCTCGTGACTCGCGGTCCGCGTGGTGCCGACCGCCCGATGACAACGCTATGGCGCGGCGGTGACGGCGCGCTTCTCGATTCCTGATCACCTGCCGGGACCACGGCGACCCGGCGCGGCACCTACCATCGCCGCCATGGCAACCCGGTTCGTACAGATCAACATGAAGGCCCACGACGAGGTGGCGCTCGGCGATTTCTGGGCGAAGGTACTCGGCTGGGGGATCTCCAGCGAGGCCCCCGGCGTGACGAACCTCGAACCCGAGGACCTCACCTACCCGGACCCCCGCGCCCTCTACATCGACCTCGTCGTCTCCACCGAGCCGAAGACGGCGAAGAACCGCGTCCACGTCGACCTCGCGACCACCTCGGCCGCGCACCACGCGGAGCTGGTCGCGCGCCTGACCGCGCTCGGCGCCACCCCCGCCGACGTGGGCCAGGGCGACGTGCCGTGGACGGTCCTGGCGGACCCGGAGGGCAACGAGTTCTGCGTACGGGAGCCGAACCCGCGGCACGCGGACACCGGGCCGATCGCCGAGGTGGTGGCCGACTGCGCCGACCCGCGTGCCATGGCCGCCTTCTGGGGCCGGGCCACCGACTGGACCGTGCACGAGGTGACCGACCGGCAGGCGGTGCTGCGCTCCGCGAAGGGCGTCGGGCCGTACCTGCGGTTCGCCCGCACCGCCGACGCGAAGACCGGGTGGAACCGTGTCCACCTCGACGTCCGCCCGTACCCGTCGGACGACCTGGACGCCGAGACCGCCCACCTGCGGTCCCTCGGCGCGACCGACGCGGACCTGGGCGGGGCTGACATCCCGTGGCGGGTGCTGGTCGACCCGGAGGGCAACGAGTTCTGCGTCCTCACTCCGGGCTGACCGGCGCCGGGCGGGCGCGCCCGCCCGGCGCCGGTCAGCCCGCCCGCTCCGGCGGGCGGTACTCGGGGACCACCGGGATCGGGCCGACGAGGTGCCGGTTGAACAC